>NZ_JADOUY010000002.1:0-631302 GCF_015752285.1 Mycetocola sp. CAN_C7
ACTCGCTCGGGTAGGGCTTAGGCACAATGCCATCCTTCCAGGCCGCCCTCCCGGGCAAGCCAGATCAGATGTCACCTTTCCGTGCAGCAGACCCGTCCGCAGTTGCCCGCTGCACTGCGGCGCTTGATGAGCTGGCGGTTCTTGAGCTGACGTACTACGCCGCCATTGCTCCTGACCAGGTGAACAGCAAGCGATTGTCGTTAGATGCTGCACGCCATGAAGACCAGGCTGAATTGCTCGAAGGCATAGCGGATCTCATACGGCGAATGGACACGGCCGCAGGCAACGCGAACCAGAACAAAATTTTGCACGTGCGCGGCGTGCCCAAAGCTATCCGCTCCGTCGAGGACACGAAGACAGTCGTGAAGACCTTTTGTGACGCGCTGGGCATTGAGCTGGATTGGGAGAACTTCGACCCGACGCAATGGCTCGCCGCTCTTCGGGAGTGGCCCCAGTGGAAGAACGCGCTGACCGAGGCAGGCACCGGGGCGTGGGAGAAGGGCAAGCCAATACTCGGAGCCGCGGCTCTCCTCGCGATCTCAGCAGTCGCCAATAAGTACATGCCCTCAAAGCCCGAATCGACTTGACGTCTCTCGCAACCGGCGAGGAGCGCGACGCAGATGCTATTACGACAGAGGTGCCAGAGAGAGGACTGATCGACAGGTGGCGGTCACAATTCGGCCCTGCGCCTCTCGTGACTAGTGCGGGCGCGGATGCGAAAGTCAACGCTCAACAAAAGGCCAACATGATCGTCGCCGCCCGCCGCGACAGGTTCGGACTCACAGGACATCGCCCGCTGGGACCCGCTTCGGCATCGAGTGCTCGTGAGCAGGACGCTGCGGCGGCACGCGCCGCAATCAGGACAGCCCGGTACCTCGTGCAGGAAGCGCGTGATCAGCGAGCCCGTATTCGGGGGAGCAGTCGCGACATCGACGCTCTCGTTTGGTAGTTGTCTTCGAGCCCCTCCTTCACCAGGCGCGTCGAAGGATCCGTTTACGCGGCGCCGCGCGGGGAAGTAGCGGCTAATTGCTGTATCCCCCGAAATGGGGCACGCGACACGAGGATCACAGGGCGCAAAAGTGGGGGCAGCTTTGTAGAGTGACTCTCACCCGAGTCCTGCGATCACTGCAGTGCGCTTCCCGGACAAAAGTCGAGGTCCACCCTCGATTGATGTAGTCGGTGAAGCCGTAAGTTCGTCTCGCGGTGGAACCGTTGAAGGGGCACGGTCGCGGACATGCAGTCAAGGGTGACGCTCGACCACGGGTCATGGGAGCCGGACCCGTCGCTCGTGCGCGAAGTGGAGGAACAGTTCAATCGGACAATCGAGTCCTACCGAATACATCCAAACTTGGTGTCCGAGCACGCCAACCACGAAGAGTCGATCCGTACTGGCGGCTACGCGAACCGGACATTGCTCGAGCTGGTACAGAACGCCGCCGACGCTCTGGCGGGTGCTGACGGCACGAGCGCGGAGAACTCAGGTCGCGTAGAAATCATCCTGGACACGACCAACTGTGTGCTTTACTGCGCGAATGCAGGACGGCCGTTCTCCATGAGCGGACTGACAGCCGTCACGATGGCGTATCTGAGCGAGAAGCGCGGCGACGAGATCGGACGCTTCGGCCTCGGATTCAAGTCGGTGCTCGCTGTGTCGCAGGCGCCGCAGGTGTTGAGCCGCTCTATTTCGTTTGAGTTCAGCTCGCCGAAGGCTCGAACTGAGATGGCAAAGGTCACAACCGGTAAGCGGTACCCAGTACTCCGGACCGCCACGGTCCTCGACGCCGCAACCGAGCTGGAGCGAGATCCCGTGCTCGCGGAACTTGGGTTGTGGGCTACGACGATTGTCAAGCTCCCCGCGGCGACAAATCTTGAACGATTGCGTGACGAGATCCAGGGGTTCACGTCTGAGTTCCTGCTGTTCGTCGATGCGGTCCGCGAAGTTCGGCTGCGTGTCATCGGAGACGAGCCGTTCGAGACGAGCCACGTCTCTCGCGATCTGGGAGACAGAAGGTTCAGGATCGAGCGCCCCGACGGTAGCGGTGACGAATGGATCGTCGAGAGCGATATGCACGAGCCGTCGTCAGAAGCACGCCACGAAGTCGGCGAGGCGGTGTCTCGCGATAAGGTCAAGGTTACGGTCGCCGTGCCGGTTCAGCGCAGCAGACTGGGTTCCGGGCAGTTCTGGTCGTACTTCCCACTTCAGGACAAGACCTCGGTAGGAGCGCTGCTCAATGCGCCGTGGAGCGTCAACGACGACCGCACAAATCTGCTCGAGAACCGATACAACCAAGAGATCATCAAGACCCTCGCGGAGCTCTTCGTACCGCTGCTCTCAAGGCTGCGGACTTCTGACGACCCTGCAGGGCACCTGGACTATCTGCCGGCGCGCGAGCGTGACCAGGAGAGTCGCGGATTCGCCGGTGACGCGCTGCGGACACACATCCTCAGCTTGGCCGGCACGAGCCGGTACATACCTGACAAGGCTGGCAACCTGCGCAACGGATCGGAGCTTCGTCCGCTGGACCCAGCCATTCGTTTCGACCCCAGCATTCACCAGGGGTGGATGATTTCGTCCAATACCGGTCACGATGTGCCCCATTGGCACTGCTACAAGACGCCACAGAGGGCGACACGCCTCCGGGATCTCCTCTTGGTCGCCCAGGAATCTGACCCCGACCCCAGCGCCCGCGACGTCCGTGCCGCGATGGAACGTATGCCTAAGCGTGGACTCCTGACATGGCTCCGTGAATGGGCCGAGGGCAACGACCCTGTCTCGTCGGCAAACGCTCTCAAGACGGTCCTCGGACACCTCTCACTTGAAGGCATCACATCTGCCAAGGTCATTCCCACGACCGACGGCATGAAGTCGCTCGACGACCGAAGCGTCGTGTTTGTCCATCAGGAGGAAGGGCTGGTCGTCGACGGTGCAGTGTTCGTCGACCCCGCGTTCCTGGCGGAGCATGGGGTCGAAGCGCTTCTCCGCAGCCGTGGCTTCCGTGACCTTGACCCGGAGGCGATTCTCAACGCGCGGTTGGCAACGCTGCCCGTTGATCCCGCTGGCGAGGACCTCGAGAAGCTTTGGGACGCAGTCGTCTCCGTCAGCCTACCCATCGCCATCAAGACGATGGCGGCCTCGAATGCGTCGATCAAGGTCCCCACGCGTGACGGTGCATGGGCGTGGCCACAGCAGGTGATCGACGTCGATGCGACTTTGCCTGAGCGGTTCGCGGCGCAAATTCTCGACCGAAGTCGGTCCATTGCCCAGGTCGCGCACAAGCTCGGTGTCGCTCAGCGTCCGGTCGAGGACTTCTCCCTCGAGGACGAGGCGGAGTACGAGGCTTACGTCGCCGCCACCGTAGAGGCGCTCAACAACCGGCGGGGGCCGGGAGAACGACCCGTCGAACGGGTGGAGGTCAGTCCTGGGGCAGGACCCGGACCGTTTTCTGTGTTGCTGATGTTGCGGGATGCTGAGGCGCCGGAACAGCTGCGCGCGTCGTGGACGACCTCGCTCTTGGAGCTTCCGGAGCGGAGTTGGGTCGTCGAGGATCTCGACACCGGGCGCACGCACGGAGTACTTCCGCCGTCTCGATGGGCTGTCCAGCAGGCGGGTCTTCTCCCGACGTCGCGAGGGTTCAGGGCGCCGGGCGACGTCGTCGCACCTTCGCTTGTGCGGTTCGGTGCACTCCTTCCGCTCTTCAGAGGCACCCACCAGGTCCAGGTTGCTCTCGCCCTGCCGGACGAGCTTGAAGCAGTGCCGGCGCACGTGCTCCGGGAGATGCTCGAGGCAGATCTCTTCCCGTCCGTTGACGACGCGGTTCTGAGCGAGTTTGTTCTTGGGGCCACGAAGGCCGGGTACGCCGGCGAAAAGCCATCGACCATCCCAGCCAGGGTCAAGCGAGTCGTCGAGCCGCATGCGCCCTCGACGGTGTTCCTTGCCTCTTCGGACGAGGAAGAGGAGTTCCTTCGGAGCCGGCAGCGACCGTTCCTGAGGGTACATCTGGACATGGTCGACGAGTTCGTCGAGACGGTCGGATGCCGTCGGTTCGCCGACAGCTTCTCGTTCGCAATGGTCGTCGAAGGCCAGCAAGACTTCCAACGTGTTCTTGACGTCTACACCGGCCTTCGCTCGGCATACGGCGCGGCGCTCACGTCGGCGAAAGTGGCTCGGGCACTGCTTATCGCAAAGCGGGTTGTCACAGAGGACGGCACAGAGGATCAGCCACGGGACTGGCATCTTGACGGCCAGGACCTCATCGTCAGGAGCGATGCTGACGACCAGCGGATTCTCGAGTTCGTCAATGACGCCTTCGGCCTTCGCCTCGACAACGTGCGACTCGCTGCCGTGCGCAAGGCGGGGCAGGACAACAAGCTCGAGCTCCTTCGCCATGAGGCCCAGGCCATCGAGAGCGACGCGGAACGTCTTGACCACTACATCGGCCCCGACGACCTGAAGGAAGCACTTCCTACCGGACTTTGGAGCGCGCTTGAGGCGCAGGGCCTGGTCGGCGACGAGACGCCCGTTGCGGATCTCTTTCTAACGGTCTATGGCTCGGACGCGCTACGCATCCTTGCAGACAGGTTCGAAGACCTCGGATTTTCGGACGTTCCGGAAACCTGGGGTGGTACGGCGCCCGCTGCGTCCTGGGTCCGGAAAATGGGCTTTAGCGCAGAGTATGCCGGCCAGCGGAACCAGAAGCAGCCCCCGGAGTTCGTCGTCCCTGGCGCGGTGGTGTTGAACCGTCTGCACACGTACCAGAAGAAGATCAGCGAGGATCTGCGGACCGTCCTGACGCAACCGTCCACCAATGGTCCTGCGCAGAAGGCGATGGTCGAGTTGCCGACGGGTGCGGGCAAGACCCGCGTCGCCACCGAGACGGTCCTCAGGCTGTTCGTCGACGAGGTGCTTTCGGGGTCGATCCTATGGATTGCACAGTCGGAGGAACTCTGCGAGCAGGCCGTTCAGACCTTCCAGACTGTCTGGCGGTACCTATCCGACGAACGACCGCTTACGATCGGCCGCCTGTGGGGCTCGAACACCGTTCAGGAACCAGACACCGAGCTGTCCGTGATTGTCGCGACCGACGCGCAGCTCGCCCAGCTCATCGGGCGGGGCGACTACGACTGGCTTAGCAAGCCAGCAGCGGTCTTCATCGACGAGGCTCATAGAGCGGGTTCGTCGCAGTACACCAAGATCTTGCGGTGGCTTGGTGTCGATGGACGCAGCTGGGAGAGGCCACTAGTCGGACTCTCGGCGACCCCGTTCAAGGGGCGAGCCGGTGACCACAGCGGGACAAAGGAACTGAAGGCCAGGTTCGGCACGAAGCTCGCACTGCCCTACGACGAGCCGTACAAGGAACTCGTGAGGCTTGGTGTACTCGCAAGCGTCAGGCACGAGGTGTTGCCGACCGGCGTCGAGTTTGAGGTCAGCGACTCCGCGCCTGGCGATCTTAGGTCCAACAAGCTCATCGACCGGAACCTATACGAGCGCATCGGCCGCAACGAACAGCGCATGCGGATCCTCGTCGAGCACATCCTCCAGACGCTTGAAGCACACCCAGAATGGCCCGTCCTCGTCTTCACTCCGAGTGTGCTCTCGGCGCAGGTTCTCTCGGCCTCGCTGCGCTACAGGGGGATCGCCGCGGAGTCGGTTAGCGGACAGACCAGCAAGCAACAGCGTCGAAAGGTGATCAAGCAGTTTCAGGACAACGAGATCCAGGTCCTCGCCAACTGCGACCTCCTCGTCCAGGGTTTCGACGCCCCGGGTGTGAGGGCGCTCTACATCGCGCGCCCGACCTTCAGCCCCGGCGCCTACATACAGATGGCAGGCCGCGGCCTGCGAGGAACGGAGAACGGCGGCAAGGATGAGTGCCTCGTCGTTGATGTCGCCGACAACTGGGGCGCGATGAACGACTTCCTCGGCTACCACGACTACGAGGACCTCTGGGCGGAGCAGCGCGGATGATCCTTGTTCCTTCGCTCGCCGACATCGAAACAGCGTCCCGAAGTGAGGCCGAGCGGCGAGTCGCCCGTCTTCTTCGGGACGTCGAGGCGGACGGCGACGCAGTTGCCTTCTACTCGGTCGGGCTTCGCTCGCACGCATACAAGCAGCAGGCAGAAGCCGACTTCGTGATCCTGTGGCGGGGAACCGTCGTCGTCGTCGAGGTCAAGGGCGGTGGCGTGCGCAAGCACGATGGCATCTGGTACAGCATCGACCGCCGTGGAGACTGGCACAAGCTCGGCACGTCCCCGATGGAGCAGGCACGATCGGCGGGGTACGCTCTCCGCGACATCCTCAGGGAGCAGGGGGTCGGCTGGTACGCGCACGAGGCCGTTGTTGTCACGCCGGACATCGATGCACCGCCGAGCTCCGTCGACTGGAAGCCCACGCACTGGCTGGCTCGTGACTCGATGACAGCGCTAGAGCTGACCACGGCGCTTGACGCCGTGGTCGCGGATGCACGAAACGCGCCGCGCGGAGAGAAGGTCGCGCGGCTGAGTGACCTGCGAGAGCGTCTCTTCGGCGAGTTCACCCGAATGCCGGTGGTCGACGCACAACGGGGTGCGGTGATCGAGGAGCAGAACCGGGCGACGGCCGGCCAGGCCCGCGTCCTCGCAGCGCTGGCGCGGAACCAGCGCGTGCTCGTCTGCGGAGGAGCAGGTACCGGGAAGTCCCTGGTCCTTGTCGAGGCTGCGAAACAGGAGGAGGAGCAGGGGAGGTCCGTGCTCGTCACGTTCCGTTCACCGTCGCTCTCGCGGTATTTCGCACCGCATCTCGGTGAACGCAATGTCGACGTGATTGCTTTCGCGGACCTTGAAGGTTCGGGTCCCTATGACGTCGTGCTCGTCGACGAGGCACAGGACATGATGACCGCCGACGCGATGGACCGCCTCGATGGTGTTCTTGCCGGCGGCCGAGCGGCCGGTCGGTGGCGGATGTTCCTCGATCCAAACAACCAGGCGCACGTCGACGGCGACTACGATTCCGACGTCGCCGAGCTGATCACCGACGAGGCGATCACGGTAGACCTTTCGCTGAACGTCCGCAACACGCGTGCGATCGTTCATGTCGTGCAGGAGTACCTAAGGGCTGACGTCGGCGATCCAGGAATCGTTCACGGCGAGCGCGTGGAGTGGCTCACCACGGATCAGGAAGTCACAGTCAGCGATGGTGTGGACATTGCCGTCAAGCTCGTAACGGACGGAGCTCGGAGAGCCGACATCTGGGTGATTGACCCGCGGTCCGTCGCGGCACCCATGACTGTCAGCGGCATCGTGGTGACGAGTCCTCGCTTCGCGAAGGGCCTGGAGGCTGAGCATGTTGTCGTGTGTGGCCTGCCCGACGCTCTCGACGCGTCCGGAATGGCCGCTTTTTACGTCGCGGTGACCCGAGCTCGTGTCTCCCTGCACGTGGTGCTCTCCAAGAATGACAGACGACGGCTTCAGCAGATGGTGCGGCAAGAGATGGCGAACCGATGACACTCACTCGTGCGCAGGAGATCGTGCTTTCGCACCTCAGGTCGGCCTATGTCGGTCCGGACAGTGGCGATAGTGAGGTAATCTACAACCCGCCGAACAGGCAGTACGCCGTCGGAATGTTGTTCCCGCGCGACCGCGAGCCCGAGGCCGACGACGGTGCTGTCGTGCACGAGAGCGACGAGGTAGACGTCGACCGGATGACCGCGTTCGACGGTGAGGTGGAGGAGAACGGAGCCGCGGTCCCGATCGCCGAGGACTGGAGGCCGTCATCGGCGGCGATCTCCTTCATCACCGACAGCGACACGGTCGCGTGCACTGTCGCTGGCGCGACGTACGCCGCCATCGAAGGCGACGGACCGCCGAGCTGGCGTCGAACGCCCTTTGCGATCTCTGATCTGACGCTTTCACCTGACCGTCGCATACATGAACAGTCTGTGGGTAACGTGCCAATCGAGGTCGGCAGCCGTTGGCGGCACTTTGGAGACGCAAGACTTGTCACTGTTCACTTACGCGTGCTGGCTCCATCGACCGGCGATGACCGTCTCGACGCCACCAGCATGCTGTACCAGGTTGCGCTCGCAGTTTCCCCGACCGGTGCTGGGACGATCCGCGAGTATGACACGCGGCGCGCTTTCGACGTCAACGACGAGTCCGCGGAGCTCCGTCTGAGGTTCAGGAACCGCAAGGTATACGCCGTCGGACATGGCATGGCTGCCGACTGGACCGTCTCCGACGGCGCGTGCAGCGAGGTTCGCCTCGATCCGGTCCCACACTTTGTCATCCCTGACGTCGAGACAACTGGATTCAAGGACGGAACCCGAGAAGCGGACGCCCTGCGTCTCGAGCATCTAGCGACGCTCGACAAGAACGCCGATCAAGTTCTCGAATCGCTGCGGGCCTTCGTTCGTCAGTTCGGGGTGTGGGTCGAGGCGCAGAAGGGCCGGGTTGGTTCGTTCGGCCAAGATCGCAAGGTCGCTGGTCGGATCGTCAGCCGGTCGGAAGAAGCGCTCACGCGCATGATCAAGTCTCTCGACCTGCTCGGAGACGAGCGCAACGTCACCCTTCGGACGGCATTCTCTCTCGCCATGGCCGCGATGCGCCTACAGATGCAGCAAGCAGTTTTCAACCGCGACGGCAGTCGGCCGGAGCCGAGTTGGCGCCCCTTCCAACTGGGTTTCCTCCTCGTCTCCCTCGCATCCACCGTGGACAACAAGCACAAAGAGCGGGGGCTTGTCGACCTGATTTGGTTCCCGACCGGCGGCGGAAAGACTGAGGCCTATCTTGGGCTCGCAGCCATCGAGATCTTCCGCAGACGACTTTCAGACGGCCCGGCAGGTGGTGGCACTGCGATATTGACCCGCTACACGCTGCGACTGCTCACCTCTCAGCAGTTCCAGCGCGCTGCCTCGCTCGTCTGTGCGATGGAGCTGCTCCGTCGTGCCGACAGGATCGGTGACCCGCGCGCAAACCACATGACACCGTTCTCGATCGGACTGTGGGTCGGTAATGAAGTGACTCCCGGGACGCGCAAGGATGCAAAGTCTGCTCTCGATCGGCTTCGCAAGGCCGCGCGGCCCGAAGAGGCGAACCAGTTCCAGGTGGAAAGCTGCCCTTGGTGCGCCACACCTCTTCTTCCCCGCGTCCGGTCTCCCCGCCTTAACGAGTATGGCGTTCGGATGGTTGGTCGCGACATCGTCATCCACTGCGTGAACTCGTCGTGCGAGTTTGCCGACGAGATCCCCGTGTGCGTCGTCGACGAGTTGCTCTACGAGGAGCCACCCACCATCCTGCTTGCGACGGTCGACAAGTTCGCTCGACTCCAGTTCCGCCCCGAAGCTGGCCGTTTACTCGGCCTCAACACGGCGTTCCAGCAGCCGTCGCTGATCATCCAAGACGAGCTCCATCTGCTTTCGGGGCCCCTCGGCACGACCGTTGCAGTGTTCGACGCCGTGATCCAGATGCTGCTCGCCGCGAACGGTTCGACGCCGAAGATCGTTGCGTCGACCGCGACGATCCGAGCCTCGGACGAGCAGGTCCAAGGGTTGTACGGCAGGCGGGTCGCGCTGTACCCGCCCTCCGGTCTTGACGATGACACGACATTCTTCTCTCGGCCGGTCACGAGCGGTGAAGGTCGCCTTTACCTCGGGCTGATGCCCCAGGCGCTTTCGCAGATGTCGGCAACAGTTTCGGCGTCAGCCCCACTGATCGAGATCCCTGAGATGCTCCGGGGACATCCGGATGCGGGGACGAGCCTCGACGCCTACTGGACCACGGTGATGTACCACAACAGCCTCCGGGAGCTGGGGCGCACAGGGACCTTGGTGGTCGACGACGTCAACGCCCGCCTCGAGCCTCGAGCCGAGCGTCTAGAGCACGAACTCCGCACGGTTCGCGCCGGGCGCGTACTTGAGCTGACAAGCCGACGCGGACCAGAAGAGTTGCCGAACGACCTCCGCGAACTGCGCCGGAGCGCCGACGAGTCCGACCAGGCCGTCGATGTCGTCCTTTCTTCGAACATGCTCTCAGTCGGCATCGACATCCCACGACTCGCGCTGATGCTGATGGTCGGCCAGCCCAGGACCACGTCCGAGTACATCCAGGCGACCAGCCGTGTCGGACGAGGCAAGGTCCGCGGAGTCGTCACCACGCTGTTCCGCTCCAACCGGGCGAGGGATCGTTCCCACTTCGAGACGTTCCGCGGCTACCACGAGGCCCTCTACCGAAGTGTCGAGCCGACGAGCGTCACTCCCTGGTCACTGGCGTCGCGCGAACGCTCGCTCGCCGGTGCCCTAGTAGCACTGATTCGTCACCTCGGACCCGGTCTGTCCTCCAACGACGCCGCCAGGGACTTCGACCTCAACAATTCCGCCCAACGCGCCTTGGTTGACATGCTGGTCAGTGGGCTTCTGGCGGGGGTAGAGAGGGCGGATGCCGTCGAGACTTCAGAGACGCGCGAGCGAATCACCACGCTGCTCAACCAGTGGGACCGCCGCGCACGCGCTGCTCGCGAGGCCGGCGAGAGCCTCCTGTACGACCGTGCCAAGGCGGACGACTCCGCCTTGTTGAAGCGGTTCGGGCAGTCCGGCGAAGGTTGGCTGGTTGCCGACTCGATGCGCTCGGTTGAACCCAACGTTGCCGTCGAGGTGCGGGAGC
The DNA here is from genome assembly GCF_015752285.1 of Mycetocola sp. CAN_C7. Lineage (NCBI taxonomy): Bacteria > Bacillati > Actinomycetota > Actinomycetes > Micrococcales > Microbacteriaceae > Mycetocola > Mycetocola sp. CAN_C7. The sequence goes on from NZ_JADOUY010000002.1 coordinate 10,630, forward strand.
CATACGAGGAGGGGTCCAGTGCAACGGATCAAACATGACCTGCGACTGTCGGAGACCGTGTCGCCGTTCGGCGTCGGCGCAGTCGTAGACATTCGAGGGGAGTCGTTGATCGCACCCGACACTTCGTGGTGGGACGAGCGCCACGCGCCCGAGATCCACTGCGCGCGACTCGTCGAGCGGCTCGGTCCCAGCGTGCTTCGTGAGGCACCCACCCACTCAGGACGCACGGGCAAGGACACTGCGGGACTGCTGTACTGGCGCTTTCCAGCTTGGCGATTCTGCGAGCGGTGCTCCGGGCTCTCGCAGCGAAGCGGCAAAGACCGGGGCAAGTGGACCAACAAGTGCGAATGCGACGGCATGCTCGTCCCGATGCGATATGTCGCCGTCTGCGAAATGGGTAGCCACCTCCAGGACATTCCTTGGTTCATGTGGGCCCACCGCGGACGCGACGCTGGCGTTACCGAGGCGGTCCGTCACTGCCGGGCGTACAAGGAACTACGTTTCGTTCGTTCGGCCAAGCACGGTGAGGGTCTGAAGGCCCTTCGGGTGGAATGCGGCGGCTGCAAGCGTTCCCGCCCTATGTCGGACCTGGTCAGCAGGGAAGCACTTGCCCATGACGGCATCCGGTGCAAGGGCACCCAACCATGGCAGGACCCACGGCAGGATGACGCCTGCGAGCACGCACTTGTTGCCGTCCAGCGGGGCGCGACGGGCAACTACATAGCGGAACGCATCTCCGCACTCGACATCCCCGAAGAGAAGCCGCAGTCGATCGCGGTCGCTGACGCCATCCGCGCACATGCTGACTTCGGTCGAGTTGTCGATGACAACGGTGGGCCCAAGGCTGAGATGATCGCGGGCTGGATCGCCGACGAAGTCGGTGCCGCGGCCGAGGACGTCCTCAGCCTGGCAGCCGCGGGCGGCAACCCGCACGACGATGTCCTTGCAGATCTCAAGGATGGCGAGTGGGCGGCTTTCCTCAAGAAGCTCGGAACGCCTGGGCGTGACAATAGCGAGGGCGAATTCGTCGTCGACTCGTGGTCTACGTCCGATCGTTCTGGCATCCCCGCGACACTGGCTGAACGGCTGACCGCGGTCGGCCAGGTTCGGCGAGTGCGCGAGGTCAGAGCTCTCAAGGGCTTCCGCCGGTACTCCGCTGAGGCCGAGATGATTCCGGCCGATCTGTCGCTCAAGGGCAAGCGCAAGCCAACACTTCCCGCGATCGAGATGTACGGGGAAGGGATCTTCCTCCAGTTCAGCGAGGTGTTCCTCGCTGAGTGGGAGCAGCACGCAGCGGTCCGTGCACGGGCCGGTATCCTGCTGGACCGGCGATCGAAGACGCCCTGGGCAAGTCGACTGGACGTCCCGGAGGCGCGTTTCGTTGCCCTCCACACGATCGCTCACCTGCTGATTCGCCGCCTAGCGTATGCGTCTGGGTACTCGTCTGCCTCGCTTCAGGAACGGATCTACGCGAGCTCCACCCGTCCTGACCGCACGGCCGGAGTGCTGATCTATACGGCTGCGGGTGACGCGCAGGGCACGCTGGGCGGTCTCGTTCGGCTCGGTGACCCCGACCAGCTGGTTCCATTGCTTCTCGCAGCAATCGATGACGCCGATGTCTGCTCAAACGATCCGGTCTGCATCGAGAGCGACAGGCAGGGTGCCTCGAGCCTCAATCTGTCGGCATGCCACGGGTGCTCGCTTGTGAGCGAGACGTCGTGCGAGACCGCAAACAGACTGCTTGACCGTCAATTGATACTTGGCGGGCGCGACTTCCCAGGGCTGTTGGAGGGCGTACTCGACGAGGTCCGGGAGCTCAGCGCGCCCTAGACTTCCCGGCAGTGTCAGGTTTCACCATGTGCCTGGACGACTGAGCAGACAAGTTCGGTCACCAACTGAGGGTCCTCGTGCTCTCAGAAACGCAGCACGCGCCAGCCTGCCGATCTCAGCACGTCGTCTGTCTTAGCGTCCCGCACCTTATTTCATCTGAGCTTGACGGCCCACCAGTCGGCGTTCGCGCGCGGATGTGTGCCGTGCTCCGGGCATCCGCGCCAGAAGCATCCGTCGTTTCCTTCCCCCACGCCGATTCCTTGATCCTGATGAGGTCGAGGGGCGTTCAATCGTTGGACCGCCCTTGCACGCGCCGTGGGGCGCTTTAGTGCTCACCGGCACGGAGGGCCTGCTCGACTACCTCTGCCGCCGAGTCCATGTCCTCATGCTCCCAGAAGCGAAGGACCACCCATCCGATGGCCGACAGATGGGCATCGGTCCCGCGGTCCCGCGACACGTTCTTCTCGAGCTTGGCGACCCACCAGTCATGGTTGGACCGCGGCAGCGTTCCGTGGAGTGGGCAGGAATGCCAGAAACAGCCATCGACGAATACCGCCACGTGTTTCCCGGTGAAGAGCACGTCCGCACGACGACGGCTCATCCCGGGAAGTGGCGCATCGACCCGATAGCGTAACCCCCGAGCGAACAATAACTTCCTCAACCGCAACTCCGGAGCGGTGTCCCTGCGGCGTTGCTTCGACATCCGGACACCGACCGAATGAACGACAACAGGATCACCGCCGATGGGATCAGATTCACGGTTCATACCGCCACTTCCCGCTTTCCTGGTCCCGGTGATTCACGGTGGGCGAGGTCCCACAAACTAATCCGAAAGTAGAATCCTGGTACCAAGTGGACGCTCAGAGTCGTGACGACAGGAGGCCGACTGCACCGGCGGTGATATCAGTGGATGACCGTCGCGACTCTGTATCAGAACTCGGCTCCGACCCCGTATCGAGGTCCAAGTCCGAATCCGGACCGGAGTCCGGGGCGATCCCCGGGACAGCACTGACGTGGGCGTCCTCGGTATCTTGTGCTGCAAGTATGGCCTCGTCGTCCATGGCAGTCCATGGTGTTCTCGTCATCGTGTCGAGGAAATCCGCGGGGAGATCTCGACCGAGAGCCGCTGCCAAGACGTGAGCCGCCAAACGCGGTGGAATGGCGTTACCGATCTGTTGGGAGATGTCCTTGCCTGACCACGGGTAGTCAGCGGGAAAAGTCTGAAGCCGACCCGCTTCTGAGACGTTGAGGCGATCGAGTTCACCCTCGTCGGAGAACACGCGGTTTCGTGAGACTTTCCCGGTAACCGTAAAAGCCGGATCCTTCGAAGTGCGCCGGCCGCGGGCCTTCGGATCACCGCCGGTTCCATAATTGGAGACCATTACGAAGGGCTCTGCCCTGTCCAAGGTCTCGCCGATGTTCCGGTACGGCAGCAGCGCAGGTCGGTTCCTAGAAGCTTTCACCTCTTCTCTCCTGAACCGGTGGTGAGTAGGGGCGGGAAGTACGGGGGTCCGGTATCGGTTCGCGATCAGAATCGCCCGGCGGCGGGTCTGCGGAACTCCGTACTCCTCTGCGTGGAGTATGCCGGTCACGGTCTTGTAACCGAGTGACTCCAGGACCCTCGCCATGGCCTCCCAGACGGGCAGGACCGCCGGTACCTGCTCGAAGACGATTACCTGGTAGGGGTTGCCCGCCCGATGGGCCTCCAGCGCCCACCGCAGCGGCTGCAGCACCAGCCCGGTTCGTTCATCATCCAAAGCGGCCAGTTCCGTGGTGACGTCATCCCCGTCGACCATGCGCGCAATGAAAGACAGGACTTGGTTCAGCGCCTTACGACCGGCCCCGGCCCCGGCCACGGTATACGTCTGACACGGAGGCCCCCCAGTGAGGATCGTCGCATGGGGAAACTCGTTCGGACCGTGTTCCCGTACGTCACCTTGCACGGTTTCCAGCCCCGCGGTCCGCCTGGTCGCACAGGCGTTTTCGTCCCACTCGATACCGGCCACGGACAACCCCAACCAGCGCGCGGCGACATCCAAACCACCCGGACCGGCGAAGAGATCCACCATTTGAGCGGCAGAGGGAGGTGGGCCCGATTGCACAAATGTCATAGGCCACGATCTTATCGTTCGACACGTCACCGATGGACCAATATCCTCGGGCTTCCTCACCGATCGTAAGCAGGTCTCCCCGGCCCGGTGGTGCACCCACGGGGATGCTGATAGCGACCGCGCTTCGGTGTGGCGCTCTGCCCACATGACATGACTGTTGGAGTTTCCGTCATGCCACCTCTGCCATAAAGATGCAGGTTGGAAAAACGATCCCGAGATTCAGCGGCGCATCGCCGAGGGTAGTACCGGGCTCGAATGGTACAACACCCCGGATTGTTTACCGCTCCCTGGTCTGGGCGGGCGTCGTGTAGCGCCGAAGGTTGTCAAAGCCGTGCCAGCAGTTCTGCCTTCTTCGTGGCGAACTCCTCATCTGTCAGAATGCCCGCGTCCCGCAGCGAACCGAGTTTGTGCAGCTGGTCCGCCACGTCGAACTGAGTCGCAGGGGTCGCTGCGCTCTCGTGCGGCCTAGCGAAAACGCTGAGAACCGTCATCGAAAAAATTCGAGGCCTCAGCGATGCCTGCGAGACGATCCGCTTCGGACAGGATCTGTGACAGCCCGGACATCGGTCAGATGTGCCAGTGGGGGAAGCGAGCTACCGAGGTCGAAAGCACGGACACCCATCATTTACCCATCAAAAACAACCGTGCCCGACCGGATTTGTCCGCGTACAATCGAAGGCAGTGAACCGCCCGGTTCCCTGTAGATACAAGGGAATCCGCGAGTTCCGGTGACATTTAAGTGTGGTCCAGAAACCGCTCTGAACCTCCAAGGGGTCGCGGGTTCGAATCGCATAAGCAGAACCTCTATGTCCCGGAAACTCGAGGGTCTACGAGACGTCGTTCGTTTCGGTTTTGATTCATCCATCGAGAACCATCCGGGGGATAGGCCACGCACCGTGTGGTTAGCAACACGAACGACGACTGGTCAGCCCAGCCTGCTCAGGTCGATGTTGTCGCGGAAGACATTGCCCGGGTCGACTCGACGCTTGATCGAACGCAGCCGATCGAGCGTCGCCTCATGAAACGCCAGCCGAAGTCGCCGTGCATTGAGGTCGGTTTCAAAGCTCAGGTAGGCGCCGACGGCGTGCGTCTCGACCGGGGCCCAGGCGGCGTCGAGCTCATCGCCGTCTGCCCCCAGCGCGACCACGGCGAAGTTCGCACCGCGTCCGGCGTACGCGGTGGCATCCGTGGCGATGTCACTCACAGCTCCGCCGGCGGAACGGATGCTGAAAACGTATGCGGCGCCAGCGTCAAGCAGGGAGCGGATATCGCGGACCAGCTCGGGCGTGAGGTGGTCCACGAGGATCGACCGCGACACGGGCTCACCCTGGCCGCGGTGTGGTTCGGTCGAGGCGACCATCGCGTCTTTATAGCGTTGGATGCGCACGTCCTGCGCGAGCAACGGTGCGATGTCGGCGAGAGGCTGCAGGACTGAAAGAATCTCGTCCCTGTCGCCGGAGTTGACGAGGGCCAGCACCGATGCCTGACGCTGCTCACCGCGACGCCCTCCGCCCATCATGAGGTTGGCGCTGAGGATGCGCGGTGCGGCCTCTACGGCTCGGCCGAATCGTTCGAGGAAGCCGGCCACGTCGGTGGCATCGAAGGTCAGCTGCGCGAACGCGACCTCGCCCACCGGCTCGACGACGAACTCGAACGCCGTGACGATCCCCAGTGCGGAGCCGGCGCCACGCACCGCCCAGAACAGGTCGGGGTCGTGGTCGGCGTCAGCCCGCACGACCTCGCCGTCGGCGAGCACCAGCTCCACAGCGACCAGGTGGTCGATGGTCAGCCCGTGTTCATGGCCCAGCCAGCCGATGCCACCAGCCGTCGCAAGCCCTCCGACGCCGACTCCACCGTAGTCGCCGCTGGAAAGCGCCCACCCATAGGGGTCCAAGGCAGTGGCGACTTCCATCCAGCTCGCACCGGGACCGATCCGCACCAGTCGCCGTTCTGTGTCGAGCACAGTGATCTCGTTGAGGTGCCGTAGGTCGATGACGACGCCCCCGACGTTCGTGCTGCGGCCGCTGAAACCGTGCCCCCTGCTGCGCAGTGCGAGTGGCAGGTCAGGATGCCGCTGGGCGAAAGCGAGCGCGTCGACGACCTGACCGACGTCGGCAGGTTGCAGCACGATCCCGGGTGAGCCACCACGCATGTAGGTCGAGCGCACGTCGCGGTAGTCGGTGTCGCCGGGCTCAACAGCGGCCAGCCCGGCGGGAAGGTCGTCGTAGAGGATCCCCGCGCGCCGTCGGGCGAGAGCGGTAGCGTTCCGCGGTGCCGCGGCCAGAACTGTGTCGGCCATCTGGTCGCGCACAGGTGGAGAGGCCGCAACGGCGACCTGCTCACGGATAGCTGGTGCCACCTCTTCGGCGAACTCCTGCAGCACCTTCTGGTCGTCGCTGGCGACGATGAACAAGCTGATGCGGTCGTCGAGGGCCAGCCCGGCGAGTTCCTCGGCCCAATCGCGCGGGCGTCGTCCGGGGGTGGGGATGATCGTGAGAATGCGCCGCACGTCGTCGGGGACTCGCCCTGCTGCCACTGCGGCGTCGTCGATGATCCGATTCGCTTCGGCCAGTATGGGAGCGGTCAGAAATGGCTGCCCGACCATCCAGCCGTCGGCGAGGCGGCCGGTGAGGGCGAGCATGCGCGGCTTGTATGCCCCGACGTGCACCGGAATCGGGTGTGCACCGCTCGGCCCACGCCGAGCGCCGTACACCTGGTGGTGCCGGCCTTCCACGTGAACGCCGCCGGGAGCATCCGTATCCCAGATCCCTCTGATGATTTCGATGGCCTCCTCGAGCGCCGTTACGGACTGGCCGGTCGTGAGGCGGTCGCCGCCCATCGCCTCGATGGCATCCCAGAACCCGCCGGCGCCGAGCCCGAGCTCGAAACGACCACCGGAGAGCAGGTCGAGGCTCGCGGCTGCGCGGGCAACGACGGCGGGCGGCCGCAGCGGGAGGTTCAGCACGTTGGGGGCGATGCGGATGCGCTCCGTTTGCGCGGCGACGTACGACATCAGCGTCCAAGTGTCGAGGAACGACGGCTGGTACGGGTGATCCTGAAAGGTCACCATATCGAAGCCCAGCCGTTCGACATGCGTGGCCAGCTCGACGACGGCACGCGGCCTGAGGCTGCTCGGCGTGATGAACGCGCCGAATTCGAGGGGGCGGTCCACGATCAGGCGGCGTGCAGGAGGGAGGCGAGGGTCCGCCCGTGCCGGGTGGCTTCGGCTTCAGCGAGCGTTTTGATCTCGTCGGCCAGGTCGGTGAACTGGTCGAGGGCAGGGTTCACGCCCACGCGCGTGAATTCGCGGGTGACGACCTCGAGGTCAAGCTGCCAGACCTCCTCAAGGATGCGGCGCATCCATGCCGTCGCGTGGTCCCAACCTTCCTTGGGCGTGCCGGCGGAGTAGTTGCCGCCCTGCACCGTCACGAGCACTGCAGGCTTACCCGCTGTGACCGGAGTCGCTCCTGGCGCCATGCGGGGATCCGTCAGTACGAGGTCGACGTAGGACTTGAAGTGCTGCGAGACTCCGAAATTGTAGAGCGGCACGGCGAAAAGCAGCGCGTCGGCGTCTTCCAGCTCGTCGGTCAGCGTGCTTGCGAGGTCGAGGGCCGCGGCCTGCTCGGGCGATCGGTTGTCTTCGGGGGTCCAGGGGGCGGAGACGGCGTCGGCCCAGGCCGTGGCAGGCATTGGCTCGGTGCCGATGTGGCGTCGGGAGATTGTGGCGTCGGGGTGTGTGGCGCGCCATTCGGCTTCGACGATGTCGCCCAGAGCACGACTGGTGGAACCTTCGGTGCGGATGCTGGCATCCAGGCGGAACAGAGACATGACACTCCTTTGAATGGCAGCCGGGTCGGCGACCCGGCTATAGTTACCGGAAGTAACTCTGCACACCGGGTGCCCGTTACCGCAAACGATCCCCTGTTACCCGGAAGTAACCGAAGGAGTACCGGATGCAGCCGCAGCACCAGGCTGACGCTCTGCAGGAGCGTCTCGCCCAGTCCATGCCGTCCATGGCGGAGCTGTGTACGAGCACGGACCCCGCCCTGTTTCGCTCCCTGCTGTCACGCATCGGCGACAAGTGGACGCTGCTCGTCATCGGGGTGCTCGGCGACGAGCGGCGACGGTTCTCCGAACTCGCCGACATCATCCCGGGCATCTCCCGCCGGATGCTGACCGTCACCCTGCGCGCCCTCGAGCGCGATGGGCTGATCACGAGGACCATTTACGCCGAAGTCCCGCCCCGCGTCGAGTACGAACTGACGACTCTTGGCCGGTCGCTCCAGCATGTCGCCATGGCGGTCGGCGACTGGGTCAGCGAAAACCAGAACACGATTGCCCGCAACCGCGAACACTTCGACGATTCGGACCCCTCGCTTTAGTCGGGAGGGCTCGTTGGTCAGGCCGCGCACAACCGGATCGCTCTGGGAGTCAACTAGTGCGGCTCAGCGATTCCTCATCGGCCGCAACATTCTTCTGCACGGCGAACTGGGTCCGGTGCAATTCCTCGTACCGCCCACCCGCAGCCAGCAGTTCCTCGTGCGTGCCGCGCTCCACGATCGAGCCGTCCTCGACAACGAGGATCATGTCCGCACTGCGGATGGTGGAGAGGCGGTGCGCGATCACCATCGCCGTCCGCCCCTCGAGCGCCTCGCTGAGCGCCGCCTGCACGGCAGCCTCAGACGTCGAGTCCAGCGCCGCCGTCGCCTCGTCGAGGATGACGACGCGCGGCTGAGCGAGCAGGAGCCGCGCGATGGTCATCCGCTGGCGCTCACCCCCGGACAATCGATAGCCACGCTCGCCCACCATCGTGTCCAGCTGGTCCGGCAGGGACCGGATGAGCGGTTCGAGCCGCGCACGCCGGACGGCATCCCAGACCTCATCGTCGGATGCCTCCGGCCTCGCGAGGCGCAGATTGGAGAGGATGGTCTCGTGGAACAGGTGGCCGTCCTGCGTCACCATGCCCAGGGTGTGCCGCATGGAGGCGAACGTGACATCGCGGACATCCGTTCCCGCGAGGCGCACGGCGCCGCTGTCGACGTCATACAGTCGCGAGAGCAGCTGCGCAATCGTGGACTTGCCGGCCCCGGACGTACCAACGAGGGCAACGGTCTGCCCCGGCTCGATCCTGAAGGACACGCCGTGCAGCACCTCCTCGCCGCCGCGGGTATCGAGCGTAGAAACCTCCTCGAGGGAGGCGAGGGACACTTTGTCTGCGGACGGGTAGGCGAACCGGACGTTGTCGAACTCGACGGCCACCTGGCCTTCGGGCACGGCGACGGCATCCGGCTTCTCCTGGATGAGCGGCTCGAGGTCGAGCACCTCGAAGACGCGCTCGAAGCTGACCACCGCGCTCATGATCTCCACCCGTGCGTTCGCGAGGCTGGTCAGCGGCGCGTAGAGGCGGGTGAGGAGGAGCGCCAGGGTGACCACGTCACCGGTGTTCAGCTGGCCGCCGAGTGCGAGGGCACCGCCGAGCCCATACACGAGCGCGAGGGCGAGAGCGGAGACGAGCATCAGTGCGGTGAAGAAGACGAACTGCAGCATCGCGGTCCGCACCCCGATGTCGCGGACGCGGGCGGCGCGGACGCGGAACTCCTCAGCCTCCTCGTCTGGCCGGCCGAACAGCTTGACGAGGGTGGCGCCTGGCGCCGAGAAGCGCTCGGTCATCTGCGTGCTCATGGCAGAGTTGTGATCGGCGGCCTCACGGCGCAGCGCGGCGAGGCGGCTGCCCATGCGGCGCGCGGGTATCAGGAAGATGGGGAGCATGATCACGGCGAGCACCGTCACGAGCCAGGACGTGCTGAGCATGACGATCAGGGTGAGGATCAGCGCCACGAGGTTCGTGACCATGCCGGACAGCGTGCCGCTGAAGGCCTGCTGAGCGCCGATCACATCGTTGTTGAGGCGGCTCACGAGGGCACCCGTCCGCGTGCGGGTGAAGAACGCGATCGGCATCTTCTGCACGTGGTTGAAGACGGCGGTGCGGAGATCGAGGATCACGCCTTCGCCGATGCGCGCCGAGTACCAGCGCGTCACGAGTGACACGGCGGCGTCGGCCACGGCCACGAGGGCGATGACGACGGCGAGCCACACGATCGTGGTGACCGCGCCCCCACCGACGATGACGTCGACCACCTGGCCGGCGAGGACCGGCGTCGCGACCGCGAGGAAAGCTCCCACGGTGGAAAGGGTGATGAAGATCAGCAGCTTGGACCGGTAGGGCACCGCGAACGTCATGATCCGCCGCACGGACTCACGGGAGAAGCCGTGCTTGCCGTCCCTGGCGGTAGAGATCTTGTACAGCGAGCTCCAGGCCGCGCCTTCCATGCTCATTGAGGTTCCTTCCGTGGGCACCAGGGCAAGCTTAGATGGCGACGTGCCCGACGTTCCCCGTCGTATGTGGCCCGACGATCAAGCACCTGGGGTGAGGCATCGCCTTCATCGTCAGCACGGCTTCGGTTCCGCGATGCCAGCTACGCCTGCGATCATGATCGGATGGAACCCGAGAACGACACCCGCCGAGTGATGCTCGAGACCGAGCTCCTGCTGCCGGAGATCCCCGACACGCAATGGCGGTACCCGGCGTCGCTGCCGCAGCCCCACCTCCACGCCCGATGGGACGACGAAGACGAAGCCACGTTCGTGTTCGTCGAGATCGGTGACATCGCCATGCACCTGGAAGTGGTTGACGACGACGTGGCCTGGCACCTGCATGTCGGCGGCCACGACGGCCCGCCACTCGACGGGACCCCGTGGGATGACCCGACAACGGAGGCTCTTCTCCTGTGGGCGGCGGAGTTCGCTGCGAAAGCGCACGCGTGCCTGGCGTTCGTCGAGGACGATCTCTTCGACGCGATCGACCTGTTCGAAGCCGGCGCGACATTCGCACCGTTCTCCGGCGTCGGCATGGCGCCGGAGGAACTCGCGGGGGTCAGCAAAAACGACTTCAAGATCTTCCGCGTCGAATCACCCGGCCACCCTGAACCTCAGATCTGGACCGGAAACGGTGACGGGGTGCACCTTCACCCCGAGGACCGTGACGGTGAAGCGGAACTTCTGTGGACGCCACCGGGCGCAGAGGAGCATATCCGCATCGGTGCCGTCCTCATCAACGAGGAGACCGGGCTCCCCGGAACGTTCGCGAGCCCCGGGGTGAACTGGGACGACGTCGGCATGACCGAAGCCGACGCCATGGACTGGCTCCTCCGCGAGCACCGCAACTGCGAATGGGCGTCAGAGGTCCATGATCTGGTGACCGAGAAGATCCTCGACGTCCTCGCCGGGTTCGACACGGCTGTCGTGTCGACCCGGCGCTGACGAGACTCGCTCTAGACGATCGCGGCGCGCAATTCCGCGGCAGCGGCTCCGACGTCTGGTGCGCCGTAGATGGCTCCGCCGGCGACGGCGACCTGGGCGCCGGATGCCTGGACGGAAGCGATGGTGCTCGCGTTGATACCACCGGCGACCGAGAAGGGCGAACCGGATGCTTCTCCATCACGCAGGAGCGTGGCGAACGTGAAGCCCTCTTCGGCCTGCTCATCGAGCCCGGCGTGCATCTCGACGAACTCGGCGCCGAGGGCGACGACCTCGCGGGCACGGGCCGGCTTGTCGGCAACACCGATCAGGTCGACGACAATGCCCTTGCCATGCTTCTTCGCGGCCTTCACCGCTCCCGCGATGGTGCTGTCGCCGGCGACGCCGAGAACGGTGACAAGGTCAGCGCCCGCGGCGAACGCGACATCGGCCTCGAGCTCGCCGGCATCCATCGTCTTGAGGTCGGCAAAAACGATCTTGTCTGGGTGTGCAGCCTTCACGGCGGTGACGGCTGCACACCCAGCGCTCTTGATGAGCGGTGTGCCGAGTTCGAGGATGTCAACATGCGGCGCTGCGGCAGCGGCCAGCTCGAGTGCTGCTTCGGTGGTCAGGGTGTCCATGGCGAACTGTAGCTTCATGGTGTCTCTTTCTGGTTGTGGTGCGAGCCTTCGCGGATGCGCGGCGGTGGTGTCATTCAAGATTCGAGTGCCGGGGCCAGAGCTCGTCTGCGCTCCGCCCGGAACGCAACCAGAGGCTGTGGAACAGGGCGTCGCCGAGCAGCATGACGGTCTGCTCGAACAGGCTGCCCGCATACTGCGCAGAAGCAGTGCCTGAGCGGTCCAGCTTTTTTGCGGCCGGCACGATCACAACGGCCGTGGCGAGCGCGGCCAACGGTGACTCCTTGGCTGTCGTGAGAACGGTGACGTTCGCACCAGCCTTCACCGCGGCATCCGCCCCGCGAACGATCGATGTCGTCGTTCCGGAGCCGCTTGCCGTCAGCAGCACGTCTCCAGGGCCGATCGCCGGCGTGGTCACGTCGCCGACGACGTGTACGGTCAGGCCGAGGTGCATCAGGCGCATGGCCGTCATCTGCAGGGCGATGCCGGATCGGCCCGCCCCGAGCACGAAGATCCGCCGGGCTGTCGCGAGGGTGTCAGCGAGGTCGTCGAGGTCGTCTCCTCGGTGTTTCGTCACCTCGGTGGTCGTCGCCCTGAGTTCATCGAGGATGAGGGAGAGGGATGCCGTCACGCCGAGTTGTGAGGGCGTCGATGCGTCGGTGTTCTCAGCAGTCATGTATCCATGGTTGCCGGGTTGCGGTAGCGACGGGCCCGCCCGGCCGTGGAGTGACCCTACCCATTGTGGTAGGTACAGGTTGGCCGGGTAGGTTGAAGCGGTGAGCAACAACAACGACCCGGGCCCGGTCTCTCGGAGGTTTCAGCTCGAGCACGCCCAGGCGGTGGCCGAACAGGCTGACCGGCATGCTGTGACGCTCGAGTCGATTCTCGCCGTGCTTCGTTCGACGCGACTGGACGACCGCGCAAGCCGCGCGACGGCGCTCGATCTGGCATCCGCTGCCCTGATCGAGCTGCGCAGCACGACCGACCAGCAGCTGGGCACCATGCTGGAGCCGGTGGCTGGGGCGTTCGCCCGGCTCCGTTCCGACCTGCGTCCGCTCGCACGCTTCGGCGGCCTGGACGTACAGTTCGTCGAACCGCCGACCGGCGGGCGTGCGCTGCCGGGGGAGGTGGCGCATGCGGCTCGCGCGATCGTTCGCAGCGCGGTGCTCGCGCTCGTCGACCAGGAGGAGGCGAAACGGGTGCGCATCCACTGGGATTGCGATGGGCTCAATCTACTCATCGGCATCCGCGACGACGGTCAGGGGGAGATCAGCGCCCACGACGACGCGCTCAGGCCCATCGCCGAACGTGTCACTGCTCTCGACGGCGACCTGGAGGTGTCGTCGACGACAGGCTGGGGGACATCCCTCGACATTCGGCTGCCGCTCGACCCTCCGGCCGAAGCGGAGCCGCTCGAGGACTCGGCGGACTTCAGCCCGCGGGAGCGCGACGTGCTCCGCCTGGTGGCATCGGGAGCGCGCAATCGTGCGATCGCGGATCAACTGGGAATCAGCGACAACACCGTCAAGTTCCATGTGTCGAATCTGCTCCGCAAGGCGGGCGCTCGGTCGAGGGGGGAAGCTGACAGCGATTGCCGCGAGCTCGACCAGGAACAAAGCCTGACTCGAGCCGAGCGACCGATCGCCATCAGAGCTGTGCTCGGGTGCTGTGCGGCGGCAAACACGAGCGAATCCGCCAGTTTTCGGATGAGATTCTCCGCCCGGTTCGTCGCTCTCGGACTGGTCGACTGTCTCAAAAAACTCTTGTTTTCCGAGAGATATTTGGACAGAGCTCTCTCCTCGCGGAGGAGCGAAGCTTTTCGAGTTGCGCTACGCCTCACCTTTCCGCTGCCGAGTGCTCGCGAAATGACATCGTCTTAATGCGGCGTTGTCTCGTCTGCCGGTGGTTCCCAGCGTCGAACGTAGTGTGCCATCGGTTGGAGCGATCGCAGGAGTTCCATTCCCCTCTCCGATAGGTGGTATCGAATGCTGACGGGGGTGGTCGGTTCTACGGTGCGTTCAACGAGTCCGGCGTCTTCGAGTTCGCGGAGCCGGACGGTAAGCATCCTCCCGGAGAGCCCTTGGACGCGTCGCTCGATCTCGGTGTAGCGCTCTGCACCCATCCCGAGAGCGAGGAGGATGCCGCTGGACCAGCGTTTGCCGACGATCTCTATCACGGCCGCGAGTCGCCGGCATTCCTCGTCGTCGATGCGCAACGGCTGGCGTTGCCTTGTCTTTTCGATGCCTGCCACGCACCAAAGATAAGTAGGTTACCTGATGTTTGTCAAGCACGATGCATGCGCGGATGCTGGATGCATGACTGATTACCTCCACCCGCTGCGCTTTGGCAGCTTCGTGACTCCGATCGCTGCGTCACCGCGGCATCCCGTCGACATGGCCATGCTCGGCGAAGAGCTGGGCCTGGACCTGGTGACGTTCCAGGACCACCCGTATCAGGCGGACTTCCAGGACACGTGGACGCTGATCGCGTGGGTCGCTGCCCGAACCTCGAAGATCCATGTGTCGGGGAATGTGTTGAATCTGCCGCTGCGGCAGCCGGCAGTGCTCGCCCGTGCGCTGGCGAGCCTGGATCGACTCAGCGATGGTCGGCTCGAGCTGGGGATCGGTACGGGAGGGTATTTCGATGCGATGGCGACGATGGGCGCACCGTTGCTGACTCCGGCGGAAGCGGTGAGCGGTCTGGATGAAGCGCTGGATATCATCCGGGGCCTCTGGGATACGAGCACGCAGGCACCCCTGCATGTGGAAGGAAAGTATCACCGTGTTTCCGGGGCGGCGCGGGGTCCGGCGCCGGCGCATGACATACCGATCTGGGTCGGTGCATACAAGCCCCGCATGCAGCGAATCATCGGCCGGAAGGGAGACGGGTGGCTGCCGAGCCTGCCATGGATGAAGCCGGGTGATATCGAGCGTGGCAATCGAATCATCGACGAGTCTGCTCGGAAGACCGGACGTGACCCTCGGGATGTTACCCGCCTGATGAACGTGACTCCGCAGTATGACGCGGACGACATGGCGGAGCTCGCGATCGAGCACGGGATCAGCGTGTTCATCATGGGTTCCGATGACCAGCAGGAGGTCCGGAAGTTCGCGCAGGACACCGCGCCGCGTATCCGAGAGCGCGTTGAGAAGGCCCGCCGCGGGGGGTCTTCCGCTCCTGCGCTTTCTGAGGCCCGGGTGTTCCGAGATGACCCGCTCCCGGAACGGATCGCCGGGCGGAGCCTGTTCCCGAAAGATCGCGGATACGCCCGGTACACATCCGGTTATTTCCGGGGTGCTCGGCCGGGTCTGGTGATCCGTCCGGAATCCACGGAAGAGGTACAGGAAGCGGTGCGGTTCGCGGGCCGGCACCGGGACGTTCCGCTGGGACTGTTCAGCGGAGGACATGGACTGTCCGGTCGTTCGCTGAACAACGACGGCATCGTGATCGCCCTAGACGCCCTCAACGAGATCACCGTCAGCGCAGGCAATCGAGTACGGGTGGGCCCGGGCGCCAGGTGGGGTGAGGTCGCGCAGGCACTGGCGCCGCACGGACTGGCGATCACCGCCGGCGACTACGGCGGCGTCGGGGTCGGCGGACTTGCGACGACGGCAGGGATCGGCTGGTTCGCCCGCGAGCACGGCCTGACCATCGACCACCTCCGCTCGGTGGAGGTGGTCACCGCCGACGGCGAACTGGTCCACGCCAGCGCCGATGAAAACAGCGACCTGTTCTGGGCCGTGCGCGGTGCCGGAGCTAACTTCGGTGTCGCGGTCTCGTTCGAGTTCGACGCGCACCCGGTCGCCGAACAGGTCGGATTCGCGATGCTCGTGTTCGTACCCGACGACGTCGCCTCCTTCCTCACCGCCTGGGGTACGACGATCGAGAACTCCGACCTGACAGTGACGGGCACGCTGATGATCAGCCCGACCGGTCCAGGCTCACCCACCGCCGTGCAGGCTCTCATCGTGGTCGACGAACATGACCCGGACACTGTCGCGGAACGGTTGCAGCCGTTTGCGGCGCTGGCGCCGATGGCGAATCAGTCGGTGCAGATGGTTCCCTACACGGCCTTGCTCGAACTGCCTCCGGGCGGGGAACAGCAGCATGGTCACAGCGAACCGCACGGTCACGCTGGCCTGGCCCGCCACCTCGACGGCGACGTGTCGCAGGGGTTGGCAGACCTGCTCGCATCCCGGTCGTCGTTCATCCTCAGCATCCGCTCCGCGGGCGGCGCCGTCGCGAACCAGCCCTCCGACTCCGCCGCATATGCCTGGCGGGACGCGAACTTCCTCATCGCGATGCTCGGCGGTGGCCTGGGTGAGGTCGAGCAGCGCTGGGCGGACCTCGTCCCTCACCTGGAAGGCATGTATCTCAGCTTCGAGACCGACACAGGCCCCGACGTCCTCGCCCGCGCGTTCCCGCCCGATCACCTGAGCCGTCTGCGCCAGTTGAAAGCGACCTGGGATCCCACCGGTCTCTTCCGAGACAACTTCTATATCGCACCGGAAGGCGCAGGCATCGAATCGTGAGCGCGGGGTGCGGCATCCGCACCGAACCCCGTGCTCTCACCCAGAAACACCCCACATCACGATCCACAAGGAGTTCTCTCTTGTCTTTGCTACGTATCGACGCATCCATTCGCCACAACGGCTCGGCCAGTCGTGCTCTCGCCGACATCTCCGAATTACAGTGGTTGAAGACCGCGACCGAACGGACCATCATCCACCGTGAGATCGGCACGACCCCGCTGCCGAGCACCGCATGGGGTGACGCGGTTACCGCATCCGCACTGCCCGCAGACGAACGCAGCCCCGCACAGGCCGACGCACTGAGCCTCGCCGGTACCCTCGTCGACGAACTCGCCGCCGCGGACGCCTACCTGTTCGCGGTGCCGCTGTACAACTTCGGCCCCTCGCAGCATTTCAAGACGTACGCCGACCTCGTCATCGCGGACCCCCGGATGGGCCCCGGGTTCACCCTCGTGACCGCGCGAAAGCCCGGCCTCCTCGTCACCGTGCAAGGCGGGAACTACTCCGCCGGCGCACCGAAAGAAGGGTGGGACCACGCCACCGCGTGGATGCGACGCATTCTCGAGGACGTCTGGCAGATCGACGTGAACATCGTGACGCGAGAGTTCACCCTCGTCGGCACGAACCCCGCACTAGACGAGTTCACGGACATGGCCGAAGAGATCAAAACGAACGCCGAACACCATGCCCGAAGGCACGGCCGCACCCTCGCCGCGCGCCAGCACACCGAACACGCCACCGCTGGTCGCTCGTAAGCGCTTTGACGGTCTCCGGCCTGGATGCCGGGCCAGAGACCCAGGTTGCTGGGGTCAGCCCAACTCAGTGACGAAGCCGATCTTGTTCCCATCGAGGTCGGTCAGCTCGAAGAACTCGACGGCTCCTTCGAACCTCTGCAACTCGCTTACCGTCAGGCCTTGTGACGATAGCTTCCGTCTGACCGACGCGGCATCGGTGACACTGATGTTCCCGGTGAGCTGCTGCACGATCTCATCGAAGTTCGCGGCGTCGGTAGACCCGAATCGCGAGCAGAGTGCCCAGGACCGCGCCCAGCGCGCCGATCGCGAAGCCAATTGTGGCCACAGTCGGCACCGGCACGGATAGGCCCGATGTCTCGAGTCCTGTCTCTTGAACGACCCAGGCCAGCCCGACGATGACGAACGCGGGGGCATAGCTTATGAGCCGGCCGCGCGAGTAGCCGACGCGGAAAAAGACCGGGAGTTGCAAGCACATGGCGAGTCCGACGATTGCGAAAGCTGCTGCGTTGGCGAGCAGCAAGGTTTGCGGCATCAACTCGTCACCGCGCACGAGCGCGATAATCACGGTCGAGGCATTCGCAATCGCGACAGCGATGACGTTGAGAACGAGGATCGCGAGCGTGCGTCCGGTGACAATGGTGGTCCGCGACACGGGCAGTACGCCATAGAGGGTGTCGAGTCGGCCACGTTCGTCGCCGAGGAATGGCGCTGAGACAAGCAGTGTGGTCACGATGGCCGATGCGACGATAGCCATGCCTTGCACCGGCAGAATCACGCTGATGATCACGATGAAGGCAAGCGGCAGCAAAGTCTGGGTGCGGGCGAGCCAGGAGGTCAGGTCGAAACGGGCGAAGGTGATGGTCATGCGGATACTCCTTCGTACTCGGCGCCGAGATGGATGACGATGTCGTCGATGCTGGCTGTGTCGATCACGATGTCCGGTCCGAAACCGGCCGAGTCGACCGTCCGGATCAGAGCCGACCACTGTTCTCCCAAGCGCTGCAGCCCCAGAAGGTTCCCGATCGGCGGTGTTCCGGTGCCGCGCGCCAAGGCGAACTCTTCGGTGATGTCTGGGAGCGCCCCGCGGTGGGCGATGCGTCCGTTGGCAAGCATGATCAACTCGTCTGCCAGTCCGTCCAGGTCGGTGGTGATGTGCGTCGAGAACAGTACAGCCCGGGTTGGGTCGACCATGAATTCGCGGATGACATCGCCGATCTCACGTCGGGACGCGGGGTCGAGCCCGCTTGAGGGCTCATCAAGGATGAGTAACTCGGGATGCTGCGCCAACGCGGTCGCGAGAGTCAGCTTCACGCCCTGACCACGCGAGAGTTCTCCCACCCGCTGCGACCGGGGAACCGAAAGCCGGTCAAGCATCGAGTTCAGGTGCTGCGCGTCCCAGTCCGCATAGAACGGAGCGAGACGACGGCCGAGCGTGTCAACTCGCCATTCCGGTGCGGCCGTCGGCTGATCCAGCACGATGCCGATTCGGGCAAGAGCATCCGGCGAACCCGCGGGGCGGTCGAACACCCGTACGTCGCCGGAGTCCGGGACGATCAGCCCGAGCAGGGTGCGGATGACCGTAGTCTTGCCCGCCCCGTTCGGCCCCACCATGCCGACGACCGAGCCTCGGGGGATAGTGAACGACATATCCGGGATCTCGAAGCCAGCCCGTCGGATGCAGAGGCGGTCAATGCGTGCGATTTCGTCAGTCATGAGCCCTCCAGGTCTCATCGATGCGGTGGTGGACGTCCGCGATAGTCAGGCGAGCGTGTCTTGCGGCAGTGTGAAGCGCGAGCAGCGCCTCGTCAACGCTCTCCAGGAGAGCCGCCGAGGCGATATCGGCATCGATCTCTCGAACGACAAATCCCCGCCCGTGCTCGTTGAGGACAAGTCCCTCGGCAACCAGATCGTTGTAGGCGCGCGTGACGGTGATGACGCTCACACGCAGTTCGGCCGCGAGTTGTCGCAGTGACGGCAAAGTTGATCCCACCGGGGTTTCACCCGACAGGATCGACGACCGGGCCTGAACTTTGATCTGCTGGTAGATCGGCGATGAAGAGTCTGACGACACGACGATCCGCATGATTTCTCCTACTGTATATGAACACATAAACAGTAGCACAGTGGGTCCATCAGACCGGATGGCTGCTCGAGGCGACGAATGGATAGTTTCCTTACACTCGAGAACTTCGATGTCATAATCAAGCCGGCGGCGGCGGCGGGATTGTCACTCAGAGTGAGAAGAGCTCCAAGGTCGAGAACTTCCTGCCTGGGGGAGCATCCTGCTGGCCACAGTCGGGCGCTGAGGGATAGATGCCGGGCGGGCAGTCACTCGGCTTCGGGTTCGCCACTGACGACGAGACCGCGAGGCCCGTATGACCCATCCAAGAGGGCCTTCGTCCAGGCCTGATCGATCGGGATTGGTGCCAAGTCAATGAAACGAAACTGAAGCGGGATATCGTGCGAGATCCAAATGGATACCCGTCCGGAGCCTTCGTCTTCCTGGCGTTCCCAACTGAGGAAGAACGCCTCACGATTTCTGAGCTTCAATGTGATGACTACTTTGATATGCCCGAGGAGGCGATCATCGAACTTGTGATCCGCGCTGGCGTACAACAGTGAGCCCATAGCCGCAGTCTAGACAGGTGGGCGTGCGGTGCCATATTCGGCAAGTGTCAACCACCATGCGGCATCGGCGTTTGCTCGTAGAGTGAGATCTCCGCGACAGGGAACGATGACAGAGAGATAAGTGGGAGAGATGAAGCACGTGACGTTCGGAGAGAAATCGCTCCTCATGGGTGACACAGAGGCAGACCTCCTGTTGCACTATGCAGCGTTACTGACCAGTCGGAGCGCCGCCGATACGGTCGACATCAATGCTCTCGGCGTGGACGGCAACGAGGTGACCGCAACGTTCCTGCTGGGCGCCGCTTCGTCGCTAATGGCAGAGACGGCGAACTCTCCTGCGGCACTTCCTGAGAACCGCGACGCGGTCGCGTACATGCAGGAACGGATCATGCTGCTGTCCTCGCCCCCCTCCGTCCGTCCCCAGGACGAGTCGATGCCGAGCAATTACGACGACCTGCATTTCTGACGCCTCCGATGCGCTGCTCTCGGGTGAGGGACGCAGCCGCTTCGTCCGCCACAGAGCGGACTATCTTCCCGGCGCTCTCGCGCATACGGTGAGACCTGCGGGAACTTGTTCGAGGGAGTCGAGCTCGATGTCGCATCTTTCCCCGGCTGTGCCCCCAGCTGAGAGGCCCTCTCTGAACCAACGTCGGGAAGGTTCTGAGAGGGCCTTCATCATGCGTACACAACCAAGCATTCCGGTGTGTTTGGTTGAGCTCCTGGTCGATGCCCCTCGACCAGAGCCTCAGACTAAACCCGAGTCGCGATACGCCGTCAGTCCCCTATGTGGGGGACCAGCGTTCCACAGCGAAGTAGCGGCATCTTTGGTCGCGTTGGCAGCAGCCTTCGTGCACTCACAATCGTGCACACAAGCGCGCCGCCTGCGACCACCGGATCTTGAATACTTTCGTCGGTCGGTCGGCTGTTGTTCCCGAGCGTGATCGCGCTCTCACGCCCCTAGCCAAGTTCGACGTGCTGCGCTAACGTCGTGACATCGTCGGCTCGGAGGCCGACCTGGCGCATCGTCTTTCTTCAGGACGGATATGGCGGATGGAAGAGTTCAGCTTGCAGAACTTGCGCTCTTCGGAGCGCTCCGACCTGCTTGATGAAGTCGCTCAGGGTTCATCCGTCCCGTTCCACGCTGGAGCCCTAGACCGTTCCCGCCCTATCGAGTTCCTGCATAGGACTCGACGCTTCCGCGACATAGAACTCACCAGAACCACCTTCAACAATTACCGCGGTGAAAGGACTACGACTCAGGCGCGAGATCTCTCAGCGCCACGGCTCGTCTTGGCCTTCTCTGAGGGCCGAGTGGATATCGAACAAGGGGACGGCCAAGTCCGTTGTGCCGCCCGATCGGTAGTGCCGTTCTGGAGTTTGTCTCCCTGGAAGGTCACCGTCCCCGAGCGGAGCTCGTTCTGGGGCTTTTCGATACCGATGGACGAGCTTGGGCTTCCTCATCTCCTCCTCCGTGACTTGGTTTCGAAGGATCTGGGTCTAAGCCCGCTGGCACCTCTGCTGTCGCGTCATATGACGAGCCTTGCAGCGCTTCCGGCGTTGAACGCAGAGAGCGAGTCGGCGCTTGCGGCCCCGTCAATGGACATCGTTCGGGCGGCCCTGGCGCTCGCTGTCGGTGACGAGTTCTTGAGCCGTGAACCACTCGGACGTACCCTCGGGTTGAGGGTGATGGCCTTCGTCAGAGCGCATCTCACCGAATCGAATCTGACAGCCGAAAGAATCGCCGCGCACTTCGGCATTTCTCGCCGCTACCTTTTCACGATAATGCACGAGCTCGGAATACCACTGCATGAGTGGATACGCGAGAACGGCTGATCCGCGCCGCGACGATGCTGGGTGAGACAATGAGCGTTCACGTCTCCGTTGCCGCAATCGGGCGAATGTGCGGTTTCGGTGATCATTCTTCTTTCTCAAGGGCTTTCCGGCTCAGGTTCGGCTGCGCGCCCTCGGAGTGGGCAAATCTGAGTGCCGGCGAACAAGCCTCAATGCGACGAAGACCGGCGCGATTGGGCAATCACATTTCCCAGGACCGCCCGCCTCATCCCAACTCCGGGTACATGACCCCGATTGACTGAGATAGGCGGGACTTCACGGACCGGCTGTACTCGTCGACGACGACCTCGTATTCATGTCGGTTGATGGCGTCCAACGTCATCCGTGCCACTTCGTGTGCATCTGTCTGTGGGTGCAACGGATCGCCGCTGGCATCTGGCATGGTGAGACCCAGAACTACTCCGACGACCCGGATGCCTGCATGCGCCAGTTCCACCCGAAGGGAGTCCGTGATCGATCGGAGCGCAGCCTGGCTTGCCGCGTAGGGACCATTCACACTGATCCAGGCTTGTACTGACTGCACGATCACAAACGCTCCACCGCCGTTTGCCGCGAGGACCGGTCCAAACGTGCGTGCGAGTCGCACGACACCGAACACGTTCGATTCGAGCAATTCGGTGAAAGCCTTGTCGTCGATCGCCGCGATGGGAACCGCTTTCGGCTCCGGCGCCAAGCTGTTCACCACAACCGTGATGTCATTCGCGACAGACAGCAATTCCGCGGTGGAGTGCTCATCCCGCTCATCGAACACGATCGGCACGACCCGGCGATCTGCACACTTCTGCTGAACATCGGCCGCCGCATACACCCGGGACACGCCTTCCCGGAGGAACGCCGCAACGAACGCGTCGCCGAGCTCGTCTGTGGATCGCGTCACCAGAGCCACATCAGCGTCGAAACGGTCCATCCGCCTCTCCTTCCAGCTCACGGCATGGGCGGCTGCTGGCCTGTCGGCTCAGTCGGCGGATGTCCGTCTGGGAGCACGGTAGCCCCGCGGCGTCGGCCGCCGCGATGGCGGAATGTGCAACTTTCTGTGCACCGAGTGCTTTCTCTCGAGCGAAACTGCTGCCGCTGCTGTGCTCGGAAGGAGCAGTGCACGCGTTGCACAGGATTGTGCACCCCCCGTGAAGGCGCCAGGCGCCCACCTGTCATTACATTCGATCCTGTCATTACAACTTCCCTTACTCCGTCTGCATATCGCGCGGAGTACCGACCGAAGGGGCTCCCATGAGCTATATCAAGACCCGTGACAGCGTTGACCTGTACTACAAGACCTGGGGTGAGCCGGGGGGCATCCCCGTTCTGCTTAGCCATGGCTGGCCTCTGAACGCGGACGCCTGGGAAGCACAGGCGCTCTTTCTAGCGGAGAACGGATGCTTCGTCATTACGCACGACCGTCGGGGCCACGGACGATCATCCCAGCCGTGGGACGGCAACGAGATGGACTCGTACGCCGACGATGTCGGTGAGCTCCTCGATTTTCTTGACGTCAAAGGAGTCATCCTCGTCGGGCACTCAACCGGGGGCGGTGAAGTCGCGCGCTACATCGGCCGGCACGGAAGCGGACGGGTAGCCAAGCTCGTCCTTGTGTCGGCGGTGCCGCCGATGATGCTTCGTACCGACGATAACCCCGACGGCCTTCCCATCGAGGTGTTCGACAACATCCGAGCGGGGGAAAAGGGCGGCCGATCCCAGCTTTACAGGGATTTGGCCGACGGACCATTTTTCGGCCATAACCGCAGCGGCGACGTACCGCAGGGAGTTCGGGACGCATTCTGGTTGAACTGCCTCCAAGCCGGTCACCGTGGAGCATTCGAGTGTATTGCTGCGTTCTCGGCTACCGACTTCCGCCCCGATCTTGCGAAGGTCGATGTTCCGACTCTCGTCATCCATGGTGATGACGACCAGATCGTCCCTTTCGAAGTCGGCGGGAAGCGTTCCGCCGAGATGGTGGCGGGTGCGCAATTGAAGGTTTACGAAGGCTCGGCCCATGGCATCACCGATACCGAGAAGGAACGCCTCTCGCAAGACCTCCTCGACTTCATCCGGTCCTAACCCCAACACGAAGGATGCACTATGTCAGACAACTCTGTACCCAAACCGCCCATCGTTCTGGTCCACGGACTCTGGATGACACCATCGAGTTGGGATACCTGGGCTCAGCGCTACCGCGGCCTCGGTCACGAAGTCATTACTCCGGGCTGGCCCGGAATCGATAGCAGGACTCCCGCGGAAGTTCGCAAGAATCCGAAACCGCTTGAGGGCCTCGGCATCAAGAAGGCCGTGGATCATTACGACCGGATCATCCGGGACCTGCCCGCGATGCCCATCATTATGGGGCACTCCTTCGGCGGCATCTTTATCCAAATGCTGCTTGATCGCGGGCTGGGGATCGCGGGGGTCGGGGTCGAGCCCGGCCAACCCGCCGGAGTGACCGTTTTGCCGTTGACGACCCTCCGGACCGGATTTCCGATCCTGTCCAACCCCTTCCAGATCAACAAGGCAAAGCCCCTGAGCAAAGGCCATTTTCATTTCACGTTCGGCAATGACCTCACCAGGGCCGAATCCGATCGTGAATGGGAGGCCAGCGCCGTCAACTCGGCCAACCGGATCTTCTTCGAAGGCGTCCTTTCTCTCCCGAAGAAGAAGTCAGGGATCACCCGGGTCGATTTCCTGAAGAAAAACAGGGCTCCACTCCTGCTCATCTCCGGAAGCATCGACCATGTCGCACCACCGCCCATCCAAAAAGCGACACTCAAGAAGTACTCCGCCGGACCTTCACTGGTGGAGCGTGTGGAATTTCCGGGCCGAACCCACCGGATCGTCAGCCAGGACGGCTGGGAAGAAGTCGCCGACTACGCGCTCGACTGGGCGCTCACCCACGCAAGCGCGAACCAGTCGCAACTGCGCGCATAAGGGCTCGGGGTGGGATTCGTGAACGAGATCGTGCTCACTCACATTGGTGGCCCGACAGTACTCCTCGAGATGGACGGCTGGCGGATACTCACGGATCCCACCTTCGACCTGCCCGGCCGCCGCTACTCCTTCGGATTCGGCACCTCATCGGTCAAGACCGAGGCACCCGCCCTTTCGTTGGCAGATCTGGGTCACATCGACGCCGTCCTTCTGAGCCACGACCATCACGCCGACAATCTCGATGACATCGGGCGAGCTCTGCTGCCTAAGGTTCCCACCGTCGTCACCACCGTGCCGGGGTGTCGTCGGCTGGCAGCCGCGAACGTGCGAGCCCTGCGCCCCTGGTCCAGCACCCGGCTCGAACAGCCCGGCAAACGGCCAATCGTCGTGACCGCTACACCCGGCAGACACGGCCCCTTTCTGAGCCGTCCGATTGCGGGAGCGGTGATCGGATTCGCGGTGCAGCGTGAAACCGAGATGCAGACCGCGGTGTGGTTCTCCGGCGATTCTGTCTACTACAGAGGGCTCAAGCACGTCGGCCGACGCCTGGACGTCGATGTTGCCGTTCTTCACCTGGGGGCCGTTCGTTTAGGCCTGACCGGGCCCGTTCGTTTCTCGATGAACGCGGCGCAGGCCATCGAACTCATCGCTCTCCTGAGGCCCAGGATCGCAGTGCCAGTCCACACCGACGGATGGAGCCACTTCAGCGAGGGCGCTACCAGCGCCCGAGAAGTGTTCCGCCGCGCACCGGCGGCCGTCAGATCGACGATCCGGTGGCTCATACCAGGCGTCCCCGCAACGATCGAATCGCTCGGGCGGGCACGGTCAATCTCCTAGCCGGAGCCGAATGGACGAGGAAGCCGCTCGGTGATGCTCGTCCTTTCCATAACTCGTCGCTGACGGGCGTAGATCGATGCTGACCGCCAGAGGACATCAGGGGTGGTAGACCCCGCCTTTCTGCCGACACTTCTATCCGAAGCGAATCGCCATACCAAGTAAGGAGATCCATCATGCAACTCAAGTCTGAAAGTCGACGCAAACCGCTCCGTTTCGCCATTCTGGCGCTACTCACCTTGTTCCTCGCGAGCATCACCTTCGCGGCCCCTGCGACGGCGACACCCGCCAAAGAAGGCGGGGGCAAAGGAAGCCCAAAGCCGGCGATCGTTCTCGTCCACGGGGCCTTCGCGGACGCCTCGGGATGGTCGGATGTGATCGAACGGCTACAGCGAGAGGGACACACTGTTTACGCTCCGCCCAACACCCTGAGAGGTGTCGCCAGCGACTCCGAGTACCTTCGAGCGTTCCTCTCCACCATCACGGGTCCGGTCGTTCTTGTGGGCCACTCATATGGTGGAGCCCTGATCACGAACGCTGCCACTGGGAACAGGAACGTCAAGGCATTGGTCTATATAGCCGCCTATGCGCTGGACGAAGGTGAGTCGGTTCAGCAAGCCAATGCGCTCGGTGGCGGACACACCGACGTGGTCGATCACCTGATCTTCCGCCCGTTCCCCGGAGCGAGTGAAGGAGATCAGGATGCGTACATCGATCCGGCCTACTTCCACCGACTCTTCGCACAAGACCTGTCGAAGAACGAAGCGGCCGTCATGGCTGCGAGCCAGAGACCCGGCGCACTCGCGTCCCTGGTCACGCCCTCCGGGGTCCCGGCCTGGAAGACCATCCCCAGCTGGTACATGGTCGCCTCCAACGACAACATCATCCCGCCCGAGGCCGAACGAGCAATGGCGAAAAGAGCCGGCGCAAAAACGGTCGAGATCAAAAGCTCACATGTTCCCATGATGAGCCAACCCAAGAAGGTCGTCGACCTTATTCTCAGTGCGGTGAAATCGACCCGGAAGTAGTGCACGACGGTCGGACGGGTCGTGCCGCCCCGTCCGACCGTTCCAACGCTCGCCGTTTCCTCGCCCTGCTGACCAAACCGGTCAAGGTCGACAGTGCGATGACCCGGGGACGATCTGTCCGAGTCTCCTTGAGGAGGCTGATACCCGCGGCGGGCTCGAAGCGCCGTGATACAGGTCGCGACATAGGGCCGACCTTCATGAGAATGCTGCCGACAGTCAGGCCCACTACGGAGTGAGGGCGACGGCGTTGCCTTGAGCCTGGAGGCTCAACTCGGCCGCTTTGAGCGCATGCGCCTGTGTCATCGCCGTTTCGGTTCGCTCCAGGCAATCGCGGATGAGCTGCCCGAAGAAGGGGAAGCCTGTCATTCCATTGGCATCGAATCGGTACTGGCCATCGTCGTTCACGAGCAGCACCTGCCCGCCGCCATTGTCCGTTGTGATGTCGATGTATTTGCGGAGCTCGAGATATCCATCAGTTCCGAGAATCAACGTCCGGCCGTCGCCGAACACGCCCAACCCCTCCGGGGTGAACCAGTCGACCCGCACGTATCCCGTGGACCCGTTATCGAGGATGACGTGCGCGTCGCCGAAGTCCTGCAAGCCAGGAGTCTCGGGATGCGCATAGTTCGCGATCGTCGAGACTGAGACTCGTCCGTCTGCAGCTCCCGTGTAGAACAGCATCTGCTCGAAGTTGTGACTGCCGATATCGCAGAGGATGCCGCCGTACTGCGCGGGGTCGTAGAACCAGTCGGGCCGGCCGCTGCCCACGCGATGTGGGCCGAAGCACACGACCTGCAGGACCTTCCCGATGGCGTCCCGCTCGATGAGCTGCCCGGCCAAAATGGCGGCTTCGTTGTGCAAGCGTTCGCCGTAGTAGACGGCGTACTTGCGCCCGGTGCGGGCCGTTGTCTCGCGCACCGCCTCGAGCTGGGCGAATGTGGTCACCGGTGCCTTGTCGACGAACGCATCTTTGCCGGCCTCCATCGCGCGGAGCCCGATCGGAGCCCGCTCTGACGCTATTGCCGCGCTCGCTACGAGACGCACGTCCGGGTCGTCGAGCACCTCCTGCTCGGAACCGGCCACTCGAGCAGTCGGATATCTTTTCACGAAATCTGCTGCCCGATCTGGGTCGCTATCGAACACCCATTTCACCGTCGCACCGGCGCCGATCAGGCCGTCGGTCATGCCGTAGATGTGGCCGTGGTCGAGGCCGACGGCCGCAAACACGAACTGGCCGGACTCAACAACCGGCTGGGGGAGTGGGTCGAATGTGTATGGATGCGTCATGGTTTGTTCTCCTCTAGTTGCTGCATCAGATCCCGTTTCTATGACGTGCTCAGGTGGCCGCCACCTCGGCAAGGGCACGGCGCTTCTCATAGAAGCGCGGCGCGCGCGCTTCAAGCTGGCCAGCCCGGTAGTAGGGGTCGAGTGACGACAGGGGAAGGGAGACAACTTCTTTCTCTATCCCGGCCTTGTAGATTGCGGTCACCACTTCCACCGCATTGCGGCCATCCTGCCCGTCGGGAACGGGTGGACGTTCGTGCTTGACGGCGTCGAGAAATTCACCGATTTGCCCACGATGACCTTGATAGTTCAGTGCCTTGTGCTGTGTCGCGACGGCCTCGATACTCTCGACGATCTCATGGGCACCACCCTTCTCGGGGAAACCTCCTGCGCCAGAGAGCTCGGCGATGACGCGCCACGGCTGGGAGACTCGGGCGTGCTCGCCTTGAATAACGATCTCCTGTTCCTCGCCGTGGTGGACGACGGAACTCGTGAGTTGGGCAAGGCCGCGTTCATACCGGAGCACAGCGACTGAGAGGTCCTCGACCTCGGCGTTGTCATGCTGCGCGTTCGCAAGCATCGCCGTGATCTCGCTGGGGCGGCCGAGCAGCCAGAGGAGGAGGTCGATGTGATGAATGGCGTGGTTCAGTGTGGACCCGCCACCCTCGTTCTCCCAGGTGCCTCGCCACCACAGGTCGTAGTACGGCAGTCCTCGCCACCAGGCAGAGTCGACACGCACGTGCGAAATGGAGCCGAGCAGACCCGAATCGACGACCTCCTTGAGCGTTGCGAGGTCGTCGCGGAAGCGGTTCTGCGCCACGACAGATAGCGCCTTCCCTGAACGCAGCTGTGCCGCGAGCATGGCATCGCATTCTTCCAGGGAGGGGGCCATCGGCTTCTCGACGAGCACGTTCACCCCAGCGTCGAGCGCCGCGACCGCGAGGTCCGCGTGCGTGCTCGGCGGTGTAGCAATGCTGACGACGTCGAGGTTGGCCCCCGCGATCATGGCAAGAGGGTCGTCGAAGCAGACCGCGTTCGCGAGCCCGAAGCTCTTCGCCTTCTGTGCTGCCTTGCCGGGGACGACATCTCCGAGCGCCACGATCTCGCACTCGCCCGGAAACGTGAGATACCCGCTGATATGCGCATCGGCGATTCCGCCGGTTCCGATGATTCCTATCCTGAGCATGTGCGCCTTCTTTCAAGAGGGAGGGATTGTCTCTCACCAGGCGACCCCGCACAGTCGTACGCGGTCTGGGCAAGAATACGTATTACTAATACGTATTACTACTTCGTATTAGCTAGTATGGGGATCGTGACGACTTCCGTCAAGAGAACACGTCGTGAAGGCACCTGAGTAAGGAACCGAATGAACAAGCGACCCACCAGTCGCGATGTCGCCCGGCTCGCGGGCGTGTCGCAGTCCACTGTGTCGTTTGTTTTCAACGGACGCGATGGGATCTCCGAAGCGACCCGAGATCGTGTTCAGGCTGCCGCAGCAGAGCTGAACTACCGACCGAACCTCGCGGCACGCTCGATGCGCACGCAGCGAACTGGAAGGCTGGCAGTGGTCATTCCGGTCACAGGGCTGAATCTATTCCCGGTCCTCGAGGGAGCCGTAACTGTGGCGCGAGAAGCGGGCTACGTGGTTGAGGTCGTGACTCTCTCGCACGTCGCTGCTGAACGGGAAGCAGAATTGAGTGCGCTGATCGGCTCCGGGGAGTATGAGGGTTTCCTGGCCCTGACTCCGATATCCGGGCAGTTTGGGACCGGAAGCTCGGAGCCTGTCGTCCTTTCGTTGTCCGAGTTCGACGATGAACTTCATGCAACCGGCGAGTTGATGGACGCACGGCCGATGGTCGAGATGATGGAAAAGCTCGTGGACCTCGGGCATCGGAGATTCGTTCACATCGCGGGTCCTTCTGACTATCCCTCTGCCGTCGCACGTCGCCAGACATACCTCGCCACGGTGGAGCGGCTCGAGGTGGAATCGCTCGGCGTTCTCGGGGGCAGTTGGAGCGGCATGGACGCGTATGAGTCCGTGTTGAGCCTGCCAGACACAGCCCCACCCCTTGCTGTCCTCGCCGCGAACGATGTTCTCGCTGCGGCAGCGATCCGGGCCGCATTCAGCCGGGGTTGGACCGTTCCCGGAGACATGAGCGTAACCGGCTGGGACGACGTCTCGATAGGCGCGTTCATGGTGCCCTCGCTGACGAGTGTGTTTCAGGATCGACCCCGGCTGGGCGCGTACTCGATGCGCCGACTCATCGCGAGGATCCGTGGTGAGGAGTCGCCGGCACGCGACGTGGGAATTCAGCGAGTCGTTTGGCGCGAGTCAATATCACCGCCCAGGACAGCAGCGAGCCCAATAGCGCGCGTAGCTCGTGAATCTGTTGCGGAGCCTCATCAGGGATAAAAAACCTCTACGTGACTGTGTGAGTAGTCTGCAGCCGAATGCTCCGTACTGCGTCACATCCGTCTTTCATCGATCGCTCTGGCCGTCCGACCGATGTGTGAGCGAGCGTGCGTGATCGCGGGCTCGAGTTCGTCGAACAGGTGGTTGGGGTGACGGAGTGAGCCGATGACGTCCAGTCGCTCGAGGACTCGCTGATGTTCGGGTCGGATGCCTTTGAGCAGCACCGTCACTCCGCGCCGTTCCAGTGCACCCACGAGGTCAGCAAGGGAGTGCGCACCAGTGGCGTCGATGAGTTGCAATTGTGACATCCGCAGAATCACGACCTGGATGCCGCGATGGTCGCTGATGCGGTCGAGGATCCGCTCGGCCGCACCAAAGAACATCGAGCCATCGACTCGAAACAGCGCGATCTGTTCATCGCCGGCAATGGGGGAGCCAGGCAACTCCTCCCGATGGACGCCGCTGGCCTCGCCGAGGGCACGCAGGGCGAAGAACGCTGCAACGGCGATGCCGATGCCGACGGCGATGACGAGGTCGAAGCTCACGGTGATCACCGCAGTGATCACAAAGACGGCAGCGTCGGATCGGGTGGATCGCATCACCTGCTTGATGGTTCGGAGGGAGATCATTCTGGCCGCAGTGACCATGAGAACCCCGGCGAGTGCGGCAAGCGGGATCACCCCGACAACGTTCGCTGCCAGGTAGACGACAGCGAGCAGAGACAGCGAATGCACAATTGCAGACAGTCGCGTTCGGGCGCCGGAGCGCACGTTGACCGCGGTTCGGGCGATGGCACCCGTCGCCGGCATCCCGCCGAAGAACCCTGACGCCACCGAGGCGAGTCCCTGCCCGACAAGTTCACGATCGGCGTTGAAGGGACCGGTGTCGGCCATTGACCCAGCGACTCGTGCCGACAGGAGTGACTCGATCGTTGCCAACGCGGCGATGGCAAACGCCGGCCCCAGAAGGCTCGTCACTGTTTCTGTGTCGAGCATCGGCAAGGCCGGCAGCGGTAGCGAGCGCGGCAGCTCCCCGATCGTGGCGAGCGGAACGTCGACAACGGATGTGATGAGCGTCACGACGGCAATCGCCATGAAGGATGCAGGAAGTCGGCCGCTGATTCGACCGAGGAGCAGCATGGCGGTGGCGACGGCAGCAACAGTCGCGAGGGGAAACATGGCGGTTGGCCAATGCGCGATGAGCGCAGATTGCGTCGCGGCGATCACCGCATTGGTGCTGTGCCCGGTGTTGACCACACCAACGGCGGCAGGCACCTGTTGGAGAAAGATGATCACGCCGATGCCGACCGTGAACCCCTCGATTACCGGCCACGGAATGACGCTCACCGTTCGCCCCAGTCTCAGCACGCCAGCGGCCAGAACCATGATGCCTGCGAGGATGCTGACGAACGCCACGGAGCCGATACCGTGGCTGACCACGATCGGGGCGAGCACCACGACCATCGCACCGGTGGGGCCAGATACCTGCACGTTGGAACCGCCGAACACCGCAGCGACGAGACCGGCGACGATTGCGGTGATGAGTCCGGCCTCAGCACCGACGCCGGAGCTCACGCCGAACGCTAATGCGAGAGGCAGCGCCACGATGCCCACCGTGACTCCGGCAACCAGGTCGCCGCGCCAGCTCTGGCGAAGATTCCTGTAGTCCAGGCGACTGGGAAGGAGAGATCTGAGCGAGCGCGGTGAGCCCGTCATTTCGTGGCTGAGGTGGCAGGGAGGGTCGGGGCCGCAGCCTGGTGTTTCGTCGCATCCCGTGACAACGCCGACGGCAGCCGTCTCGAGCGCATGCGTTCACCCATCTTGACGGCCTCGGTGAGAAAGAAGATCAACGCAGCGATCGCGACGGTGTAGGCCCATTCGCGAATTCCGAGGGGCGCCGAATGGAACCACGGATGCATGAATGGTGCGTACACGAAGACCAGCTGCAAGACCACCAGAATGCTGCAAGAGATGTAGATGGCCCGGTTCCCGACGAGCACAGCGGGGCGGAAGCTTGATGCCCTCAGGAACCGGCAGTTGAAGAGGAACGCCAGCTGTCCAAGGGTGAGCATCGTGACGGCGGTGGTCTGCGCTTCGGCATTGGTTGAACCGATGCTGGTCTCGAAAAAGAAGACACCGATCGTCGCAGAGGCGATCAGTACCGCCACCCATACGATGCGCCCGACATAGCTCCGATCAAGAATACCCTTGCCTGGTCGTGACGGTGGTCTCTGCATGATTCCCGGCTCGGCCGGTTCCGTGGCGAGGGCCAGAGACAGGGTGATGGCGGTTATCAGGTTGACCCACAGGATCTGGGTGGCCTGGAGAGGAAGAGTGAATCCGATGATCACCGCCAGCAGCAGAACGAGTGCCTGGGCGGATGTGGTCGGCAGGAGGAAAAGTATCGATTTTTGCAGGTTGTCGCGGATCCGGCGGCCCTCTTCGACCGCATGCCCGATTGTGGCGAAGTTGTCGTCGGTGAGCACGATGTCGGCGGCTTCTTTTGTTGTTTCGGTGCCTTTGATGCCCATGGCGACGCCGATGTCGGCGCGGCGGAGAGCGGGCGCGTCGTTGACTCCGTCGCCAGTCATCGCGACGATTTCGCCGCGCGCTTGCAGTGCGGCAACGATTCGGAGTTTGTGTTCTGGGCTGGTTCGGGCGTAGACATCGACGTCAGGCGCCTCGATCATCAGTTCCTGATCGGTCAACGCCTCGACCGCGTCGCCGGTGAGGACCCGCGAGTCGGCGTTGGCGATGCCCATTTCCCGGGCGATCGCGAGTGCCGTCCCTGGGTGGTCACCGGTGATCATCTTCACGCGGATGCCGGCAGAGTGCATCGCTGCAACAGCGGCGACCGCCTCAGCACGGGGCGGGTCGAGGATGCCGGCGACACCGAGAAACAGCATCCCCGACTCGAATTCGCTGTCACGCAGTTCTCCCGTTTCGTCGCTGGCTCCTGAACGAGCGGCGGCGAGAACACGCAGACCCTGGGAACCCAGCTCGTCGATGATCTGCGCCCATTTCGCGGTGTCGATCGGGTGGGGCGTGCCGTCAGCTCCGAGTTCAGAACTGCATCGCGCAAGGACGACCCCGGGGGCACCTTTGAGGAGAATACGGGCATCGCCTCCATGCTTCTGGTATCTGGTTGCCATGTACTTCGTCTCAGCGGCGAACGGAACAGCCGAGAGGCGCGTGAATGTGCTGCCGTCGAAAGCAGTCTTCGCAGCCAGTGTGCGGAGGGCTCCTTCGGTCGGATCTCCGACGACGTGCCACTCGCCGTCGATCGAGCGGAGGTGCGCATCGTTGCAGAGGGCGAACACCTCGATGATCGCAGCGAGGTCAGCGCGGCGCGATGCATCCCCACCCCCATGGGCATCAGTTATGGCGCCGGTGGGGGCGTAGCCCGTTCCGGAAACGAGATACCGGTCGACACCCGTTGCAACAGTGCGGACGGTCATCTCGTTGCGTGTCAGCGTGCCGGTTTTATCGGTGCAGATGGTCGTGACGGAGCCAAGCGTTTCCACCGCGGTGAGTTTGCGGACAATGGCGTTGTGGGAAGCCATCTGCCGCACCCCGAGCGCGAGGGTAATGGTGATCAGGGCAGGTAGACCCTCGGGTATCGCTGCGACCGCGAACCCGATGGCCGCTGGCATGAGCTCCGCGAAATCGCGATCGTGGACCAGCCGTCCGACCAGCAACATGAGGGCAGCGACGACGACGATCAGGAGAGAGATCCGTTTGCTGAACGAGTCCAGTTGCCGGGTCAGGGGTGTCGCCGTGTTCTCAGTCCCGGTCACGAGAGCGTGGATGTGGCCGATCTCGGTATCGAGTCCGGTTGCCGTGATGACCGCGGTGCCGTCCCCGGCGGTGACGTGCGTACCCGAGTACGCCATGTTCCGCCGATCACCGAGCCCGCTCACGGCCGGCACGGGGGGAGTGTTCTTGTCAGAAGGAAGCGACTCACCCGTCAACGCGGACTCGTCGATCCGAAGAACGTTTGTGTGGATAAGGCGCGCATCAGCGGGGATTCGGTCGCCAGGTTCGACTCGAACGATATCTCCTGCGACCAGCTCGGCGGCATCGATGTTCGTCCAGCTGCCACCGCGCCTCGTCTTCGCGCTCAGTGACAGCATGGCGCGGATCCCGATCAGCGCCTTCTGGGTGCGACCGTCCTGGACGACACCGACGACCGCATTGATGAGGGTCACTGCGAGGATGACGATCGCGTCGATCCAGTCTCCGAAGAAGAAGGTGACGACCGCTGCGATCAGGAGCACGTAGATGAGGATGTCGTTGAACTGTTTCAGGAAAGTCACGATCGGGTGAGGAGCCCGCTGACTCGGGAGGGCGTTCGGTCCGTGGGTGTTGAGTCTGTGAGCGGCCTCTGCCGTGCTCAGTCCGTCGGCGTTCGCAGCCAGGACACTCAGTACCTCGTCTGCGGTCAGGGCGTGATGCTCGTGCGGTGTGGTTCCCGGTGCGTCAGCGGTCGGCGCACCGGGAGACACGTATCGCTGTCCGATTAGATGAGCCACGGCAGGCGGCGGACGATCGGCAGGTGTTTCCACTGCCTACCGAGGCCCCAGGTGTCCCCGCTGTGGAGCACCGCAACGACGACGAGTGAGAGAGCGTAGATGATGTGGTAGTCGACGATCGGATTGGTCGACGCGCCGTTCGCGATGAACGGCCACTCTGCGAGGTACATCATCACCATCAGGAAGCTGCCCACAATGGCGCTGACTCGAAGCCCGATGCCGAGCATCACGGCTACTCCGATACCGAGCATCGCGAGCTGGAAGAGAATGTCGCTCGCTGGGCTGGCGATCGCGGTGAAGAAGCCTTTGAGAGGCCCGACCACGCCGTCGCTGAGAAGGAAACCCTGACTGGGTGTTCCGCCGTTGACCCATGCGCGCTCGGCGGGGGTCGAGAATCCCAGCCCGAATGTCTTGTCGAGGAACGCCCAGAGGAAGATGAACCCGGTAGCCAACCGGAGAATGGCGAGTGCGCCCCTGCCAGACCGGGTGGTCACCACAGCAGGCTCGACCGGGAGTGCCGGCCCTGCGGCGGATCGTGTTGCGCTGCGTTCGTTCGTTTGAATGGTCATGTGATGCCTCCAGATCGTGACGACCGGGATGGCCTCAGACTCATACTCACGTGCGACGATCGGGCCGAATAGAGCATTAGGTCCCTCGAGCGCTCCGCAGAGGACGACACCACCCTGCGCAATATTCTGGGTGGGCGCTCCAGATCACGCGTCGAGGAGGTTGACCCGATCGCCGTCCCAGCTCAAGTCGGCGTCTTCGCGGATCGGCAGCACTTCGAGTCCCGGCGTCTGCATCAGTTCCCGGATGAGTTCGGTCGAGCCCGCGACAAGGGTGGAGTCGAAGTCGATCTCGGTCGCGAGCACCCACGCGTGGTCCTCTGGCCACAGGATGCTCGGCGACTGCGCCCACCTGGCCTGGTCGACCCACGGCGCACTCTCCGGCCAGGCGGCATCCGCGAAGTCGTTCGCTCCCGCCTCGAAGAGCACATAGTGCCGACCGGTGTCTCCGTGCAGATCGAACCGCGGACCTCGCGCGGCCTCAGCGGAGAGCACCCCCGTGCCGGGTTCAGGTTCGCGGGGAAAGAGTCTGAAACGCGGCAGAAATCTGGAGCGCGTTCGAATGCTCCATCGTCGAGCACGGGCAACAATTCGATCACTCAGTGACGCGATGATCCCCCGGTCGGGTTCGTCGACCGCTTCGAACGTCAGGTAGGCGACCCCCGCTGAACTCACGAGACCTCCCCAGCCCTCCCAGATCGCGGCGACACCGGCATCCGGGGTCGTTGTGTGACGGGCGAGAACAGCGGATGCCGCCGCAAGCGACGCCGCATCGATCCGGCCCTCGGGCGGACTGCCATAGCGCCAGCCATCCGGGGCGATCACCTCGGCGTCTCCGTAGTCGCAGCGCAGCAGCCGCGCGTACTGCGCTTCGGCGTGAACCGTTGTTCCGAATGATGCCGAAGCCGTAGCCCAGCTGGCGAGCTCGGTTTCGAGGGACGACTCGATGTCTTCGTCGCCCTCGAAAAACGCGTATTCGTCGAGGCCCTGCCAGGTCTTCGTGACGTGCGGGCGGTCACGGTCCACCGGGTGGAACACGCGAGCGTAGGCCCCGAAACCCGGGGGCACGACCGACAGGATGCTGCCGAACGGCTCAGCCTCCATCGGGCGCAGCCACTCGCCGCGGGAGACATCGGGCACCCATTCGAATCGTTCCGGCATGAACCCATCCTTCACCATCGCTGGGGTCAGCAGGCCTGCCAGCGGTTGGGTCCATTCGTGCCCCGGTAGCGCTCACGGCGGATCACGTACAAATCACGAGATCAGTGACCATTGGGCTAGCTATCGGGGTCGTCACCGAACTCGCGGAGTTCCTGCGAGCAGCGGCAAGCGCCCGCGATCTTTCCTGCCCACTCCACCGCCTCGGCGCGCGTCGGCACTTTCAGGACCAAGAATCCGCCCGTCAGGTCGCTGCCTGGATAGATGTCAGGGCTCACCGACCCGTCCGCGGCGACGAGAACCGGATCGACGTTCTCGTCGATCCCGCCACCGAATACGTAGACGCCGGCCGCCTTCGCTTCTGCGATAACGGCGTGGGATTCGGCGACGACGATCGGGAACTCCTCGGTGGTCAGCACCAGGGCCTCGCTCGGAAAAGAAATGAGATACATCGTCATCTGTCGATACTGCTCCGAGACCACGCCGGATGGCAACGGGTGGGACTCAACGGGTCCGGTAGCGCGCGTAGACCAGGCCGCTGTCGAACGACCGCTCCTCGACCAGCTCGAGCTCGACGCGCACGCCGTCGGGGAAGAACCGCTTGCCACCGCCGACCACGCTCGTCGTGATGAACAGGTGGTATTCGTCGACCAGCCCCGCGGCGATCGCCTGTGCCGCGAGATTCGGACCGTCGACGGTGAGATCGTGGTCCGACTCGGCCTTGAGTTGGCGCACCGCATCGGGGTCGAAACGGCGTTCGATCCGCGTCCTGGCGCTGGACACCGACTCGAGGCTGGTGGAATACACGACCTTCGTTGCTGCCTGCCAGTCGCGCGCGTACTGAAGGATGTGCGGAGGCTGGTCGAGTTCGGTGTGCGCAGTTTCCCAGTAGACCATCGTCTCGTACATCCGTCGTCCGTACAGGTATGTGCCGACGGGGCGGAAGAGGTCGCCGATAAAGGTATGCACCTCCGGGTCGTCGGCCCCGGTGCCGAGGCCGCCCTCTGCCGCCTCCGCGTAACCGTCGAGGGAGGTGATCATCGAGTAGATGAGCTTGGCCATGTGTTTCTCCTTCGAGTACAGGGCGTCGAGTCCGGCGCGCGGGCGGAACGCGGGCCGAGCGCTGACAACGACTGGTTACGGAGCCTGCGGTTCCGAACATACTCCGGCTCAGAACGGGAAGCCGAGCGATGAGAACGAGAAAACGGTTGAGATGGCGGACGGGATGTGGTCGGCTGAGTTTCGAACAAGGGGGTAGGAGATGGGTGGACCGTCCTGGACACAAGTCGTCAAGACTGTCGAGCCGAAACAGCCGGAACTCAAACGGGTCCTCGGGCCGGGGCTGCTTCTGCTGTTCATCGTCGGCGACATCCTCGGCACGGGGATTTACGCGCTCACCGGCCAGGTCGCCGCGGAGGTCGGAGGGGCAGCCTGGTTGCCCTTCCTGCTCGCGTTCGCGGTAGCGACGGTGACCGCGTTCTCCTACCTGGAGCTCGTGACGAAGTACCCGCAGGCAGCCGGTGCCGCGCTCTACACGCACAAGGCGTTCGGTGTGCATTTCTTCACGTTCATCGTGTGCTTCGTCGTGATGTCGTCTGGCATCACATCGGCGGCGACCGCCTCGCGAGCGTTCGCGGCCAACCTCACGGTGGCCTTCGCGATGCCCGACGACACCGTCATAACGATGCTCATCGCCCTCGCGTTCATCGTGCTCATCATGGTGGTCAACCTGCGTGGCGTCAGCGAAAGTGTCTGGCTCAACGTTGTTCTGACCCTCGTCGAGTTGTCTGGTCTGCTCCTCGTCATCCTCATCGGCATGTGGGCGATCGCCGGTGGCAACGCGGACTGGTCGCGGGTCGTCGCGTTCGACACTCCTGAAGACAAGAACGTGCTGCTCGCCGTCAGCACCGCCACGTCGCTGGCGTTCTTCGCGATGGTCGGCTTCGAGGACTCCGTCAATATGGCGGAGGAGACGAAGGACCCGAGTCGGATCTTCCCGAAAATGATGCTGAGCGGCCTGGGGATCGCTGCGGTGATCTACGTGCTCGTGTCGATCACCGTTGTCGCGCTCGTGCCGATCGGTGACCTCGTCGGCAGCGAGACCCCGCTCGTGACGGCGGTCGAGGCTGCAGCACCCGGATTCCCGATCAACGACCTGCTCCCATTCATCTCCATGTTCGCAGTCGCGAACACCGCGCTGATCAACATGATGATGGCAAGCCGTCTGCTCTACGGAATGAGCCGGCAGAATGTACTTCCGCCGTTTCTCGCGAAGGTCGCTCCGAAGCGTCGTACTCCCTGGGCGGCGATCCTGTTCACGAGCGCGCTGGCGGCCGGCCTCATCATCTACGTCTCCCTCGACGCCGAGGGGTCGATCGTTGCTCTGCTGGGTGGAACAACGTCACTCCTCCTGCTCACCGTGTTCGCCGTCGTCAACGTGGCGGTGATGGTGCTGAGGCGACAGCCGGTCGACCACAAGCACTTCCGTACACCGGTCGTCCTTCCTGTCGTCGGTGCGCTCACCTGTCTGTACCTGGTCTTCCCGTTCACCTCGGGACGTCCGGCCGGGCAGTACGAGATCGGGATAGTGCTCTTGGCGATCGGCATCGTGCTCTGGATAGGCGAGCGGATCTACACGGCCAGCCGACGCCGACACGAGAGCAACTGACAGCGCCGGATGCGATCACGCGACCTCCTGGCCGATCGATCGGTCGGTCGTAAGGCACGGCGAATGCCCCTCGCTCGCCCCTATCGCTCAGGCTCGGAACGATATATCGTTGAGTATCGTTCAGTCTCAAACAGGAGGTCATCATGAACAACTCATTCCCCGCTGGCGGATTCGGCACAGGCATGCACCCAGACGGCATGTGGCAGATCATGGAGCAGCTGCGTTCGACGTTCGAGAAGCGCTCCGGCACTCGCATGGGGCGCGGTGACGTGCGCGCAGCTGTGCTCGCCCTGCTCGCCGAGAAGCCGATGCACGGCTATCAGATCATCCGCGAAATCGACGAGCGCAGCAACGGCAGCTGGAAGCCCAGCGCCGGGTCGGTGTACCCGACACTCCAGCTTCTCGCCGACGAAGGCTTCATCACCGCCGAGGAGTCGGACGGCCGCAAGACGTACACGCTGACCGAGGCCGGGCGGGAAGAAGTTGCCGGTTCCGGGGCATCCGCACCGTGGGAGACAGCGAGCGCGAGCGACAACACCGGGTTCACCGCCCTGCCCAAGGCTGGTGTCGAGCTTGCACAGGCCGCTGCCCAGGTCGGCCGCACCGGCTCCCCTGAGCAGGTCCGTCAGGCCGTGACGGTGCTCGACGAGGCGCGTCGTCGGCTCTACGCGATCCTCGCTCAGGACTGACGGAGGTGGCGTCGGTTCGTCAGGGTCGAGCAGATTCGCAATCAGAGGCCGGCAACACACGCGCCCGCTATCGGCGCATCATGCGGTTTGCCGGGTGGAATCTCGCGGTCACGTGGTGGTTCGAGCTGTTCCTCCCGCGCATCGGGCTCACGAGGATTGCCGAGCGCACCCGACGACGCCGGATGCAGCGCTTCGCGCGGCGCTTCCACGTTCTCGCGGTTGACCTCGGCGGGCTGATGATCAAGGTCGGTCAGTTCATGTCGTCGCGCCTCGACGTGTTGCCGCCCGAGATCACGTCTGAACTCGAGGGGCTGCAGGACGAAGTCCCTCCCGTTCCGTTCCCGGCCATTCGAACATTGGCCGAGGCAGAGCTGGGCGTATCACTCGCACAGGCGTTTGCGTCGATCGACGAGATACCGGTCGCGGCGGCATCCCTCGGTCAGGCGCACCGCGCCACTCTCGGCGCCCTCGACGCGGCCGACACCGGGCTGGTCGGCGCCGTGCTCAAGGTGCAACGACCCGGAATCGACGAGATCGTCGACGTCGACCTTCGAGCCCTGCGCAAGGTGGGCGGATGGCTCAGCCGCGTGCGCCTCATCTCCAACCGCGTCAATGTGCCCGCCCTCGTGGAAGAGTTCGCGGTCACGAGCCTCGAAGAGATAGACTACCTGCACGAAGCCGCGAACTCGGAGCGTTTCGCCGCCGACTTCGCCGGCGATGATCGGGTGTCTGTTCCCTCGGTCGTGTGGGAACGGACCACCCGTCGGGTCCTCACGCTCGAAGATGTGACGGCGATCAAGATCACCGACACGGATGCCCTCCGTGCGGCCGGAATCGACCCGAAAGAGGTCGCTCCGCTGTTTGCAACGGTGATGTTCGACCAGCTCTTCACCCACGGCTTCTTTCACGCCGACCCCCACCCCGGCAACATTTTCGTCACACCGGTCGTCGACGGATCGGGGGAGCGGCCGTGGAAGCTGACGTTCATCGACTTCGGCATGATGGGGGAGGCGCCGAGCAGCACCCGCAGTGGCCTGCGCAAACTGCTCATCGCGGCCGCATCGCGCGACGGCAAGGGTCTGGTGAACGCGATCCGCGACCTCGGCGTGCTTCTGCCGACGGCTGAGACGACCGAACTCGAACGCGCGATGGTGCAGCTCTTCGCCCGATTCGGCGGCATGGGTTTCGCTGAGTTGCGCGACGTGGACCCTCGGGAGTTCCGGGACTTCGCGAAGCAGTTCGGAGATGTCGTCCGCTCGTTGCCGTTCCAACTGCCCGAGAACTTCCTGCTCATCATCCGCGCCATGTCATTGACCTCTGGGGTGTGCAGCGCACTGGATCCGGAGTTCAATCTGTGGGATTCCGTCGAGCCGTACGCGGCGCAGTTGCTGCGCGACGAGGGCGGAAATGTTGTGAAGGATCTCGCCCAGCAAGCGATCGAGATCGCCGGCATCGCTGTGCGTCTGCCCCGTCGTCTCGACGAGCTCGTCACCAGGTTCGAGGACGGCACTGTTTCGGTGCAGAGCCCAGGCGTCGAACGCCGGGTCGCGCGGCTGGAACGCACCGCGCAACGACTCGTCTCCGCGCTCCTGTTCGGTGGTCTCCTCATCGCAGGTGCAGTGCTCCGTGCCGAAGATGCCGTGTTCGGCACAGTGCTCATGGTCGCGTCAGTAGTGCCTCTGCTGCACGCAGTCTTCGCCTCCCGGCGTGGGTAGCTGCAGCTCGCCGCCATCCTTGCTGCGTTTGCGTCGACCAGTTGATGTCGGCAATCTTCCGGACCGTAGTGCGGATGGTCACAGCGCCGAGGTCGGTCGAACCGGCATCCGTTGTCGAGCCGGCCTGGCCGCAGAAGCCATCGCGACCCCGGCGATGGCGACGGATGCTGCGACGACCGTTTCGGTCCACGGGGCTGTGTCGTGCGAACCACCCGAGAGCATCGGCGCGATCACGAAGGTCGCCATGAGGTACCCCACGAACGTGCTGCCGAGAAGGAAAATGCACGCGACCATGAGGGCTCGTGACCCGCGCCACAGAACCGCCATGACGGTCAGGCCGATGACGGAGACCCAGCCGAGCGCCCCCCAGTGTTGAAGCGGAGAAGGGCTGCCGCTGACCCCGGAGATGAGGGCATGCGCCCCGTCGATGCTGAGGGAGCCGGCGACGAGCAGCGCGATCAGGAATTCTCCGACGAAGACAGCGACAGCGACACCGCGATACCTGAACGCACGGCGCCCGGTCCACGCGCTGAGCGGCAGAATCAGGATTCCGAGCGCGGTGAGCAGAACCCCCGCGCCATAGAGTTCCGCGGCAGTGCCAATGGGTACCCACGGATCCATGGGGATGGTGTAGTCGTAGAGATGGTCTTCTGCCGAGATCTCATTGGCCGTGAGAGAGTTCCGGAACACGACCCATCGCTGCAGCGATGCCACAAATTGCAGCATCGCTGAAACGAGGAGAACGGCGGCTGCGCTGAGTGAGGCGGCAACTGAGACCCTGCCCGAGCGGACCAGCCGCGTGCGCCGGTAAGGAACCTCTCTGGTCGCCATACGCTCACGATAGCGGTTGGAGCAAAACGGTGGAGGATGCCGGTGTGAAGGCCGGGTAAACGGGATGCCGTCGCCCTGGTCTGCCTAACGGT
This sequence comes from Mycetocola sp. CAN_C7, assembly GCF_015752285.1. Classification (NCBI taxonomy): domain Bacteria; kingdom Bacillati; phylum Actinomycetota; class Actinomycetes; order Micrococcales; family Microbacteriaceae; genus Mycetocola; species Mycetocola sp. CAN_C7. The sequence continues at coordinate 52,996 of NZ_JADOUY010000002.1, forward strand.
CCGGCGATTGCGCCTCGGCCAGCGCGTACTCAAGGAGCGTTCGCAGTGCGGTGCGATTCACCCCGGTCAGTCGCGTGAGGTACAAGCACACTTTGCTCGCCCGGTAGCTGCCGAGCTCGGCCATCAGGTCGGGCCACCGCTCCGAGAAGTCCTCGGGGAGGTAAATCGTGTGGTTCCTGGGGCCGGGGGCGAATGCGAGCAGGGGAGTGCGGCCCCCGCGCCCGCTCTCGTACCGGTATTCGACTTCGCCGAAACCGATGATGCGTCCTGCCCAGACGACCGGCTTCTCACCGCTGATCTCGCTGAAGAGCGCGAACAATTCATCGGCCTCGGCGCGCCGAGGACCCGAGGCACGGTCGAGCACCTGCCCGATCGGTACATCGGACGGTGACATCGCAGGTTGTTCCGCCGGCATCCGGTCTCCTCACCGTCGTGGTGGATCAAGAGTACTGCGGTGACGCACCCGTCGTCAGGTGGAGTGTCGGTTTTGACTGGGACCGTTGAACGAGGTCCAACACACGATTTCGGGGTACCGCATGCTGGCGATCCGCAGTAACTTGGTGCGATCGCGAGCACCGGGAGGCGCCATGGCGGATCTGACCACCGACGAGGTGTGGCGAGTGCTCGAGAAGCAGAACTTCATGGTGATCGGCATGGTTTCGGCACGCGGCCAGGCGCGGACTGCGGGCGTGATGCCGTACACAGCGGATCGCACACTCTGGTTCACGACGAACGACGATGAGTGGAAGGCACGTCACATCATCTCGAATCCCGAGGTCTCGGCGACGGTAGCGATCCCCAAGCGTGTGCCGCTCCTGCCGTGGATCAAAGTACCCGCAGCGATGATAACGTTCTCGGGGGTCGCCGAGGTCGTTCCCGCGACGCGGATGCCGGCGGCCGCGCGGAAGGCCCTCACCAGGGGGCTCGAGCTCACTGAAGACGGGTCGCGTGGCACCCTGCTGGGCGTCGGTGTGCGGCCGGTCGGTGATTTCATCACCTACGGGGTAGGCGTCTCGGTAATCAAGATGCGCGACACAGAGGCAGCCCGCGGCCGGGCACCGAGCGGTGGCTAGAAACCTGGCGGCATGCTTCGAGGGTTGAGGGCAGGACACCCGCTTGCCCAGCCTTTCTGTCTTGACGTGCATCCGGCGGGAAGTCAGACTCGTGCCGTGACCACCCACATCGACAATGAAGAGATCATCCGCCAGGTCGTTCAGGCGCTCGAGGCGAAACACCCCGACGTCGACCGCGACGAACTCGAGGCGGTGGTGCGAGACGAGTTCCAGACCCTCGCGGAGCGGCCCGTGCGTGACTACCTGCTGATCCTCACCGAACGAGGCGCCAAGAAGCGTCTCAAAAAGTTGAGCGCGCCAGCCAGCTAGAGCGATGCACTGATCGCCGTCAACCCTGCCGGGGGTAGGCCTGGGGCATGTCGGCCGCCTCACAATCGATCGACTGCCCTGAGAGGGGACGGTAATGAGAGTGGATCATGAGAGACACGGAGGGGAAACGAGCGCGACATAGATTCGACTGCAATCAGCCTCACGCTGATCTCGAAGCGCAGCCGAACCCGAAGGGGATCCCATGTCCTACGTCAAGCCGAACGATCTCGTGACAACGATGATCGACGCGGGTGAGTCGAAGATCTTCATGTCGACCCGCGACACTCTGGTGCGAGCGACGATGGGTGGTGCGTTGCTCAGCATGGCAGCAGCGTTCGCCGTTACCGTTACCGTCACCACTGGCATGCCGCTGCTTGGCGCTGTGCTCTTCCCGGTGGGATTCATCCTGCTGTACCTGCTCGGCTACGACCTCCTGACCGGCGTCTTCGTGCTGGGGCCGATGGCCTGGCTTGCCAAGCGCCCCGGCGTGACGATCGGCGGGGTGCTGCGCAACTGGGGACTCGTCTTCCTCGGCAACTTCCTCGGTGCCTTCACCGTTGCCATCCTGATGGCCGTCGTCGTCACCTACGGTTTCTCGGTGCCACCGAACGAGGTCGGCGAAGCCATCGGCCACATCGGTGAAGGACGCACCGTTGGATATGCCGAGCATGGAGCGGCCGGCATGCTCACCCTGTTCATCCGCGGAGTGCTCTGCAACTGGATGGTTTCGACCGGTGTGGCCATGGCGATGATCGCGAAGGATGTTCCGGGTAAGGCGCTCGCCATGTGGATGCCGATCATGCTCTTCTTCTTCATGGGCTTCGAGCACTCGATCGTCAACATGTTCCTCTTTCCGTCCGGGCTGTTGCTCGGCGGCGACTTCACCATCATGGACTACCTGGTCTGGAACGAAATCCCGACAGTGGTCGGTAACCTCGTCGGCGGTCTCATCTTCACCGCCATCCCGCTCTACCTGACCTACGGCCGGCCGAGCGTGCCGCGCACACCCGGTGGTCGCGCGAAGCGATCGCGTGGCAAGGGCGCGTCCAACGCCGACCGAAACACTCAGGCCCCTGCAGCCGGAACGGCGCGGGTTCCCGCAGCATCCGACGCGGAGCTTCAGGGGGCGGCAACACCGTAACCTGCAGACGGGACCAACGAACGGGTGAGGATGGCGGATGCCGCCCTCACCCGTTTCGTTGTGCCGGGAGCGTGATGGTCAGGCCGCCCGGACCCGATGTCACAACCAACTGATCGACCCCGCTGACTCTCGCGGCGAGGGAATCTGCTCCGGGGAAGGCGTCACCGACACCGATACAGCGCATCGCTGCGGCGCGTGCCGCCTCGGCACCTGCGACGGCATCCTCGATGACGACGGCGTCCTCCGGTGCGACCCCGAGCATTCGTGCTGCGGCCAGATAGCCGTCAGGATGTGGCTTGCCATCGGTGACGTCACCGGCGGTGACGAACACCCTCGGGATCGGGAGCCCAACAGCCCGGAGTCGACCTTCGGCGACAGTTCGGGTTCCTGACGTGACGATCGCCCAGGAATCGCTCGGCAGTCCGTTCAGCAGCTCAGCGGTCCGCGGCAACGTGGTGAGGCCCGAGAAATCCATCCGCTCGCGGGCGACAATCTCCTGGGTCGCCAATTCGGCATCCAGATGCGGTGCCAGGACACGGATGATGTCGATGTCGCGTCGTCCGGGTGAGAGCGCAACTGCTTCGTCACCGTCGAGGCCGTGTTCGGTAGCCCACTCGCGGAGGATGCGCTCGATCGAGTCGAGGGAGTTGACCAACACCCCGTCGAGGTCGAAGAGGATGGCGCGGCAAACGATCGAAGTTTCAGGCATGCGTGCCTCCGTGTGCGAGTCGGGCTGGAGCGAAGAGGTCAGGTGGCTCATCGTAGGTCCTTCTGGCGGACGCTCACGAGGGGGAACAACACGCGGTCACGTGCGACACGACGTCGGCGGTTGATCGCCGGTACTCATGCGTCCGGGGAGCGGATGCCGCCACCCCGGACGAGAGCGGGGACGAGTCGCACGAAGACCACCATGCCGACCAGCTCCACCAGGGTCTGTGTGACAACCGCGAGGGGAGCGAGAGCGAAGGCATCCGGGAGTGCCAGCGCGAGGGGCAGAACAACCAGAGAGTTGCGGGTCGCCCCACTGAACACCACGGCGCGGGTTTCAGGAACCGCCAGCCCTGCTGAACGCCCCGCGAACAGTCCGACGACCAGCATCACGAGAAGAAACACGACGTAGAGCGGAACGAGGCGCAGGAGGGTGAGGGCCTCGCTGCCCACGGCGGCGACCTGCGACCCGATGACCACGGCGAGGGTGAGCATCATCAGCGGCACCATTGCGCCAGCCATCCCGGTTTCGATGTTGCGCCCGAGCTGCCGGCGGCGCGCGAGTGCCTGAACGATCGCCGCAACGCCGAGCGGGATCACGATGAGGATCACGAACGCCATGACGAACGGGCCGAGCTCGATGTACTGCACCGTGTCGATGCCGGCGAACAGCGCAAGGTAGAGCGGGAGCAGCACGATCTGCAGGCCCATCAGCAACGGTGTCGCTGCGAGCAGGCGGGCACGAGAGCCGCCCGCCAGCCCGGTGAAGACGATCACGTAGTCCACGCACGGGGTCAGGAGGACGAGCAGCACGCCGACCAGAAGCCCGCGGTCGTCCGTGACGAATCGCGACAGTCCGAACACGACGACCGGTACGACGACGAAGTTGACGACGAGCACAGTGCCGAGGAACCGACCGTCGCGGAATGACCGCTGCAGCTCGATCATCGGCACGCCGAGAAACGTGGCGAACAGGAGCAGAGCGAGCAAGGGAGTGGTGGCCCCTTCAAGGATCGGCGCGATCGCTGGCAGTGTCGATCCGACGAGCCCGCCCGTGAGGATCGCGGCGATGTACAGCGCGATCTGATGTGTGTCCCACCATCTGGTCACCCGCCGCATCCGTCCAGCATAGGGATTCGCCGGGTAGCTTCTCATCGCTAGGCGCCGTCGTCTGGCGGGCGAAAGCGCGTGCCTGCGACCAGCGCGCTCGTGAGGAGGAGGATCACACCGGAAAGCCCCAGCGCGTAGAAGCTGATCATGCCGTACCCGCCGGCGGCATCCGGGTCGAGAAAGAAGTACGGATACCAGTTCGCTGACGTTCCGCGCACCAGCGTGTACGCGGCCCAGGCGACGGGGAAGCCGAGCGCCAGCCACGTCGTCTTCCACGGCAGGCGTCGACGTGTGAGCAGAATGAAGTCACCGATCGCATAGAACGGGAGAACGAAATGCAGCAGTTTCGACGAGAGCGGCGCCTGAAAAAGGAACGGCGACAACGACTCATCAAGCACCAGTAGCGCGAAGACGCCTCCTGAGACCACCACGTAGGTCGTGGCGAGCAGCCGCAGTATCGTCAGCCACCGAGGCTCACGTGCACCGCTCACGCCGACGAACACCGAGAGTGCCAACGCGATCACCATGATGACGTGGCTCTGGATGGTGAAGTAACTCAGAACGTTGATCGCAACGCACGTGCCATAGATGTAGAAACAGCTTGTGCGAGCGAGCAGCGCCCACACCGTGACGGCGAGAACCGCCACCCGGACGGCGGCAACGACGAACCGCATGTCGCACCTCCGCTGAGCACAAGTCGTGTAGTGGGAGACAGCTTAATGCGGTGTCGATGATGCCGACGGCGGCAGGTCGGCTCGTCGGGGTACGAAGGCCGCAGTACGACGCGGAGCACTGAGGTGTTGCGGGTGCGAGCACGCTCAACTCAGGTACGCATCGACGAACAGCGGACCACGGATGTCGCGGAACGCGTCGATCAATCGGTCGAGACCGTGCGGGCCCATCGACGACAGCTGCAGGTCGTGCTGCCCGAGTTTCTCGAGCTTTCCGGTACGAATGCGCACGACCTCCCAGCCGGCTGCCCGGAGTGCCCGGTCCTTGCGGCGATCGGTCGCTTCGCGCTTGCCGACGTGCTCGAGACCGTGCCGTCCGATGCTGTCGTACTCGACGGCGATCCGCAGTTCAGGAAGGAGCAGATCAGGCCAGACCTCGACGTGATCGAAGAACGGGCGCGGGACCCGCACCGCGTTCAACCCCGGCGTGACAGCGACGCGGGCAAACAGGTCGGCGCGCAACTGCGCTTCGACAGCGGATGCCGGTCGCGGCGCACACTCACTGAGAAATGGTTCGCCCGCCGGCAGCGGGGGCGTCTTCGGGCAGAGGGCGCGACGAGGCTTCGACGGGCGCGGTGCGGGTTCCGGCTCTGCCGGGCGAATCCGTTGCGGCTTCGCGAGCCCGGCGCAATCAGGGCACCAGGCTGACCGTCGCCGTTCGCGACCGGGACGCGACCGTTGCTCGATCGGGGTGGCAGCGAAAGTGTGGCCGGTGTCGCAGGTCCAGAGCAGCAGCACATCGGCGGCCGGCGGAATCTGCGTCAGCATGATTCCGGAGTTCCGGTCGGGGTAGTATTGCCTGATCAGCGCCGGGTACGGTGCCCACGACTCACGGTAGGTACCGATCGCGTACGGCACCTCGGCACCTCGGGAGAACTGGCGGCGCGCCCACCAGTCCTCGATCCTCTCCGGCATGCCGGAACGATAACACCGGCCGCAGACATCCCCAGACATCCCCAGACATCCGAGAAGTCACGAGGGCCGATCCGCCGAGATGGGCGCCCCATCCGCTTCGCGCCAGAGCCACACCGCCGTGTCAGGGTGCAATGTGGCATCCGTCACCGCGTCCGAAGCAAAAAGCATCGCGCCGGCCGGCAGCGGCACGGGTTGATCGCCCATCGCGATCGCAACGCTCAGGCCGCTCGCGCGGTCGCAGACGACGAGGCCATTGATCTCGTGGCGCCAGGTGACCGACTCATCGGCCGGCACTCGTCCACGTGCGAGTAAGGCGCCTCTGGCACTGACCGCGTTCCTCAGCAGATGCAGGGTCGACTGCGGGTCGCTCTCCTGGTTCTCGACCGACCAGGCGCCCCACCCAGGAGGTGTCGGCAGCCAGGGAGTCACATCCGCTCCCGTCGAAAAGCCGTACACCTCGTCCGAGCCGCTGGTCCAGGGCAGCGGGACCCGTGCACCGTCCCGACCCATCCCGCTGTGGACCCACATCGGGTCGGCCCGTTCGTGCTCCTCGATTCTCGCTTCCGGGAGTCCGAGTTCCTGGCCCTGGTACAGGTAGACAGATCCGGGGAGTCCGAGCAAGGCGACCATTGCGGCACGGGCGCGCTTGCTGCCCCGCGCACCGCCGCCGAAGCGCGTGACCGTGCGCACGAGGTCATGGTTCTCCAACGCCCAGCTCGGCGCAGAGCCGTGTTCGCGCCGTGCGAGTTCGAGCTGTGTGCCGACAGCGGCCCAGTCGGGGCCGTCCCACCCGAGACGGGCGAAGGCGAACGCGAAGGCCTGGTGCAACTCGTCCGATCGGGTGTTACGGGCCGCACGCTCGGGTTCGAGGTTCACCTCGCCGACGAGCAGGCGTGCGGGCTCGTACTCGTCTGCCAGCAGTCGCCAACGCCGATACACGTCGTGCACCGGCTCCTGATCGGTCACGAGCGGGTTGGAACGCAGGCCGTCGATGACCGTCGGAACGTTCGCGGCGTCCGACATTCCCCCGGCCTTGAACAGCCCGTGTGCGACATCGATGCGGATGCCGTCGGCCCCGCGATCGAACCAGAAACGCAGCACGCCGTCGAAGTAGTCGACCACCGCCGGGTTGCGCCAGTTCCAGTCAGGCTGGGCTGGGCTGAACAAATGCAGGTACCACTGATGGTCGTCGGGCGAGTCCGGGGCGACCCGGTTCCACGCCGGTCCGCCGAACACGCTGACCCAATTGTTGGGGGCGGCGTCACCGACGCCGTCGGCGAAATGGAACATATCGCGCTCGGGCGACCCCGGTCCGGCCGCGACCGCTCGGACGAACAGCGGATGTTGGATCGACGCATGGTTGGGCACGATGTCGACGAGCACGCGCAGGCCGAATGTATGAGCAGCGGCGAGTACGGCATCGAAGTCTGCCAGTGTTCCGAACAACGGGTCGACGTCGCAATAGTCGCTGATGTCGTAGCCCTGATCGACCTGCGGAGAACGCTGGAACGGAGTGATCCAGATGCCCTGCACCCCAAGGGAGGCGATGTATGGCAGGCGTTCGAGCAGCCCGCGCAGGTCACCGACGCCGTTTCCGGTGGAGTCGGCGAACGAGCGGGGATAGACCTCGTAGATCACGGCGGAGCGCCACCAGTCGACTTCTGCCCGGTCGGCGCCATCGCGGGTGGTGATCATGTCGCGCCTCTCTGGACCGTGGGTGTGGGTGTCTCGGACTGCGCGACGCGGTGGGTAATCCCTGTCGTGTTGCGCCCCCGAAAGACTAGATAGCCCGTCGACGACAACGCAAACGTTACCCAACAGGAGAGAACCGGCCGGCGGCCGGCATCGGAAAAGGAGCCTCGTGCTCGCGAGGGTCTTTCGTCCTGTCCGTCCATCCATTCGCACGGGAAAATGGGATCATGACAACCCCTCACACAGACAACCCGTACGCGCTGAATGAGTATCCGGCCCCGGCACCAGCAGACGTGGAGTCGCTTGATCAGGAGGAGTGCTGGCGGCTTCTCGGATCGACGGACTTCGCTCGTCTGGCCGTGGCCGACGATCACGGTGCCGACATCTTTCCGATCAATTTTCTTGCGAAGGGCAGGTCTCTCTTTTTCCGCAGCGGGCCAGGAACGAAGATCGTGAGTCTGACCAGAACCCCGGGGGTGGCTCTCGAAGTCGATGGCATCGACGATCGCAAGCGGTGGAGTGTGGTGGTCCGCGGTGACGCACGTCGCCTGAACGTCGACGCGGAGATCGACGCCTCCGGTGTGGCGGATCTTCATTCGCTGACGACCTCTGACAAGTGGAATTACTTCGAGGTCGTCCCTCGCGTTGTCACTGGCATCCGCTTTCGAGCAGCCAGACGGCCCATGTCGGAGCCGGTCGAACTCGCCGATGACCTGTCATGATGGGCGGAACGAACACTGACGACCCGGCCGGCGATATCTGAAACGGATACGTACGCCCGTCGTCAGTGCACGGCCAGCCTTCAGCTGAGGTGAACCGACGAGGAGGTGTCGAGAATGGGCGAAAGCTCCCCGACATCTCCGGAGGGCCCTGGCGCCGACCTCGACGCGACGCTCGAGGATCATGTCGCTCGGGCCTCCGGCCTGCTCGCAACGCAGGGGCGGTTGCGGGCGCTTCTGCGGGCGAACCAACTGATCAGCAGCCAGCTCGACCTCTCAGTCGTGCTCCGGAGAATCGTGGAGACGGCGATCGAACTCGTCGAGGCCCGGTACGGAGCGCTCGGCGTCATCGCACCAGACGGCACACTCGAACAATTCATCCATGTCGGGATGGACGTCGACCTCGTCACGCGCATCGGGCACCTTCCGGAGGGTCACGGACTTCTCGGGGCGCTGATCCTCGATCCACAGGCGATTCGCCTCCCTCATCTCGCCAGTGACGATCGGTCGTCTGGATTTCCCGCGCAACATCCGGAGATGGACAGTTTTCTCGGCGTGCCGATCCGGGTGGGAGACCGCGTCTTCGGCAACCTCTACTTGACGAATGCGGCATCCGGCGAGTTCAGCAATGATGACGAGGAACTGGTGACGGCACTGGCCAGCGCCGCCGGATACGCGATCGACAACGCCCGGTTGTTCGAAAACGCGAAGCGCCGTCAGGCCTGGCTTGCTGCTTCGGGCGAACTGACGGTCGCCGTGGCTGGGTCCGCTCTCGATCCGCTCGGACTCGTGGTCGATCGTGTACTCGACGTGTCACACGCCGACGTGGTTCGTGTATTGCTGCCCTCAAACGACCCGGAGTCGATGATGATCGCACGATCGACGGGCCGAGATCATGACACGCTGGCCGGGCGCACGGTTCCGATGAGAGGGTCGGTGTCCGGGCGGGTGTTCCAGACAGGCAAACCCATGCTGAGGGCGGAAGACCAGGTGCCGACGGGATCACAGGCGCCGGGGCTGGGGCCGACGATGGCTGTCCCTCTGTCCACCGCAGGCAAGGTCACTGGCGTGCTCGCTGTTTCCCGACAACCCGGAGGCGCACCGTTTGCGCCGGAAGACCTCGAAATGGTCGGTGACCTTGCTGGCCGGGTCGGTATCGCGATCGAGCTGGCGGCGGCGCGTTCCGACCGTCAGCGCATCGCCCTCATGGAAGAACGCGGACGCATCGCCCGCGACCTTCACGATCATGTCATCCAGCAACTGTTCGCGACGGGTCTGGAATTGCAGAGCATCGCAGGGGCACTGCCGCCGGGTGAAACGACACAACGGCTCGACCAGGTGATCGATCATGTCGATGAGAGCATCGGCCAGATCCGCACGGCCATCTTCGCCCTGACGTCGAAGTCGCGCGATGGCCGGACCACTATTCGTCACCGCATCATCGACCTCGTGGGTGAACTCGGATCGTCGTTCGTACCCAGACCATGGGTCTCGTTCGACGGGCCCGTCGATCTCGTGATCGTCGGAGAGCTGGCCGAGGACGTGCTGGCCGTCGTCCGGGAATCGCTCACCAATGTCGCCAAACACGCCTCTGCGACCAAAGTGTCACTCGTCGTCGCCATTCGGAACTCCATGGTGGAGATCGGCGTCGAGAACGATGGGGCGCAACCCATGAGCGCCCGAAGAAGTGGGCTCAGCAACCTGCAGGAGCGGGCCGCCGGCCGCGGAGGCGACGCAACTTTCGAGACGACGGATGGTGTCGCCAGCTTCCGCTGGACGGTACCGATCGGAGATCAGCACGATGACTAAGGCAATCCGTGTCTTCGTGGTCGACGATCATGAAATCGTGCGGCGAGGAGTAGCCGCGCTTCTCGATAATGAACCGGACATCGAGATCGTAGGTGAGGCCGGATCAGTCGCACACGCACGACCGCGCATTGCAGCAACAGCTCCTGACATCGCACTGCTCGACATGCGGCTCCCGGATGGTGATGGCATCGACCTGTGCCGTGATGTGCGCTCACAGAATCCCGATGTTCGGTGCATCATTCTGACCGCGCACGACGATGACGAGGCGGTGTATGCGGCGGTTCTGGCCGGTGCATCCGGATATGTGCTGAAAGACATGCGATCGAGTGCACTGATCGATGCGGTGAGAGCTGTCGCAGCCGGCCGTCAACTGCTGGACCCGGCGATCTCCCGCATGGCCGTCACCCGCATCTCTGCCAGACCCAGCTCGTCGCCCATCGACACCCTCAATCCTCGCGAACGCGAAATTCTCGAGCTGATCGCTGAGGGCATGACCAATCGGCAGATCGGGGAGACTCTGGCGCTGGCCGAGAAAACGGTGAAGAACTATGTCTCGAGCCTTCTCGCCAAACTCGGCATCCAACGGAGGACGCAGGCGGTCGCCGTGCAGTTCGAGTACCGCTCCCGTGAGGGCGAGTAGGACCTTCGACTCTGTCTGGTCGCGCCCCGTTCCAGCAGCGTAGTCAGAGCAGGCCGTATTCGTGAGCCGGCCGAGGAGAGCACATGTCGGAGGAAACTGTGGTGGGCTGGGACGGATCGTCCCCAGCACATCGGGCGCTCGAGTGGGCGTTGAGGCGTGCCGAAGCTCGCAGTGATAGCGTGCTGATCGCCTCCGTCGTCACGGAACAGGACGTCACGGTCGGGCGCACGGCCCGAGAGACGGTCATGGAGGCGGCCGAAGGCGCGTTGGAGCAGGCACGACGGGCGGCGCAGTCCCAACACCCGCGACTCACGATCGGAAGCCGCCTTCTTTTTGGCGACCCGGTCGAGGAACTTCGATCGCTGTCTGACGAGAACACCCTTGTCGTCGTGGGCACGCATTCGTCGCACGAGTCGGATGTCAGCACTGCGTGGTCGATCGGAGCTCGGCTGGCAGCGACATCGTACGGGCCAGTCGCCCTGGTCCCTGATAGTCCCGCATCGTCGGACGCCGGCCGATCCGGGATCGTCGCTGGGGTGGATGGTTCGGCCGTCTCCCTGATCGCGGCGCAGTACGCGGCTGCGGAGGCTGTCCGCCAGGGAGAAATGCTCACCGCCGTCCACGCCTGGCAGGTCCCTCCGATGTGGGCGGGCAGCCTCATCGATGACGACACCCTGCACGCATTGGAGGAAGTCCATCGGGGCATCCTGGACACTGTAGTCGGCCGGATCCAGCGCCAGTTCCCGACCCTGACCATCGCGAAGAGTCTGGTTCGACAGCCGGCGATGGCCGCTTTGAATGCCGCGGCGGCGCACAGCCGATTGCTCGTTCTCGGCAATCACGGACTGAAGGTGGCGCCCCGACTCATGCTGGGACCGGTCAGTCATTCGATGGCGCGCCGGGTCGAGGTCACGATGGTGATCGTGCGCGAAACAGAACATGCGTCGTGACCGCGGTGTTGTGCGGCGTCCGGTAGGCAAGAACCGTTCGTCTGTACTCGTCTCTCTGTCGATTGCTGTCGGCTTGTGTGCGCTGGCGGTGACGGTGCTGGGTTTCCGGCAGCCGGGGCAGTGGCTCGTCAGTGGGTACGTTCTCGTCGTCTGTGCCGTCCAGTCGTTCAGCATGGTCCGCAGCCTCCTCCGCGGGCAGTTCGGGCTCGACCTGCTGGCGATCATCGCCATGGTCAGCACGGTGGTCGTCGGTGAGTACTGGGCAGGGTTGGTCATCGTGTTGATGCTCTCGGGCGGCAAAGCGCTGGAGGAATACGCGAATGGTCGGGCCAGAGCCGAGCTCAGCGCCCTCCTCGCGCGGGCACCTACAGTCGCTCACCGCATCAGCAGCGATGGGGCGCCGAGAGACGTTCCGGTCGGTGAGATCGTCGTCGGCGACCGGTTGCTGGTGCAACCCGGGGAGGTCGTTCCTGTCGATGGTCTGCTGGACTCGGATGTTGCAACGACCGACGAGTCCCAACTCACCGGTGAGAGCATGCCCGTCGAACATCACCGGGGCGATCCGATGCTCAGCGGATCCGTCAACGGAGTGAACGCGATCCGGCTCCTGAGCACGGCCACAGCCGCGACCAGCCAGTACCAGCAGATCGTGGACCTCGTTCGCGAGGCGGCAGAAAGCCGACCTCCGCTCGTGCGCCTCGCCGACCGCTACGCCCTTCCGTTCACCGCACTGACGCTGGGAATTGCCGGGGTCGCGGCGCTCGCGAGCGGCGATCCCAGGCGGTTCGCCGAAGTTCTTGTCGTCGCGACGCCGTGCCCGCTTCTGCTTGCGGCGCCCGTGGCTTTCGTTGCCGGGATCGGTCGCGCGGCGCGGGCCGGGATTCTCATGAAGGGCGGTGCGACCCTGGAGCGGCTTGCTCGCGTCCGTTCCGTGGCATTCGACAAGACCGGCACCCTGACACACGGATCGCCGACCGTGGCGTCCGTACAGCCGGCGCCGTGGATATCCGCGGAGAGACTCACGATGCTGGCTGCCAGCATCGAACAGTATTCAGGACACGTCCTCGCGAATTCGCTGGTGCGATCCGCTGCCGAACGTGGACTGGCGCTGTCTCCGGCAGCAGACGTCCGTGAAGAGACGGCTGCCGGGCTCAGCGGACTCGTCGGACGGCACAACGTCGCGGTCGGGAAGAAGGCGTTCATCACCTCACAGGTCCAGCCATTTACCGCACCTCAACTGCCCGGGGGACACATGGCGATCTACATCGCCGTCGACGGCCAGTACGCGGGCAGCATCGAGTTTGCCGACAGGGTCAGGGAGAACGCTGCAGCTACCCTCCTGGCATTGTCGGCACTCGGCGTTCGGCGGACCGTCATGCTGACCGGCGACCAGCGCGCCACCGCCGAGCACATCGCCGCCGAGTTGGGGATCGACGAGGTTCATGCCGAATGCCTGCCGCAGGACAAGGTCCGGGTGGTCGCCGCTATCGGTCTCCGGCCGGTGATGATGGTCGGGGACGGTGTCAATGACGCCCCGGTTCTCGCGGCTGCAGACATCGGGATCGCCATGGGAGCGAAGGGTTCGACCGCGGCGAGCGAGTCCGCCGACGTCGTCATTCTTCTCGACGACATCATGCGGATCGCATACGCCGTTCAGATCGGGCGTGAGACGACGAGGATCGCCGTGCAGGCGATCCTGCTCGGCATTGGCATCAGCATCGTGCTCATGGTGATCGCAAGTCTGGGATTCCTGCCCGCGCTCGTCGGTGCCGTCCTTCAGGAAGCAGTCGACGTTCTCACGATCCTGTACGCTCTCCGCGCCCGGCGCGGGACGTTTGGCCCTTCGACATCAACCGGCGACTTGGCATCATCAGGGGAGAAGGCAGTTGGTGAAGTCACGATGATCTGACCGGTAGCAGGCTGCCTGATCGGTCAGTAAGGGAGATGTGATGATGTCGAGCGACGATGGTCCGATCACTGTGCTGACGAAAGATGAAGCGTGGGAGTTCCTGCGCAAGCGCACCATGGGAAGGCTCGCGGTGAGCGTGGCGGGCCATCCCGATATCTTTCCCATCAACTACTACGCCGACGATGACTCGATCGTCTTCCGGACGGCACCGGGAAGCAAACTGCTCGAGGTGACGATCAACTCATCGGTCGCACTCGAGACCGACGCTTACGGGCCGAACGAGGCGTGGAGCGTCGTGGTGAAGGGGACAGCTGCCGTGATCGAGAAACAGGACGATATCTATGCAGCAGAAGTTCTACCGCTGAGATCATGGGTGCCGACAGTCAAACCGATTTTTGTTCGGGTGACTCCCACGGAAGTCAACGGCAGGCACTTCGACCTCGGGCCGGAACCGGAGCCGGACCCCTACTGACGTCGGCGCTTCGACGTCCACAGCAAATAGCCGGTCAGCGTGCTGATCACCGTGACGCCTCCGCTGAGGAGGGCGCCTTCCCATGATCGCCATCTCTTTTCGCGTGCGACCAGGTCTCCGACTCCGCTGATCAATGCTGCGGCTATCAGACCGGCGACGACACGATTGCCGATCCGCTCCGTGCGTGCCACGAGCGGCTCGAGCTCGGCGGCCCTGAGATGTACCTCGATACCTGATCGGTCGACCTGCTCGAGGATGCGACGAAGCCGGGCCGGCATCTCCATCATCAGCGCACCGGTGTCTGCGGATGCCCGAAGTAGTCGCTCCGACATCGCGGCGGGAGAGAGCCTTTTCTTCAGCAGGCGACGTGCGTACGGCGTCAGTACTCCCAGCAGGTCGAAATCGGGGTCCAACTGGACTCCGATTCCCTCGATCATGATCAGAACCTTGAAGATCAGAGCTACTTCACGGGGCAACTGCAGGTGCTGTTCCCTGACGATTCCGAACAGCTGGGCCGCGAGATGAGCAAAGCCGATCTCGCTCAGGGCCTTGCCGCTGTAATCGCCGACGAACGAGACCAACCGCTCGCGAAGGCGGTCCCGGTCTCCCGTTCCTGCCGTGACCGAGAGGTCGAGGAGAGCGTCGGCGAGACCGTCAGGCTGCCGACGGGTGAAGGCGATCAGAAAGTCGATGAATCTGTTCTGCAACTCGGCGTCGATGTCTCCGACCATGCCGAAGTCGATCAGTGTGATGGACCCGTCCTGCTGCACGAAGAGATTCCCAGGATGTGGATCGGCGTGGAAGAATCCGTCTTCGAAGATCATCCGCAGCATGAGGAGCGCGCCGGTCCTGGCCAGCTCTGCGCGGTCGATCCCGGCGGAGTCGAGTGCGTTCACATCGGTGATCCGGATGCCGGAGACACGCTCCAGGGTCAGGATTCGAGACGTCGTCGTCTCCCAGAAGATCCGGGGAATCGACACCTCGGTCCTGCCCGCGAAATTCTCGGCGAACCGTTCCGCGTTCCGACCCTCCTGCAAATAGTCGAGTTCAGCCCTGAGGGTCTGGGAAAACTCCTGTACCAGCCCGTGGATGTTATAGGTTCGCGCCCGTTCCCAGTATCGATCGGCACGGTCGGCGAGGTTCTGCAGAATCTCGAGGTCCTCGTGGACTTTCTGTACGGCATCCGGTCGGCGTACCTTGACGATGACTGATGTCCCGTCTGCAAGCAGCGCACCGTGCGCCTGACCGATAGAAGCGGATGCCACCGGTTTCTCATCGAATTCGGCAAAAACCCCTGCAGGCCCGAGGCCGAACTCCGATTGGATGGCTTCGGTGATCGCGTCGATCGGCACAGGAGGCGCGGCATCCTGCAGTTTCGACAGCTCGGTGATGTAGTCGGGAGGTAGCAGATCAGGCCGGGTGGACAGGAGTTGCCCCAGCTTGACGAAGGTCGGCCCGAGTTCCTCCAGAACCAGGCGCAAACGCTCGGGCACCGAGTGCGGGAACGTTTCGGGACCGGGTGAGGTGTGGCGTGCGGGAAGACCTGGACGGATCCCGATGGATGCCGCGAGAAAGCCGACACCGTGACGCCCCCTGGTAGCGTCCGGATGCTCGTCTCATTCGCTCGCTGCCGTCGCCAGCATCTTCTCGGCCACGGTGCGTCCCCACGCTCGACCGCGTTCGAGTTCGCCGGCTTTCAGACCGGCGTATTTTTCGACGAGGAAGCTCTCGGCCGGCACGACCGCGACAGCGCCCTTGTGGCGCAACTCCCGCTCTATTCGTTTGGATGCGGCACCGGTGAGCAGCCGCGGCATGTCCGACCGGGTGTCGAAGGCTGCGATCTGAGTCGGAAGCGTTGTGACGTCGTCGAGCCAGCCCCGAAGCCCCTCTGTCATGGAGGGGTCCTCCAGATGAAGGCCGCCTCCCGGGTCCGTGGACATCCGTGCTGCTTCGCGCCTGGACGCCTCGGTGCTGAGGGAGTGAGCGTGCGTCGGGCCACCGACGACGAGCAGGTCTGCTGTGTCAACCTCGACCTGTTGCACCTCATCGGCTCGAATCACATCGACCTCGCATGAGTCCCTGAGCCCGTCGGCAATCGCATCCGCCAGCTCATGGGTGCTGCCGAACATGGACTCGTAGATCACCAATGCTTTCATGACGATTCCTCTCGCGATCCCTACCGACCTCGTGCCCAACGGTCGCGGCAGGCGACACCTCCTATCGTGTGGTGGTCGCGCCGGTCGCAGTAGGGCCTTTCGTCCCTACCCCGATGGTGACCTTCACGACGCACATCGCGGTCTCGACCCGACCGGAAATTGTCATAGCCACCGCGAAGTGACTGTGTCACACTGACCGTGAGTGGAGCGGAACCGACATTTCGGTTTCGCGACGAGAGCGGCAGAAGGCTGCGCGAGACCGCGAAGCGCAGGTTTCATCATCGGGAAAGAGGCCACGCGCCATGAGTACAGCACATTCGCCGCAGGTAGCCGAGTCAGGAACGTGGGCGGGATGGGTTCGGTTCGCCGCCGTGATCCTGCTCGTCAACGGGCTCTTCAGCGTCATTCAGGGACTCGCAGCCATCCTCGGCCCCAACGCCTATTACACCGGGGCACAAGGAGGTCTGCTCCTGTTCGACGTCCCCGGCTGGGGCTGGTTCACCGTCGTGCTCGGCGTTGTGCTGATTGCGACCGCGTTCGGTCTTTTCGGTGAGGCGGCCTGGGCACGAACGACGGCGCTCGTTCTGGTCATCGTGAGTTCCCTGGTCCAGATGATGCTCGTTCCTGTACAGCCGTGGTGGGCGATCATCATCATCGCCATCGACATGACCATCATCTACGCCCTGGTCGTTCGCGGCGACGAGATCCGACAGGGCCGCTAGACGCAGGTCAGGCGACTGCCAGAGGCTCGCTTTCGCCCGTCGCCTGTGGCTGGCCCTCGAAGTGGGGGCTTACCTGAGTATTGCTCATGCCCAAGGCTCGGTCGTGTATCGCTCACGAGAGGCGAAGACATGGCCACCATGCGAGTGCTCGAGCTGCGGATACACGGCATCGCCAACTCGCCGCCAACCGACATGCTCTGCACCACCCAGGAGTTCGTCGAGCGCAACCAGGGAGACGATGAGGGCTCCTTCTGGCGGATCAAAGCCAAGGACTCCGGCGCGGCGACATCGAAAAGCGGCGGGGCGGAAATCGTCACCGAAGCATACTCGTGGGGGAGTCAGGCGCGATCGGGTGGCAAAGCGCTCGCCGTCGTCGGCCGAGCGTTCGTGCACGTCGGCTGGCTTCTGGTCCTCCCGTTCGGCCTCTGCAACCTCGCTTACTGGGCGCGGCGCGACATCAAAGGCGCCGATGAGGACGCCACCTGGTGGGCCGGCGGCGCCGGGGCTATCCCCGTGCGCATCTTCGCCCTGCTTCAGACGCTGTTCTACACGGTGGGTCTGCTTACCGTTTTCGTGCACCTCATCGGGCTGCAGTGCTTCCAGACCGACGCGTCACGGGGGCGGGTCGCGTGCGCGGCGCTGCCTGCCGGGCTCGACGCCGTTTCAAGCTGGAACCCCACCGCACGGGCGGCGCTGTTCAGTATCGTCCCGATCCTCGTCATTCTGCTCATCTACGCGATCGGTCTCAGAACCCGCAATACGTTCCAGCTCGACCGATCGTTCGATCCTGTTCCGAAGCGAGCGGCACGAAGGCGTGAGCCGGTCGAGGAAGCCCGGCCAGACACCGATCCGCCACGCCCGGCGCTGCTCTCCTCCGACGGCTTCTGGCGGCGGGTCCGTGTCGCCAACACCACCGCACGAGCCCACTTCGCCGGCGCAATCGCCTTGACGATGATCTTGCTCGCCGCAGACGCCGTGAGCGACGCCTACCCGAGTTCCGACCTCATCGGGGTGGTGACGTCCATCGTCCTCGACGGGGTCGACTCGGGAGTTGCCGTGGCCCTCGGCGTCCTCCTCATCGGCATTCTCCTGCTCGGCGCTGTCTTCGCCCTGACGGCCGCCGCGCGGTTGACGGATGCAGTCTGGTCGCTGGCGTCGAAGGGCACCTGGTCGGCGGCGTTGCTTGCGATCGCGATCGCGGGATACGCACTCTGGGTCGTCTGGTCGCTCGTCAATCGCGAATTATCCCTGCAGTCGCTCGACAGCGAACTGCGCGGTCTGATTGTCGCGCCAACACTGATCGCCGCAGGGGCGGCTCTCATCGCGGTGGCCAGCCTCGCGTGGGGATACCGTTGGCGGCACATCGGAATGTGGGTGTTGCTGCCTCTGGCGCTCGCGAGCGGTATCGTCTCGCTCGTGTTGCCGAGAGACGGAGCGGATGGCGGCTTGCGCGTCGTGCTGTCGTGGTCCGCGCTCGGCTTCGTTCTTCTCGCCATCAGCCTCGGCGTGATCGGTTTTCGTGATCCACAGGTCAGGGCGGCACGACGGGTATCGGGCTGGAGGGGGAACGGTGCGACCGTCACGCTCCTGCTGGCGCTGCTGTCATCGCTGATGATCACGAGCGTCCTCGTGCTCGGCGCATACAGCTGGCTGACCGCAGACACCGACGCGCCCGATGTCAAGGACGGCTGGAGGGTGATCGAGCAGCAGGGGGTGGCGGGTGAAACGGCAGGCGGCACGGGTGCTGCCGTGATCGCTCCGCCGGAGTTCCACCAGCGATTCGCCGGCCTGCTCCTCATCCTGCTGATCGTCGCGATTCTGATAACCGGGGCCGGGGTGCTCTCGGCGCTCAGGAAGTCGCCAGCGCTGAGCCTTCCTGGCCCGCGCATTCCCGTCTTCGCGGATGGGGCGGTCGTCGACCCGGACGAGAGACTCGGCGGTGTCTCCCGGCTCACTGCACACCGCAGTGAAGCCCGTCCGGAACACAGCGCGAAGCCGGATCCCACGAAACCGCAGGTGGTACGGGCGAAGGACTATCCGTCGGCCGAGTCGAGTACCAATGCCCGACTGCGCGCGGTCGCGGACGCCCGCCAGGTCGCCGGTCTCCTGCACAGGGGGGAGCCGCTTCTGCTGCTCCTTGCCATCCTCACCGCCGTCGCTCTCGTGCCGCTCGCCATCCCGTACTTCGGCGAGTCGCTTCAGGAGTCCGCTGCCAATTTCTGGGGTCCGCTGAACGTGGTCTCCGCCTGGGTGCTCGGCCTTCTCGGGGTCGCTGCCGTCGCGTGGGTCGTGACGAACGCGGTCACCTCCACCGAACGCCCGCTCGGCCTGGTGTGGGACGTCATCTGTTACTTCCCGCGGGCCGGGCATCCGTTCGCTCCGCCCTGTTACGGCGAGCGTGCGGTTTCCGAGGTGAGCAAGCGGGTGCGCGAGTGGATGGATGCCGAGGGCGACAACGGCCGGGTGATTCTGTCTGCGCACTCGATGGGTGCGACGATCGCCGTCGGCTCGATCATGGAACTCGCGGGTGAAAAGACGGCATCGGGGAGTCCCCTCGTCGACCGGGTGGCTCTGCTCACCCACGGCGTGCAACTGCGCCCCTACTTCAGCCGGTTCTTTCCCGAGGTGTTCGGGCCGCGCGTTCTGGGGATCCGTGGGACGAGGGGGCCGTCGCTGTTCGGAGCCGATGCCTGGAAGCACCAGGTGATCGACGACACCAAACACCCGGACGCCGCGCTCCAGAAACCCAACGACCCGAAGTCCGTCGTCCAGATTCTCGGAGGCGATTTCAGCGACCCGAAGCATCCCGTTGCCCCACGATGGAGGAGCCTTTGGCGGCGGACCGACTACCTCGGTTTTCCGGTGATGGGGTTCTGGAGCAACGAGACGGCCACCGGTAACGAGAACCCGATCGACCGGGGGGCGACCGAGCGATCGCCGAGGTCGTACCTCTGGGCGGTCGCCAGGCACAGCGACTACCTCTCGACGCGCCAGTACCGTGAGGCTCGGGACGAGTTGATCGCCATGCTCAAGACCAGCGTGCCCGGCGGGTCGTGGCGGCGCGAGATCGCCCTAAGGCTCCGGGTGATCCGGCGGCGTTGACTCCAAATTCAGGAGGTGACTCCAAATTCAGGAGGTGACTCCAAATTCAGGAGGTGACTCCAAATTCAGGAGATGACTCCAAATTCAGGAGATCGTGTGCGACACGCCGTTCAGGAGGTCGTCCACACGGCGTGTCGACCACAATCTCCTGAAATTGCAGCATGATCCGACTCTGGATGCCGGCCGGTTGGCGCTCAGTTCAGTTCGGTTCAGTTCAGCTCAGCTCAGCTCAGCTCAGCTCAGCTCAGTTCGGCTCAGCTCGGCGACAAGACGTCGGCAGGAGCGACCGGTTTGCGCAGCGCAGCGAGGGGTGGCCCATGGAGCGGGTCGGTCTCCCAGCGCGCAGCGAAGGTCGACGCACCCACATCGACAGTGAGGTGCAGGCGGTGCGGTGTCTCGATGAAGATGACGTCGATCGACAGCCGGCTGCCATCCGAGTTCCAACCGGCGCTCGCCGAGGTCGCGTCGCTCGTCACCCACTCGCCGAAGCCCGGGGTGACGTCGATCCGGTTCGCGCCCTCCACGAGCGTCACCGTCCACGATCCGTCGTCGGCCGCGGCATCCACACGGGTCACGCTGCGCACCCGGTTGTCCGGGCCGGGCTCGAACGACCCGGTGGCCCTGTTCCGATTGTCGGGATCGCCGTCGAGGGGGGAGAGGGCGAGGGATGCCAGTCTGGCGGCCAGAGCGGCATCCGCTTCGTCGACCGCCTGGTGTCCTCCGGTGTTCGAATCGGCAGGCCGCCCGATCGCGGGCAGCAGGTGCTCCCAGGCCAGGTCGAGAACCCGCTGCATGTCGATGCTTTGTCCGGTCAGTGCCAGCACGACGCCGTGCTCAGGCAGGATCACGCAGAACTGGCCATATGCACCGTCACCGCGGTATCCGTGCCTGGCCATCCAGAACTGGAACCCGTAACCCTGCTCCCAGTCGGATGCCGTATTCGTCCCGTTCGAGACCTGTGATCGTGTCGCCTCATCCACCCACGCGGATGACACGAGTTGTCTTCCGCCCCATTCCCCGCCCTGCAGGTACAACTGGCCGAGCACAGCGATGGCTTCGGTCTGCGCGTGCAGCCCGCTGAACCCCAGTTCGTAACCGGAACCGTCGCGAATCCAACCCACATCGTCGATGCCGAGCGGGTCGAGGAGCCGCGGCCTCAGGTAGTCGGTGAGCGACTGACCGGTGACCCGTTCGACGATGCGGGCGAGAGTGTAGGTGCACGGCTGGTTGTAGGCGAAGACGGTGCCAGGCGTTTCGTCAGGGGGGAGCAGGAGAAAGCCGCGCACGAGGTGCTCCGCGTCGATGTCGAGCGCTCGGTCGAGCGTCTCGGTCCGGTGCCCGCTCGCCATGGCGAGGAGGTGACGAATCCTGATCGAGCGTGTGCGGGTGTCCGTGATTTCGGCGTCGAGTTCGGGGAAGTGACTGATGACGCTGTCGTCGAGGCTCATCAGGCCCTCATCGACGGCAAGTCCTGCTGCCGTCGACGTGAAGCTCTTGCTCAACGAGTACAGCAGGTGCACCCGGTCGGAGCTATACGGTGCCCACCAGCCTTCGGCGAGCACGTGGCCGTCACGGAGCAGCATGAGACTGTGCGGCTCGACGTCCTGCGCATCCTCGAGCGCGGTGATGAATGCGGAGATTCCACGGGCGTCGATGACGTGGGCGGACGGTGTGCTTCTCGGCAGTGAGCGGTGCATGCTCTCCATGCTAGTTCGCGGTGCCGCCGTCGATGTCAGAGCCGGCCACGATCGAGCGACCCGCGCTGATGAGCGAACCCTTTTTCGATTCATCGGTGACTGATAGCGTGCAACACATGCCGACACTTCGCGCGAGCGCGCTGGCTCTCATCGTGATCGCAACGAGCGTCGGTGTGGTGGTCGGGGGAGCGATCCCGGCGGTAGCTGCCCCGTCTGATGGGTACGCGACCTGGCAGGCGACGTCATCGGCTGCGGGATACGCCGGAATTGTCTCGGTCCCGCCCGGTTTCCCGGATGTCTCCTTCACGTCGACCTCGCGCGTCGTCGGAGCGTCCCCCATCCAGAGCGGCGCCTCCGCGTGGATTCCGGCCGGGACATCGTTCGGCGATACCTTCGGATCGAGCCAGGGAAAGCCGTACATCAACCTGCGCCCCGCAGCAGACAACGCGGCACCGGCATCCGCTTCCACGACCGTCTACGAGTTCGCGGAACCGACCCCGGTCGGGGTGTGGGGAGTCGCGTTCGGGGACATCGACGCCGAGTCTCTGTCTGTCTCAGGAACCGACGCGACAGGGAACCCCGTGTCTGCCGCCGACCTGGGCGCGCAGGAGGCATTCAACTATTGCGACGCATCGCCACGGGCGAGTACCTGTTCGGGTCTTGCTGCTCCATACGCCGTTCCCGAAGTGAGCAGCTCGGCGAGCGCCGTTACCGCCAGCGATCCCCAATGTCCGGTCACGAGTTCCCGCTGCGACACCACAGGAGAAGCAATCTGGTTCAGCCCCCGCGTTCCGCTGTCGTCGTTGACGGTGACCTCGTCCTGGAAACAGGGGTTCCCGAGCTACCAGACCTGGTTCGCCACCAACAGCAGAACCGTCGCAGGGACCATCGGGTCGACGTGCCTCGAGACCGACACCTCTGACGTGCAACTGATCGCCCCGTCCGGCGCGGTTATTACATCGACGACGGCCGTCGACGGCGAATTCAGCCTGCCGCCAGTCGCTGCCCGGGCCGACTACAGCCTCCGCGTCGATCCCGCATCCCTGCCTGCAGGGGCGATAGCGAATTCTGTGGACGTCGACGTGAGCGACGCAGATTCGACCGACAACGCGCTGACCGTCGACGCTCGCTACAGAGCCGCAGGAACGGTGACGAGTGACACAGCCGATGCCAGCGGCATCGCGGTGGCGCTGACCGCCGAGAACGACCCGGGCGTGATCAGTTCGGCCGTGAGTGACGCCGATGGGGCCTATTCCTTCGAGGACCTCGAAAACGGGTCCTATATCGCGCGGGTGTCTGCTCCGGCGGGAACCTCGGTGGCTCCGGCCGAGCAGTCGTTCGTCATCGGCTGCGCTGATTCGACGGTTGCGCCGTTCACCCTGACGACGGATGCCGTGATCCCAGACCCGGTGGACCCGCCCGCTCCGCCGTTGCCCGACCCCGTCACCGACCCTGCAGCCGGCCCGGACCCCGGTCGAGGCGCAGGTCCTGTGGAACTGCCCGAGACGGGAGCCGAAGTCGCCCCCGGTCTCTGGAGCGCCCTGCTGCCTCTCTCGGCAGGGACCGCGATGGTCGTGTTCGCGGCGATGCGCCGACGAGCGCGCTGACCCGCCGAGCTTCGACAGCGAGCCGGATACCATCGGAGCGTGCCCCCGCGTTCTCCACTGCCCCAACGACACGGGCTCGATCCGGCATGGATGCGGACTCCTGATCTCGATCGCACCCGGCCGGACCCGTGGCCGTCGATGGGGGCCTGGCTCACCGAGCGGGTTTCCGAGTTCCTCGATGTCGGTGCTTTCCTGGCTGCCGGCCGCTTCGTCTACGAATCGGGGGACCCGGTCGTCGGTGACGACCCGTACCGCCCGCACACCTTCGTCTGGTTTCATCGCGACCTGCGCGAGGAGGCATCCGTTCCCGGAGAGATTCACGTCGTCCATCGTGACGACCGGGTCGTGGTCATCGACAAGCCGGCGTTTCTCTCGACCATCCCTCGTGGCAGGCATGTCCGGCAGAGCGTCGTCGTGCGTCTCCGGGCCGAGCTGGGGCTCCCGGAGCTGTCGCCACTGCACCGACTCGATCGGGTGACATCCGGCCTCCTGATTCTCGCAACCGAGAAGCGATGGCGGGCGCCGTACCAGACCATGTTCCAGCGCGGTGAGGTGACGAAGGTCTATCGCGCCCTCGCGCCGGTCCGCGCTGACCTCGACCTTCCCGTCACCGTGCGCAACCACCTGGCCAAGCAGCGTGGCCGCATGCAGGCTGAGGTCGTGCCGGGCCGCCCCCCGAATTCCGAGTCACTCATCGACATCGAAAGCACCGTCGGGAGCGACCATGCCGTGTATCGGCTGACACCGAGAACCGGCCGTACCCATCAACTGCGCATGCACATGTTCGGCCTGGGAATCCCGATCGTCGGAGACCCGCTGTACCCGAACGTCTCTGGCGTCGAGGTCGACGACTTCGCGCTCCCGCTGCAGCTTCTCGCCAGCGACCTTGCCTTCACCGATCCCATCGATGGCCGTGCGAGGCGGTTCGAGAGTGTGCGTCGGCTTCCGTTGCGGGCTGAGACAGGGCTCGATCCCCACAGCTAACGAATTGTGCACCGGATCAGCCTGTAGACGGATGCGGAGGCGGACCAGCAACAGGCAGACTGGCGCAATGGCAGCGCAATCGACCCCGAAATCCTCGACCACCGACCCTGAACTTGGCGCTCTGCTCACTCGCCGGTTCGGTGGCAGGGGCGCTGTCGCGGCCGCGGCGACGGTGTCACCTGAAGGAACCCGAGTGGCTGTGCTCGGGGTGCCGACCGATGCGGATCTCGAGATCGGTTCGATCTCGAAGGGAATCACCGGATTGCTCTACGCCGACGCGCGTGTGCGCGGCGAGGTGAGTGGAGACACGACGCTCGGCGAAATTCTGCCGCTCGGTGACAGCCCGGCCGGTTCTGTTTCTCTCGACGCACTCAGCACACACTCGTCCGGTCTTCCTCGGCTTGCACCGGACACGCAGGTCCTTCGGCGCTCGGTGGACCTCTGGCGAAAGGGAATCAATCCCTACGGCGAGAGCCTCGACGAGTTGCTTGCTCAGGCCAGGAAGGCGACTCTGGCGGCACCGCGTCCCCGGTATTCGAACCTGGGTTTCGAACTGCTCGGTCATGCCGTCGCCACGGCCGCCGGCCTCGATTACCAGCAGCTTCTCGCGGAGCGTCTCGTCGAGCCTTGTGGTCTTTCCTCGGTCTATGCGCCGTCCCGACCCAGCGAACTTCGACAGACGGCGGTCTTCGGCCGCAGTCGACGCGGCCGCATCATGCGGCCGTGGACCGGTGAGGCGATCGCGCCGGCTGGCGGCATCCGGTCATCGATCGGTGACCTTGCCGGACTCGTGCGGGCGTTGCTCGATGGGGAAGCACTCGGCATGGATGCCCTCGATCCGGTCAAGGAATTCTCGGGCGGAACACGGATCGGCGCTGCCTGGCTTACCCTCGACCTCAGGGGCACGCAGATCACCTGGCACAACGGTGGCACCGGCGGTTTCCGCAGCTGCCTCGCGCTCGACCGACGCACGGGAACCGGCGTCGTCATGGTCTCAGGCAACTCCCGCCCTGTTGACGGGCACGCCTTCCGGCTGCTTCAGGGGCTCACCGGGAGTAAGAAGCGGGGGAGCGGCACGCGCTAGGTGGTCTCGCGCGGAACGATCCGGCACGGCAGCGATTCGATTCCTGAGCCGGCCTGACCGTTGATTGCGTCGAACAACCGATGGGCTGCAAGCGCTCCCAGCGCCTCGAGGTTCATGTCTACGCTCGTCAGGTGTGGTCGTGCTCCTGTGGTGAAGACCTCCCAGTTGTCGTAGCCCATCACTGAGATGCGGGAGGGAACATCCCATCCCGCTTCGCGGAGGGTGTCGAGTGCTCCGCGCGCGATCTGGTCATTTCCGCACAGGATTCCGTCGAGGTCAGGATGCTGGTCGATCAGTCGTGCGGTGGCGTTGCGTCCCCACTGCTCGGTCCAGGAGCCGAACCGGGAACCACCGACGAGCGACTCACCGTGACTCGCGAGAGTCCTCTCGATTCCGGTGACCCGGTCCTGCGCGGCCGCATAGTCGGCCTCACCGGTGATGTGCGCGATCCTCCGCCGTCCGCGAGCGAGCAGGAACTCCGCGGAGTCCGCCCCGCCCTGCACATTGTCAGGAACAAGCGAGAGGTCCGCCTCGTCGGACGACGGGCCGTAGGCATAGACGACGGGCACGGGCAGATTACGCCCGAGCGACGGGCGGGGGTCGGTGCGGGACCCGACGACGATCAAGCCGTCGACACGGCGGCCCAGGAGGGCATCGAGGTGATACTGCTCACGGATGGCGTCACCGCGGGCGTCGCAGAGGAATACCGACATCTTGCCTTTACCGAAGGCATCCTCCGCGCCCATCAGGATCGGGAGAGAGAAACGGCCGTCGAGGTCGCCGGTGATCAGGCCGACCGTGCCGGTCTGCCCGGCGAGAAGGCCCCGGGCCAGCGCGTTCGGCGTGAATGAGATCTTCTCCGCGGCGGCGAGCACACGAGCGCGGGTGTCCGGGTGCACCTGGTCGCGACCGTTGAGTGCTTTCGATGCAGTGGCGACGGACACCCCCGCCAGGCGGGCAACGTCGCGCAGAGTTGCGCGCACTGCGGGTCTTTCGGCGATCGGCACACTGCCCCCGGTAGTCGTGTCCGGACACCGCCGCGGGGAACGCTGCAGATGCCTGGTGGTCTGGCTCGATGATGAGTCGGTTTCGGTTGACTCGACACTACACGCCTTGCGTCCTGAATCGCGGGATGCTAGATTCGCCGAAAACCTTTTCGGTACTTTTCGTAAAGGTTCCAGTTGCACCTCGATCAACGACGATTACAGAGAAGGAAATCACATGGCAGTGGAATTCCCGCGCACCGGCCGGCGTCGCACCCTCCCGTTCACCGGAGTGGCGATAGCGGCGGCCGCAGCGCTTGCGCTCACCGGTTGCACACCCTCGTCTTCGGGCGGAGCAGCAGGCGACAGCGACACCATCACCGTCTGGCACTATTTCAGCGACGAGAACCAGGTCAAGGTGATGACCGATTATAAAGACCTCTTCGAGTCCGACAACGACGGCGTCACCGTCGACAACGTATTCGTCCCCTACGACCAACTCAACTCGAAACTCATCTCCGCCGTCGGCTCGAAAACTGGACCTGACGTGGTCGTTTTCAATGGAGCGGATGCCTCGACCCTGGCTCTCGGGGGTGCGCTTGCACCGATCACCGAGCAGTGGGACGGGTTCGGCGACAAGGGTGAATTCCCGGAATCGGTGGTGCATTCACTCGACGGCGACGTCTATGCGGCGCAGGGTTACGTCAACCTGCTCGGCCTCTGGTACAACCAGGACATCCTCGACGAGGTCGGGGTCGAGCCGCCAACCACCATGGACGAACTCAACACGGCGCTCGATGCAGTGACGGCGGCAGGAAAGGGTGGCATCACACTGTCCGGGCTCCCGCAGTCGCAGGGCGAATGGCAGGCCTATCCATGGCTGTCGAGTTTCGGATTCACGTATGACGACCCTCAGGCCGCCCCGCTCGTGGAAGCGTTCTCGACCATCCAGTCATGGACCGAATCCGGGGCACTCACCCGTGAGGCCGTGACCTGGGATCAGACGGTTCCGTTCCAGACCTGGGCAGCGGGAGACGTCGCCTTCGCCGAGAACGGCAACTGGCAGTCGGGCACGGCCCGAAGCGACGCGTCGTTCGAGTATGGAGTCGTCCCGCTACCGGTGGGCGACGACGGACAGGTCTACCTCGGTGGTGAAGGACAGGGCATCGGTGCGTTCAGTAAGAACCCCGAACTCGCCTGGAAGTATCTCGAGGAGACCTACTTCAGTGAAGAAGGCCAGGCGATCGCCCTCGAGAACGTCGGAAGCATCCCGAGTCGTGGTGACGCTGCGAGCGCACCCGAGATCACTGACGACCCGATCCTCGCCGCCTTCGCCGAGTCCCTCGCCGCCAACGGTGCCAACTACCCGGCGCCTGCCGTTCCTGCAGAGTCAGTCGCCGACCAGCAGCTCGTCGTCGGCCAGGTGTGGAGTGCCGTGATCGGTGGCCAGATGACACCTGAGGAGGCGGCGGCCAAGCTGATCGCCGACCTCGAGCCCTTGCTCGCCCCGTAGGTCCGACGTCACCGAGAGGAGGAAGACCCCATGTCAGCAGATCTGACGGCCGAGCGGCCGACCAGGCGAGAGGCCCCGTCTGCCGGGCAGCGTGCCCGGTCTGCCCGCAGGCGAAACAGCGCCAGGCGCGGAAAGCTCGCGTTCGCCCTGCCGGCCGGGGTCTTCCTTCTCATCTTCTCGTTCTTCCCCCTCGCCCAGCTGGGCCGGATGAGCGTCAGCGATGTCTCCGCGCGCACGCTCAATTCACCGTGGGAGTTCATCGGGCTCGACAATTTCACGGGGAGCGCCACCCAGGGCTCTCTCGTCCCCGCGCTCGGCAACACCGTGGTCTTCGTGCTCATCGTGACGGTGATCGGGCTGATCGGCGGACTCGCCGCCGCCATCCTGCTGAGTACGAGTACCTGGCTGTCGGCTTTCGTGCTCGGCCTCATGGTCTTCATCTGGGCTCTTCCGCCGGTCGTCAACGGCAGTGTCTGGAAGTTCCTGCTCGGAGACGCCGGCCTGATCAACTCGTTGATCATGGGGGCAGGCCTTTCGGCGGATGCCGTTCCGTTCCTCTACGACGAACGGTTCGCGCTCCTCTCGGTCGCGATCGTCAACTCCTGGGCGGTGATTCCGTTCAACGCCCTCGTCTTCCGGGCGGCGATCCTCGGCATCCCCGGTGAAACCTTCGAGGCCGCGCGTATCGATGGGGCGAGCCGTTGGCAGGAGATCTGGCACATGATCATTCCGGCGGTCAAACCGACGACACTCGTGCTCGCGGTGCTCACCATCGTGTACGCCTTCCGATCATTCGACTTCATTTTCGTCATGACCTACGGAGGACCGGGTGTGGCGACGAACACGCTTCCGTTCCTCAGCTATCTGCAGGCATTCGTGCGGTTCGACTTCGGGATGGGAGCGGCGACCGCCGTCATCTCCGTTCTCCTTGTTCTCGTCCTCGCAGTGATCTACGCCCGCAGCGTTCGTTCCGAGGAGGCCAACTCATGAGTATCGTTCTTCCGGCAACGGATGCTGCTTCGGCAACGCCGACCCCGCCCCAGGCCAGACGGCGACGAAAGCGTTTCGAGCCCGTGGCCGGCCCACTGCGCGTCGTGCTCCTCCTCGTCTATGCGGTCCCGATCCTTTTCATCGTCCTGACCTCGCTGAAAGACCCCGCAGACGTCATCTCCTCCCAGTCGTCATTCCTGTTCACCCCCACGCTCGACGCCTACACGTCTGTGCTGTCGAACTCCGGTCTCTTCGTCGCGATGCAGCAGTCGCTCGTGATCGCCGCGGGGACCACATCGCTGACGCTCCTCGTCGCCATCCCGGCCGGGTACGGTCTCGCCCGGGTGGACTCCCGCATCACCACCATCGGACTCGGCCTGCTCATCGTTCTGCAGATGGTTCCGCAGACCGCCAACGTCATCCCGCTGTACCAGATCTTCGGGGCATGGGGACTGCTCGATCAGAACATCGGTGTGATCATCGCCGACACAGCTCTGCTCATCCCGTTCGCGACGCTCCTGCTCCGGCCGTTCTTCCGTGCGGTGCCCGAGGCTCTGGAAGAGGCGGCGTCCATCGACGGCGCCAGCGTGATGCGAACGTTCTGGTCGATCATGCTCCCGATCGCGCGCAACGGCGTTGCCACGACAGGAACCCTCGTGTTCCTTCTCTCGTGGGGCGAGTTCCTGTACGCCGTCAACTTCTTCCTCTCGCCGGGGAACTACCCGCTGAGCGCACTTCTCGCCCAGCAGGTGTCGGCATTCGGAATCAACTGGCCCGGCCTGATGGCGCTCGGAGTGATCACATCCATTCCCATCCTCATTCTCTTCACCTTCACCTACCGGCTCCTGCGCGAGGGACTCACCCTCGGCGCTGTGAAATAGACCGACATCGTCCTCGATCCTCCCGAACTGGAGACCTCATGCCAACGCGTACTGACACCACGACCACGACCACAATCGCTTCGCTTCCCGTCGATCCGTCTCACGGTGCGCTCCGTCCGCTCGCCCTGTCGCAGGTGACGATCGATGGCGGGTTCTGGGCAGACAAACAGAGCCTGAACGCGTCAGCCATCATCGCCCACTGTGAGGCGTGGATGGAGAAGGTCGGCTGGATCGGAAACTTCGATGCCGCCGTCGAAGGGCGTCTCCCCGCCGATCGTGCCGGGCGGGAGTTCTCCGATTCCGACGTGTACAAGCTCATGGAGGCGATGGCGTGGGAGATCGGGCGCACGCACGACGACACACTCGACGCACGGTTCCGGGCTCTGGTTGCCCGGATCGCCCCAGTGCAGGAGGCCGACGGTTACCTCAACACGAGATTCGGGCGTGACGGTCAGCAGCCGCGGTACTCCGATCTTCAGTGGGGGCATGAGCTCTATTGCTACGGCCACCTGCTGCAGGCAGCGGTCGCCAGGGGCCGCACGACCGGCGACGATGAGTTCGTGCAGCTCGCACGGCGCGCCGCTGACCACGTCTGTGACGTCTTCGGCGTGGGCGGAATCGAGTCCGTGTGCGGTCACCCGGAGGTCGAGATGGCGCTCATCGAATTCGGTCGGTACACCGGCGAGAGCCGCTACATCGATCAGGCCCGGCTCTTCATCGACCGCCGAGGCCACGGAGTTCTCGGAGACATCGAACTCGGCAGCAGCTACTACCAGGACGACGTGCCGGTCCGGGACGCTGAGGTGCTGCGGGGCCACGCCGTTCGCGCCGTCTACCTTGCCGCGGGTGCTGTGGATCTGGGCATCGAGGACGAGGAGGACGGACTCGTCGACGCCGTGGCGGCACAGCTCGCCCGGACGGTTGCGCGACGGACGTACCTCACCGGTGGGATGGGTGCCCACCACGAGGGCGAATCGTTCGGAGCGGACTTCGAACTCCCGAGCGACCGCGCCTATTCGGAGACCTGTGCCGGTATCGGCTCGATCATGCTCAACTACCGTTTGCTGCTGGCGACCGGCGACTCGACGTACGCCGACCTCATCGAACGCACGCTCTTCAACGTGCTGGCGACATCACCAGCCGCAGATGGACAGGCGTTCTATTACACGAACACCCTGCACCAGCGCGAACCGGGGTCGATCCCAGCAGCAGACGTCGCCAGCCCCCGGGCCTCGTCGAGTCTGCGCGCCCCGTGGTTCGATGTGTCGTGCTGCCCGACGAACGTCGCACGCACACTGGCGTCACTCGGGTCCTATTTCGCCACATCGACGGCAGTAGGGCTCCAGTTGCATCAGTACGCCGCTGGAACGGTATCCGCCGATCTCGCGAGTGGCCGGGTCGCGGTCCGGACCGAGACGAACTACCCGGACGAGGGTGTTGTGCGTGTGGTTGTGACGGAAACCCTGACGGATGAATGGACGCTCTCTCTTCGGGTCCCGCACTGGGCGGGCGAAGCAGCGACGATCACCGTCGATGGAGAGACCCACTCCGCTGCTGTCGGGATGGTACACATCCGCCGCCCGTTCGCCGTCGGCGACGAAATCGTGCTCAGCCTGCCGGTTGAAGCCCGCTGGACCGAGCCTGATCCACGGATCGATGCCCTCAGAGGGCAGCGAGCCGTCGAGCGAGGTCCCGTCGTGATGTGCCTCGAATCGACGGATGCCGGACACGTCTCCACCGTCGATGAGGTACGGGTCACGGGCGACCTGCGCGATGACGACGGTGTTGTCACGGTCGGAACGCGTCGGCTGACTGTTTCTGACGATGCCTGGCCTTACGGTGTCGACAGCGCGACCCTCGACGCGGACACCGCGCGGGTTCGTCTGCTGCCGTACCACTCGTGGGCCAACCGGGGCCCCTCGACGATGAGGGTGTGGCTGCCGCTCGAGTCGGCGGATTCCGTCTCCACCGGCCGATGAGAGCGACGGTGCCGGCATGCCTTCAGTGTGCCGGGACCGGTCTCAGCCCCAGATGGTGTCGTAGATCGGACCGCTCGTGTCTGCGATGTCGCCTTGCGTACCCGCCCACCAGGTCGAGACCCACAGTCCGTCTCGGAAGAAGTGCTCCTCTGCGAGAGTCCAGCCCTCCATCGGGCCCTCCGACTGGCGGCAGACGATGCCGTCGTTCTCCGGAGCGCAGACGTGCTCGTTCTCCTCGAGGAGTGTGATCACCCGGGCCTGTTCGGGTGCAGTGACGGTGTTCACCGCGTTCGCAACTCCGCCTTCGGTGGGGAGCCCCCAGTGGCATTCGAACCCGGGGAGCGTCTCGCGGATCTCCTCGATCGCCCGATACCGGGAGATATCTGTCCCAGACACGCTGGGGTCGTTGAGCGGCTCGCCCTCTTGTGCGTCGAGAAAGGCCTGCGGGTAGATCGCGAAGCAGTCCGTCGGCTGGCTGGCACCTGACGGAGTTGGAACCGGTGTGGCCGTCGGTGTCGGCGTGGGAATCGCGGCGGACGTGGGTCGCGTCGTGGCGGTCGGTGTCGGCGCCGCGTCGTTCTCCGTAGCGGTGTTCGCCACATACAGTGCGGTGATCGCGCCCCCGGCGAGGAGAAGAACGACGACGATGACCACCGTCGGGATCAGCCATGTCCGTCGTTGAGCCGGCCTGATCGCGTCGCCGTCGTCCCCGTGCAGTGATGCCACGTGTTTCCCCCTCGTGTTCTGTTCCCAGTATGCCGAACCGTCGGAAAGTGCATCGCGAGAGGGAGTTCCGTTTGCATAACGCTGTTGACTGGGTACCCCGTCGAGTCGGCGATCAACTCGATGCCCTGCGCGCCGCTCCTGAACCCCCGCAATTCACCACCGCCTCACGATTCCCCTGGCGGCGTCGGCCGGTGCTCGATGGGCTGTCCGGCTGATCTCGAGAGGATACTCGGCGGAAAGCAGTGCGTCGTCGTCGGCGGAGTCACCACGTTTGTCCGGCTTCGACAGTGCCCGTCACAGCGCGGAGGAGCTGCTGTCGCGTGCGATCCCGAGCTCGGAAGAGCCGGGAACAGTCGGAATCCGGTCGAGCAGCGCGAGGAGCCAGCCGGCCGGGACGAGCACGACACCGATCGGCAGCATCAGACCGGTGAGTGTGGTGACGACGAGAAGAAAGTCTGTCTCGACGCTGGGTGGCTGCCCAGAACTCTGGTACAGCTGCACGAACGGTGATTCCAGGATGAGGCCCCCGACGAGCAACGCACAGCCGACGGCGACGGCCGCTCCTGCGGAGACCCGCCGGGTCGCGGATGAAGTGCCGTCTGCGTCGTTTGCGCGCTGGCCGGTAGCCTTCCCGATGCTCGCGATCCGGCCGGCCACCAACGACGCGACCAGGAACGCAGCGCCCAGGGGAACGAGGACGCCAAACGCGATCTGCAGCGTCCAGACGGCGTCGTTCGAGGCGAGTTCCTGCCCACCGAGAGCAAACGCGGCCGTGAGGAATACCGTCGACCCGAGCATGCCGATTGCTGCGAGGATCACGCCGAGCCAGAAACCCCTGCGGGGCGTCAACCACACGTCTGTCATGGCTCGACGCTAGTGGAGATCGACGCAACGGGGTACCAGCAGTTGCGCCGGACGTCGATGAGCGGCCTCTGCTCGATGCTGCCAGGGTGCCGACTGCTCCGCTCAGCGGGAACGGTCGTCGTCCGATGCCTCGAGGGAGGCGTCGAGCGCCCGGATCAGGGACTGGGCGTCGTACGGTCCCTGATGCCGTTTCGAGCCGATGAAGAATGTCGGTGTCGTGCCGAGATCCATGATCTCGGCGTCGAGCGCGTCATCGTCGACGCGGTTCGCCGACCGGACCGACCGAAGGTCGTGTGAAAACCGGTCGACGTCGAGACCCGCCTCGACCGCGTAGGAGAGGAGGTCGTCGGTCTCCAGCCGATCCTGGCGAGCGAACAGCAGCGGAACAAAAGTAAAGAACGCCCCCTGCGCGGCCGCAGCTTCACTCGCCCGCGCGGCTTCGGTCGCATGGGGATGCACCCGGGTCAGCGGCAGATGCCGCCAGACGTAGCGCAGTCGCGGCCCGTAGTGAGCCCGCACCTCGTCGATCGAGCCGGTCGCGCGGCTACAGAATGGGCATTCGAAGTCGCCGTACTCGACCAGCGTCAGCGGAGCATCCGCTGGCCCCTTGATGTGGTCCCGGTCGGGGTCGATCGGCCTGATGAGGGTG
This sequence comes from Mycetocola sp. CAN_C7, assembly GCF_015752285.1. NCBI lineage: Bacteria > Bacillati > Actinomycetota > Actinomycetes > Micrococcales > Microbacteriaceae > Mycetocola > Mycetocola sp. CAN_C7. Next base: position 87,111 of record NZ_JADOUY010000002.1, read on the forward strand.
CGACCGATCGTCGAGGCGGGTTGCACGCGGTCGATGATCCGGAACGCCAGCGTGCCGAGAACGAATGCGATCAGGGACGCAGCGAGAACGCCGACGCGCGCTTCACTCTGCTTGAGCGGGTCGGAGATCGCGATGTCGACGATGAAGAGGGAGATGGTGAACCCGATGCCAGAGAGGGCCGCGCCGCCGAGAACACGGGCGACGGTGAGGCCGGGGGCGAGCTGGCCAAGGCCGAACCGTCTGACAAGGGCGGTCGCACCGGTGATTCCGACGATCTTGCCGACGACGAGTCCGGCGATGATTCCCCAGGTCAGGCTGGAGCCGAGCGCAGCCCCGATCGTCTCCTGGTCGAGGCGGACCCCGGCGTTTGCCAGCGCGAAAAGGGGCAGGATGAGAAACGACACGTACGGCGCATACACGATCTGCAGACGTTCGTTGGCAGAGATGGAGTCGTTGAGACTGCGGGATGCCGCTGCCGCATATTCCGAACTGGGGGACTGGCGGAACGCGCGGGCGAGTTCCGCGGCACGCTCGACCTCGCGGCGGCGGGGCGGAAACACCGGGATCACGAGCGCGATGGCCACGCCAGCGAGCGTCGGGTGGACCCCGGACGAGTACAGGGTCAGCCAGACCAGCAGGCTGAGGACTGTGTATGCAGGGCCTCGACCCACCGGAAGAAAGCGGACGAGAACGACCAGGCCGAGCAGGACCACGGAGATCACGAGCGGCACAAGGTCGACCTGTTCCGTGTAGAACACGGCGATGGCGCCCAGCGCACCGACGTCATCGACGACCGCGAGCGTCAGGAGGAAGACACGGAGCCTCGCGGGGAACGTCGGACCGACGATGGCCAGCGCTCCGAGAAGGAATGCCGTGTCGGAGGAGATCACGACCCCCCACGCCCGGGCATCTTCACCGCTGGGGTTGAGGAGGAGGAAGATCCCCGCTGGGACCACCAGGCCCGCGAGTGCGGCGATGATCGGTACGACGGCACGGGTGCGGTCGGTCAGCTCGCCGATGGCGAACTCCCGTTTGACCTCGAGGCCGACGGCGAAGAAGAAGAACGCCATCAGAGCATCGTTGACGACGCTGTGGAACGTCATCTGAATGACGACGTCGCCCGCGCGGATGTCGAAGCTCGATTCCCAGAACTCGTCGTAGCCGGTGCTGAGCGGGGAGTTCGCCCAGACCAGGGCGATCACGGTGAACAGCAGCAGCAGGGCGGCCGAGATCTTCTCGAGGGAGTGGCCTGTGAGCCCAGCTCCGGGAATCGTGATCCACCGGGGAAAGCGATGGTCGGCTCTCGCCGCTGGGGTGGAGCGTCGTGTCGAGGCGTCGATGGGGGTCTCCGGCGGGTCGCAGGGAAGCAATGAGAAGAGACTAGCCCTGTGTGGCCCGTTGTCAGGCGACCGGTGTCGGCGGCGGCATCACCGCCGCGGTCAGTTCTCCGACAGCGCCGGAGCGAGCCTGACCAGTCGCGCCGTGCTCGTTTCGTCGAGTTCGGCGACCGTTTCGCGTGATTTCACGAAGTCAGAGAACGAACGGAATCCGAGCGCTTTCTCACTGAACGACGGGTCCATGCGTTTCATCTGCGTCTTCACGTTCGAACTGTGGAGCCAGTCGGCGTCGTCCTTCTCGTGCCCGAGCCGCAGGGCCCGTTCGAGCAGGCCGGTCGCCACATCCTGCGGGTCCGGCTCGACCTCGAGCTCCTCTTCTGGGACAGGATCGGGAGACTTGGCTCTCCGCGAGGCCCGACGTTTCGGCGGGGCGGTCGCGGAGTCGGGGTCGGAGAACAGCGGCGCGGTCGGTGACGCGGGTTCCTTCGCGGCGTCCGGTGTCGCGGTGTCAGGAGCGGCATCCGTTGTCTGATCGGTCTTGCGGGTCCGAGATGGTCGGGATGCCGCCGGTTCGCGCTTGTCCTTCACTTCGACGATCGGCGCGGGAGCGATCGGCTTCACACCGGGCAGAGCGTCGTAGGTGGCGAACTCGTCGCATGCAGCGGCGAGCGACCGGCTGGTCGACCCCGCTACGCCGATGCCGACGACGTACCGGCCGAGTCGTTTGCAGCGCTGAGCAAGCGCGATGTAGTCCGAGTCGCCGGCCACGATGATCACATGGGTCAGATCGGGTAGCCGGAACATGTCTTCCACCGTGTCGACGGCGAGACGGATGTCTGCGCCATTCTTCGCGTACGCGGCGGCAGGGAAGAGCTGCACCAGGTCGACGGCACGGCTGACGAGCTGGCCACGGTAGTCGGCGTTCACCGGCGCCGACCAGTCAGCGTATGCGCGGGTGAGGACGAGTGTGCCGAACGAGGACGCGAAATCGATGATCGCGCCCACATCGACGGTCGCCCGCCCGAGCTTCTCCGCGATCTCGGGATCGGCTTCACGGTCGGCCGCGCTGAATCCACGGCCGCGGTCACGCATGAACTGGCTGCGACCGTGGACCTGGTCATACCGCGAGATCACGATGTTATCGAAGTCGATATAGACCGCGACGCGAGAGTCGACGGGTTCTGGCATGCTCGCTCTTCTCAATGGGGGTGGGGCGTTCGGGCCGGTCTGGTCAGCTCCGCGGCTTGCGGGCCGGTCGCTCGGAGCGGTCGTCGCGCTTCGCCGGGCCGCCGCGGTCTGGCCGCATCTCGATGAGCTTGCCGCCGATCCGCGTCGCCGCGAGGCTGTTGAGCACGTCGTCGGAAAGATTCGCCGGCAGCTCGACGAGCGAGAAGTCGGGACGGATGTCGATGTGACCGAAGTCATTACGGCTCAGGCCGCCCTCATTGGCGATAGCGCCGACGATCTGGCGCGGTTCGACCTTCTGACGCTTGCCGACGGCGATCCGGTAGGTCGCGAACGGCGAGTCGCCCGTGCGCGGGCGACGCTCCGGACGGTCGCCCCTGTCATCTCGCCCGCCGCGGTCGCTGCGTCCGCCGCGGTCATCGCGTGAACGCTCGCGGGATGCCGTCCGGTCGCGCTCGAATTCCTGCTCACGGCGCCGGGCCCGCTCGTCTTCTGCCGAGAGCAGGAGCGGCGACTCGCCCTGGGCGACGACAGCGAGGGCAGCGGCGACGTCGACCTCGGGCACGTCATGGTGTGACATGTAATGGCCGATGATCTCGCGGAAGCGGTTGATGCGGTCTTCCTGGCCGAGCGCCTCGGTGATCGCATCATCGAATCGGGTCAGTCGGGTGGCGTTGACGTCGTCGACGCTGGGGAGCTGCATCTGCGTCAGCGGCTGACGTGTCGCCTTCTCGATGGCGGTCAGCAGACGGCGTTCACGTGGGGTGACGAAGCTGATTGCCGTTCCGCTTCGCCCCGCACGACCGGTGCGGCCGATGCGGTGCACGTACGACTCGGTGTCGATCGGGATGTCGTAGTTGACGACGTGGCTGATCCGCTCGACGTCGAGGCCGCGAGCGGCGACGTCGGTCGCGACGAGGATGTCGAGCTTGCCTGACTTCAGCTGGTTCACGGTGCGCTCACGCTGGGCCTGCACGACGTCGCCGTTGATGGCTGCAGCGGAGTAGCCGCGTGCCCGCAGCTTCTCGGCGAGGGTCTCGGTCTCGTTCTTGGTGCGGGTGAAAACGATCATGCCCTCGAAGTTTTCGACCTCGAGAATGCGGGTGAGAGCATCCACCTTCTGCGGGTACGACACGACGAGGTAGCGCTGGGTCGTGTTGACCGAGGTGGTGGTCTTGTTCTTGACCGTGATCTCTTCGGGGTCGTGCAGGTACTTGGCCGAAATCCGACGGATCTGCGCAGGCATCGTCGCCGAGAATAGCGCGACCTGCTTGTCGTCAGGGGTGTCGGCGAGAATCGTCTCGACGTCCTCGGCGAAGCCCATTTTCAGCATCTCGTCTGCCTCATCGAGCACGAGGTACTTCAACTCGGAGAGATCAAGGGTGCCCTTGTCGAGGTGATCCATGATGCGGCCGGGCGTACCGACGACGACGTGGACGCCGCGGCGGAGCGCTGAAAGCTGCACACCGTAGCCCTGGCCACCGTAGACGGGAAGGACGTGGACACCCTTGAGGTGCGACGCGTACTTCTCGAACGCTTCACAGACCTGCAGTGCGAGCTCGCGGGTCGGAGCGAGCACGAGCGCCTGCGGGGTCTTCTGTGACAGGTCGAGGCGCGACAGGATCGGCAGCGCGAACGCGGCCGTCTTGCCGGTGCCGGTCTGGGCGAGGCCGACGACGTCGCGGCCGGCGAGGAGCGGCGGGATGGTCGCGGCCTGGATCGCAGACGGCGTCTCGTATCCAACGTCCCGCAGCGCTTTGAGCACCGCGTCATCGAGCCCGAGCTCGGAAAAAGTCTGGCCGGCGGTCTTCTCGTCGCTCGGCGCGGAGGTTTCAGGGGAAGTCATAGGACTAACGGTAGCCCAGTGCGGGTGCAGAAGCGTTGTGACGGATGCTTCGCGCACGCGCGTGGGCCGGCATCCGGTTCTCAGTTCGGGTTCGTCGCCTGACCGTCGAGCCACAATTCATCTGTGGCGTCACGGTGCGTCCCCGTCGTGCCGACGTGCGTGTCCGAGATCAGTGCGCCGTTCTTCAGCACGTGAACGAAGGCCATCGCGTGGCCGCGGCCGAGCCCATAGTCCGTCGCAAACCAGTCCACGACGTCCGCCGCCTTCACCGGCTGTTGCGCGATTTCCCGCTCCTGCGCGACAGCCATCAGTTCGCGGGGCGTGAGCCCGGTCTTCGTTTCGATGGTGTCCAGATAGGCCTGAAATGACATCCGTCTCGTCCCTCCGTGTGCTGTGCCGGCTCGTGTTCCCATCATGCCGTGGAACTCCCGGCGCGCACTCAGGAAACGGGGAACAGCAACCGGCCCGCCGCTGTTCTCTTCAGCGTGCCCATGCCCGACAATGGACAGGGTTCAACACTGAGGAGGCCACACATGACCGGTACCACCGAAACCGCGATTCTCGCCGGCGGATGTTTCTGGGGAGCGCAGGAGCTCCTGCGCAAGCGCCCGGGAGTGATCTCGACCCGCGTCGGCTACTCGGGAGGGGAAACCCCTAACGCGACGTACCGCAACCACGGCAACCATGCCGAGGCCGTCGAGATCGTCTTTGACCCGGAGCAGATCTCGTTCCGCGACCTGCTTGAGTTCTTTTTCCAGATCCACGACCCGTCGACCAGGGACCGTCAGGGCAACGACGTCGGCGCGAGCTACCGCTCAGCGATCTTCTACCTCAGCGAGGAGCAGAAGCGTGTCGCGCTCGATACCATCGCCGACGTCGACGCCTCTGGCCTCTGGCCCGGCACGGTCGTCACCGAGGTGACTGCTGCTGGTCCGTTCTGGGAGGCAGAGGAAGAGCACCAGGATTATCTGGTGAAGTACCCCCACGGCTACACCTGCCACTTCGTGCGACCGGGCTGGAAGCTCCCGCGCCGGGAGGCCGAGATCGCCGGCTGATTCATCGAAAACGCCCCTCGAGCAGCTGCTTGAGGGGCGTTTTCGTCGGTTTCGGCTCACCTGCCGCCGGGTTCGGGAATGTTAGGAGCCGGTGAGAATCGTGAACAGAAACCAGCCCCCGGCGCCGAGGGCGACGACGACGCTCGTCCAGAGGATGAGGCCGGGAACGCCCGCTCGTGCGGGCCAGGTCGGAACGTGGTTGCTCATGCTCACACCCTAGGGTGCTGGGCGGCGAGAGCGCCACCGCCACCGCGCTTGAGCGCGAGTTCAGTATGTGACGGTCGACTCGGCGAGGATGCCGTCGATCTGGCCCAGGGCGAGCGTCATACCTTCGATCATGCCCATCTCGGACATCCGCTCGAGTTGTTCGACGCTCGTGAACGTTGTGACGGATGTCATCCGCGTGAGCCCGCCATCTTCCTCGAAGGTCACGACGCAACGGGTTGTGTCGTCCAGGTCGAGTGGCTCGCCGTCTTCTCCAGCGAAACCGTCGTCGAACTCCAGCCGTTTCGAGACATCGATGGCGAGAACCTTCCACCAACCGTGGGCCTTCTGGCCCTCCGGTCCTGTCATGTAATAGCGGGCGTCGCCCCCTGGCCTGAGTTCAAGTCGATCGAACGTGGCCGGCCAGGTCGGTGGACCCCACCAGCGTTCGAGCTGCCGCGGGTCTTCCCAGACCTGCCAGACGCGGTCGACGTTCGTGTCGAACTCCGCGGTGAAGATGAGTGTGAGGTTTTCGACGTCATTGTGCGAGCTGACTACAGTCATTGTTCTTCTCCGTTCTGCGGATCGGCCAGAAGCTCGCCGATCCTGATGGCACGGTCGTGCCAGATCTTTTCAAATGCGCCGAGCAGATGTGCTGCCCGACGGAGAGACTCGACGTTGCCGTATACGATCTGCTCTCGTCCTCGTCGTTCTTTGGTGATGAGCATCGCGCGCTCGAGCACAGCGACGTGCTTCTGCACGGCAGCGAAGCTCATGGCGTAGTGCTGCGCGAGAGCTGAAACCGATTGCTCACGCGTCAACGTCCGGCTGACGATGTCGCGGCGAGTCGCATCTGCCAGGGCCTGGAAGATGCGGTCCACCTCGGTGTCGCTCAATTTATGTACAACCATTTGGTTGTACGTTAGCACGAGTCGACTGAGAGCACCAGAGGTGACCGGCCACTGCTAGGGTGACCGCCGAGGAAAGGGTCTCTGGATCCGTGCGCATGGAGGAGGGCTCAGTGGACGGTGGCACCGGTGATGCGTGGTCTGCTGTCGCCTCCGAGTGGGCGGAGCTCTGGGGCTCGTTCGCAGAACCAGCCAGACAGCGATTCATCGACGCCGCAGGCATCCAGCCCGGATCTCGCGTGCTCGATGTGGGCTGCGGCAGTGGGGAGTTTCTGGTCATGCTCGACCGGGTCGGCGCCATCACCTCAGGAATCGACCCTGCTCCTGGAATGATCGATCTCGCCAGGTCGCGGGTACCGAGAGCAGACATCCGGTTGGGGGGCGCCGAGTCGTTGCCATGGCCCGAGCGGTCATTCGACGTCGTCGCGGCCGTCAACGCTCTGCACTTCGCCGACGACACCGATGCGGCTCTGTCCGAGCTCACCCGGGTTGCTGTGCCGGGTGGTCGCATCGTGATTGCGAACTGGGCTGAGGGAGAGCTCAACGACCTCAACGTCATCGAGTCGGCGGTGGCAGCATCGTACGACGAGGAGCTCCTACCCGACGGCGAACTTCGGCTCCCAGGGGGACTGGAGCGCCTCATCGCCGATGCCGGGCTCGATCTGCTCGAGTGCGGACTGATCGACGTGCCGTGGGCCGTACCAGGCGACGATCGGCTCGTGCGCGGTGTGCTGATGGGCGAGGATGCCGTCGGACGTGCCGCGGGTGCCGCGACGGTGATCGAGGCTGCGCGCTCTTTCCGCACCGGTGACGGGGGGTACCGGCTGGCCAACGCATTCCGATATGTGATCGCTCGCACCCCACTGGTGTCGGTCGCTCGCGCGTAGCATGGAGTCACTCGCTGAAGGCAGATGAGGTGAGAGCCGATGAGCGGTGGGGCGTCCCCGGGAATCTGGGGCCACGGCAGTGCATACGAACGCTACGTCGGTCGATGGAGTCGACGCGTTGCGCCGGTATTTCTCTCCTGGCTGGACATTCCGCCCGGTCGCCGGTGGCTCGATGTCGGCTGCGGAACCGGTGCGCTCACTGCAGCCGTCGCCGATGCCTGTGAGCCCCGGTCGCTCGACGGAGTCGAGCCGTCTGAGGGCTTTCTCTCCGCAGCCCGGGCCAGCCTGGGCGGGCGCGCCAGGCTGCGCTCCGGATCGGCCGAAGCGATCCCGCTGACCGACCGGTCGGTCGATGCCGTTGTCTCGGGTCTGGTGTTGAATTTCGTTCCGGATGCCGCCTCGGCTCTCGCCGAGATGACGAGGGTCTGCCGGCATGGTGGCCACATCGCCGCATACGTGTGGGATTACGGCGATCGGATGGAACTGATGCGGTACTTCTGGGCAGCGGCCATCGAGCAGGATCCTTCGGCGGAGAGTCTGGATGAGGCCTCCCGCTTCGAGATGTGCAACCCGCGAGCGTTGCGAGTGTTGTTCGCCTCGGCAGGACTCGTCGATGTGGATGTCGCGGCAATCGACATTGCCACCGAGTTCGCGGACTTCGACGACTACTGGGAGCCATTCCTCGGAGGTCAGGGCGTCGCCCCTGGTTACGTGATGTCACTTGATGGCGCCAGCCGAGACGCTCTGCGGGATCGGCTCAGAGCACGATTGCCCATGCAGGCGGACGGTTCGATCTCACTCGTCGCCCGGGTGTGGGCGGTGAGGGGAACGATGGAGTGACCTCGCGCGCCGAGTGCGCAGATCCCCGAACAAGCCACAGGGCGTCGCGAGGGCTGTTCTCCACCACCCGAGGCTCGACATGGATCACAATGAAGCATGCCCGTCGTCCTCCGAATGGTTCGCAATCTCGCAGCACCGATCAGCCGCACGCGCACGTTCCGGCGGTTCGGTCCGATGCTGTTACCCCCGCTCGAACGGATCCTGAAGAGACTCTCGGGCGGGCGAGTCCAGGTGAGCGGACTACTCGTCCCCTCCCTCGTCCTCTCTTCGATCGGAGCGAAAAGCGGTGAGGTGCGCGAGACCGTCCTGATGTACACGCCCGACGGTCGTGGACGCGCCATCGTCGCCGGAACGAGTTTCGCCCGCGAACGGCATCCGTCATGGACGTACAACCTGATGGCGAACCCCGATGCCGTGATCACGGTGCGGACGCGGCGGTTCGCTGTCCGGGCATCCGAGATTTCCGATGGCGAGAGGGAATCCGTCTGGGCGCGCATCGAACGACAGTGGCCCGGATACCGCTCCTACGAGCGTTCCTCCGGTCGCACGGTCAGGCTGTTTCTCCTGCAACCCGTCGCCGTGCTCGAGGAGCACTGACCGGGGTCCAGTGCGTCAGTCCGCGAACTCGGGCGGCCAGACCACCCGGAATCGTTCAAACACGATCTCGTCGTCTTCGCTCCAGGCGACGCCGCGGGCAGCACAGGTGCTGGTCCAGTATTTCGCGTGTTCCCGCCGCCAACTGGCGAGCGTCCTGTCGTCCTCACCTTCGTCGAAGGCGAACGCGTCGTCGACCGAGTCGAACGTGCCGAGTCGGAGCTCGATGCTCCGCATGATGATGCGGGGAACCCCGGTGCTGTCGCACGCGATCCAGTGCGAACCGACCCGGGGCAGTGGATCTTCGTCAACCGCATACTGGGCGGCGAGCTCGGCGGTGGCCCGTTTGACGCCGTGGGTCACCTCATGAAGGAGCGCGTCTGCGAGCCGCGCCGAGTTCCCGAAGTGCTCGACAGTGTATTCGGGGCAGGTGCGGACGATGTCGGGATGGGCGGCGGAGTAGTCGCCCCAGAAGGCGGCCCCGGCAGAGAGGTCGGGTGTGGACAGGGGAATCTCGACATCGGCCATGTGTTCAGTGTTTCAGACCCGCTCCCTGTCAGGAGCGACCGGTCACCCTGTCGGCGGTCTGTTCTAAGCTCGCGTCATGAATCGCAGCGATGGCGTCTCAGTGAGGATCGCGCCCTGGAGTGCCGACGACCTGCCCGTGATCGAGCGCAGCAATACACCTGAGATGACCGTGTTCATCGGCGGGCCGGAAAGCCCGGAGAAGGTCATCGAACGTCACGCGAAGTTTCTCAGGCTCTGGGAATCAGGCGAAGCCCGCATGTTCACGATCCGTGTCGATGGGTTGGGCGAGGCGGTCGGCTCGGTCGGGTATTGGACGACCACCTGGCACGACACTCCCGTGTACGAGTCCGGTTGGAGTGTTGCTACCGCGTATCAGGGGCACGGTTACGGGGCCGGCGGGCTGTCGGCCTGTCTCGCGTATGCAGCGGAACAGGGAGACCGTGACACTGTCGTCGCGTTTCCGCGTGTCGACAACGCGGCATCGAACGCGCTCTGCCGTACGGTCGGATTCGAACTCAGCGGAGCAGAGGATTTCGAGTATCCACCGGGCACCCCCATCCGAGTGAACGCCTGGCGGTTCGACCTGCGCCGCCTCCGCGACAGCCGGGCAGGGCGATCGGATCACGCGTCACCACTGCGAGAATGACAGTGTGCCCCTGACAACGATCGGCCCTGACGGCGAAGCGATCACCCTGCGTCGCGCCGTCGCCGCGGATGTTCACGGTATCGTCGCGCTTCTGGCCGCGGATCGGTTGCGCGCCGCGGTCGAGTCGACGGCTGAGATCGACCGCGCCGGGTACGAGCGGGCGTTCCACGCGATCGACAATGACCCTGCGCACCTTCTCGTCGTCGGAACGGATGCCGGCGGGGCGGTCGTCGCCACGATGCAGCTGACATTTCTCCCCGGTCTGGCCCGGGCAGGGGCGACCCGTCTGCAGATCGAGGCCGTCCGTGTCCATTCCGACCTTCGCGGTCGGGGGATCGGCGGCGCGATGATCGAGTGGGCTGTCGATGAGGGCAGACGACGCGGTGTGACGCTCGTGCAGCTGACCTCGGACCGGTCGCGGACCGAAGCGCACCGATTCTATGAACGGTTGGGCTTCGAGCAGTCGCACACCGGGTTCAAGCTCGCCCTCTGACATCCGTCGTCCTGCCGTGGGGGAGGCTTGACGACGGCGCACCTGCGGAGCACTATAGGCGCGTCAACACCGCGCTGCAGCTCCTGAATCCTGTGGCCAGAGAGCAGGAAGCGACGAACGCCTGGATGGCCTTCCCGCACCCCCGATCATCCGGTCACGTCAGAAATCCACCGGAAAGAATCCCATGAAAACCTCACGAACAGCGTTGTTCGGTGCCGCCATCGCGGCACTTCTCCTGCCGGCACTCGTTGTGCCGAGCGCCGCTTCGGCGACACCGAGGCACCATTCATCGACCGTCTCCGTTCTCGCTTCGGGGCTGGAAGGCACATCAGGGAGCACCATCGGTCCTGACGGTGCGCTCTACGTTCCCGAAGGTGTCACCGGCGAGATCACGCGAGTCGACCTGAGAACCGGCCGGACATCGACATTTGCCAGCGGTCTGCCTGAGCGGGTCGGCGATCTGGGCGGCCTGATGGACGTCGCTTTCGTCGGACGTACGGCATACGCCCTCGTCACTCTCGTCGACGAGTACTCGTTCGGCGGTACGGGCATCAGCGGGATCTACCGGATCACCGGTCGCACCACGTCAGAGCTCGTCGCCGACATCGGGCAATGGTCGGTCGACCATCCGCCAGAGACCGCTTTCTTCGTTCCGAGCGGACTTCAGTTCGCCTTCCAGCCGATCAGGGGAGGGTTCCTCGTCACCGACGGACACCACAACCGGGTGCTATCGGTCACGCGCACCGGTGCGATCTCGGAGCTCAGGACGTTCGACAACATCGTGCCGACCGGACTCGCCGTCTCGGGTCGCACCGTGTACATGGCTGAGGCGGGTCCGACACCCCATGCCCCCGCCGACGGCAGAGTGGTGTCCTTCCCACTGACGTCACCATCGTCAGCCGTCCGTGTCGTGGCATCCGGCTACAGCCTCCTCGTCGACGTGGAGCTCAACCGATGCGGCAAGCTCTTCGCGCTGTCTCAGGGTGATTCGGCAGGGGATGTGCCCGAGGGCGCGCCCGGTCTGCCGGACAGCGGTGAACTGCTGACCGTGAACCGCAACGGCACCTTCTCGGTGGTCGCCGGAGCACTTGACTGGCCGACTTCGGTCGAACTCGTGAAGAACAACGCCTACGTCGTGACGCTGAATGGTGACGTGCTGAAAATCACGAACGTGTCAGGGAAGGGGGACTGCCGCGGACACGGTCACCACTGATTGCTCACGGAGCGGACCCACGAGCCTCGCGGCGAGGGGGTCCGCTCTGCGCTGCGATCAGGTCGATCGTTCCACCGGGGCATCCCTCCTCAGGCGCTCAGGGCGCCTCGAGCGGTAGCCCCGTGCGGCGCCCCCCGAGTATCTTGAACGCCATGGCAAACGACGCAGTTCTCCTTGCAGTCCCCGGCCCCAACGGTGAGCGCGAGGTGCGCATCTCGAGCCCGGGCAGAGTTCTCTGGTCTGAACCCGGCATCACGAAACTCGACCTTGCCCGGTATCTCGTCGAGGTCGGCGACGCGTTCATCCGGGCCAATGGCGATCGCCCGGTCTCCCTGCAAAGGTTCCCCGGCGGTATCGACGGCGAACAGTTCTTCTCCAAGAACCCGCCGAAAGGGGCGCCAGACTTCGTCCGGTCGGTGCCGGTGGTGTACCCGAGTGCGCGATCCCACCCGCAACTCGTTCTCGACGAGCCCGCCGCAGCGGTGTGGGCGGCCCAGATGAACACGATCGTCTTCCACCCGTGGCCGTCGCGTGCCGAGAACTCCGACAACCCCGACCAGCTGCGCATCGACCTCGACCCGCAACCCGGCACCGACTTCGGTGATGCCGTTCCCGCCGCCTTCGAGCTGCGCTCGGTGCTCGAAGAGGCCGGCCTGACCGCCTTCGTCAAGACCAGCGGCAACCGCGGCATCCACGTCTTCGCGCCGATCGAACCGACACGCGAGTTCCTTGACGTGCGTCACGCCGTCATCGCGGCTGCGAGGGAACTGGAACGACGGATGCCGGAAAAGGTCACCACCAACTGGTGGAAGGAAGAACGCGGGTCACGGATCTTCGTGGACTACAACCAGGCGAACCGCGACCGCACGATTGCTGGCGCGTACAGCCCCCGGGCCCTGCCACACGCGCCGGTGTCGTGCCCGCTCGGCTGGGACGAGCTTGACGGCGCCGACCCGACAGCGTTCACGATCCTCACCCTGCCTGAACGCCTGCGCACGGTCGGCGATCCGTGGGAGCACATGCACGATAAGCCGGGTACGACGGATGTGCTCCTCGAATGGTGGGAGAAGGATCTGTCCAATGGTCTCGGGGAGCTGCCGTTCCCGCCTGATTTTCCCAAGATGCCGGGCGAGCCACCGCGGGTCCAGCCGAGCAAGAAGAACGCAGACAACTGGGACGGCGACGACAAGAAGACGACCTGACCCGCCCGGACTCCGCCGCGGCATCCTCAGAGACGTCCCACGTTCAGGCGTTGTCCCACGTTCAGGTGTTGTCCCCAAATTCAGGAGATCCTGGCGACACGCCGGACTGAGAGCGCGACCATACGGCGTGTCGGCGCAATTCTCCTGAATGTGGAGTTGTGCAACCGGGCGTGGAGGTGCGCAGGGCGCGGGAGAACGGTTGCTCGCCAGCGTCGCGTCAGGCCGGCGCGGGAGAACGGTGGCCGCCAGCGTCGCGTCAGGCCGCCAGCGTCGCGTCAGGCCAGCACGTCGTCGAGGTCGTAGGCGATCGGCCGGTCCAGCTGGTCGAAGGTGCACGAGGTGGGCTCGCGGTCGGGGCGCCAGCGGTCGAACTGCACCGTGTGCCGAAAACGCATGCCCTCCATCTGGTCGTACCGGACCTCGAGCACCCGTTCGGGCCGAAGCTGCACGAACGCCCGGTCCTTGCCAGACGAGAACCGGCTGCGGTCCTTTTCCCCGGCGACGACGTCACCGTCATCATCTCGCACCACCAGTGGTGCGAGCTCGTCGATGAGCTCCAGCCGGCGAACATTGCTGAACGCGGATGCTCCGCCGACGCCCGTCAAGTGGCCATCGTCGTCGTAGAGACCGAGGAGCAGGGAACCGACACCCTGCCCGCTGGTGTGGACACGATAGCCCAGAAGAACCACGTCTGCGGTTCGGTGATGCTTGACCTTGAGCATTCGCCGTTTTCCGGGTGCGTAGGGTTCTGCGAGCGGTTTCGCGACGACGCCGTCGAGTCCCGCGCCCTCGAATTCGACCAGCCAGTTCCGCGCCAGGGCTACATCGGTGGTGGTCCTCGTCAGGTGGAGCGGGTGCTCGAGCGAGCCGATGAGGGATTCGAGGGCCGCACGACGTTCGGCGAACGGAGTGTCGAGCAGGCTGTCATCACCCGTCGCGAGGAGGTCGAATGCCACGAAGATCGCCGGTGTTTCGGTCGAAAGCAGTGTGATCCTGCTGGCCGCCGGGTGTATTCGCTGCGACAGGGCTTCCCAGTCCAGGCGCTGAGCGCCTGGCTCTCCGCTCGGAACGACGATCTCACCGTCGAGAATGCACGGTGAGGGGAGGAGTCGGGCGAGAGCATCCGTCAACTCAGGGAAGTACCTCGTGAGCGGCTTCGATCCGCGACTGCCGATTTCGACAGTCGAACCGTCGAACGAGACGATCGCTCGAAATCCGTCCCACTTCGGTTCGTAGCTGAGCCCTCCAGCGACGCTGTCCGGCTCGGGCACATCTTTCACGGCTTTTGCGAGCATCGGGGCGGGAAGGGCGGCCGGCGAGAAGTCCATGCCATGATCCTGCCGCACCGGGCGTTCGTGCAACAGTGCTGAGGTCGGTTGGCGAAGGTCAACCCATGGCCACGCGGTGATACCCGATGTTAGGTTCGCGACTGTGCAGACCTTTCTCCCGTTCCCGTCATTTGCCGACAGTGCTCGCGTGCTCGACCAGCCGCGACTCGGCAAGCAACGGGTCGAGTCGTTGCAGCTGCTCCGTGCCATCACCATCCCGACCTATGGCTGGCGACATCACCCGGCGGCCAAGATGTGGCGCGGTTACCTGCCAGCTCTCACCCGGTACGGACTGGACATGACGGATGCCTGGATCGAGCTCGGCCACGCAGATTCCGTTCGCCAGCAGATCCTGGAGTTCGCCCCTGAGGTGGAGTTCCTCGCGCAGGAGGACCTCGAGCTGCCGCCGTGGCTCGGCGACGAAGCGGTTCACCTCAGCCACCAGTCGAACCTTCTCCGGAAAGCTCCCGAACACTACGGACCGCTGTTCCCGGGCGTTCCGGACGATCTGCCGTACGTCTGGCCGGCTGCGACACGGTAGCGCGATGGCGACGGCATTCATCGGGATCTCCGGCTGGCGCTACACACCCTGGCGATCCGTGTTCTATCCAAAAGGGCTTGTCCAGAGGGCCGAGCTTGCCTACGTCGGTGAACGGATGAATTCCGTCGAGATCAACGGATCGTTCTATTCGTTGCAGAGACCGTCCAGTTACCAGCGCTGGGCGTCGGAAGTGCCCGACGATTTCGTTTTCGCGGTGAAGGGAGGCCGGTACCTCACTCACACTCTCCGCTTGCAGAACACCGAGAAGGCGCTGGCGAACTTCTTCGCCTCAGGCCTTCTTGCACTGGGACCGAAGCTCGGACCGATCCTCTGGCAACTCCCGCCGACCCTGGCCTTCGATTCGGGCCTGCTCGAGGGTTTTCTCGAGACGCTTCCACGCTCAACCGAAGCGGCCGTCGCCGTCGCGCGCAGACATGACGAGCGTCTCGATGGGAGGGCCTGGCTCGAGACCGACGCCGACCGGCCGGTCCGCCATGCGGTCGAGGTCAGGCATCCGAGTTTCATCGATGACGGCTTCAGCGACCTGATGAGGCGGCAGGGGGTCGGAATCGTCGTCGCAGACAGCGCCGGCCGCTTTCCACAGCTCTTCACAGTGACGGCTGATTTCGTCTACGTGCGATTGCACGGAGCAGAGGAGCTCTACGTCAGCGGCTACCCGGACGACCTGCTCGGCGAGTGGGCGGACCGTCTCGACGGCTGGCTCACCGGGGCAGGCAACCCTGATGGGCAGCCGCGGGATGTGTACGTGTATTGCGACAACGACGCCAAGGTCCGGGCTCCGTACGACGCCATGCGCCTGCGGGAACTCCTCGCAGAGCGCGGCCACTGATGGGGTCAGCACTGCGTCACTGATGGCGTCACTCGCGTCAGCGGCGAGCCGCGGACCGCTCCGCGAGAAAGGCGTGCACCGACGAGATCACGACTGATCCCTCGCCCACAGCAGACGCCACCCGCTTCACCGAGCCGCGCCGCACATCTCCGATGGCGAAGAAGCCGGGCACAGACGACTCCAGCGCCCCCGGTTGACGTTCGTGTGGCCAGGCCCGGCGCCCGCCCTCGAGCACGACGTCGCTCCCGGTCCAGATGAACCCCCATTGGTCACGGAGCACGGTGTCCGGCACCCAGTCGGTGTGTGGCGCCGCACCGATGGTGATGAACAGTGCGTTGCTCGCGACCGTGACCTCTTCGCCGGTGACCCGGTGCCGGAGCACGATGTGTTCGAGTCGGCTCCCGCCTCCACCTCCGCCGACCACCTTCGACTCGGTGATGACCGTGACCCGCGCTGCGGTCAACTCGTCGATGAGGTACTGGGACATACTCGCGGCGAGGTTGCCGCTGCGCACGATCAGAAAGACGGATGCCGCATAGCGCGCCAGATGCAGCGCCGCCTGTCCCGCGGAGTTTCCGCCACCGACGACGTGCACGATCCTGCCGGTCTGCGCTTTCGCCTCCACGGCGGACGCACCGTAGAACACGGCCGAGCCAACCCACGGGTCGAGGTCGGGGATGCTGAGGCGGCGGTACGACACTCCGCTGGCGAGGACGACGGCCTGCGCCCTCACCGTCTCATCCGGGCCGATGCGGAGGGTGAAGCCGTCAGCGTCGATGTCCATCCCTGTGACCTCGCGCGTATGTGCGAACCGCGCTCCGAACACCCACGCCTGCTGGTAGGCGCGTTCCGAGAGCTCGGCACCGGACACTCCGCGGGAGAAGCCCAGATAGTTGCGGATGAGCGAACTCGACCCGGCCTGGCCACCGATCGATTCGCGCTCGAGCACGACGGTGTCGAGTCCCTCGGATGCCGCGTAGACGGCGGCGGCCAGTCCACCAGGACCGGCGCCGACGATGGCGAGGTCGACAGCGTCTGACGGCAGACCGGTGTTCAGGCCGACCGCCTCGGCCAGGGCGGCATTCGGCGGGTCGAGGAGAAGCCTGCCATCGGTGAGGTGAACGGCGGGAGTGTCTGCGGCAAGGCTCTCCGCGACGGCGCGGGCGCCGGGCGAACCGGGTTCCGCATAGCCGAACCGGATGCCGGCCCGCGACAGGAACCGGCGGATCTCGTGCACGCGCGGCAGATCGTCGTTGCCGAGCACGACGGCATCCGGGGGATGATCGGCAGCGGCGCGCTCCCACTCACTGAGGAACTCGGTCACAGCACGGTGGAAGTACTCGTCCGGGGTCCTGCGGGGTTGCACGACGTAGTAGTCGATCTGACTCCTGGTCATCGCACCGAGTATGGACTCCGCGACGGCAGGATCCACCCAGGAACCCCACCGGATGACCAGCCCACGACGGACGTCGGGGAACAGGTGCCGTGCCAGGTCGAACACGGTGCCCTGCTCCTGATCGTCGGTCAGGTCGTCGGCGAGAACGAGGGCGACCTGTTGTCCACTCCGTACAGCAGCGCGGAGAACCTCGGCGGATGCCGCGGCGCTCGCCGAAGCCACGATCCGGTAGTCGCCGGAGTATCTCCGGCCCAGTTCACCGGTGAGGCTGCCCCTGGTGTCTGCCGCCTCGGAGCAGACGAGAATCAGCGGCAGGAGACCGATGTCGTTCTGGGTCATGGCGTGTCCCTGAGTCAGGAGCAGGTCCGGGTTGTGCGCGATGGGCCGGGCTCACCTGGCGGCGAGTGTACTCGCGGCCGGTGTGCGCCGCCAGCCGCCCTGGTCGGCGGGGGCTGGACGGAAACGGCTGATCGGTCGAGAATCCAGTCATGCATCCGCCGTCGCGAGCGATCCGCACCCCAGACCAGCGTCTGCGTGTGTTCGTCAGCTCGACACTCAAAGAACTCGCGCCGGAACGCGCGGCGGCGCGCGCCGCGATCGAACGCCTGCACCTGGCGCCGGTGATGTTCGAGCTCGGCGCCCGGCCGCATCCGCCGCGGGACCTGTACCGCTCGTACCTCGACCAGAGCGACGTCTTCGTCGGGCTCTACGGTGACCGCTACGGCTGGGTGGCACTGGGGGAGGCAGTCTCAGGGCTGGCAGATGAATACCTGCTCTCACCGCGGTCGATGCCGAAACTGATCTACATTCGCGAGTCGGACGCTCGGGAACCCCGCCTCACCGAATTGCTCGACCGCATCCGTTCCGACGACAGGGCCTCCTTCAAATATTTCACCGACCCGCGGGAGCTGCGGAGATTTCTGGAGGCGGACCTCGCGACCCTGCTTGCCGAGCGATTCGACCAGAGCCGCCAGGCGACACCGGCTACCGTCGACAGCCGCCCGGCCGACATTGGCGTCCACCTCCCTTCACCCCTCACCGAATTGATCGGGCGTGAGAGGGAGCTCGACGAGCTCGACCAGTTGCTGCGACCAGGCGGTGTTCGCCTGGTCACTCTCACCGGCCCTGGTGGCATCGGCAAGAGCCGACTGGCCATCGCCGCAGCCGATCGGGTGAGCGAACGGTACCCCGATGGCATCCGTTTCGTCGACTGTTCACCCGTGCATGACCCGCAGCTGCTGCCGAACACCCTCGCCCAGGCGCTGGGCGTGCGCGACATCGGAGATGGGCTCGTGCTCGACAAACTGTCGATGGCGCTGCACGGCAGGTCGATGCTGCTCCTTCTCGACAACTTCGAGCAAATACTGGATGCTGCCCCCACGCTTTCGCGCCTTCTCGCCGCGTCACCCGGGCTCACCATCGTCGTCACCAGCCGCAACCTCCTGCGGATCTCGGTCGAGCACAGTTTTCCGGTCGGTCCGCTTGAACTCCCCGCCGGTGACTCCGCGCTTACGCCGCGAGGCGTCGCTGGCAATCCTGCTGTCGACCTGTTCGTCGAGCGCGCCCACGCCGTGAAACCCGATTTCGAGATCACCGATGCCAACGTCGATGCGGTCGTCGGTATCTGCAGGGCGCTCGACGGCGTACCGTTGGCCCTGGAACTCGCCGCCGCGAAGATCCGCGTGCTCACGCCGGGGGCGATGCTCACTCGACTCGACAACCTCCTGCGGTTCCTCGGCGGTGGACCCAGAGACCTTCCTGCACGGCAGCAGACACTCCGGCAGACCATCGAGTGGAGCACACAGATGCTGGATGATGACGAGAGGGCGCTGCTCGCCGTACTCGGTGTCTTCGATGGCGGGTTCTCGCTCGAGGCGGTCGAGGCGGTCGTCGATCCTTCCTCTGGCACGGATGTGCTGACCGCCCTCGGCGCACTTGTCGACAGCAGCCTTGTGGGACAGCAGGACAGTGGAGAACGGTCGTTCTTCTCCGTGCTGGCGACCGTGAAGGCCTATGCCATCGAGCAGCTGGACGCAGGGGGAACGACCGCAGACGTCCGAGAACGGCACGCCAGGTATTTCATCGGTGTCGGACGGGCTGCGGAGTCCGAAATCGAGGGGCCTCTCCAGCTCGACTGGATGGAACGCCTGACCGACGACCGTGACAATCTGCGGGCGGTCGTGCGCTATCTGCTCGAGCATGACGACTGGGACAGGGCCGCCGCGTTCACCTGGACCCTGTACATCTTCTGGTGGATCGGTGGTTACCTCGGTGAGGTGCGAATCTGGATGGAGGCCGTTTTGGCATCCGGCGCTCCGCTCAGCGATCTCTCGCGGGCGGTGGCGCTCTACTACACGCGGGCGATCACGTTCTGGCAGGATCGTGACGGGCAGGTCATCCCCGGACTGCAGGAGAGCGCCGAGTTGTTCCACCGGGCCGGTGACCCACCGGGTGAGGCTCTCACCCGTGTGTCCATCGCCCTCGCCCTCCTCGTCGCCCCCGACCCCGATGTTCAGCAGGCTCAGGCACAGCTGGAGTCGAGTCTCGCTCTGTTCCGCGAGGCGGATGACCCGTGGGGTGCGGCGATGGCGCTGGTGGCACTGGGCAGGGTGGCCCTGCTGCAGAGCCAGGTGGACGGAGCGTTTGAGGACTTTCGTGAGAGCCTCGCGCTAGCGCGGCAGCAACAGGACGAACTCAGCGAGACCATCGCCCTGCACCACCTGGGCTGGGCGCAACTTCTGCGAGGAGAGCCGGATGCCGCGCAGCAGTCATTCGAGACGAGTCTCGGCCTGTCCGCGAGACTCGGGCACCGGGAGGGAATCGCTTACGGCCTCGAGGGTCTCGTTGCCACCGAGGCATCCGCAGGCCGGGTAGAACGGTCAGGCAGGCTGCTCGGTGCCGCGGAGCGCCTGCGCCAACAGAGCGGCTTGTACAACGCGCCGTCGTTCTCGTTCCACCAGCGGTGGGTCGACCAGATCCGCACGGGCGACGCTGCGGCCGCTTTCGCCCGCGCGCGTGCCGATGGGAGAGAACTCACGTCTGCGGCGGCGACCGAATACGCCCTCGAGAACCGGGTGCAGCGGAACGACGGAGGCGCGGCATGAGCACTGGATCCAGAGGGGATGCCCCGGTTCGGCGCGGCCGCGCGGGCGACGACGGCATCCGCCCACTGACGAGGGCCGTCGCTGTTCTCGTCCTGCCGTTCCTCGGCGTGGCCAGCGTGCTGCTCTACCTTCTGCCAGGCGACACCGAGCGGTTGTTCGCCTGGACCATCGAACCACCGCTGACAGCGATGGTTCTCGGATCGGCGTACATCGGGGGGATCTGGTTTTTCGCACAGGTTCTCCGGCAGAAGCGCTGGCACCGGGTGAGACACGGATTTCCGGCCGTACTACTCTTCGCGACGCTGCTGGGGCTTGCGACCGCGTTGCACTGGGACCGTTTTCACCCCGGGCATGTGTCGTTCGTCGCCTGGACGGCTCTCTACGCCACGACCCCGTTTCTCGTACTCGCCGTGATCCTCGTGAACGGGCGCGCCGACACCGGAAGGCGCGATCTCATCGAGACGACGATTCCCGTAGCGGTGAGGATACTTCTGGTCGTCGTCGGAGGATCGTCGCTGGCGGGAGGCGCGATCCTCTTTTTCGCGCCACACGTCGCCGTGGGGTCCTGGGCCTGGGACCTCACCCCTCTCACCGCCCGGGTGACCGGTGCAGTCCTGACCCTCCCCGGTGCGGTGAACCTGTGGATGCTCGTGGACGGTCGATGGAGCGCATTCCGGGTCCTGTTCCAGGCACAGCTGATCAGCCTCATCGCACTCAACCTCACCCTGCTTCTCTGCCGTGAGCAACTAGTCTGGGCCAACGCGGTTACTCTCCCGGTCGTCGTTGCTCTTGCTGCCTCGCTGGTGGCATACGCCGGCGTATATCTCGCCGGCGAGCGCCGCGCTCGGCGGATCCTCAAACCGAGGGCGACGTGACCGCTGGTCACCGAGGAATGACAGAGCCGGATACGGGTGGACGGCGTTCACCTCGAGCGTCAGGAGCGCAGATGACCGAATTCACCACAAGCGCAGATGGAACGCGCATCGCCTACGACCTCGACGGTTCAGGTCCTGCGGTGATCCTGGTCGGATCAGCGAACGCGTTCCGCGCGTTCGATCCGGCGACGGCGGCGGTGGCCCGACTTCTTGCCGACGATGGCTTCACCGTCATCACCTACGATCGCCGCGGTCGCGGCGAAAGCGACGACACCCTGCCGTACGACGTGAACCGCGAGGTGGAGGACATCAGCGCGCTGATGGACATCGTCGGCGGGTCGTCGGCACTGTACGGCAGTTCGTCCGGCGCGGTTCTCTGCCTCTGGGCCGCTGCGGCCCTGGCCGGGGTGACGAAGCTGGTGCTGTGGGAGCCGCCGCTCGACCTCGAGAACGACGGATCGGCTGATCTGACCGGTCTCCAGGAACGCCTCGCCGCCGGCGACAGGGAGGGCACCATCGCTTTCTTCATGCGACGAATGCCCCCGCAGTGGTTCGACTCGGCCAGGAACAGTCCTGCCTGGCCGACGCTGTTGTCGATCGCGCACACACTGGCGTACGACGCGGCGGTTCTCGAGCGGGCGGAACGGGGTGAGCCGCTGGCCGAGCTCTGGGCTCACGTCACCATGCCTGTGATCGTGCTGATCGGCGAAGACACACAACCGATCTTTCCGCCGGCCGCCGACGCGATCGTCGGCGCACTCCCCGACGCACGGCAGCGAAGGATCGACGCTCGGAACCACGGCTGGGAGCCCGACGTCATGGCGCGGGAGATCTCGAGCTTCCTGACAACGTGAACGCTGTCAACCCCGCGGCGCTTCGCACGGGTCTTTTCTCGCGGGGTAATAGTCTTCGTACATGTCTTTGCTGACGAGCCACCTCGACCTCATCGCCCCCTGGCTCGGATCCCAGCGCTGGTTCGCCAGCAAGGGACGCCTTCCCGAGCTCCAACTGATCGGAAGCTGGCAGCTCCCCGCTGTCGGCGCCCGAATCCACACGCACCTGATCATGGATCACAGCGGAGCTGAACCCGTGCTCTACCAGGTGCCCGTCACCGAGCGCGATGAGCCGCTCGCTGATGCGGACGGTGCCCTGATCGGTCTGCACCCGAGCGGTGACGGTACGACGTACCTCTACGACGGGCCGCACGATCCGGCGTATGCCGAGGCGTTGTTGCGCATGATAACGACGAACTCCAGCGCCATATCCGAGGGAGCAGACGCGGCCGGGCAGGCATTCGCCTCCCTCGAGATCTCGAGTATCCTCGCGGCGAAGGTGCTGACAGGTGAGCAGTCGAACACGTCGATCATCTACCGGGTCACGACTCCGGATGGTCCTCTGAGGGTGATCTGCAAGGTGTTCCGAGCCCTCCACGACGGGGAGAACCCCGACGTCGTTCTGCAATCTGCGATCGCCGCAGCCGGCTCCGAGAGTGTTCCGCGCTCGATCGGAACTGTGGCCGGCGAGTGGGATGACATCGGTCAGGCTCGCGGGCGGGCCTCCGGGCATCTCGCGTTCGCTCAGGAGTTCCTCGCCGGTGCAGAGGATGCCTGGCGATTCGCGTTGCGTGCCAGTGAAACAGGCATCGACTTCACCGCGAGTGCGCACGCGCTCGGCGTTGTGACCGCTGAGGTGCACCGCACGCTCGCCACCTCGTTCGGCACCCGGGCGCCATCGCCCGCAGACATCGCCGAGACTCTCGCCAGCTGGCAGACACGGCTCCAACTCGCGATCAACGAAGTCCCGGCGATCGCCGAGCTTCGTGACGTGATCGAAAACCTGTACGCGACGGTCGGTTCGCTCGACTGGCCGTCATTGCAGCGGATTCACGGCGACTACCACCTCGGTCAGGTTCTGCTCGCTGACGGTCACTGGATCCTCCTCGACTTCGAGGGCGAACCGATGCGCCCCATGCTGGAGCGATCCCGCCCGGACTTCGCGGTGCGCGACGTCGCCGGGATGCTTCGCAGCCTGGATTACGTCGCCGGATCGCACGGCAGCACCGAGCAGGCGGCCGCCTGGACGAGCGCCTCGCGCCGGGCATTCCTGAGCGGGTATATCGAAGAATCGGGCACGGACCTTCGGGCCCACCGCGAGTTGCTCGACGCTTTTGAGATGGACAAGGCCGTGTACGAGGCCGTGTACGAGGCACGCAACCGGCCCGACTGGCTGCCGATCCCGCTCAGCGCACTGCGCCGACTGGCCACCAGAGCCCGCTGAGGTCAGCGCCGCCGCACCACTCCGCGGATGAAGGCGGCCTGACCGGCGTGCTGGAAGTCGTCGCTGACGATGCTCACCAGCCGGACACCGAGCGTGACAGCCGGGGTCCAGTTCTCATCGACCACCCGGTCCAGGTCGGCGTCGGTCAGACCGCTGAGAAAGTGGGCCGTTCGGGCGTGGACCTCGTCAAGATAGCCGAGGAGCAGGTCGGGGGATTCGACGACCACGGTGGCGACATCGTCGCTCGAGTGCCCGTAGCCGGTGTCTGTCGCAGGAAGCGCGAGCCGGAAACGGTCCACCCAGCCCGCGGACAGCCAGATCTGGTCGGTATCCATGAGGTCGGCGATGTGATCGTCCTGCACTCGGGTCAGGTGCCAGACGAGCCAGGCGATCGTGTTCGACTCGTCATCGACCCTCGCCATCAGCTCGCGCGACGACAGCCCGTCGACCACGCCGTGGACGGTCTCGGATACCCGTGCGAAGGCATCCGTCAGCAGATCAGCGGTGTTCATGAAGTTTTTCCCTGTACTCGTGCGTATGACGGTTCCCGCAGGCGGCGCGCCCAGTTGTACGTCTCAGACCCTGGCAGCTGGTGACGCACCGGATCGAACCGGTCGGGGGTGTCGACAGTCGTCGAGGAATGTCGCAGTTCAACGATGGCGAACGGATGCCAGTGGCCGGTAGGCGACGCGTGGTACAGGCGCAGGCGCCACGTCGTGCCCGTCAGCGCCGTTGCCAATGCACGCGGTTCCGACGGAAGATCGCGCGGGCCGATCGTCCGTGCGGCCAGGAGCACGGGGCCGCGGTCGGAGCGGTAGGGAATCAGGGTCGTGAAGCGGGCTCGCGACGGCGAACGGTGCGCGGCGAGCCAGAACCGCGACGGCACTCCGAAACCGGTCGACGCGAGAGCGAGGTCTGCCGGACCACTCGGTCCATCCCACCTGATGGCGAGGCCGATCACGTCCGGCAGGGGAGCAGGGACGCCCAGAGAGCGGGACACGCGGGCCGAGACCGGCAGCTCGGCCGCAGCGGGATGGTCGAGAAACGCGATGCCTGACCGGGCCGGCGAGGTCAGGTACCGCACAGTTCCGCTCAGGGCGACGCCGTGCGGATGAATGGGGCGGGGGCGCCTGAACCTCTGCAGAATCCTGAAAGCGACGGCGAGGACCCGGCCGGCCACGACGGCGAAAACTGTGGGTCGTCCCGCATCCGTCGTCATTGTGCATCCCCGCGTCCGACGCGCAGCGCCAGCCCGATGAGGGGCGCCTGCAGGGGCAGTCTCGCCACGGCGATGAGGCGGGCGGTGAGCGGCTGCCGTCGGACGACACGCACGGTCCGCACGTTCGCCGGGAAAACGGCGAGGAGGAAGACAGCAGAAAGGAGACCGCCGAGGTTTCGGGTGCGCCGACTGGCGACGATGGCGGCAAGAACCCATTCGGCACATCCGGATGCGTAGGTCCAGGACCGGCTCGACCCCGGCAGGTGCCGGGGCACGATGGGGTCGAACACGCCCGGCCGCAAAAAGTGGATCGCCCCGGTGACCACGAACATGCCGGACAGGACCGCTGCCGCATGGGAACGGGCTGGGGGAGTCGTCTTCGCACTCATTCAGCCACAGTATGCGATCGTCGGCGACCTCGGTGACCGTCCATCAGGGAGTCTGCGTCCACCGGGGCGTTCCCGGGACGGCCGGACCGGTCGGCCAGCGCAGCACTGCCGCGACGCCGGCGCGTTCCGGCAATCGATCCGGGGCGACAAACATCAGGCGCGAGTCCGAGACGAGGGCTGCTCTCGCGAGAGCGACCGCGGCGGGAACCGAATCGAGCACAGGAGCGCCGAGGGCCTCCTCCGGCGCGGACGCCACCCACGGTCCGGCGGCGAGCGCGAAGAGGGTCCGCGGGCCGATGGCCTCCAGATCGAGAAGCACCGTATCGACCTGACCCTGCTGGAGGGCATGAATCACCGCGCCGACCCCCACCGCGCCGTTCTCGAAGTCACCGGCAGCCAACCGGTCGACTGCCGCGGACTCATCCGCTTTCCGGAGCTTTCCGAGCGTGTGGGCGACGTGCTCGTCAAGAGCTCCGCGCGACGAGCCGGCGGCCCGCACGTGGGTCTGAACGGTGGAACTGATGGCGCGGGCACCTGGCGAGAATTCATCAGACAGCAATTGGACAGCACGCAGGTCCCCAGCCAGCACGACGAAACGGGGCCTGAGCTCACGGACCAGGCCGTCGACGGCGGCGGCGAGCAGCGTCTGGTTCTGCTTCCAGATCTCCTCGGAGTGGTGCTGATACCGGCTGTGCGACCAGCCGCCCGCCTGCACTTTGTTCAGGCTGTCCGCGCGCCCCTGCACATCCGTTCGCCGCAACGCCGACGGCTGGCTGGCGCGGAGAACATGGATCTCGCCTCCCTCGCGACCGGCTTCGACGACGAGGTAGAGCGCGTCACCCCTCCGGTCGAGCAGAAGCGGCAACAGGTCAGGAACCGCGGTGTACGCGACGATCTCCCCGGGTACTGTCGGCCGGGAAAGCACAGAGTTCACCAGTTGTTCACCTTCGGCGACGACGAGGAACCGGGAGCACGGGCCGGCGGCGCCCGTCGGTTCGGCCAGGATGTCGTCGATCAGGTCGCGATCTCGTGCGGGCGCGCCGGCCGAGGCAAGGGCATCCCGCACTGAACGGCGGCGATCGTCGGCGTCCTGCCCCGTTCCGTCTGACAGGGCTGTTGCGTCGACATGGACGACGGACGACGGCGACGAGCGCCGCCAGAGAGCCGCCCACGCGCGGGTCTGGGCCTGAACGTCGCGGATTCCGGCGGCCTCGGTGTCTGCTTCGACTGGTCGTTCGGCCATGGTGTCCCTCCCGGTCTTGCGTCGCGTCACCGGGGGTCGTACACGGACGACGGCCGCTCGACGGTGTCGCGATCACTTCCATGAAACTCGCGCAGAGACTCGGAAACAAGTCTCTCGTCGAGCATCACCGAGCAGTGCGCGGCTGCCAAGACATCCGCTACCAGCCGTTCCGCGAAAAAGCTAGAGAGCCCGGCGAATCTTCCGGTGGACGGGGGACGAACTAGATTTGTACCGCGCCGTGCGAGTGTTCGCCGGCGGAGCCTCTGACAAGGAGACCAATGGAAATCTGGCCAGGAACCGCTTATCCGCTCGGAGCAACCTACGACGGCAGCGGTACGAACTTCGCCGTCTACAGTGAAGCGGCGGAGAAGGTCGAATTGTGTCTCATCGACGAGGACGGCACTGAAACCCGCGTCGAGATGCGCGATACGGAAGCCTTCATCAGGCACTGCTACCTGCCGGAGGTCCAGCCAGGCCAGCGCTATGGCTTCCGTGTGCACGGGGAATACGACCCCAGCCAGGGCAAGCGAGCGAACCCGAACAAACTCCTGATGGACCCGTATGCCAAGGCCACCTGCGGAACGTACGACTGGAACCAGGCGCTGTTCTCATACAACTTCGGCGACCCCGACTCGCGCAACGACGAGGATTCAGCCCCCCACACCATGCTCAGCGTGGTCGTGAACCCGTTCTTCGACTGGGCAGGCGACCGGCACCCGAACACCCCATACGGCCAGACCGTGATCTATGAGGCCCATGTGAAGGGCCTCACCGAACTCAACGAGTCGGTGCCGGAGCAGCAGCGCGGCACCTATTCGGGCATCGCGCACCCCTCGACCATCGAGCACCTGCAGAAACTCGGCATCACCGCGATCGAACTGATGCCTGTGCACCAGTTCGTTCAGGACTCCACCCTGCTCGACAAGGGACTCAGCAACTACTGGGGCTACAACACGATCGGCTTCTTCGCACCGCACAACGAATACTCCTCGACCGGTGAGATCGGCCAGCAGGTCCAGGAATTCAAGGGCATGGTGCGGTCGTTGCACGCAGCGGGCAT
Organism: Mycetocola sp. CAN_C7; assembly: GCF_015752285.1. Lineage (NCBI taxonomy): Bacteria > Bacillati > Actinomycetota > Actinomycetes > Micrococcales > Microbacteriaceae > Mycetocola > Mycetocola sp. CAN_C7. The sequence continues at coordinate 114,331 of NZ_JADOUY010000002.1, forward strand.
CGAAGTCATCCTCGACGTCGTCTACAACCACACGGCTGAGGGCAACCACCTCGGCCCCACACTGTCGTTCCGTGGACTCGACAACGAGGCGTACTACCGTCTCGAAGAAGACGACATGCGGTACTACACCGATTACACCGGCACAGGGAACACCCTCAACGTCCGTCACCCGCACTCCCTGCAGCTCATCATGGACTCCCTCCGTTACTGGGTCACCGAAATGCACGTCGACGGTTTTCGGTTCGACCTCGCCAGCGCGCTGGCCCGCGACCTCTATGAAGTCGACCGCCTGTCCACCTTCTTCGAGCTCGTGCAGCAAGACCCGATCGTCTCCCAGGTCAAACTCATCGCCGAGCCGTGGGATGTCGGCCCCGGCGGCTACCAGGTCGGCAATTTCCCGCCCCAGTGGACCGAATGGAACGGAAAATACCGCGACACGGTCCGCGATTTCTGGCGCGGAGAGCCCTCCACCCTGGCCGAGTTCGCCTCCCGCCTCACCGGATCTGCCGACCTCTACGAGCACTCGGGCCGTCGCCCCGTCGCATCGATCAACTTCGTCACCGCACACGACGGCTTCACCCTGCGCGACCTGGTGTCGTACAACGAGAAGCACAACGACGCCAATGGCGAAGACAACAACGACGGCGAATCGCACAATCGCTCGTGGAACTCCGGAGCGGAGGGCGACACCGACGACCCCGAGGTGCTCGGCCTGCGCGCCCGCCAGCAGCGCAACTTCATCGCGACGATGCTGCTGTCGCAGGGCGTTCCGATGCTCCTGCACGGCGATGAACTCGGCCGGACTCAGCAGGGCAACAACAACGGCTACGCGCAGGACAACGAGCTGACCTGGGTGCACTGGGACCAGGCGGATGCTCCGCTCGTCGAGTTCACGGCAGCCGTCGCCCGCCTGCGCAAGGACCACCCCGTGTTCCGCCGGACCCGCTTCTTCGACGGGCGCCCCGTGCGCCGTGGAGAAGGCGAACCGCTGTCGGACATCGTGTGGCTCAACCGTGAGGGCGAGGAAATGCAGCCGGAGGACTGGGACGAGGAGCTCGCCAGGACCGTCGGCGTGTTCTTCAACGGCCAGGGCATCCGTGAGCGTGACGCTCGCGGGCAGAACGTCACGGACGTGAACTTCCTGCTGTACTTCAACGCCGATGTCGAAGATGCCGAATTCACCCTGCCACCTGAGGAGTACTCCGAGGCGTGGGAGATCGTCGTCGACACCGCAGGCGAGGGCGCGGATTCCGTTGCACGGCCCGCTGGCGCACTTCAGGCCGTCGCTGCCCGGTCGATGCTCGTGATGCGCGCATACAAGGCCCCGGAAGCCGAGCCAGACCACTCCGTCGCAGCGTCGCTTGCTGTGCTGACCAACTCGCAGACGACATCCTCGACAGAGGTTCGACCCGGAGCGACCCTATGAGGCTGCCTCTCTCGACCTACCGCCTCCAGATTCGGGAGGGATTCGACCTCGCAGCCGCCGCAGACGTGACCGACTATCTCACGTCGCTCGGCGCCGACTGGATCTATCTGTCGCCACTTCTCGTGGCTGAGCGCGGGTCCGACCACGGGTATGACGTCGTGAATCACTCTCGAATCGACCCGGTGCGTGGCGGGGCCGGCGGCCTCGCGTCGCTCTCGGCCGCAGCACGTGCCGCCGGCCGCGGCGTGCTCGTCGACATCGTGCCCAATCACATGGGCGTCGCAACACCCTCCTCCAATTCATGGTGGTGGGACCTGCTCACCCACGGCACCGCGTCCAGGTACGCCGAGGCCTTCGACGTCGACTGGGCGGCGGGCGCCGGTCGGATCCGGATTCCCGTGCTCGGCGACGGCGACGGAGAGCTCGACGCGCTGACGCTCGTCGACGGCGAACTGCACTACTACGACAATGCCTTCCCGCTTGCGCCGGGGACCGCTGACGACCGCGCGGATGCCACAACGGTGCACGGCAGGCAGAACTACGAGCTGGTGAACTGGCGTCGGGCCGACGCCGAACTCAACTACCGGCGGTTCTTCGCCGTCAACTCGCTCGCCGGCATCCGGGTCGAGGTCCCGTGGGTCTTCGCAGAGTCGCACGAGGAAATCGTGCGCTGGATCCGCGAAGGACTCGTTGACGGACTCCGCGTCGACCACCCCGACGGTCTCGCCGATCCGGGCGGTTACCTCGACGCGCTCCAGGCGGCAACCGGCGGCGCATACGTGCTCGTCGAGAAAATTCTCGAGGGAGACGAACAGCTCCCGCCGAGCTGGGCCGCTGCAGGAACCACCGGCTACGACGCCCTGGGCGACATCGACCGTGTCCTCGTCGACCCTGCCGGAAAGCCGGCGCTCGACGCGCTCGAGTCCCGGCTCCAGGACACCGATACTGCGGCTGATGATCTCTGGCCCGACATGATCTACTCGAGCAAGAGGATGATCGCCGACGGCATCCTGCGCTCCGAAGTGCTCCGCATCGAGCGTCTGATTCCCGGGGTTCCGGATGCGGCCGATGCCCTTGCCGAGCTGCTTGCAGCGTTCCCGGTGTACCGGTCGTATCTTCCGTTCGGGGCCGAGCACCTCGAGCACGCGGCGCAGCAGGCTCTCGCTCGACGACCGGAGCTCGGCGGCACGATCGATGCCCTCCTGCCCGTGCTCTCCGACCCGACACACCCCGCAGCCGTGCGTTTTCAGCAGACCTCCGGAATGGTGATGGCCAAGGGTGTCGAAGACACCGCGTTCTACCGGTTCAGCCGCCTCACCTCACTCAACGAGGTCGGAGCGGAGCCCGGCGAATTCTGCATCGACGTCGCAGAGTTCCACGCGCGGCAGCAGCGGCGCCAGGCGACCCTTCCTGCGTCGATGACCACCCTGTCCACTCACGACACCAAGCGGGGCGAAGACGTCCGCGCCCGGATCTCCGTGCTCGCCGAGATTCCCGCCGAATGGGAAGCAACCCTCGGTGAGCTTCGCTCCCTCGTGCCGCTCGGTGACCTGCCGTTCGAGAAACTGATCTGGGAAGCGATTCTCGGCTCATGGCCGGCGTCGCAGGAACGGCTGGACGCGTACGCCGAGAAGGCGTCTCGAGAAGCAGGACTCTCGACGACATGGACACGTCCCGACGACGCGTTCGAGAAGAAGCTGCACGCGCTCGTCGCCGCCGTCTTCGACGATGAGAAGGTCGCCGGCATCCTCACCGGCTTCGTCGACCGCGTCCGCCAGGCCGGTTGGTCGAACTCGCTCGCCGCGAAACTGATCCAGATCACCGCCCCTGGCGTGCCCGATGTCTACCAGGGAAGTGAACTGTGGGAGACGTCGCTCGTCGACCCGGACAACAGGCGCACCGTCGACTTCGACGTCCGTCGCGACTACCTCGCGCAGGTCGACCGCGGTTGGCTGCCGCCGATCGACGATACCGGCGCTGCGAAGCTGCTCGTCACGTCGCGAGCCCTCCGTCTGCGTCGCGACCACGCCGACTGGTTCTCGCGTTACCTCCCGGTGCCCGCGTATGGCGCCCAAGCAGACCACGTCGTCGCCTTCGACCGCGGAGGCGCGATAACGGTGGCCACCCGGCTCCCGCTCGGCCTCGAAGCCGTCGGTGGGTGGGGTGACACGACCCTGGAGATCGCCGGTCGGTCGTGGGTCGACGTCCTTACCGGCGAGCGGTGCTCCGGTGGTTCGGTGAAACTTGCTGACCTCCTCAGCACCTACCCGGTAGCACTGCTTGTCGCAGACGAGTTCGACGCCACAACCGTGAGAGGAAACTGACATGACCGACGGCATCCGCGTCTGGGCGCCCCTTGCAACAACGGTCGAGCTCCGGCTCGGCTCAGAGACCCTGGGGATGTCGCAGGCGGGCGGCGGCTGGTGGGAGCGACCGGGCCTGGTTGCAGAACCCGGCGTGGACTACGGATTCCTGGTGGACGGGGAAGGCCCATTCCCCGACCCTCGTTCGCGGCGTCAGCCAGACGGCGTTCATAGACTGTCCCGCATCGACGACGCAGGCTACACCTGGACCGACACCGCCTGGACGGGCAGACAGCTTGCCGGCGGGATGATCTACGAGCTGCACATCGGCACGTTCACCCCTGAGGGCACGTTCGACGCTGCGGCGACCAGACTCGAGCACCTCGCGGGCATCGGCGTCGACTTCGTCGAGATCCTTCCGGTGAACGCCTTCAACGGCTCTCACAACTGGGGATACGACGGCGTCCTCTGGTACGCGGTCCACGAAGGGTACGGCGGCCCTGACGGCTATCGGCGTTTCGTGGACGCCTGCCACAACGCAGGCATCGGCGTCATTCAGGACGTCGTCTACAACCACCTCGGGCCGAGTGGGAACTATCTGCCGAAGTTCGGGCCGTACCTGACGGACGGCCCGGGAAACACCTGGGGGTCGTCGGTCAACCTTGACGGTCCGGATTCCGATACCGTTCGGCGTTACATCCTCGACAATGCCCTGATGTGGCTCGGCGAGTACCACGTCGACGGGCTTCGTCTCGACGCCGTTCACGCGCTGAACGATCACGGTGCGATCCACATCCTCGAGCAGATGGCTGATGAGGTGGCCGCGCTGAGCGCGTTCACCGGCCGTCCGCTGAGCCTCATCGCCGAATCGGACCTCAACGATCCGAAGCTCATCACCCCGCGTGAGGCTGCGGGCTACGGTCTCGACGCCCAGTGGAGCGACGACTTCCACCACGCGGTTCACGTCGCCCTCACCGGCGAGACCACGGGCTATTACGCCGACTTCGAGCCCCTCTCCGCGCTGGGAAAGGTGCTCACCCGCGGCTTCTTCCACGACGGAACCTACTCGAGCTTCCGTGAGCGGATCCATGGTCGACCGATCGACACCGAGCGGATGCCAAGCTGGCGGCTCGTCGTCGCGAACCAGAATCATGACCAGATCGGCAACAGGGCCATCGGTGACCGCCTCACCGCTGAGCTGAACGCCGGCCAGCTCGCAATCGCCGCAGCGCTCACCCTCCTCGGCCCGTACACGCCGATGCTGTTCATGGGCGAGGAATGGGCGGCGACCACGCCGTGGCAGTTCTTCACCTCGCACCCGGAGCCCGAACTGGGTCGAGCGACTGCCGAGGGTCGCATCGCCGAATTCGCGAAGATGGGCTGGGACCCTGCTGTCGTTCCCGACCCCCAGGATCCGGAGACATTCAGCCGGTCGAAGCTGGACTGGTCGGAACACGAGGATGAGCGCAGCGCGCGCATTCTCGCGTTCTACCGGAGTGTCGCGGAGCTGCGCCGAGAGCGGCCCGATTTCACCGACCCGCGGTTCGGCCGGAACACCGTCGAGGTCAACGAGGATGAGCGCTGGTTGCTGCTGCGCCGCGGGGACTCGATGATCGCGATCAATGTCGGGCCGACGGCTCGTTCTCTTCCCGTGACGAGCGGTTCCGTGCTGCTGTCGTTCACGGAATCGGGAGATGAGGTCGCTGCCCCGGCAGGAGGAGCGCTCACGCTGCCGGCGCATTCGGTGGCGGTGCTCGGCTGAGCTAGGCCGAGAGCGCCGCCCGGAAGGCGTCAACCACCGGACGGTTGAACGCGACGATTGTCACAGGAAACCCCGGATCGTTTGCGCGGATGGTTCGCACGGCGATGCCGGCGGCATCCGTGATCGGCCATCCGTAGACGCCGGCAGAGATGGCGGGGAATGCCAGCGACATCGCGCCCTTGTCGATCGCGACCCGGATGCTGCTGGCGTAGGCAGCGGCGAGCAACTCGGACCGGTCGTCGTCTGCATCCCACACCGGACCGACAGCGTGGATCACCCAGCGTGCGTGCAGCCGGCCGGCTCCGGTTGCGACAGCCTGCCCGGTCGGCAGACCGCGGGGGAGCGTCGTCGCTCTCAGCTGACGGCACTCGGCGAGGATCTCCGGGCCACCGGCGCGATGGATCGCTCCGTCAACTCCACCTCCGCCGAGAAGCGAGTTGTTGGCCGCGTTGACGATCGCATCCACGGTGAGAGTGGTGATGTCGCCCTGCACCAGCTCGATCTGCATGTCGGTCTTCTCGGAGCGGGAAGCTTGAGCCGGGTTACAGAGCGCGCAGGCGTTCGAGGAGGGGCCCGGCTGCCTCGGCGAGGAACGCGTCCTGGCCCTCGTCTCCGACCTGCACGATCGCAATGTCCGTGAATCCTGCCTCGATGAACGGTCGGGCGCTCTCCGCGATCTCGTCGAGGTCAGGTCCGCAGACGATAGACGCGGCGACGTCTTCCGGCCGGACGAACTGCGTGGCACCGGCGAACCCCGCCGGGGTCGGCAGGTCGGCATTCACGGCCCACCCCCCGGCGAACCAGCGGAACTGTTCATGCGCCTGCTTCACCGCAGCATCCGTGTCCGGTCCCCAGCAGACCGGGATCTGCCCGATGACCCGTGCGGATGAGCTGTCACCGCCATGGGCATCCTTCCACGAGGAGACCAGATCGGCGTCGGGCTCTGTCGAAATGAAATGGTCCGAGAGCGGAGCGAACCGCGCGATCGATTTGGGACCTGAGACGGCGATCCCCAAGGGCACCCCACCGTCCGGAACATCCCAGATGCGCGCGGAATCCACCCGGAAGTGGTCACCCTCCCAGGTGACGAGGTCGCCGGTGAGGAGTTCTCGAATGATGTGGACGGCTTCCTCGAGCATGTCCTGTCGCAGGTCGACCGCCGGCCAGCCGGCACCGACGACGTGTTCGTTCAGGTTCTCACCCGACCCGAGGCCGAGGAGGAACCGACCCTCTGCCAACAGCTGCAGTGTAGCCGCCTTCTGGGCGACGACTGCGGGGTGATAGCGAAGGGTCGGACAGGTCACAAAGGTCGCGAGATCGACGCGTTCGGTCGCCTGGGCGACGGCTCCGAGCAGCGTCCAGGCGTATGGTGCGTGACCCTGCTCCGTCAGCCAGGGAGAGTAGTGGTCGCTGCAGACTTCGAAGTCGAAGCCCTGCTGTTCTGCCGCAACGGCGTAACGCACCAGGTCGCGCGGCCCGCTCTGCTCTGTCATGAGGGTGTAACCGAATCGAGTCATCTGTCGAATGTGTCACCGTGCGCTCGACCCGGTCAAGGGGCTGGGCTCAGACACCGGAGTGCGGTAGCAGTCAGCTCTGTGGGACAAGCTGCTGAAGCGCCCAGCGGTTCCCATCCGGATCGGAGAAATAGACGAACCGGCCCCAGGGCTGCTCATCGACATCGCTGGCGTCGATGCCGTTCCCGACCAGATGCGCGCGCGCGGCATCAGCATCGGGTACGACCACCTGAATCCCGGTCTGCGATCCGGGAACCATCTCGGTGATGCCCTCGCCGATAACGATCGAGCAAGCTGACCCTGGCGGGGTCAGCTGCACGAATCTCAGGCCGTCCGAGACAAGGAAATCGTGGTCGGCGTGAAAGCCGACCTGATCGGCGTAAAAGGCCTTCGCACGATCGACGTCGGTGACCGGCACCGCGATGAGTTCGATCTTCCAGTCCATGAGATTCTCCTTACCTGTTCGTGTGTTCCAGTCTTCCTGCCGATGAGGACCGATCGTGTCCTCATTCCAGTCGATCTCGAGGAACCCCTCGCCGACGGCGCGGCACCTGTGCGAGGGTGAAACACAGCCTCGATGCGAAGGAGCACGATATGTTCACGCCCGTTCACGCGTTCAGCGGATTCAGCGTCACCGACACGGATGCCGCACGGACCTTCTACTCGGACGTGCTCGGTCTGACCGTCACCGACGATGAGATGGGGCTGTTGCGGATCGAGCTCCCCGGGGGCGCAGAGGTGATGGCGTACCCCAAGCCGGACCACACCCCGGCGAGCTTCACGATCCTGAACTTTTTGGTCGACGACATCGACCTCGCCGTCGACGCGCTCAACGACCGGGGCGTCGCGACCAAGATTTACGACGACGACACACTGCCAACCGACGACCGCGGCATCATGCGCGACAACGGGCCGACCATCGCCTGGTTCCGCGACCCGGCTGGCAATGTGCTTTCGGTCATCGAAAACTCGACAGCCTGAGCGTTTCTGCTCAGCCCGGGTTGCCGATCGGGCCGAGGAGGGACGTCGCCACGGTCGAATGGGCCGATTCGGGGTCGCTCGGGTGGAACAGGCCCGCGAGGCTGTCACGATAGAGACGGGACAGTTCGGAATCGGCGTCGTATGAGCGTCCCCCGGATACCCGGATCGCGGTATCGACCACTCCGCGGGTGACATCGACGGCGCGTGTCTTCGCACCGACGAGCAGCCGGAACCATTCCGACCCGTGGTCGACGCGGTTGTCGACGTCGTTGGCGAGTGCACTCAGCTGGGGAGCGAGTGAGTCAAGAGCGATAGCCGCGTCCGCGAGCTGCCAGCGAATGTCCGGATCATCGGCATACGTTCGCCCGTCGTGCTTCATCGACGTTCTGCTGCGGGCCGCTTCGACGCCGAGCTCGAGCGCGCGATCAGCTATTCCGGCGTAGACGGCACCGATGAGCAGCAGAAAGTTGCTGAAGATTCCGAAGATGTACGGGTCGGCGCTCGGCCCGATCGGGAGAATCCTGGCGATGCGTTCACGGGGGACCGGGGCCATGGAGAGCTCAGTGGTGAAGCTCTGTGTGGCGCGCATGCCCAGCGGGTTCCACTCGCCGACCGCGCGGTGACCCCGAGTCTCACGAGTGAGGTAGCCGTGCACGAGGGTGGGACTGCCCGGGTTCGAATCATCGCGTCCGAACACCCCGAGCCGGGTCCAGGCGGGGGAGAGCGATGTGAAGATCTTCGTGCCAGTGAAGGTGAACGACCCGTCAGGACCGGGGCTCGCGGTCGTTCGTGAGTCGAACATCACCTCGTCGTTGCCCGCCTCACTGTTGCCGAAAGCGAAGAGTTCGCCGCGTGCCGCATCGTCGAGGATCCAGTCGAGGCTCGAGTCGCCGCGATCATGAAGCACTCTGGCCACCCCGACGACCACATGGTGCATGTTCACCCCGAGCGCAGTCGCGGGGGCGTGGCGGGCAAGCAGCCGCTGGTTCGAGACGGCATCTGCCAGCGATTGAGGTGCCAGGTAGCCTGCAGCGCGCAGATCGTCGAGATCCTCGGTGAAAAAGCGGTTCTCGCGGTCGTAGCCCGGGGCGCGGGAGCGGATGCGTTCCAGCAGTTCGCCAGCCAGTTCGGTCATCCTGTCAGACTAGCGAACCGGGCCGTCGGGTGACCGGGCCGTCGACTGACGCGGGGTCAGTCCAGCAGATTGCCGTCTGAATCCCGGCCACGCAGCTTTTCCATATCGCGTCTTTCACGTTTCGTCGGACGCCCGGCGCCACGATCACGCATCGGCAGCAGCGCGACCTCCTCGCGTGGCGGCGGCGGGGGAGTCTTGTCGATCAGGCACTCAGCAGCGACAGGCGCTCCGACCCGTTTGACGACGATCCGTGCCACGACCACCACACGGTCGAATCCACCCTCTCGCACGCGGATTTCATCGCCGATCCGCACCGGATGCGACGCCTTGACCCGTTCGCCGCCCACCCGTACGTGTCCGGCCCGGCACGCCGTGGTCGCCGTCGACCTGGTCTTGTAGACGCGCACGGCCCAGAGCCAGCTGTCGACGCGTGCGCTCGGTGCCGGGGTGGTCATCCTCCGAGCCTACGGGCGTGCCGTCCCCGACAGGGACAACAGGGTGTATCCACGGAGGATCGCGGCATCGACGATCTCGATCGGGAGGCGCGAGCGTGAAACGATTCTCTCAGCGGCCGACTCGATTGGCTCTCCTCGCTCGAACGACTGGCGGATACCGTCTGCCACCACTCGAAGCACGTCGGCCTGCGCTTCGAGGAACGACCGATCGACGGCGGCGCCGTGTCCGGGGACGAGGAGGTCACCGGGGCGGATGAGGGCCGCGAGAGAGTCGAGCACTCCCGGCCAGTCCATCGGGAAGCTGCCCGAGCCGTACATCGGCGGGCCAGACTCCTCGATGACGTCCCCGAGAAACCAGGCGCGGGCATCCGGGATCTCAACGACCAGGTCGGTGTCGGTATGACCGGGCGGGAGTGGGTGGAAGCGTACGATCCGACCGCCGATATCGAGGTCGGTAACGGTCGAGACCAGGACACTCGGTGGGGTGAGGACGACATCGGTCCAGTCGTACTGGGGCCAGGACCCCGGAGCCGCCGTCCAGTCGGACAGCCGCTTGCCCTCGTACTCCTCGAAATGTCGCGGAATCAGGTGGTGGCCGACGATCAGGGCGTCGGCGAAACTCTGGTTGCCGAACGCATGGTCGTAGTGTGCGTGCGTGTTGACCACCCAGCGAACCGGAAGAGGGCTCAGGCCGGCCAGGTCGGTGCGCAACTCGGCAGCTTCACGCGGATTGCAGCGTGTGTCGACGACCAGAAGCCCCTCGTCACCTGCGACGACGCCGATCGAGATGTCGAGCGGCTCATACCGCCGATGAAAAACCCGATCGGCAACCTCAGTCCACTCAGCCATGCCCCGATCCTACGTCGCGATCGGTCAGGCCTCGTCGAAATCTCCCAGGTCGAGCGCGTCCTGGGGCGTACGCGGTGTCGTCGGCCGGCTGGGCAGCAGCGCACGGGTCTTCTGGAGGAGATCGTCGACGATGTCTGCGTCGTATGGGTCCTCGTCTTCGCTCGCGACCGGAATCGAAAACAACTGACTCGCCGGACCGACGAGAACATGGGCGTGGCCGCTGATGCCTGCGTCGGTCACGACGGGGATCGCGATGATGTCCGCCTTACCGGTGTCGGCGAGTACACGGGCGTAACGAAGCACAGCCTTGCTCACCACATCACCGGTGTAGAAGGATCCGCTGGAATAGTACAGTCGTCTCATTCGGTCGACTGTCCTCCGTCAGACCCCGACGCTCAAGGGACTTGCGCTTTCCGGCCGTGGTCGATAGACCGACCGAGGGCGGGCCGGACGTGCCTGGCAGCACGGGAGCAACCGGGGTCAGCCCCCGTGAGCAGGCTCGGGCAGGCTAGGGTACAACTGGACGGGTTGCCCTGTCCGTGCGCATACAGTGAAAGGCCCCGATGGGAAAGCTCTTCTACGACTCAACACTGACAGTCGACTTCGATGACCGGGTGCTCGCTCACCTGCAGATCGTCATCGGAGCCAAATTGCGGCGCGGTGAGTCGTTCTATTTCAGCTGGAAGGACGACCCGGCGGTCGGAGACGGCCGGAGCACCATCTGGCTCGCTCCGAACATCCCCCTCCATTACAAGTACTTCGGGTCGCGCCTCCCCGCGCTGAACCGCGAGTGGATCATTGCCTTGAGCGCCTCGTCGAATTCGGCTGGCGGACTGCAGATCGTGCCTGAACCGCCCGCGAAAGCCGGCCCGCCCGCCGAGGTCCAGCAGTGAAGCGCATCGAGGTTCTGTACGGCGGCGGCAAGTACACCATCCCGAACCGTGATCTCGCCGACGTTCAGAAAGAGATCACAGACGCCATAGCGAGCGGCGGGCAGTACTGGCTCGAGGTGAACAGTGGTGAGGGAATTCTGGAACCGGCTCACCTGCTGATCGCCGGCGGTGTGCCGATCGTCGTGATCGACGTCATGACGACCGTCAGCTCAGACAGCGACAGTCCGCTCTAGCCCTTCGCCGTCGTGCGGTTCTCTGCGCTGATCATCCAGGCGTACTGTTCCAGCTTCGCGATGATCGCGTGGAGAATGTCTGCTGAGGTCGGATCTTCCTCGTCGATCTGGTCGTGTACGTCGCGCATGGTTCCGACGGCGGCCTCGATGCGCACCGTGATGAGGTCGATGGTTTTTGCCGTGTCGACCTCACCGCCGGGGAAAGCCGGAAGCGTGGTCGTTGCAGCTACGGAATCGCTCCGGCCATCGGGGGTCGCGTGGAGTGCGCGCATTCGTTCGGCGACCTCGTCAGAGAATTCCCTGGCTGCTTCGACGACCTCGTCGAGCTGCAGGTGCAGGTCACGGAAGTTCTTTCCGACGACGTTCCAGTGTGCCTGCTTGCCCTGAACGTGCAACTCGATCAGATCGACAAGGACCTTCTGCATGTTGTCAGCGAGGTCTTTCGACGCGGTGAAGCCGCGTTCGGGCTTCTGCCGCCTGGTCGTCTTCGCGCCGGTGGCCGATGAGCTGGTGCGTTCACGAGTTGCAGTTGACATGGACGAGTCCTTTCGACGGTGGGTGGAGCATCCGTCAGGCTAGGCTCAGCGCGCTCGCACCTCAAGGCCTTGCATTCGACGGCGAAGCTGCTACCGCGAGGGGCGCGTCCTGCCCGCATTATCGCGCGACGAGTTCGGAGTGCGAACTCACCTGTTTCTCTGCCTAAGGTGAACTATGCCCGCGTACGTTCGAACGATCGAGACAGCCCTTCCGTCCACCGTGCTGGTGCAGTCGGATGCCCGCGAGATCTTCGCCGCGCAGCCGGGGCTGACCCGGCTCGGCGAGCGACTCGTCCGGACGTCCTTCGACGTCTCGGGCATCGAGACGAGGCGCACGGTGATCGGGGACTTCACCGCGGGTGAGCGCACAGACGCACCGGTCTTCTACGACCAGGGATCCGGTCTGCTGCTGTCTTCATCGACTGGCGTGCGGAACAACGTCTACATCCGGGCGGCCGGAACGCTGTTCGCCGAGGCGGGGAAGGCTGCCCTCGACGCGACTCCGGGTATCACGGCGGCGGATGTCACGCACGTCGTCACGGTGTCGTGCACCGGCTTCTACGCTCCTGGGCCCGATTACGAACTCGTCAGGGAACTCGGTCTGCCGACAACCACCCAGCGTTTCCACATCGGGTTCATGGGCTGTTACGCCGTCTTCCCCGCCCTGCGGGCGGCGGCAGCCTTCTGCGCCGCTGACCCGGACGCCGTCGTGCTCATCGTGTCGTGCGAACTGTGCACGATCCATGTCCGTTCGTCGAACGACCCCGATCAGATCGTCGCCTCATCGGTGTTCGCCGACGGCGCAGCAGGGGCGATCGTCACGGCCAGGGCGCCGGAAGAAGGTCCCGCGTTGAGGGTCGACAGGCTCGCCAGCGAACTCACGCCGGTGGGGGAGGAAGACATGGCCTGGACGATCGGCGATGCGGGATTCGAGATGGTCCTCAGCGCCCGGGTGCCGAAGATCATCGACGCCTACATCGGCAGTGCGCTCGTGCCGTTGTTCTCTGACCAACCGGACCTTGCGGCTGACCCTGCCGGGAGCATCCGTCACTGGGCGATCCACCCGGGCGGACGCAGCATCCTCGACAAGGTCGAGGCCGCCATCGGCCTCAGCGGAAGCCAGCTCGAGGCGTCGCGTCGCATCCTGCGCGACTTCGGCAACATGAGCAGTGCAACGGTGTTGTTCGTGCTGAAGGAGATCCTCGACGGTGGGCACGTCGGTGGGCACGATGAGCGGGTCTGCGCCATGGCCTTCGGGCCGGGCCTCACGGTGGAGACCGGGCTCTTCACCCGGATCGAATACTCCCGATGAGGCTGCAGGGACGCGCGGTGCTTGGCTCACTCGCCGAGAGGGACGGCGATCTCGTCGAACGGATGGACGACCCGGACTGCGACATCGACACCCTCTACAGGACCTACGCGAACTTCCGCACCGTCAACGGGCTGCTTGCCGGGTGGAGGCGCACCTACCTGAGCCACCTCAGGCCGGAATTCACGGATAGTCGCCACACCCTGCTCGACATCGGTGCCGGCGGCGGAGACGTCGCCAGGGCGCTGATCCGGTGGGCGCGGGCCGACGGCGTCGAGCTCCGGATCACCGCCATCGATCCGGACCCGCGGGCGGCGGGCTATGTCGGCACGATCCCTGCGGTCGACGGATACGAGCATCGCCAGTGCTCGAGCACCGAACTGGCCGACGACGGCGCCCGATTCGACTTCGTCGTGTCGAACCACGTCCTGCACCACCTCACGGCAGCCGAACTCGGTGCCGTTCTGGCCGATTCGACCAGGCTCGCGCGAATCGCCGTCGTGCACAGCGACATCCGTCGTTCGGTCGCGGCATATGTGCTGTACGGAATATTCACGTCGGTGGCATTTCGTCGGTCGTTCATCCGTGAGGACGGTCTCCTGTCCATCCGGCGGAGCTACCGCGCCGATGAACTCGCCGCGGTTGTTCCATCGGGCTGGGTGGTTGCCGTCCAGTTCCCGCACAGGGTGGTGCTCAGCCGACGCCAGGCCGCCAGGGATTCGCGCGGCTAACGGCGCAGCGCTTCGAGCACCGTCGCCGCTGTGAGGGCCGAACCAGCCGGGCTGGGGTGCAGAAGATCGGGCAGTAGCAGTGTCTCGGCCGCGGTCCCCGTCGCGATGTACGCGGAGTGGACGTCGACGGGTCGCACCGCCTGGTTCTCAGCCAACCACGAACCGACGTTGTCGATCACGGTGGCGTGAGCCGCCGCCCATTGGTCGAACCGCGGGTTCTCGAGAATGGCGGCGAACCCCACCGACTCGGGCCAGTACCGTTCCACTTCCGCTACGAGGGCGGTGAGCTCCGGAGCGACGGTGGCGGGTTTCGGCACGTTGTTGAGGCCGTGGTTGAAGATCACCAGGTCGGGCTGTTCGGGAACAAGCGCGTCGAAGTGCAGGAGAGAATACGCTCCGGTCTTTCCGCTCGCTGACCCGTTCCAGAGGATGATCGGCGCCGCGGAGGCGTCGTCGTTCGACCGGATCTCGGGCAGGTAGGAGTCGGTGAGAATGTCCCACGGATGCTGGATGAGGGGCCTGTCGAGTTCTTCGGACAGTTGGCGGAAAGCGAGGTCGACCCACTCGCCCTGCTCGTTGCCGGTGGAGTCACCGATCACCGTGACGACGAACGGACGCCCCCGGTCTGACATCCGGTCTCTGGCGTCCGCGAACGAGACGAGGGCTGACTGGCGGTCGGCGGCGACCACCGGCCCGCTGTCCGATCCGGCTGATGTGCCGGCTGCCGGTCGCGGCAGGGTCGCGAACGCAACAGTGACGAGGACGGCGCCGACAACGACGGGCACGCCGACGCGAAGTAGAACACGGGAAACGAAGCCGCGCCGCATGCGCCAGGTCTCAGCCCAGGTCGGTCGGGTCGACGTGTTCATGCATCAAGGGTACGGCGCGCAACTCACCGCGCCTGACATGTGACTCTCATTGGGGGAGTCGCGTCGGTTGAGCGGTCTCCGCCGCGCGGCGGATGAGGCGCACGGGTATCGGTCAATAGAATGTTCGAGTGGAACACCGGGAGAGCCCAGAACCGAGCGACCGCATCCTGACGGTCCCGAATCTGCTGAGCTTTCTGCGCCTGGCTCTCGTCCCCGTCTTCCTGATTCTGCTCGTCGAAGGTCAGGACCTCGCCGCACTTGTCGTCCTCGCCGTCTCCGGATTCACCGATTTTCTCGACGGATATATCGCCCGCCGTTTCGACCAGGTGTCGCGGCTCGGCCAGCTCCTCGATCCGGCCGCCGATCGGCTCTACATTCTCGCTGCTCTCCTCGGCCTGGGCTGGCGCGACCTGGTCCCGCTCTGGTTGGTCATCGTCATCGTTGCGAGGGACATCATGCTCGTGGTGCTCGCTGGCATTTTGGCGCGCATCGGTCACGGCGCGTTTCCGGTGAACTGGGTAGGAAAGTGGGCGACGGCCTGCCTGTTCCTCGGCCTGCCGCTGTTGATGCTCGCTGCAGCGTTCCCGGACGCCGACGCCATCATCCGCCCGTTCGGCATGATCTTCGCAGTGGTCGGTGCGGTCCTCTACTGGTGGGCAGGGGCGCTCTATCTCGTGCAAACCGTCCGTGCCTCCCGAAAGAGCGAGGGACAGACCGGCTCGCGATCAGATACGCTGGAACCCTAGGAGGTTCAGGTGTCTTATCCCAACGAGCAGAATCCCCCCACAGGGGCATATCTGCGCGAGCCGGCTCATGATGATGCAGCGGTCGCCAACAGTACAACCGCAAGTTTCAGCAGGGAACTGGGCGCCAGCCTGGCCAACGTCGATAGCGACGTCAGCGCTGAGGAACAGGAAGCGATCGCGGCTCTGCCGAGTGGGTCCGCCCTCTTGATCGTCCGCCGCGGACCGAATTCCGGAGCTCGATTCCTCCTCGATGCCGATGTCACGCCTGTCGGACGTCACCCGGATGCCGACATCTTCCTCGATGACGTGACCGTCTCCCGGCGTCACGCTGAGTTCCTCCGCCACGGCGTCGCATTCGAAATCAAGGACCTCAACTCGCTCAACGGCACCTACTTCGACGGCGTGCGCATCGACAGTGCAGAGCTGAGCGATGGAGCCGAGGTTCAGATCGGCAAGTTCCGTCTCACCTTCTACCCGTCGCGCTTCGACCTGCTTGCTGCACCGGGCGCCTAGATCGTGACTGCCCAGGCAGCGCATCGCAGCTACGACCCTCGTGACGCCGGCCAGGCGAAGTCCTCCGGCAAGACAGCAGCACCGCAACTGCTGAGCATCGGCCAGGTGCTCGCGCGGCTTGCCAAGGAGTTCCCGGAACTCAGCAACTCGAAGCTGCGGTTTCTCGAAGAGCAGGGGCTCGTGTCCCCGTCTCGCACGAAGTCGGGCTATCGCAAGTTCTCGCCACAGGATGTGGAGAGGCTGCGGCTCATCCTGTCTATGCAGCGCGACCACTACCTGCCGTTGAAGGTCATCAGGGGGCACCTGGCCGACCTCGATGCGGGTCGCGCCCCCGCCCTGCCCGGCGCGGCGGCGAACGGCCAGATCTCCACCATCATTCCGGCGGGCCGGCGCTACCAGCGTGACGATGTGCTCCGCGAAACCGGCGCGACGCCCGCCCTGTTCTCCGACGCGATCTCAGCATCGGTCATCACCCCCGCTGAGAGCTACGGCGATGACACCGTCTCGGTGATCCGTTCGCTGGTTGCGCTGCAGCGCTGTGGAATCGAGCCGCGGCACCTCCGCGGATACCGCGCAACGGCGGAACGCGAAGTCAGCATGATCGAAAGCGCGCTGCTCCCCATCGCCAGGCGCAAAGACGCCGCAAGCAGGGCACGCGCTGCCGAACTCTCCGGTGAGATCGCCGGGCAACTCGATGTGATCCGGGCCAGCCTGGTCCGGAGCGCCCTGGGACGATTGCTGTCCTGAGATTAGACTGGAACGACCGGCCGCGATTGTCACAGAATGATCACGGCCAGCCGACACGCCGGAACCATCGATCCGGATGTCGTTGTAGAAGCAGACAGCCCTCGGTACCGTGGACTGTGCGGTACCGCCGCAGCCATTTCTTCAGAGGAGCACACGGATGAGCGAAATCCCCGCCAACGATAATGCTCGCTATGACCTGGGGCTGCTGTTCACCGATGGGCTTCCTGAGATGGATGACCAGGCCGGCTATCGCGGTGCCGTAGCTGCCCGCGCTGCAGGCATCAGCTACCGCCAGCTCGACTACTGGGCACGTACCGGCCTCGTCGAACCGACGGTTCGGGGTGCAGCCGGTTCCGGCTCGCAGCGCCTGTACGGGTTCCGCGACATCCTCGTCCTCAAGCTCGTGAAGCGCCTGCTCGACACCGGGATCTCGCTTCAGCAGATCCGCACCGCCGTCAATCAGCTGCGAGAATCCGGCGTGAACGATCTCGCGCAGACCACCCTGATGAGTGACGGTGCCAGTGTGTACCTCTGCACCTCGGACGACGAGGTCATCGACCTCGTGAGCCGGGGCCAGGGAGTGTTCGGCATCGCCGTCGGCAAGGTCCTCCGTGAGGTCGAGTCCAGCCTGGTCGAGTTCGACTCGCAAACGGCTGACCCGATGGACGAGCTCGCTGCTCGTCGCGCCGCCCGCTCCGCCTGAGCCCGACCGACCGGATGCCACGTCGCGGCATCCGTCACCGTCATGCCCTGACGTCACCCGCCGAGAGCATCCGTGTGTCGGAGCGCTGATCGATCGGTCCTCACCGGCCGGTCCTGGTGACCGCGAACGACCGTTCGATCCTGATCGATGCGCGCCGCCCGGTCGGGACCTCAGCGGACTGTGAGGTTACCGAGCGGCTTTCGCTGCGTCGGCGTATTCGCCGACGCGGCCCGTACGGAGAACACGGTCGAGGAGCTGGTCGAAATTCGACGCCATCTCCTGTGCGCTGTCGCCCGGCCAGATGTGGAGGGGTTTCGCGGCACCCTGTGCCTGCTGGAGCGACGTACGCTCGGGCAGTTGCGGGCTGAGGACGAGCGGGCCGAACATGTCGCGCAGTTCCTTGATGCGGAACTGGTGCTCCATCGACTGCGAACGCACGCGGTTGACGACGATTCCGAGCGGCTGGAGCCGGGGGCTGAGGCCCCGGCGGATCTCTTCGATGGCTCGGAGTGCGCGGTCGGCTGCTGCGACCGAGAAGAGGCCGGGTTCGGTCACGACGACGACACGGTCGCTTGCTGCCCACGCCGTCCTGGTGAGCGCGTTGAGCGACGGGGCACAGTCGATGAGAACGAGGTCGTAGTCGTCCTCGACGTGCGCGAGCGCTTCCTCGAGCTTCCAGATGTCGCGGATCGACGGGTGTGGACCGTCGAAGTTGATGGCGGACGGACTGCCGATGAGCACATCGATCGTGCCCGGGTGGGTCTTCGTCCAGCCGCTCGGCGCGATGGCCTGGCGGACGGTCTTTTCTTTGGGGGACGCGAGGACGTCCGCGACGTTCAATCGACCGGCAAGCGCGATGTCCATGCCAGTTGAGACATCCGACTGCGGGTCGAGATCGACCACGAGGGTACGGATGCCTTTGGCGAACGCGGCGGAGGCCAGGCCGAGGCTGACGGTGGTTTTCCCGACGCCTCCCTTGAGGCTCGAGACGCTGAGTACGTGCACAAGAAGCAACGTTACCTTCACTAAGCTGGGAGAACCTAACCGTTCCCTGTGCGCTGTGTTGCCAGAGAGGTCTGCATGTTCACGAAGATTCTTGTTGCCAACCGAGGCGAAATCGCGATTCGCGCGTTCCGCGCCGCATACGAACTCGGGGCAAAAACCGTTGCGGTCTTCCCTTACGAGGACCGCAATTCGATGCACAGGCTGAAAGCCGATGAGGCATACCAGATCGGCGAGCCGGGACACCCGGTTCGTGCATACCTGGACGTCGCCGAGATCATCCGCGTCGCCGTCGAGTCCGGCGCAGACGCCATCTACCCCGGCTACGGGTTCCTTTCCGAGAACCCTGAACTCGCCGAAAAGGCCGCCCAGAACGGCATCACCTTCATCGGCCCGACGTCTGATGTTCTCGAGATGGCCGGAAACAAGGTCACCGCGAAGACCCACGCGATCGAGGCCGGCGTTCCCGTGCTCGCTTCGACTCCGGCATCCCGCGACATCGACGAACTCCTCGCCGGGGCGGACGAGGTCGGATTCCCACTCTTCGCCAAGGCCGTCGCCGGTGGCGGCGGCCGCGGCATGCGCCGTGTTGCAACCAGGGAGGAGCTCGCTCCCGCCCTGGCCGAGGCGATGAGAGAGGCCGACAGCGCCTTCGGCGACCCCACCATGTTCCTCGAGCAGGCGGTTCTGCGGCCTCGTCACATCGAAGTGCAGATCCTTGCGGATGCCGGTGGCGAGACGGTTCACCTGTTCGAGCGTGACTGCTCCGTTCAGCGGCGCAACCAGAAGGTCGTGGAGATCGCTCCCGCACCGAACATCAGCGACGAGTTGCGAGCCGAGCTCTATCGGGATGCCATCGCCTTCGCCCGTTCGATCGGGTATGTCAACGCCGGAACCGTCGAGTTCCTCCTCGACACGGCGGGGGAGCGTGCAGGCAGGCACGTCTTCATCGAGATGAACCCGCGGATCCAGGTCGAGCACACGGTGACCGAAGAGGTCACCGATGTCGACCTCGTGCAGGCGCAGATCCGGATCGCAGCGGGGGAGAGCCTCGCCGATCTCGGTCTCACCCAGGACAAGATCCAGCTGCACGGTGCTGCACTGCAGTGCCGCATCACGACCGAGGACCCGTCGCAGGGTTTCCGCCCTGACACCGGCAAGATCACGACCTACCGGTCACCGGGTGGTGGCGGCATCCGTCTCGACGGCGGAACGATCAACCCCGGTGCGCAGATCAGCCCGCACTTCGACTCGATGCTCGCCAAGATGACCTGCCGCGGCCGCGACTTCCCGGCTGCCGTCGCCCGCGCCAAGCGCGGACTGGCCGAGTTCCGCATCCGCGGGGTGTCGACCAACATCTCTTTCCTGCAGGCCGTCCTCGAGGATCCGTCCTTCGTCGCCGGTGACCTCAGCACCTCATTCATCGACGAGCGGCCGGAACTTGTCCGCGGCCGGGTGTCGAAGGACCGCGGAACGAAGATCATGAACTGGCTCGCCGACACAACGGTGAACCATCCGAACGGTCCTCGGCCGACCAACTTCCACCCGGCCGAGAAGCTTCCGGAGATCGACCTCAGCCTGCCGGCACCCGCCGGGTCGCGGCAGCGCCTGCTCGAGCTCGGTCCTGCCGGGTTCGCGAAGGCCCTGCGCGAGCAGACGCCCCTCGCCGTCACCGAAACGACGTTCCGTGACGCGCACCAGTCGCTCCTCGCCACGCGCGTGCGAACCAGGGATCTTCTGGCCGTCGCTCCATACGTCGCCCGCCTCACTCCCGAGCTGCTCTCGGTCGAGGCCTGGGGCGGTGCGACATACGATGTTGCCCTTCGGTTCCTCGGTGAAGACCCGTGGGAGCGCCTGTCGAGCCTGCGTGAAGCGCTGCCGAACATCAACATCCAGATGCTGCTCCGCGGCCGAAACACTGTCGGCTACACCCCGTACCCGACAGCGGTGACGGATGCCTTCGTGCGCGAAGCAGCGGACAGCGGCGTCGACATCTTCCGGATCTTCGACGCTCTCAACGACGTGAACCAGATGCGCCCGGCCATCGAGTCGGTGCTCGCGACGGGGACCACCATCGCCGAGGTCGCCGTCTGCTACACCGGAGACCTTCTCGACCCGTCCGAGGATCTCTATACCCTCGATTATTACTTGAAGCTCGCCGACGAGATCGTCTCGGCCGGGGCGCACATCCTCGCGATCAAGGACATGGCAGGACTCCTTCGCCCGGCGGCAGCCGCGCGACTCGTGTCGGCATTCCGCGACCGGTTCGATGTGCCCGTCCATGTGCACACGCACGACACCCCCGGTGGCCAGCTCGCCACACTGCTGGCCGCGAGCCAGGCCGGCGCTGACGCGGTCGACGTCGCGAGTGCGCCGATGGCAGGCACCACCAGCCAGCCGTCGGCATCCGCCCTCGTCGCTGCTCTCGCCCACACCGAACGCGACACCGGTCTTTCGCTCGAAGCCGTCACCGACCTCGAACCGTACTGGGAGGCCGTCCGGCACATCTACAAGCCGTTCGAGTCGGGTCTGCCCGGCCCCACCGGTCGGGTGTACCGCCACGAGATCCCCGGCGGTCAGCTCTCGAACCTGCGCCAGCAGGCCATCGCGCTCGGGCTCGCCGACCATTTCGAACTGATCGAAGACATGTACGCGGCCGCCAACACGATCCTCGGCCGGGTGCCGAAGGTGACGCCGTCGTCGAAGGTGGTCGGCGACCTCGCCCTGCACCTCGCCGCCGTCAAGGCCGACCCGGCGGACTTCGCCGAGAACCCGCAGAACTATGACATCCCCGACTCGGTGATCGGCTTCATGGCCGGTGAACTCGGCGAACTCCCCGGCGGCTGGCCCGAGCCGTTCCGCAGCAAGGTCCTCGCCGGACGCCACATCGACATCGAGGTGGCTCCGCTGTCGGATGCTGACCAGAAGCTTCTCGACGGAACCTCACTCGAGCGACGCGCGACCCTCAACCGCCTGCTGTTCCCCGCGCCGACGAAGCAGTTCGACTCGGTGCGCGAGATGTTCGGCGACCTGTCGGTCGTCGACACCATCGACTACCTGTACGGTCTGGAACCCGGCGCTGAACACGTGATCGAGATCGACAAGGGCGTCAGGCTGTACGCCGGCCTCGAAGCGATCGGCGAGCCAGACGACAAGGGCATGCGCACCGTCATGACCACTCTCAACGGTCAGTTGCGGCCGGTGTTCGTTCGGGATCGCAGCATCACGGTCGAAACGAAGGTGGTCGAGAAGGCGGACACGTCGAAGCCCGGTCAGATCGCCGCGCCGTTCTCGGGCGTGGTGACGCTCAAGGTGCAGGAAGGCGACGTCGTCGAGCCCGGTCAGGCCGTGGCCTCGATCGAGGCGATGAAGATGGAAGCGGCAATCACTGCAGCCGTCGGAGGGCGAGTCCAGCGCCTCGCCATCCCGGGCACACAGCAGGTCGAGGCAGGCGACCTGATCGTCGTGGTGCAGCCAGGCGAGTAGCCCGTCGTGCCGGGTTCGGCCTCTCCCGCCTAAACTTGAGGTCGAACCCGAACGAAGGGGGTAGCTCTCATGGCTTCCACCACACCAGAAGGCAGCTCTCCGCGGCACAGCGGCGATGCCGTCGTGCCGCGTCTCGATGACGCGACGGTGGACACCGCAGGAGTGGACGTCGTCGGCTCGGCCGCAACCGTGAGCGTCCAGCTCCCCGCAGCGCCTCTCCATGACATCCCCGAGGACGAGCTCGCCGTCGCGATCGACGATATCGCTGTGAACCCCGACACCGAGCAACCGCCGACACGGTCGGTGGAGGTCGTGGCCACCGTGCCGGCGACAGTGCCGGAGCCGGCGGGCGTCAGCGCGACGCGGTACCAGACCGGTGCCCCGGAGTCGTCGGCACTGCTCACCAGCGAACGGCTCCTCGATGGCACGAGCGCGACCCGGGTGGCGCCGGAAGGATTCTGGCAGCGGCTCGTCTACGACGCGACCAGGCAGCGGGTGAACCTCGGCGATTCTGCTGCAGCGACCGCTCGCAAGGACCTGGACCGTCGCATCCGCCGTTCTTTCGATGGCGGTGCGCGCTTCGTTCCCGTTCTGACTCGTAAGGGCGGAGTGGGAAAAACCACGGTCACCGCGCTGCTCGGGATGGCCCTCGCCGACGCCCGCGACGACCGGACGATCGCGATCGACGCCAACCCCGATCGGGGAACGCTCTCCGAACGGATCGCCCAGCACACCGATGTCACCGTTCGTGACGTCATCCGGAACGTCGACAGCATCACCGGCTACAACGAGTTCTCGTCCCACGTCGCTCGCGACGAGACCCGGCTGGATGTCCTCGCCTCAGATACGGACCCTCACCTGGCGGAGGCGTTCAACGAAGACGACTACACCGTCGTCGCCGATCTTGCCGCCCGGTACTACTCACTGGTGCTGACGGACTGTGGAACAGGGATCGTGCACTCCATCATGCGGGCCACTCTCGAACGCGCGGACGCCGTCGTCATCGTGTCCGGGTCGAGCGTCGATGAGGCACGGCTGGCATCCGAAACCCTGACCTGGCTGGAGCAGAACGGCTACGAGCACCTCGTGACCAATGCCATCGTTGCCCTGAACACGGCGACCCAGGGATCCCACATGGTGCGTCTCGACGAGATCGAGGCCCACTTCAAGTCCCGGGTGCGTGAGATCGTGCGCATCCCGTATGACCCACAACTCGCTGCAGGCGCCGCGATCAGTTTCCGCAACCTGAAACCGGTGACGAGACATGCTGCCAGGACCCTGGCCGCGCTCGTCGTCGAAGGCCTGCCGTCTCGCCGCGCCTGACCCGCCCACCCAGCTGACCCGCATCCGCGATGCCGGCCCCTCCGGCCGGCCCAGACCGAAAGACCCCAGTGACAGAACGACAGATCCGTATTTTCGGTGACCCGGTGCTCAAAACCGTGTCCGACCCCATCGGCAGCATCGACGACCGCGTCCGCGGCCTTGTCGACGACCTCGTCGACAGTGTGCGCCCGCCCGGGCGAGCGGGGGTGGCTGCCAGCCAGATCGGCGTGAACCTGCGCGCATTCAGCTACAACATCGACGGAGACATCGGCTACATCCTCAATCCGGTCATCGTTGAGACCCGGGGGGACAAGGAGCCTGTCGAGGAGGGATGCCTCTCGGTGCCAGGGCTGTGGTACCCGACACCGCGTTACCCGTTCGTGCGGGTCACCGGCACGGATGTCGACGGCAACACGATCGAGCTCAGCGGTACGGGGCTTCTGGCCCAGGCTTTGCAGCACGAGGTGGATCACCTCGACGGCTTGCTCTATCTCGACCGCCTCGAGAAAGCGGATCGTCGAGCGGCGATGAAGGAAATCCGCGAGAGCGACTGGTTCTAGCGCGCCACCCTACATTCAGGGAAGTCCTCCAAATTCAGGAGGGTCTTCCAAATTCAGGAGTGTCTTCCAAATTCAGGAGGGTCCTCCAAATTCAGGAGAAAGAACGCGACACGCCGTGTGGTCGCGCTCTCACGTCGGCGTGTCGTCAGAATCTCCTGAATTTGGCGATGTTCCCGAACGCGATGCCGTCCTGTGACCACCTGGCGCGACGAGAACGGCCGGCCGGTACTCCGAGGGGAACCGAACCGGACGTCGTCGTTGCTATCGGTGGCGATCAGCCTCCGAGCGGGATGCCCTGGGTCGGCGCGTCTGCATAGAGCGTGTCGATGTTCACAGCGAAGTCCTTCAGGATCACGTGGCGCTTGATGCTCATCTTCGGGGTCAGGTGCCCGCTCGCCTCGGTGAACTCGGTCGGAAGCACGACGAACTTACGGATCGACTCGGCGCGGGAGACGCGGGTGTTCGCCGCGTCGATCGCCCGCTGGATCTCGGCGAGCACGGCCGGGTTCGTTGCGGCCTGATCGAGGCTGAGCCCGGCATCCTCTCCGTTGTTGCCGAGCCAGGTGCCGATCATCTCGGAGTCGAGGGTGATGAGCGCCGAGATGAACGGGCGCTGGTCGCCGACGACGACGACCTGACCGACAACAGGGTTCGAGCGGATCGGGTCTTCGAGCGCGGCCGGTGCGACGTTCTTACCAGCCGCTGTGACGATGATCTCCTTCTTGCGACCGGTGATCGTGAGATTGCCGTCCTTGTCGAACGAACCGAGGTCACCGGTACGGAACCAGCCGTCGTTGAACGACTCGGCCGTAGCCTCGGGGTTCTTCCAGTACTCCTTGAAGACGTTGATGCCCTTCACCTCGATCTCACCGTCGTCGAGGGTGCGGATGGCGACACCGGGCATCGCCGGTCCGACGGTTCCGATCGGGGTCTTGCCCGGGCGGCCGACCGATGCAGGTGCGGTGGTCTCGGTGAGGCCGTAGCCCTCGAGGATCTCGATTCCGAGGCTGTGGAAGAAGTGCCCGAGTCGCTGGCCGAGCGGCGCAGAACCCGAGACGGCATATTCGACGTTGCCGCCCATCGCCGTGCGGAGCTTGCCATAGACGAGTCGATCGAACAAGGCGAACTGCAGCTTGAGGCCGATCGGGATCGATCCGCCCTTCTGCTTGGCGATCGAGTGCGCGACGGCCACGTCGGCCGCCTTCCGGAAGATCTTGCCCTTGCCGCCGGCTTCGGCCTTCTGCTCGGCTGAGTTGTAGACCTTCTCGAACACCCGCGGAACGGCGAGCAGGTAACTCGGTTTGAATGAGCCGAGCGATGGCAGCAACTGTTTGGTGTCCGGCTGGTGACCGGTCTTCACACCGGCGTGCACGTTGAGCACCGAGATGAAGCGGGCGAAGATGTGAGCGAGCGTGATGAACAGCAGGGTGGATGCCCCGTTGGGGCCGTCGACGACCTCACGGAGCGCTACGGCTGAGTTGCGTGACAGCTCGACGAAGTTCGAGTGGGTGATCACGCAGCCCTTGGGCTTGCCAGTCGATCCGGACGTGTAGATCAGTGTGGCGATGTCCGATCCGATGGCGAGGTTGCGCCTGCGCTCAATCTCCTCGTCGGAGATCCCGACTCCTGATGCGGCCAGCTTGTCGAGGTCGCCGAGGGCGATCTGCCAGACATCCGCAACGAGAGGAAGATCGGGGTGGACCTCATCGAAGCGGGCGAAGTGGTCTGCAGTCTCCACGATCATGGCGATCGCGCCGGAGTCGCTGAGGTTCCACTGCACCTGGGTGGGGGAGCTGGTCTCGTAGACCGGAACGAGGATTGCTCCGGCGAACCAGGTCGCGAAGTCGATGAGGGTCCACTCGTAGCTGGTCTTCGACATCAGACCGATCTTGTCGCCCGGCTGGATGCCTGCGGCGACGAGTCCCTTGGCGAGAGCGACGACCTGGCGGTGAAATTCGCCGGCGCTGACGTCGGTCCATCCGCCGTTGTGTGGCAGGGCGAAGAGGGGGGAGTTCGGGGTGAGCTTGACCCGCTCGACGAGCAGGTCGGTCGCATTGGCGTTCGGATCGGCAGCGACGACGGCGTGGACTTCGAACTGTTCCAAGGTAACTCCTTTGGTACCTGTAGGGGCAAGGTACCTCTACTCTAGGGGGCGGTTTGCGCCGCTCACCGATCGGATGGCGTCAGTTGGACGCGATCACTAAACTGGCGGGGGCCGCGAGGATCAGCGTTGTGGCTTTCGGCAGTTCCCACCCGGCCCTGGAGGTTTTTCGCGTGCACGCCATTGGCATCGACATCGGCGGGACCAAGATCGCCGGAGCCCTGGTCGACGACGACGGCGTCATCGTCGACGAGGCACGGGTTCCGACACCCACCGGTTCGACCCAGCTGATCGAGGATGCCGTCGTCGAGATGGTGACCAGGCTGGCATCCGGACGTGCCGTCGAGGGCGTCGGCGTTGCCGCGGCCGGGTTTATCGATGCAGCCCAGTCCACCGTGTACTACGCCCCCAACATCAACTGGCGCAACGAGCCGTTCCAGGCACGGTTGTCTGCACGGATCGACCTGCCGATCGTGATCGAGAACGATGCGAACGCGGCCGGCTGGGCGGAGTTCCGCTTCGGCGCAGGGCGACTGGTCAGCGACATGGTCATGCTCACGCTCGGCACAGGGGTCGGGGGAGCCATCGTCACCGAAGACCGACTGTTCCGTGGCGGCTTCGGCGCCGGAGCGGA
Source organism: Mycetocola sp. CAN_C7 (assembly GCF_015752285.1). Lineage (NCBI taxonomy): Bacteria > Bacillati > Actinomycetota > Actinomycetes > Micrococcales > Microbacteriaceae > Mycetocola > Mycetocola sp. CAN_C7. The sequence goes on from NZ_JADOUY010000002.1 coordinate 141,142, forward strand.
ACTCGGCCACCTGAGGCTAGTCCCCGACGGGCTCCCGTGTGGCTGCGGCCAGCACGGTTGCCTCGAGCAGTACGGATCCGGCCGGGCGCTCCTGCGGATGGCGAACGAGTTCGCCGACGCCGGCGGAATCGGGCAGGCCCTCGCCGAACGGCGTGTGGCCAACGGCACTCTCACCGGGCACGACGTGTCTGACCTGATCGGTGCAGGCGACGGGGGAGCGCTGGCCGCCGTCCGTCAGCTGGGCAACTGGCTCGGACAGGGCTGCGCCTCGCTCGGGGCCGTCCTCGACCCGCAACTCTTCGTCTTCGGCGGCGGAGTCGCCCAGGTGGGCGAGCTGATTCTCGAACCGATCCGTCACTCGTACCTCGAGTACCTGCCCGCGCGCGGCTACCACCCGGAACCGGAGTTCGTGATCGCTGAACTCGTCAACGATGCCGGAGTCGTTGGCGCCGCAGACCTCGCTCGGGTGTCAGCCCGTCGTGCTGCGCCCGCGAACCACTTCTAAGAGATACTGGGACGACGATGTTCTATTGGTTCATGAAGTACCTGGTTGCCGGGCCCCTGTTGAAGTCCGTGTTCCGGCCGTGGGTGATCGGCCAGGAGAACATCCCGAAAACGGGCGGGGCGATCATCGCCTCCAACCACCTCTCCGTGATCGACTCGGTCTTCCTGCCGCTCTACCTCGACCGCAGAATCTCCTTCCTGGCAAAGAGCGAATACTTCACCGGTAAGGGCATCGCAGGCTGGGTGACCCGCGTCTTCATGAAGGCGACGGGGCAGCTGCCGATCGACAGGTCTGGCGGAAAGGCTTCTGAGGCGTCGCTGAACACCGGCCTCCGGGTACTCGGTGGGGGAGACCTTCTCGGGATCTACCCCGAAGGGACGAGGAGCCCCGACGGCAAGATGTACCGCGGGCGCACGGGCGTCGCGCGCATGGTGCTCGAGGCCGGCGTGCCGATTGTTCCGATCGCCATGATCGACACCGAGAAGATGATGCCCATCGGCACCCGGCTTCCCCGGATCAGGCGGATCGGGATCATCATCGGCGAACCTCTGGACTTCAGCCGTTTCGAAGGGATGGAAGGCGACCGCTTCATCCTCCGCTCGATCACCGACGAGCTGATGTACGAGATGCAGCGCCTCAGCAAGCAGGAATACGTCGATGTCTACGCCACCAGCGTGAAGGGAAAGGCGCCAACTCTTTCGCGGTAGGGTTGAAATTCCGGGCTGCTTTCGGCCGCCCGTCGTCCCTTTCGAAGAGAAGCAGGAAGCGTTCCGTGGTAGATCCAACTGATCCGGTGGTATTGGCAGATGAGTCTGTGATTGCCGGTCTGGACTATTGGCGTGAACTGCCGATCAAGCAGCAGCCTGACTGGCCCGATTCGGATGCCGTCGGCCGCGCAAGCGCACAGATCGCCTCCTTCCCCCCGCTCGTCTTTGCCGGTGAGGTCGATATCCTCCGTGAGCGTCTCGCCCGGGCTGCCAGCGGCGATGCCTTCCTTCTCCAGGGTGGCGACTGCGCTGAGACGTTTGCCGGTGCCACCGCCGACCAGATCCGGAATCGGGTGAAGACGCTCCTGCAGATGGCCGTCGTTCTCACCTACGGCGCCTCGATGCCCGTCATCAAGATGGGTCGGATGGCCGGTCAGTTCGCGAAGCCGCGGTCGAGTGACACCGAGACCCGTGGCGACGTGACGCTGCCCGCTTACCGTGGTGACATCGTCAACGGTTACGACTTCACGCCGGAGTCCCGCCGCGCGGACCCCAACCGCCTCGTGCAGGGGTACCACACGGCTGCGTCGACCCTCAATCTCATCCGTGCGTTCACGCAGGGCGGGTTCGCCGACCTGCGTCAGGTGCACAGCTGGAACAAGGGCTTCGCCTCGAACCCGGCCAACCACCGTTACGAGCAGCTGGCCCGTGAGATCGACAAGGCGATCCGGTTCATGGAGGCAGCCGGTGCGGATTTCGACGAGCTCAAGCGGGTCGAGTTCTACACGGCACACGAAGCGCTGCTCATGGACTACGAGCGGCCGATGACGCGGATCGACTCACGCACAGGCACTCCGTACAACACGTCGTCCCACTTCGTCTGGATCGGGGAGCGTACCCGCGACCTCGACGGCGCACACGTCGACTTCCTCTCCCGGGTGCGCAACCCGATCGGTGTGAAGCTCGGCCCGTCGACGACACCGCAGGCGATGCAGGAGCTCATCGACAAGCTCGACCCGAACCGCGAGCCCGGTCGTCTCACGTTCATCACACGAATGGGCGCAGGCAAGATCCGCGATGCGCTTCCTCCGCTTCTCGAGGCCATCAAGGCGGCCGATGCGAACCCGCTGTGGGTCACCGATCCGATGCACGGCAACGGCATCACCACACCGAACGGGTACAAGACCCGCCGGTTCGATGATGTCGTCGACGAGGTCAAAGGCTTCTTCGAGTCGCACAGGGCGGCGGGAACGCACCCCGGAGGCATCCATGTCGAGCTGACGGGCGACGACGTGACCGAATGCCTGGGCGGGTCGGAGCACCTCGATGAAGCTTCGCTGGCCACGCGATACGAGTCGCTCTGCGACCCGCGCCTGAATCACATGCAGTCGCTGGAGTTGGCGTTCCTCGTCGCTGAGGAGCTCGGCAAGTAGACACACACGAGACGGCGCCCGGCAACTGTCCGGGCGCCGTTCGTCGTTCGCGACTCCTCCGCAGAACCCGTGGCGCAGAACCCATGACTCCAAATTCAGGAGATTCTGCCGACACGCCGCGCTGAGAGCGCGACCATACGGCGTGTCGTCCAGCTTCTCCTGAATTCGGAGGGGTTGTGTGCGGATGCCGGGACGCACGGATGCCGGGACGCACGGATGCAGCGACAGGGCCGGGCGCAGCGTGACCGGACCCCGGCGCTACGGGGCTTCGAAGAGGTAGGCGGTGATGGTCACCGTCGACCCGCGCTTGATGCTCTCACCAGCTGCCGGGTCGGTTGAGTCGACGGTGAGCAGCGGACTGCCCCAGTTCGGCTCGGCGATGTCACTGACCACCTCGACCACGAAACCAGCGTCCTCGAGGGTCTTCTTCGCCGCGGCGACATTGTCGTTCAACACGTCGGGGACCTCGACGAGGTCGACGCCCTTCGAGACCACGAGGCTGACGGTATCCGTTGGCCGGATGGTGCCGTCAGGGAGCTTCGCCGAGAGAACCAGACCCTTGTCGATGGTGTCACTGAATGACTCCGCGACCTCCTCGGCCACAACGAGACCGCTCTCAGTGAGCGCAGTCCGTGCGGCATCCGGTGTCAGTCCGACGACGTTGGGGATCGCTCCAGCAGACACGACGAGGTCGACGGTCTCGCCCTGGAGGATCACACCCCCGGCCGAATAGTCGGCCTCCGTCGCGGGGTTCTGGGCGGAGATGACGGCACCGGATGCGACGTCCTCGTTGTATTGCTCATCCACGGCGCCCAGGGTCAGACGGTTGTCGGCGAGGAAGGTCTCGGCATCCGCCCTGGACATCCCCGCGAGCGCTGGAACCTCGACCTCCTGTCGGCCGAGCGAGATGTTGATGGTCACGGTCGAGTCTTTGCCGACCTGGGTTCCGGAAGCGGGATCGGTACTCGACACCAGTCCTGCGGCGACGTCGAAGCTGTTCTCTTCGCCCTCGACCACGATGAGACCGAGACCCGTGAGGGTCTCCGTCGCCTCCTCAGGGGTCGCATTGACGAGGTCAGGGATGAGGACCTGAGACCCGGGGCCGGCACCGAAGTACCAGCCCGTGCCTCCTGACACTGCGGCGAGGAGCACGACGAGCGCGAGGATCCACCAGCCCTTTGCCCGGCGCTGTGCGGTCTTCGCCCTCAGCGTCGACACCGCGTCGAGCGGAGCGACCGGATCGGTCGACATGTTGGCGGATGTGAGTGCCTGGGTGAACTCGGCGGTGTCACTGATCGGCTGAGCCGCCGGCATCAGCATCGTCGGCTGGTGCGACGTCGTCGACGGACCGAAGCCGAGTTGCTTCTCCACCTCACGGAGGCGTTCGAGAAGTTCGCGAGCGTCGCTCGGTCGCTCGTCTGGTGTCCGCTCGGTCGCCCAGAGCACGAGATCGTCGAGGGGGTCGGGGACGGATGGGGTCACCACGCTCGGGCGCGGCACCGATTCGTTGGCATGCTGGTAGGCGATCTGCATCGGCTGCTCGCCCTTGTACGGCTGCTCGCCGGTGAGCATCTCGTACATCATGATGCCGAGGGCGTAGATGTCGCTCCTCGCGTCAGCCACCCCGCGGGTGACGAGTTCGGGGGAGAGGTACGCGATCGTTCCGAGGAGGGACTGCCCGGTTGCCGTGTTTGCACTGGCGGCGCGGGCGAGCCCGAAGTCACTGATCTTGATCCGGCCGTCGTCGGCGAGGAGCACGTTCTCGGGTTTGAGATCACGGTGGATGATGCCGGCCCGGTGTGCGGCGGCGAGGCCGCTCGTCACGGCATCCATGATGTCGACCACCTGCCGTGGGGTCAGCTTGCCGTGGTCGCGCAGGAGGTCGCGGAGGGTGATCCCCGGCAGGTACTCCATGACAAGGTAGGCCAGATCGGAGTCCTGCCCCTGGTCGAAGACACTGACGACGTGCGGGTCGGCGAGCCGCGCAGCGCTGCGTGCTTCCTGCACGAAACGGTTGCGGAAGTTGCTGTCGTCGGCCAGGTGGCCATGCATGACCTTGATCGCGACACGGCGTTCCAGACGACGGTCAGTGGCAAGGTAGACAGTCGCCATGCCGCCGCGAGCGATCCGCGAACGCACCTCATACCGGTCGTCGATGAGACGACCGATCATGGGGTCGGTCTGCTGGCTGGTTGTCACGCTTTGAATTGTAGGGAGCGCGGTGCGCTCAACGCTGGCAAAACACCGGCGTCGCCCGCAATGGCGCGATATTCGTGACCGGATCGTGAGCAAACGGCTCGATGAGCCCCGAACGGGTGGCGACGGCGATCAGCCGAGTTGTGCGAGCCAGGCCCTCGCGGACGACTCCCACTTGGCGTACGCATCGGGGTGGCCCGACTTCTGCACGGCCTGAGCCGCGGCGGTCACAGACATCGATGTCCAGCCCGGGATATCGAGAAGACCGATGGTGAGGCCCTGGTTCGGATTGCTGGATCCGCCGAAGAACGCCTTCGTTGCCCGCACAGGATCGAGAACCTGCGCTTCGGTTCCCCAGCCCTGGCTCGGCCGCTGCTGGAAGAGACCGAGCGAGTCGCGGTCGCCGAACTGCACATTTCGGAGGCTCGATTCCTGGGCTGCCGCGGCGAGGGCGATGACGAGCGCTTCGTCGCTGACGCCGATCGCGCGCCCCGTCTGGACGATGATCAGTGCGTTCGCCGCCATCTCCGAACTGAGAGGGGTGACGGCACCCGCAACGGCCTTCGGGGTCGGAACGGGTGCGGGCGCAGGCGGAGACACCGGCGTCGCTGCCGGGGGAGCGACCGCTGTTCCTGCCCCGGGGATCGCCAGGGACTGGCCGGGGTAGATGATGCTGTCTGCACCGAGTCCGTTGGCGGCGAAGACGGCGGCGACGGTGACGCTGTGAGCTCCGGCGATTCCGCTCACCGTGTCACCGGAGACAACCGTGTAGCTGGTGGCGGGAGCCGGCGCCGGCGCGTCAGCGGGCGGGGCAGGTGTCGCAGTCGCGCCGGTGAGTGTGAGTGTCTGTCCAGGGAAGATGAGGCTCGACCAGCCGAGTCCGTTGAGGGCGAGGATCGATGCCGTTGCGAGCCCGAATCGCGAGGCGATCCCCGAAATCGTGTCTCCGGATGCGACGGTGTACTGCGCGGGGGCCGCCTGCACGGCGACCGGCGCAACCGCCAGGGGGGCCGGCGCCGAACTGGGTGAACTCGAGCGGGGTTTCGGGGAGGATGTCGAGGCGGATGCCTCCGTCGGCATGGCCACCTGCATGCTCGCGGCGAGCGACCCGCTCAGAAGAAGAGGAAGAGTGAGGTTTCGCGCGCGCTGCCGCGCCGCGACCGCGGGTCGGGAAGTTGACGTTCGTGTTGCCATTCCATGGCCCCCATTCGTGTGTCATCAGCCCCTCAGAGTGACATACCGGCGCGTCGGGAGTCAATCACTGTGACAGATGAGGTTTGGCGTAACACGTCGGAAACAGAACAGCAGGTCCGTGGGCGCTGGTCGACGTGTCACACTCGTACGGTGACAGATGTGTATTCAGAACGACAGTGGCTGACCATTCCCGACCTGGTCGAGAAGCTCGGCCTGACGCCCAGCCGGATCCGGCGCCTGATCGAAGAGCGCCAGCTCCTCGCGGTGAAGATCGACGGCGTGCTCAGCGTGCCAGCGGTTTTCCTCGACGACGAGGACGTGCCACTCAGCGAACTCCGCGGCACGTTCTTCGTGCTCGCTGACGCGCGGTTCAGTGATGATGAGGCCATGGAGTGGATGCTCAGCGTCGAGGAAAGCCTCGGAACGGCACCGATCGACGCGCTGCGTGCCGGTCGGAAAGCCGAAGTCCGTCGTGTCGCGCAGGCACTCGCCTGACCTCAGCGCCCGGTTAGAACGTCCGCCGCGTGACGGCATCCGCGAGTTCGCGCAGGTTCGCGACGGCCTCAGGCGCGAGTGGTGCCGCCTCGAGCGCAGCGATGGCGGTGGCCACCTCGGCGTCTATTCTGGCCTCGACCTGTTCGACGGCCCCTGACTGGCTGATCGTGGCCTGGAGTGACGCGATCTGTTCTGGCGTGAGGTCCGGATCGCCGAGCAACTCGTCGAAGATCCGCCGTGCTGTCGGCGGGAGCGCTGCCCGGGTGAGAGCGACGAGGACGGTGCGCTTTCCTTCGAGCAGGTCGTCTCCACTCGGTTTGCCGGTGACGGATGCGTCGCCGAAGACCCCGAGCAGGTCGTCACGCAGCTGGAACGCGACGCCGAGGGGCAAGCCGAATGCCCGGAGCGCCGACACCTGTTCCGTCGTGGCACCGGCCAGGAAGGCACCGATGGCGAGCGGGCTCTCGACGGAGTACTTCGCCGACTTGTAGATGAGCACCTGACGGGCCCTGGCAAGCTGATCGTCCTCTGAGCGGGTGTTCCACGCCCTCTCTTCGAGGATGTCGAGATACTGCCCGGCAGTGACCTCCGTGCGCATCCGGACGAACTCGGCGCGCGTGGCGCGGGCGATCGGCGGGACACACTCCGATAGAGCCTCATCGAGAAGCTCATCGCTCCAGCCGAGGAGGAGGTCCCCGAACAGAACGGCGGCTGCGCGACCGTATGCGTCCCCGTCTCCTGACCACCCCTCGGCCGCGTGCAGGGCTTCGAAACGCTTGTGCGCTGCAGGCGACCCGCGGCGGGTGTCCGAGTTGTCGATGATGTCGTCGTGGACCAGGGCGGCAGCGTGGAAGATCTCGAGTGCGCCGGCGACGGAGACGACGGATGCCAGTGCGTCTGCGGTCGTGATCGACGCTCCGGAGACACTGTGCCAGCCCCAGTAGCAGAAGCTCGCCCTGAACCTCTTGCCACCGCTGAGAAACTCCCGAGAGAACAGGGAGAACGAGGCGAGGTCCCGGCCAACCTGCGCGAGAATGGACTCCTGCGAGGCCAGGAAAATGTCGATCCGCGACTGGACCAGGTCGTTCAGGTTAGCGGTTTCACTCACAGCGCTAGCCTAGCCATCTGCGCATGGCTAGAATTGCGAGTGATGGACCTGCGTCGCACCCGAGTTGGAGGGGAACATCATGCCACTGTCTGAACAGGAGCAACGGCTTCTCGATGAGATGGAGCGCAACCTCTACCGGAACGACGCCGACTTCGTGTCGACTGTCGGAGACCGGCGGGGCCGCCCCACCTATCGCAGCATCGCGCTCGGAAGCGTCATCACCATCGTCGGTGCTGTCGCGCTCGTGCTCGGAGTCGTCCTGCAGCAGCCGATCGTCGGCATCCTCGGGTTCGGCGTCATGCTGGCGGGTGTGATGGTCGCCATCACCCCAGGCAAAGCAACCGCTGAATCCGCCCGCGACAGTGAGAGCTTCGCCTCCGCGTCGACCGGCGGATCCGCCAAGACCTCCACCACGTTCATGGATCGCATGAACGACCGGTGGGACAAGCGCCAGGACGACCGCTAACCACTCCACTCCACTCCACGGTTCTGAATCCCGGAATCTGAGTTCGATCAGGCCGACCCTCGGGTCGGCCTTTTTTGTGCCCGAAAGCCGGCCGTCGCGTCCGGTCGCCGGAATCACCGTGTCCGCACGATGACATCCGTCGGTCGAAGCGCTCCTCGGAGCCCCTCATTGCTCCATTTCCCTCCACCAGCGAGATCCCTGTGAATACTGGGGTTCGCGATCGGGTTTACGCGCAAAACTGCCGATTTCGTAGATTTGTGGTGTGAAGTGGAGTAAAGTGGAGAACACCTGAAGGTTGGCCGGAACGAGAGGGGGGCGACGCGATGTTTCTTGGCACCTACGCCCCCAAGCTCGACGAGAAGGGCCGCATCATCCTGCCGGCGAAGTTTCGCGACGAACTCGCCGGGGGAGTGGTCATGACCCGCGGCCAGGAGCACTGCGTCTACGTGTTCAGCAACCGTGAGTTCGAGTCGCTCCACGAGAAGATCCGTCAGGCCCCGGTGACGAGCAAGCAGGCGCGCGATTATCTCCGCGTCTTCCTCTCGGGTGCCAGCGCTGAGACGCCGGACAAGCAGCACAGGGTCACCGTCCCTTCCACCCTCCGCAACTACGCCGGGCTCAGCCGCGACCTCACCGTCATCGGCGCCGGTTCACGCGCCGAAATCTGGGACACCGAAGCCTGGGAGGCCTACCTGGCCGAACAGGAAGCCGCATTCTCCGACACCGCCGAGGAGGTGATTCCCGGGCTCTTCTAGTCCCTTGAGCCTGACTCCCAGCCGTTCACGCGCCCTGACACACTTCCCCGGTGCCAGGTCGGAATGGATGGGGATCAGGCCCCAGGGGCCACCGGACATCTCATGGAACTCGACAACATCCACACCCCCGTCCTGCTCGAACGCTGCATCGAGCTGCTCGCCCCCGCGATCAGCCATCCTGGCGCCGTCCTTGTCGATGCAACCCTCGGAATGGGCGGCCACACCGAGGCGTTCCTCGACCGGTTCCCCGACCTCGTGCTCGTCGGCCTCGACCGCGACCTCGATGCACTCGCGATCGCCGAGGAACGACTCAAACGCTTCGGCTCCCGGTTCCACCCGGTCCACACGGTCTACGACGGCATCCGGGACGCACTCGACGGACTGGACATCGCCGCGACCAGTGGCATCCTCTTCGACCTCGGCGTCTCCTCGCTGCAGCTCGACCGGGTCGATCGAGGCTTCTCCTACTCTCAGGACGCACCGCTCGACATGCGGATGGACGCCACGAGCGAACTCACGGCCGCCCACATCGTCGCCACCTACCGGGAGGGCGACCTCCGACGGATCTTCGAGGACTACGGCGAGGAGAAGCTGGCCGGGCGTTATGCACGCAAGATCGTCGAAGCGCGTTCAGAGACTCCGATCACCCGCTCAGGTCAACTCGTACAGCTGCTGCAGGAGGCCACTCCTGCCGCGGTGTCTCGGGCCGGTCACCCGGCGAAGCGGGTGTTCCAGGCTCTCCGCATCGAGGTCAACACCGAGCTCAGCGTTCTCCGCGCCGCGATCCCTGCAGCGCTCGACACGCTCGAGGTCGGCGGACGGATCGTCGTGCTTTCGTACCAGTCGCTCGAGGACCGCATCGTAAAACGCGATCTCCAGGCCGCAGCCGCATCAACATCGCCTCCCGGGCTCCCGGTCGAGCTGCCAGAACACTCCGCCCGCTTCCGACTTCTCGTCCGTGGAGCAGAGCTGGCATCAGACGAAGAAAAAGCAGTGAACCCGCGCGCGACACCCGTTCGCCTGCGCGCAGCAGAACGACTGAAGTTGAGGAACCCATGAGTGCGACAGCCGCAGCCAGTCATCCCCGCCGCGCATTCGCGCCCGCGCCACACGAGAGCGCGCCTCGCCCGGTCCGCGCTGTCCCGGCTGCTGCCGCTCGACGTGCACGCCCGAAGCTCGCATACGCCGTCGTTGCCGTCGCCGGCGTGCTCACCATGGTCGTCGTGCAACTCCTCCTCAGCGTCGGCCTCAGCCACGGCGCATATGAGATCTCGTCACTGCAGCGTCAGGAGACGACGCTCGGCTGGCAGAAGCAGGCGGTTGCCGGCGAACTCCTCGAGGTCTCGTCGCCGCAGTTCATCGCGGCCAACGCCCAGGCGCTCGGCATGATCATCAACGGGACCCCGGCGTACCTCCGTCTCTCGGACGGCGCCGTCATCGGTGTCCCGGCAGCCGCGACCACCGAAACGGACATCCCTGTCGGGGCGGCGAACCTCGTCGCGAACTCGCGGATCGACGGCGTTCCTCTCGTCACCGTTCCCGGTGCGAGCGTCGACGCGGATGCCTCAGGCACGGGCGTGGCTACCCCGGAGGAGCCGGTCGCGCCTTTATCGTTGGATGATGGCATTCCCGCGCCCCAGACCCGCTAGGCGCCTGATCCTCGGATGCCTCGGTTCAAAGGACGACGTGCGGTGAAACACTCACTATCGACGCGACGGCGGGTGACACTCGCCGTTCTCTGTGTTGTCGTCATCGTCGGTGCATTCGTCGTGCGGCTGGTCGACATCCAGGTCGTCCGGGCGAACCAGCTGGTCACGGCCTCCCTGTCGAAGACCTCGGGTGCCGGAACGATCTACGCCCCACGTGGCAACATCGTCGACACCAACGGCGTGCTCCTCGCTGGCAGCGTCACCCTGTTCGACGTCACCATCTCACCGAAGGACGTCGACGAGATCAGCCGGAAGGACGACGACGGCAACACGGTCACCGTCCCGGCCGAGGAGGCTCTCGCCGAAGTCGCCGCGATCACCGGACAGAAACCGGAAGACCTGCAGAAAGTCGTCGACGACGCCCTCGAAGCGGATGCCGCAGCGAACTTCGCCTATTTGGCGCGCGGCGTCGACTACGACACGTATCAGGCGCTCACCGACCTGAAGAAGCAGGGCACCTGGTGGATTTACACCCAACAGACCTCCGGTCGCACCTACCCCAACGGTGCAGTTGCCGGTGGAGTGCTCGGCTACGTCGGCAGCGACAACGAGGGGCTGGGTGGTCTTGAGATCGCGCAGAACGACTGCCTCACCGGTGTGAACGGCCAGCAGGCCTTCCAGCGGAGCAAAGACAACGTCGCCCTCCCCGGTACGACCGTCGTGACGAAAGAGGCGCAGCCGGGCGGCGAGCTCAAGCTCACCATCGACAGCGACCTGAACTGGTACCTCCAGCAGCTCGTCGCGTCGCAGGTTCAGGCACAGGGAGCGGCGTGGGGTACCGTGACCGTCACCGAGGCCAAAACCGGGAAGGTCCGGGCGATCGCTGAGGCCCCGTCACTCGATCCCAACAACATCTCCGCGACAGCGGCCGAAGACCGGCGCTCCTACGTGTTCCAGGACCGGTTCGAACCCGGTTCCGTGTTCAAACCGCTCACAGCGGCATCCCTCATCGACTCGGGACTCGCGACGCCGGCATCGCAGGTCGTCGCCGAATACAGGTACAAGCCCGAGAACGGCGCAAGCATCAAGGATGCCCTGCCCCACGAGCGGCAGCAGCTGACCCTCGCCGGTGTTCTCCAGACGTCGTCGAACACGGGGACCAGTCAGCTCGGCGAGAAGCTGAGCGCCGAGAAACGCTACAACTACCTCGACGCCTTCGGGATCGGCCACAAGAGCACCATCGGCTTCCCCGGTGAGCAGCAGGGCGTACTGCACCCCTGGCAGGAATGGGACAACCAGACCTACTACACGACGATGTTCGGGCAGGGTGTCGACGTCACCGGAATCGAACTTGCCGGCGCATATCAGGCACTGGCAAACATGGGAGAGAAGCTTCCGCTCCAACTGATCGAGGGATGCGAGTACCCGGACGGCACCATCACCGACGTTCCCGAGACACCGGACGGCACGCGGATCGTCTCCGAGGATGCCGCCCGCCAGACCCTCGGCATGATGGAGACGGTCGTCACGAACGGCTTCCTCGCCGACGATCTCGAGATCCCCGGGTACCGCGTCGCCGCGAAGTCCGGAACGGGTGAACAGATCATCGACGGTATACTTCAAGACACGTTCTTCTCATCGATGGCCGGAGCTTTTCCGGCAGACGACCCCGAGTACGTGGTGACCGTGACCCTCAAAGATCCGCTGTACAAGCGTTCGAGCGCCGCGGCGGCACCCGTCTTCAAAGAGGCCGTCCTCCAGGTGATCAAGAAGTACGGCATCCCGCCGTCGTCCACCCCAGGCGCGGAATACCCGGGCACCTACTAACCCATGCGCGCGGGAACAGATACGCTCGCGCAGGCCGCACCGATCCTGTCGTGCCGGAAAGATTTCTCTTCATGATTCGTTTGACCCTGTCCGAGATCGCCGACCGGCTCGCCGGAGAGTTGACCCCGTCCGGAACGGATGCCACAGGCGACACCGTCGTCGACGGACCCGTCGAGACCGATTCACGGGAGATCGTGCCAGGCGGGATCTTCGTCGCAAAGCGCGGTGACGACACCGACGGGCACCTGTTCGTCTCCGCCGCCATCGAGCGCGGAGCCACTCTGGCTCTCGTCGAGCACCCCGTCGACGAGCCGATCGCGCAGATCGTCGTCGCAGACGCCGTCGTCGCCCTCGGCGAGCTCGCCCGCTTCGTGATCGAGCGGGTGCGGGTCGCAGGCGATCTCACCGTCATCGGGATCACCGGGTCGAACGGGAAAACCACGACGAAGAACATGCTCGAGTCGATCCTGTCCAGCGAGGGTGAGACGGTCGCGCCGATCAGGTCGTTCAACAACGCCGTCGGCGCTCCGACCACGATGCTGCGGGTCACCGACTCGACCAGATACCTCATCGTCGAGATGGGGGCAAGCGGCATCGGCGACATCGCCAGGCTCGTGGCGATGGCCCGCCCGGACATCGGTGTCGTTCTCAAGGTCGGACTCGCACACGCTGGCGGATTCGGTGGAATCGAGTCGACCGCCCTCGCGAAGACGGAGATGGTCGCGGACCTCGACGAAGACGGGGTCGCCGTGCTGAACTCCGATGACCTCCGCGTCGCATCGATGGCAGACAAGACCCGCGCGTGCGTTCTCCGCTTCGGCCAGGAATCCGGCGCAGACATCCGCGCGACAGATGTGACCGGCTCCCGTACGGGAACGACATTCACCGCGTCAGCGCCCGGCGAGGATCCGGTAACCGTCCGGCTTCGGGTGCTCGGCGAACACCACGTGATGAACGCCCTCGCGGCGATTGCCGTCGCCCACACGCTCGGCGTGCCTCTCCAGCGGTCGGCGGCCGCTCTCGGAACCCTGACCCGTGCCGAGCGCTGGCGGATGGAAGTACTCGGGGGGCGAGACGACGTCACCATCATCAACGACGCATACAACGCAAGCCCGGACTCGATGTCTGCCGCCATTCGAACCCTCGCCCAGATCGCCGAGCCCGGAAAACGCACCATCGCAGTGCTCGGTGCCATGAGCGAGCTGGGGGAGTACTCCGGAGACGAGCACGACCGGATCGGCCTGCAACTCGTCCGGCTCAACATCTCGCGCCTGGTGGTCGTCGGCCAGGACGCCAGGCGGATGCACATCAGCGCCATCAACGAGGGCTCGTGGGATGGGGAGAGCGTGTACTTTGGCGATATGGATTCGGCATACGACTATCTCGCCACCGAGCTCACCTCGGGGGACACTGTGCTCGTCAAATCCTCGAATTCCGCACAATTGAGATTCCTCGGCGACCGGTTGGGAGAACTGTACTCGTGGTAGCACTCCTCACAGCCGGGGCCCTGTCGATGGCCTTCTCGCTGTTCATGACCCCGCTGTTCGTCCGGCTCTTCAAAAAGCTCGAATGGGGCCAGTTCATCCGCGACGACGGCCCGAAGTCGCATCACGCGAAGCGCGGAACGGCGACGATGGGCGGGATCGTCATCATCATCGCCACCCTGTTCGGGTTCTTCACCGCCATGCTCATCACCGGAGACGCGATCAGTGTTTCTGCTCTCCTCGTGTTGTTCATGATGGTCGGGTTGGGACTCGTCGGCTTCATCGACGACTTCACCAAGACGCGCAAGCAGCGGAGCCTCGGGCTGACCGGTTGGGCCAAGATCTTCGGCCAGGTCGTCGTCGCCATCAGCTTCGGCATCCTCGCCATCAATTTCCCGAGCCCCGAAGCCGTCACCCCCGCGTCCACGGCGATTTCGCTCACCCGTGACCTCCCGCTCGACTTCATGATCCTCGGCCCGGTCATCGGCGTCATTCTGTACCTGCTGTGGACGAGTTTCATCGTCACAGCCACGTCGAACGGTGTGAACGTCACTGACGGCCTCGACGGACTCGCGACCGGTGCGTCGATCCTGGCCATCGGCTCGTACATCGTCATCGGGTTCTGGCAGTACAACCAGGCCTGCGGCGGATCCGTCGCCGACGAGGTCGCATACAAGTGTTACGAGGTCCGCGACCCGCTGGCTCTGGCGATCGTGGCTGCAGCGATCTGCGGCTCGCTCATCGGGTTCCTCTGGTGGAACACGTCGCCGGCGTCGATCTTCCTCGGAGACACCGGATCTCTGGCGCTCGGTGGCGCACTCGCCGCCCTCGCGATCCTCACCCGCACCGAACTGCTCCTCGTCCTCATCGGTGGGCTCTTCGTCATCGAGACCGGCTCAGTGATCGTGCAGCGCGCCTACTTCAAGGTGACCCGCGGCAAACGCATCTTCCGGATGAGCCCAATCCACCACCACTTCGAGCTCAAGGGCTGGGCAGAGATCACGGTCGTTGTCCGCTTCTGGATCGTCGGCGGGCTGCTCGTCGCCGCCGGTGTCGGAACGTTCTACCTCGAATGGATCCTGCGATGACCGATCCGGTCTCCCGGCTCGACGGCCTGACGAGCTGGCGGTCGGACTGGACCGGGTTGCGCGTCGGCGTGCTCGGCCTCGGTGTGACCGGGTTCTCGGTGGCAGACACCCTTGCCGAACTCGGATCGGATGTTCTCGTCGTCGCGTCGACGGCGGCAGACGACCGTGCAGGTCTGGTCGACGTCATCGGCGCTCGGCTGGTCCGCAGCGACCTGACCGAACCCCCGGCCGAACTGGTCGACCACCGCCCGGACGTGCTCGTCGTGTCTCCGGGCTTTCCTCCGACGCATCCGATTCTCGTGTGGGCCGCAGACGAGGACATTCCGGTCTGGGGTGACGTCGAGCTGGCGTGGAGGGTGCGTGACAAGACCGGGACACCGGCCGAATGGATCCTCGTCACCGGGACGAACGGTAAGACGACGACGGTGCAGCTGACCGCCGCGATGATCGCGGAGGCCGGGCTCCGGGTCGCCCCGTGCGGAAATATCGGCGTCCCCGTCCTCGACGCCATCCGGGACCCCCAGGGCTTCGATGTTCTCGTCGTCGAGCTCTCCAGTTACCAGCTGCACTACCTCAGCGCACAGGCCGGGCCTGACCGGGTCACCCCGTACTCCAGCGTCTGCCTCAACATCGCCGACGACCACCTCGACTGGCACGGATCGCTCGAGGCGTACATCGCGGCCAAGGCGGAGGTGTACGCCAGGACGCGCGTCGCGTGCGTCTACAACCGATCGGATGCGACCACCGAAGAGATGGTCAGGCAGGCGGAGGTCGAGGACGGCGCGAGGGCTATCGGCTTCGGCCTGGGAGTGCCAGGACCCAGCGACCTCGGCGTCGTCGATGGGATCCTTGTCGATCGTGCATTTCTCGAGGAACGATTCACCTCGGCGCTCGAACTCGCCACGATCGACGATCTGGCTTCTGCCGGCCTTGCGGCCCCGCACATCGTCGCCAACGTCCTCGCCGCCGCAGCCCTCGCCCGCTCGTTCGGGGTGGCCCCCGCCGTCATCCGGCAGGCCCTTCTCGGGTTCGCGCTTGACGCGCACCGCATCCAGCTCGTCCTCACCCGTGGCGGCATCGGCTGGGTCAACGACTCGAAGGCCACGAACCCGCACGCGGCAGATGCCTCCCTCCGCGCCTACCCGTCTGTGGTCTGGATCGTCGGCGGGCTCCTCAAAGGCGTGGACGTCGGAGATCTCGTCTCCCGCCATGTCGAACGCCTGCGCGGCGCGGTCATCATCGGAGTCGAACGCTCGGCTGTCCTCGCGGCATTCCAGCGACACGCGCCGGACGTCCCGGTCTTCGAGGTCGGCGCAGATGACACTGAAGACGTCATGAGCGCCGCCGTCGAGCTGGCATCAGGAATGGCCGCCTCCGGCGACACCGTTCTTCTTGCCCCCGCTGCAGCGTCCATGGACCAGTTCGCGGACTACGCGGAACGGGGCAGACGATTCACCGAGGCAGTGCAGGAACGATGGGGAGGGTTGAACGATGAGCGCCCCGACGACCAGTCGCCCGCGTAGCGACGATTCAGCCCAGTCCGCACGGATCTCTCTCGGTCGCGTCCTCATCCCTCAGTCCCGCAATTATCTGCTGGTCCTCGGAACGACGCTGTTCCTCGTCGGAGTCGGCCTGGTCATGGTTCTGTCATCGTCGAGTGTCGACTCGTTCCTCGACAACAAGGGATTCTTCGGCGGATTCTGGAAGCAGGCCACATACGCCGTCATCGGCATCCCGATGATGCTCGTGCTGAGCCGTATCCCGGTGAAGTTCTGGAAGCGCTGGGCGTGGCTGGCTCTCGCCGGCGCCCTTGTCCTGCAACTGCTCGTCTTCACGCCACTCGGCATCGCCGAGGGCGGCAACCGCAACTGGATCGCCATCGGTCCGATCAGCGGCCAGCCGTCCGAGCTCCTCAAGCTCGCCCTCGCCATCTGGCTCGGGGCGGTTCTCGGTCGCAAGCTGCACCTGCTCGACGACTGGAAGCACGCGCTCATCCCGGTGGTTCCGGTGTCCATACTGGCGCTCGGGCTGGTCCTCGCCGGTCACGACCTCGGAACCGTCGTCATCATGGCCGGCATCGTCGTCGGTGCCATGTTCTTCGCCAACCTCCGGCTCCGCTTCCTCGCCATTCCCGTGCTCGGGGGGCTCCTGATGTTCGCCATCATGGCCATCATCAGCCCGAACCGCATGGCGCGCATCATGACGTTCCTCGACGACGAGTGCCTCGACTACGAGAACCTCTGCTGGCAACCGCTGCACGGCACCTGGGCGCTGGCGAACGGGGGAGTGTTCGGCCTCGGTCTCGGCAACTCGCGGGAGAAGTACTCGTGGCTTCCTGCCGCGTCGAACGACTACATCTTCGCCATCATCGGTGAGGAGCTCGGCCTGATCGGTGCCGTCGTCGTCCTCATCATGTTCGTTCTGCTCGCCGTGTCCTTCGTGAGGGTCATCCGCGCCAGCTCCGATCCGTTCGTCCGCATCACCACCGGCGCCATCCTGGTCTGGATCATCGGCCAGGCCTTCGTCAACATCGGCGTGGTGCTGCGACTGCTTCCGGTGCTCGGCGTGCCCCTCCCGTTCATCTCAGCAGGAGGAACAGCCCTCCTGACCTCGCTCGCCGCAATCGGTATCGTTCTCTCCTTCGCCAGGGAACAGACCACTGACCTGCGCCGACCCCAGTACGAACGGATCTCATCGTGACCACCTACCTGTTGGCCGGCGGGGGAACCGCCGGCCATGTGAACCCTCTTCTCGCCGTCGCTGACGCGATCACCGAGACAGAGCCGGACGCCACCGTGCTGGTTCTCGGCACTCAGGAGGGCCTCGAAGCGCGCCTCGTCCCTGACCGCGGCTACGAGCTGCTCACCATCGCCAAGTTGCCGTTTCCCCGTCGGATCAATCGACAGGCCGTGAGCTTCGGCTCCCGGTTTCGCCTCGCTGTGGCAGAGATCACCACGATGATTTCCGAACGCAACGTCGACGTGATCGTCGGGTTCGGCGGATACGCCGCAGCGCCTGCCTATCTCGCTGCGCGCCGCGCCGGCATCCCACTCGTCGTCCACGAGGCGAACGCACGTCCAGGCCTCGCGAACCGGCTCGGCGCCAGGATCACGCGGTTCGTCGGTGTCGCATTCCATGGCACGCGGCTGCGAAACTCGCGATTCGTCGGAATGCCCCTCCGCCGTGAGATCGAACGTCTCGACCGGGACGCCGCCCGGCACCAGGCTCGGGAATTGTTCGGTCTGACCGACCGGCCGACGCTCCTCGTCACCGGCGGCTCGCTCGGTGCGCGCCGGGTCAATCAGACGATCTTCGACGCCAGGCAGACCATCATCGACGCCGGGTATCAGATCCTCCACGTCACCGGCGACCGGTCGGACCTGACCGACCCGGGCACCGAGTACTACACGATGCTCGCATACTGCGATCGCATGGATCTCGCCCTCGCGATCGCCGATTTCGCCGTCTCCCGTGCCGGCGCGTCCACGGTTTCTGAGCTCTCCGCCCTCGGCATCCCCGCCGCGTACGTGCCGTACCCGGTCGGCAACGGAGAGCAGCGATACAACGCCGCCGATGCCGTCAACGCCGGCGGGGCGGTCATCGTCCTCGACGCGAAGTTCACCCCCGAGTGGATCAGCGATTCGCTTGTACCGCTCCTGAACGACCGGATGCGGGTGCAGGACATGGCGGTGCAATCACGCCTCATGGGGACACTCGAAGGGTCGACTCGCATGGTCGGACTCATCCACGAAGCCCTCGCTGAACGCTGACATCCAGCCTCGTACGTTATAACTGAATCTTCCCGGCCGTCAGACCGAACCCTCGTCAGACAGAACAGAGAGAACACCCAGCGTGATCAAACCCGACTTCACCATCGAGATCCCCGACGAACTCGGCGCCGTGCACTTCGTCGGTATCGGTGGCTCAGGGATGAGCGGTATCGCGCGGCTCTTCCTCGGCGCTGGACACACGGTCACCGGCTCTGACGTTCGCGAATCGGCGAACATCGCCGCGCTCAGGGAGCTTGGCGCCACCGTCGCGATCGGGCACGACGCCTCGAACGTCGGCGAGGCAGACACCCTCGTCGTGACGAGCGCGCTCTGGCCGACGAACCCGGAGTACGTCCTCGCCCAGGAGCGCGGACTTCCGGTGCTGCACCGGTCCCAGGCCCTGGCCTGGCTGATCAACACCCAGCGGCTCGTCGCCGTCGCCGGCGCGCACGGGAAGACCACATCGACCGGCATGATCGTGACCGGTCTGCTCGGACTGCACGAAAGCCCGAGTTTCGTGAACGGCGGGGTGATCGAGTCGCTCGGCGTGTCCAGTGCCCAGGGAACCGGGGACCTGTTCGTCGTCGAAGCCGACGAGTCCGACGGCTCCTTCCTGCTGTATGACACCTCCGTCGCTCTCATCACCAACGTCGACGCCGACCACCTCGACCACTACGGGTCGCTCGAAGCATTCGACGACGCATTCGTCGCGTTCGCGCGGAAAGCATCCGAATTCGTCGTGATCTCTTCAGACGACCCTGGAGCCGTTCGCGTCGCCGCGCAACTCGACGGCCAGCGCGTCATCACCTTCGGTGAGGCAGAGGATGCTGATGTCCGGGTGCACTCGATCGGCACCGAGGGCCCGGTGTCGTTCGTCGTGAGCTTCGAAGGGCAGGACAACGGGGCAACACTGCGCATCCCCGGTCGTCACAACGCCATCAACGCGGCAGGGGCATTCGCCGTCCTGGTCGGACTCGGTTTCGGAGCCGCCGAGTCGCTCGCGGCCATCGCCGACTTCGGCGGAACCGAACGACGATTCGAGCTGCACGGAACCGTCGACGGCGTCAGCGTGTTCGACGACTACGCTCACCACCCGACCGAGGTCGCCGCGGCGCTGTCTGCCGCCCGCACCGTCGTGGGGGACGGGCGCATCATCGCGGTCCACCAGCCTCACCTGTACAGCCGAACCAGGCTCATGGCCGGCGAGTTCGCCGAGACTCTCGAGTCGCACGCCGACCAGACCGTCGTCCTCGACGTCTATGGGGCCAGGGAAGACCCGGAACCCGGCGTGACCGGTGCCCTCGTCTCCGACCGCTTCACGGATGCATCGAAGGTCGCGTTCATCTCGGACTGGCAGCAGGCCGCAGATTACGTCGCCTCAATCGCGCAGCCGGGCGACTACGTCATCACCCTGGGCTGTGGCGATGTCTACCGGATCGTGCCCCAGTTGCTCGGTTCGCTCACCGCCCGGGATTAGGTCATGAAACGGCCATCCGGGTTCACCCCGCAGCGACCGACCCCGCCAGACACGACCGCTCCGGATCCGGTGCGCCGGGAGCCGGAACGACAGCGCGCACCCGAATCGAACCTGACTGAGCCGACTCTGACTGAGCCGATCGCGATCACCCGGCCAGCC
This sequence comes from Mycetocola sp. CAN_C7, assembly GCF_015752285.1. Taxonomy (NCBI): domain Bacteria; kingdom Bacillati; phylum Actinomycetota; class Actinomycetes; order Micrococcales; family Microbacteriaceae; genus Mycetocola; species Mycetocola sp. CAN_C7. The sequence goes on from NZ_JADOUY010000002.1 coordinate 161,455, forward strand.
CGTTCGGAACCACCGATACGGGTTCCGGGCGTCAGACAGGCACGCCGGGAACGCAAGCGGGTCGAGCGGTCAGAGGTCAAACGCTTCACGGCACACAGCCGCAGGCGCAGGCGCAACTGGCTTCTCGCCGTCGGCGGCGTTGCCGGACTCGCCCTGCTGGCCTGCGGGCTCGCGTACACGCCGATCCTCTCCGTGAGGACCATCCAGGTCGAGGGCGCAGAACGGGTCAGTTCGGATGCCATCGTCGCCGATCTGTCCAGTCAGCTCGGCTCCCCGTTTCCGCTGGTCGACGAGAGTGCGATCAAGGCCGCTCTCGTCACCTATCCGCTGATCGAGTCCTACTCGATCGAGGCACGTCCGCCTGACACCCTGGTGCTGCGGCTGGTGGAGCGCACGCCCGTCGGGGCCATCGACACCGGAGACGGCTTCACAATCGTGGATGCTGCCGGTGTCGTGATCGAATCCGGGGCGAGCCGTCCGGGGGCGTACCCGCTCATCGCCGTCGATGGTGGGACGGAGGCAGACGGGTTCGTTTCTGCAGCCGCTGTGTTGCGTGCGTTGCCCGCCGAGCTCTTCGCCCGCGTCGACAGCGTCACGGCGACGACGACGGACGACGTGCGGTTCACCCTGCGCGACAGCGATACGACGGTGGTCTGGGGGAGCGCGGAAGAGTCTGCTCTCAAGGCGTACACCCTCGACGCCCTGATCGCCGCCCAACCGGATTACGACGAGTACGACGTCAGCTCACCGAGTGTCGCCGTCGTCCGCTGACGTCTGCAGGGATCGACTGCCGCCTGCTGAGGAAAATTCACCCCAGACTTCGCGACACGCGGAGGTTGCTCCCCGATGCGACCGGTCCTGCGCATAACGTCAGGTTCAAGAAATGCATACTGAGCATAACTTTAAACCTTAACCTGAGGTTGAGGGTTCTTTTTCTCCCGGAGGCCGGACGTGACTACAAACCAGAACTACCTTGCCGTGATCAAAGTCGTCGGCATTGGCGGCGGCGGCGTCAACGCCGTCAATCGAATGATCGAACTCGGCCTTCGCGGCGTCGAATTCATTGCCATCAACACCGACGCCCAGGCGCTGCTCATGAGCGACGCCGACGTGAAGCTCGATGTCGGTCGCGAGATCACCCGCGGTCTCGGAGCGGGCGCAGACCCCGAGGTGGGCCGTCGCGCCGCCGAGGACCACGCCGAAGAGATCGAAGAAGCCCTCGCCGGCGCGGACATGGTGTTCGTCACCGCAGGAGAGGGTGGCGGAACCGGAACCGGTGGAGCCCCCGTCGTCGCCCGGATCGCGAAGTCGATCGGCGCCCTGACCATCGGTGTCGTCACCAAGCCGTTCGGATTCGAAGGCCGCCGCCGCCAGGCTCAGGCCGAGCTCGGCGTCGCCAAGCTCAAAGAAGAAGTCGACACCCTCATCGTCGTTCCCAACGACCGCTTGCTCGAGATCAGCGACCGCGGCATCAGCATGCTCGAGGCGTTCTCCACCGCTGACCAGGTGCTCCTTGCCGGCGTCCAGGGCATCACCGACCTCATCACGACCCCCGGTCTGATCAACCTCGACTTCGCCGACGTCAAGAGCGTCATGCAGGGCGCCGGTTCGGCGCTCATGGGCATCGGCTCCTCACGCGGCGCAGACCGGGCGATCAAGGCGGCAGAACTCGCCGTCGCATCCCCGCTGCTCGAGGCGAGCATCGAGGGCGCCCACGGCGTCCTCCTCTCGATCCAGGGTGGCTCGAACCTCGGAATCTTCGAGATCAACGACGCGGCCAGGCTTGTGCAGGAGGCCGTGCACCCCGAAGCGAACATCATCTTCGGAGCCGTCATCGACGACACGCTCGGCGACGAAGTACGCGTCACCGTCATCGCCGCCGGTTTCGACGGGGGCGAGCCGCCGTCGCGTCAGGGCGAGTCTGCGCGTGACGCCGTCGTCACATCGGGAGGAGTCCAGACCAGCGCTCCCGCGGCAGCGGTCGCCGCTGCCGGTGGAGCACAGGCCGCAGCGTCAGGAGCCGTTCTCACCGAGACGGCCCAGACCTGGCGCGTCACCGAAGAGTCGCTCGCGACACCTCCGGTCACGGCTGACCCTGCCTTCGCCGACGAAGACGAGCTCGACATCCCCGACTTCCTCAAGTAGGAATGCCAGACGGTACCGACCAGGCGCTCGACCAGCTCTCGCTGGCCGAGCGCCTGGCGCGTGTGCAGGCGGCGGTGACGGATGCCGCCTCGGCGGCCGGGCGGCCGGCATCCGACGTCACGACGATCGTCGTCACCAAGTTCCACCCCGCTGAGCTCATCCGCGACCTCCATGCACTCGGTGTGCGTGACGTGGCGGAGAACCGGCACCAGGAGGCCGCAGCCAAGGTGCACGAGCTCTCCGATCTCGGTGACTTGACCTGGCATTTCGTCGGGCAGTTGCAGTCGAAGAAGGCCAGGCAGGTCGCCGCGTATGCACACGCGGTGCACTCGATCGATCGGGTGGCACTCGTCCAGGCCCTCTCGGTCGCACGGGAACGGCCGCTGGACTGCTTCGTGCAGGTGAACCTCACAGACGACCCCGGGCGGGGTGGAGTGGACCCGTCCAGTCTTGAGCCGCTCGTCGAGGCCGTGCTCAGCACTCCATCGCTCGCGCTCAGGGGCGTGATGGCCGTCGCCCCTCTCGGCGAGGAACCGCGACGGGCGTTCGCCAGGCTCGGCGGTTTCAGCCAGCGGCTCCGAGCGCTCGCGCCAGGAGCGGTCGGGATCTCGGCTGGGATGTCCCACGACTTCCGTGAGGCGATCGCCGAAGGTGCGACACACCTTCGGATTGGGACCGCAATCACGGGTAACCGACCGCAGCACGGTTAATGTTCTTGTAGAAGCACGCGCACAAAACGGAGGTAGCGATGTCCAACCCGCTGAAGAAGACGATGGTCTACCTTGGCCTCGCAGACGATGATCTCGAGTACGAGGAGCAGTCACACGCTGCCCCCGCCGCTGCCGCACCTGCTGCGGCCAACAACCACGGTTCGGCCGCGCCGTCCCAGCAGGGACCGACGCCCGTGCAGAACCGGGCACCGGTAACGCCGCTGCGTCGACCGACCGCGACGAAGCAGGCCGCTCCCGCTGAGCTCAACGAGATCCTCACCGTGCACCCCAAGCAGTACCGTGACGCCCAGGTCATCGCCGAGACGTTCCGCGACGGTGTGCCCGTCATCATCAACCTGTCGCAGATGAGCGAAGGTGACGCCAAGCGCCTCATCGACTTCGCCAGCGGCCTGTCCCAGGGGCTCTACGGCAAGATCGAACGGGTCACCAACAAGGTGTTCCTGCTGTCGCCTGCACACGTCGCCGTCCTCGGTGATGCAGGTGTTGCAGCAGCCGATGCAGAGTCGACCTTCTTCGCTCAGCAATAATTGACGGGTGGACTCCGTTCTTTCGCTTCTCCGAAGCATCCTGTACTTCGCCCTGCTGCTCTATTTCTTCGTCATGTGGGCGCGATTCGGTCTTGATCTCGTCCGATCCTTCAAGCCGCGCTGGCGGCCGACCGGATTCGGGCTCGTCGCCGCCGAACTCGTGTTTTCGCTGACGGACCCGCCGATCCGCTTCTTCCGTCGCATCCTGCCGCCGGTTCGGATCGGGGCCTTCGCGCTCGATTTCGGCTGGAGCCTGACCATGCTGTGCGTCATCATCGCGATGACGCTGGTGAATCTGCTCCTGCGCTGACTCCCGCGGCGGGGTATCCTGTAACCCACGTGCCCGACGTTCGAAAAGCCTCAGCAGTTCGCTGGAGGAGTTTGCTAGCGTTGGCACGTCCATACGAGCTCAATCAAGTAAGAGGTGGAAAGCCATGGCGCTAACTCCGGAAGACGTCGTCAACAAGCAGTTCCAGCAGACCAAGTTCCGAGAGGGATACGACCAGGACGAGGTTGACGACTTCCTGGACGAGGTCGTCGTCGAACTCCGTCGCCTGCTCCAGGAGAACACGGAGCTCAAGGCACGGCTCGACGGTTCAGAGACCGACGAGACCCGCACCGCTGAGCCCGTCGCAGCTGCCCAGGCAGAGGCAGCGCCAGCAGCAGCACCGGTCGTCGCTCCTCCCGTCGAGACCCCGGTGACTCCGTCTGCCGTCGCAGACGACTCCGAGTCGTCCTCCAGCCTTCTGCAGCTGGCCCGCCGCCTGCACGACGAGCACGTCCGTGAAGGCGCCGAGAAGCGCGACTCCCTCGTCGCGGAAGGCCATGCAACTGCAGCACGCGTTGTCGCCGAAGCCGAGGCCAAGCAGCGCGCTCAGATGAACATCCTCAACGAGGAGCGTTCGACGCTCGAGAAGAAGATCGACGAACTGCGCGTCTTCGAGCGCGAGTACCGCCAGAAACTGCGCGGCTACATCGAGGGCCAGCTCAAGGAACTCGACGCCAACGGCGGACCGGCGGCACAGGGCGCGGGCTACGCGTCCAGCGAAAAGTCCAACGCCTAAGTTGCCAGAAGATTCGGTGTTGCCAGAAGAATCGGTTCTGCCGAAGAAACCCGCTGGTCCTCCCAGCGTTCGGGCGCTCGTCGTCATCGCCGCTCTCGCGGTAACGGCACTGGCGCTCGACCAGTTCACGAAGTACCTCGTCGTCTCCAACCTGCCGCTCGGCGAGCAGGTGAAGGTTCTTGGCGATCTGCTCATACTGCAGTTCGTCAAGAACCCGGGGGCGGCGTTCTCTCTTGCCGAGGGCAGCACCTGGATCTTCTCGATCCTCGCTGCCGTCGTGACGGTGGCGATCATCGTCCTCGCGAGGCGCATCCGGTCGATCGGCTGGGCTGTCGTCTTCGGCATGCTCCTCGGCGGTGTGCTCGGCAACCTGACCGACCGGCTCTTCCGTGAGCCGTCCTTCGGGCTCGGGCACGTCATCGACTTCATCTCCACACCGTGGATGATCCCGGCGATCTACAACTTCGCCGACATCTTCATCGTGTCGAGCATGGGGCTCTTCATCATTCTCACCATCCGGGGTATCAACCTCGATGGCACGCGCACGGTCTCGTCGAAGAATTCCGCAGACACCGAGAGCGCAGCAGACACCGATGACGGTGCCGATGCCGACAGCGCTGCGGCAACGACGGATGCCGGCGGTCACGATGCCGAACGCGCCGATTCCGCAGTACGACAGACCACAGACCCACGCCGGTCGGACGCCTGATGGAATCCCGAAGCCTTCCCGTTCCCGACGGGCTCGAAGGCTCACGCGTCGACGCAGGCCTGGCGAAAGTGCTCGGTTTCTCTCGCAGCTTCGCCGCCGAGGTCGCCGAGGCCGGGGGAGTCAGCGTCGACGGCAAAGCGGTGGGCAAATCCGATCGACTTCACGCCGGCGGCTGGCTCGAGGTGAACTGGGCTCCTCGTCAGGAGCCCGTCGTCGTCCCCGTCGTCGTCTCCGACCTGTCGGTCGTCCACGACGATGACGACATCATCGTCGTGAACAAACCGACGGGTGTGGCAGCGCATCCCTCCGTCGGCTGGACCGGACCGACGGTCCTCGGCGCACTCGCGGGTGCCGGCTATACCGTCTCGACCTCGGGGGCCGCTGAACGGGCAGGCATCGTGCACCGGCTCGATGTGGGCACGACGGGCCTGATGGTGGTTGCCAAGAGTGAACGCGCATACACCTCTCTCAAGCGGGCCTTCCACGACCGTGAGGTCGAAAAGATCTACCACGCCGTCGTCCAGGGGCATCCTGATCCGCTCGCCGGCACGATCGATGCGCCCATCGGCCGGCATCCGAAGCACGACTGGAAATTCGCGGTGACGGCGGAGGGTAAACCCTCCGTGACGCACTACGAAACCGTCGAAGCATTCCCGAGCGCCTCCCTGCTCGAGATCCACCTGGAGAGCGGCAGGACGCACCAGATCCGCGTGCACATGGCGGCCCAGCGACATCCGTGCGTCGGAGATCCGCTCTACGGCGGAGACCCCGTTTTGGCGGCGCGCCTCGGCCTCAGCCGGCAGTGGCTGCATGCCGCGCAACTCTCATTCACCCACCCGGGGTCGGGGGAGTGGGTCACCTACGTCGCGGCCTATCCGGCCGACCTCCAGCACGCCCTCGATGTCCTCCGTGAGGATTAGGCTGGGAGTTCGCCACCCAGTTCACCGGAGAAGTCTTGCCTTCAACTGACGACTCGTTCGTTCACCTGCATGTCCACAGCGAGTACTCGATGCTCGACGGCGCCGCGCGCGTCAAACCCCTCATCGACGCGGCCGTCTCCGAAGGGATGCCGGCGGTCGCCGTCACCGACCACGGCAACATGTTCGGCTCGTTCGACTTCTGGAGCACGGCAACAGCGGCAGGAATCAAGCCGATCATCGGCACAGAGGCCTACATCACGCCTGGTACCCACCGGAGCGACAAGACCCGGGTGAAGTGGGGATCCAGTTCCCAGGGCCGCGACGACGTCTCCGGAAGCGGTGCGTACACACACATGACTCTCCTCTCCGAGACGACGGAGGGCATGCACAACCTGTTCCGGATGTCGTCGCTCGCGTCGATCGAGGGCTACTACTTCAAACCGCGCATGGACCGCGAGGTCCTCTCCACGTACGCCAAGGGCGTCATCGGAACGACCGGCTGTGCCGGTGGCGAGATCCAGACCCGGCTGCGCCTCGGCCAGTATGAGGAGGCCAAAGCCGCTGCCGCCGAGTTCCGCGACATCTTCGGCAAAGACAACTTCTTCTGCGAGGTGATGGACCACGGTATCGACGTCGAACGACGCACGATGGCCGATCTGTTCCGTCTCGCTAAAGAGCTCGACCTTCCGCTCGTCGCAACGAACGACCTGCACTACACCCACGCACACGACGCCAAGGCACACGCCGCGTTGCTCTGCGTGCAATCCGGCTCGACACTCGACGACCCCAACCGGTTCAAGTTCGACGCAGACGAGTTCTACCTCAAGTCTGCCCAGCAGATGCGGCAGATCTTCCGCGACCACCCGGAGGCGTGCGACAACACGCTCGCCATCGCTGAACGCTGCAACGTCGAGTTCAACACCAAGGCCAACTACATGCCGCGGTTCCCGGTTCCCGCCGGTGAGTCCGAAGAGACCTGGTTCATCAAGGAGGTCGAGCGCGGCCTGCAGGAGCGCTACCCGAACGGCATCTCCGATGACGTCCGTGCGCGGGCAAATTACGAGGCAGGGGTCATCGTTCAGATGGGTTTCCCCGGCTACTTCCTCGTCGTCTCCGACTTCATCAAGTGGTCGAAGGAGAATGGCATCCGCGTCGGTCCCGGCCGTGGATCAGGAGCCGGGTCGATGGCCGCGTACGCCATGAAGATCACCGACCTCGACCCGCTCGTTCACGGTCTCATCTTCGAGCGCTTCCTCAACCCCGACCGCGTCTCCATGCCCGACTTCGACGTCGACTTCGATGATCGTCGCCGCGGTGAGGTGATCCGCTATGTCACCGAGAAGTACGGGGACGAACGCGTCGCCCAGATCGTCACCTACGGCACGATCAAAGCCAAGCAGGCCCTCAAGGACTCCTCACGGGTGCTCGGTTTTCCGTTCGGCATGGGAGACAAGCTGACGAAGGCGATGCCGCCCCCCGTCATGGGAAAAGACATTCCGCTCAGCGGGATCTTCGACAAGACCCACCAGCGTTACAAAGAGGCCGTCGACATCCGCACGATCGTCGAGACGGATGCCGAGGCGAAAACCGTCTTCGACACCGCGCTCGGCATCGAGAACCTCAAGCGGCAGTGGGGAGTGCACGCCGCAGGCGTGATCATGTCGAGTGATCCGCTGATCGACATCATCCCGATCATGAAGCGGGAACAAGACGGCCAGATCGTCACGCAGTTCGATTACCCGGCGTGTGAGGCGCTCGGCTTGATCAAGATGGACTTCCTGGGGCTCCGCAACCTCACCATCGTGAGTGACGCCCTCGACAACATCGAGTCGAACCGCGGCACCAGGATCGAACTCGAAGAGCTCGAGCTCGACGATCCCGGCGCGTACGAACTGCTCTCCAGGGGCGACACCCTCGGCGTCTTCCAGCTCGACGGCGGGCCGATGCGCAGCCTTCTCCGCCTGATGAAGCCAGACAACTTCGAAGACATCTCCGCTGTGATCGCGCTGTACCGGCCGGGGCCGATGGGTGCGGATTCGCACACCAACTATGCCCTGCGCAAGAACGGGCTGCAGGCGATCACGCCGATCCATCCGGAGCTCGAGGAACCCCTGCAGGAGATCCTCGGCGGTACGCACGGCCTCATCATCTACCAGGAGCAGGTGATGAGCGTCGCTCAGAAGCTGGCCGGGTTCTCGCTCGGTCAGGCCGACATCCTCCGCCGCGCCATGGGCAAGAAGAAGAAATCCGAGCTCGACAAACAGTTCGAGGGATTCAGCGGCGGTATGCGCGAGCGTGGCTACTCCGACGCTGCGATCAAGGCCGTATGGGACATTCTGCTGCCGTTCTCCGACTATGCGTTCAACAAGGCCCACTCCGCCGCGTACGGCGTCGTCTCGTACTGGACCGCCTACCTCAAGGCCCACTACCCGGCGGAGTACATGGCCGCTCTGCTCACGAGCGTCGGTGACTCGAAAGACAAGGCCGCCATCTACCTCAACGAGTGCAGGCGGATGGGCATCCAGGTCCTCCCTCCAGACGTGAACGAGTCGATCGGCTACTTCGCTGCCGTCGGCGAAGACATCCGTTTCGGGATGGGCGCCGTGCGCAACGTCGGCTTCAACGTCGTCGAGGCGATTCGTGCGGTACGCGAGCGTGAAGGACAGTTCACGTCGTTCCACGACTTCCTCCGCAAGGTCCCGCTCCCCGTCGCGAACAAGCGCACGATGGAATCGTTGATCAAGGCCGGCGCGTTCGACTCCCTCGGCGCCACCAGACGGGGACTCATCGAGATCCACGAGGATGCCGTCGACTCGGCTGTCAGCCTGAAACGGAACGAGGCGAACGGACAGGTCGACCTGTTCGGCGGTATTTTCGAACTGGATGCCACGGCGCAGGTCACACCAGACCGTCCCGAGTGGTCCAAGAAAGACAAACTCGCCTTCGAGCGCGAAATGCTCGGCCTCTACGTTTCCGACCATCCGCTCGCCGGGCTCGAGCTGCAACTGGCCAAGCACGCCACGACCACCATCACCGACCTGCTGACCTCCGAACACACCCAGGATGGAGACACGGTGACGATCGCCGGGCTCACGACGAGTGTGCAGCACCGGGTCGCCAAGACCTCAGGCAACCAGTACGGGATGATCCAGGTCGAGGACTTCGGCGGCGAGATCACCGTGATGTTCATGGGCAAGGCCTATCAGGAGTTCGCTCCGACGCTGGTCAACGACAGCGTCGTTGTGGTCAGGGGCCGCGTGAGCATGCGCGACGACGGAATGAATCTCCACGCGTACAGCATCTTCTCCCCAGACATCGAACAGGGCGGGGCGACGGGCCCGTTGACGCTGACAATGCCGGACGCACGGGCGACGACAGAACTCGTCACGCAACTCGGTGGCATCCTCACCCGGCATGGCGGCCAGTCGGAGGTCCGACTCAAGCTCATTCGGGGAGATGTGGCACGCGTGTTCGAAATCCCTTATCCGGTCAAGGTCACCCCCGACCTGTTCGGCGAGTTGAAGTCGCTGCTGGGCCCGAATTGCCTCGGTTAGGATCGGCTACGCTCGAACCCGACCCGCCCTGCTCGACTGGCGACGCCAGCAGATTGCCGTGAACGAAGGAACTTCCATGACGAACCCGCAGACACCGCAGCATCCGCAGGAGGGCTTCTCGCCGGCAGGTACGACGCCGCCGTTCACGCCTCAGCAGGCCGGGCAGCAGCCATCGGGCGACTCCCAGCCGTACGCCCCCCAGGGCGGGTATGCGCAGCAGCCGTACCCGCAACAGAACTACCAGCAGCCGTACCCGCCCCAGCCACAGGCTCCGCAGTTCACCGGGCAGTACCCGGGGCAGCAGGGGCCGCAGCAGCCTCCGGCAGCACCCCGCGTCGCGCGGCCGAAGACCGACGAGAACGGCGTGCCGTTCGGCATCGGAAAGTTCTCGATCAGGGAGGTCGCGTTCCTGGCGGCGAGCATCGTCGTCTTTCTCGCCTCGATCCTGCCGTTCCTCGCCGGTGACTACTCCGACGTGTTCGGATACGCGAGTGCCTGGGCCCCGGCGCCCTGGGTCGCCATCCCCTCGGCACTCGTCCTCGCGGCGGCAGCAGCACTCGTGGTCATCCGTCGGCTGGCCCCGAACCGTCCGCTGCGTGTCGGCTCGCTCTCCGTCGACCAGTTCTCCTCGGCGGCATCGGTCGTCACCGCAGGGTTCTACCTCGGGGCGCTGTTCCTCATCGCCGGGTTCCCGGCGTGGTTCGGCGGTGGATCCGACCTCCTCACTCCCGGCGCAGGAATCATTGTCGGACTCCTGTTCTCGCTGGTCGCCGTCGTCTGCACGACTCTCGCCCCGGTCATCCCGTTCCTCAGCAGCGACTTCGCCCGACGGCCGGAGATCGCGGCCCACCGGATCGCGCGGCCGGCAGCGGCCGTGCCCGTCCGCCCTCGTGCCGAACGTCCAGCGCAACCGGCTGCTCACCCGGGCACACCGTATCCCGGCCAGCCAGGTGCACCGCTTCAGCCGGCAGGCCCCGGTGAGTTCGCCGCCTATCAGCGCAAGGGATCAGTTCCGCTCGACCCGTCCCCGAGGGAACCGCAGCCTGCAGAACCCCAGCACCCCGGAAACCCGAACGGCGTCGGCACCCCGCCAGTCGTCGACCCCCGAAACGTCGGCCTCGCGGGGCCGGTGACGCTCGAACAGCCACGCGAACCCGGCGGCCCTTCGAGCGAAGACGAGCCGGTCACGGCGGAGCGATCGCCCGTCGAATCCGTCACAGAAACGGGTCAGGATGCGCCGGCAATCGTCGCGCCCGTCGCTGCCGAGACCGCTGACGCTCACGACTCCGAATCCGAAGCTGTAGAGTCCACGACGGATGATGCGCCGGCTCCACTCGTCACGTTCGTCGAGCCTGTGGCAGCCGAGCCCACGGCCGTGCTGCCTGTCGATGACGGATCCGCTGAGGACGACCTCGATTCCGACGGTTCGACTGAGGTCGGGCCCGTGTCTGCCGTCAGTCATGTCTCTGCCCGGGCAGCAGCCGGTGACAACGACACCGAGGCGCCGACCGAAGCATTCGTCGCTCCCGCTCAAGCGGCATCCGGCGAACAGCCGACCGCTGTGTTCTCGACCCAGCCGTTCTGGGTCTATTCGCCGGTTTCCCGTGCCGTCGTCGACGAGCACTCCGGCGGGACGGTCTTCGAGATCGGCCCGTCCGCATGGGCGCTGGCGATCGTCGATCGCGGTTCGGAGCTCGTCATCCGCCACGACGATGGCCGTATCGGTGTCCTACGCGACCTTGCCGGGATCACCAGGGGCTGACCGAACAGCGTGCGGGTGCCGGAGAGGCGCCCGCGCTGCGGAGTGGGCGCAGGAATCAGGCGATATCGCCCGGCCGCACGTACCGGCGCTCGTGGTAGATCAGGGGCTCGTCGTCAGGTCCGATCTCGCCAGACTCGATCTGGACGACGACAACGGCACTGTTGTGAACACGGATGCGTTCGATGATCCGTCCCGTCATCCAGGTGGTGACGCCATCGAGGATCGGGAGGCCGTCTTCTCCCTCGTGCCAGTGGTCTCCGACGAAGCGTGAGGCGTTGTCGCCGCTCATGATCTCGGCCAGGCGGCGATTGCGCGCGCCGAGCATGTGGATGGCGACGCGGTCGGTCGACGCGACAGCGGGCCAGGAACTGGCACTCATTGCCATGTTGAAGGTGGCAAGCGGCGGAACGGCCGAGAGCGATGCCAGCGACGTCGCGGTGAATCCGACGGGGCGCCCATCGACGTTCCGAGCCGTGACGGCAGCAACGCCAGCGGCGTGGCGGCGGAACGCGGCTTTGAAAGCATCCAGATCCGATTGCATCGCGTTTTCTCCTGCGCTTTCTCGTGTCGAGGCGACGGTCGGCGGACCATGCGTCTGACGTCAACGTGGCTGCGACAGGAATATTCCGGATCGGAGCAGGCCGGTAGGCTGGTTCCGACATGATCCAGACCATTGACCTGCGCGGTTCCCAGACTACCCGCGCCGAACTGCTCGCCCTGATTCCGCGCCCGGTCGTCGACATCGCCGTCGCCAGTCAGGCGGCCGAACGCCTGATCGCCGAGGTTCGAACCGACGGCGAGTCCGCGCTGAGTCGTCACGCCGCAACCTTCGACGGCGTCGCCGACGTGTCCATCGCCGTGCAGCCGGCCGAGATCGCGGATGCCGTGCGCTCGCTCGCACCGTCCGTGCGCGAGGCGCTTGAATCAGCCATCTCCCGTGTCCGCGAGGCCACGACGGCGCAGCTCCACGCCCCGGTGACCACGACGATCGGTCCAGGTGCGCGCATCCACCAGCGGTGGCAGCCGGTGGACCGTGTCGGACTGTATGTGCCAGGGGGCAAAGCCGCCCTGGCATCGAGTGTCGTCATGAACGTCGTGCCAGCGCAGGTTGCTGGAGTGGGCTCGGTCGCCCTCGCGTCACCCGCCCAGCGCGACCACGGTGGCCGGGTGCACCCGACCATCCTCGGTGCAGCAGGACTCCTCGGGATCGAAGAGATCTACACGATGGGTGGAGCGAGTGCGATCGGCGCCCTCGCCTACGGCGTTCCCTCGCTCGGGCTCGATCCCGTCGACGTGGTCACCGGTCCTGGAAACATCTACGTGGCCGCGGCCAAGCGCCTCGTCCGCGGCGTTGTCGGTATCGACTCCGAAGCCGGCACGACGGAGATCCTCGTCATCGCAGACGGGGGAGCGGATGCCCGACTCGTCGCCGCCGACCTCATCAGCCAGGCCGAGCACGACGAAGCCGCCGCATCCCTGCTCGTCACAGATTCAGAGGACCTCGCGGGTGCGGTCGCCAAAAACCTTGTCGAGCTCACAGCGACCACCACCCACTCGGTCAGGGTCGGCGAGGCACTCGGCGGCCCGCAGTCAGCGATCGTCCTCGTTGACGACCTTGCCGCTGCTGCGCGATTCAGCAACGCGTACGGTCCTGAGCACCTCGAGATCCAGACCGCAGACGACGATGCCGTGCTCGGGCTCATCACGAGCGCAGGCGCGATCTTCCTCGGCGCGCACTCACCGGTCAGCCTCGGCGACTATGTCGCGGGTTCCAACCACGTCCTGCCGACGGGGGGACAGTCCCGCTTCGCCTCCGGGCTCGGCGCTTACACCTTCCTGCGACCTCAGCAGGTCATCGAGTACGACCGCCAGGCGCTCGAAGCTGTCGCAGACCAGGTCGTCGCGCTTGCGCGGGCCGAGGCTCTTCCCGCCCACGGTGACGCGGTGGCCGCCCGGTTCACATCGGAATCGTAGGCCGGTCGCTCCACTAGTCTTGACACATGTTCTGCCCGTTCTGCCGCCATCCCGATTCGCGTGTCATCGACTCCCGCACGAGCGATGACGGACTCTCGATCCGCCGCCGCAGACAGTGCCCGGAATGCGGTCGTCGGTTCTCCACCACGGAGACTGCCAGCCTCAACGTGATCAAGCGGAGCGGCGTCGTCGAGCCGTTCAGCCGGGAGAAGGTCGTCTCGGGTGTCAGGAAGGCGTGCCAGGGTCGCCCCGTCACCGACTCCGACCTCGCGATCCTCGCCCAGAAGGTGGAAGAGTCGATCAGGCAGACCGGCACGAGCCAGATCGACGCGAACGAGATCGGTCTTGCCATCCTCACCCCACTCCGTGAACTCGACGAAGTCGCGTACCTGCGATTCGCCAGCGTCTATCAGGCCTTCGACTCGCTCGAGGACTTCGACGAAGCCATCACCCTTCTCCGCAGGGAACACACCAGCTCGGAGGAGCAGGCGGATGCCGGCACCCCGGCACAGCAGGCCTGACGCCACGCGCACGGTAGCCTTTCTTCCGCATGTATCGCTTCTTCTTCTCCCACGTCCTGTCCAGGCTAGATCCTGAACGCGCCCACCACCTCGCATTCACGGTCATCAAGGCCGTGCCGACGATCAGACTGACTGCGGCCGTTCGCCGGTTCACCCGGCCGTCGGCCGACCTGGGAGTCGACACCCTCGGCCTGCATTTCGACACCCCGTTCGGTGTCGCGGCTGGGTTCGACAAAGACGGTGAAGCGGTTCTCGGCCTCGGGGCTCTGGGGTTCGGTCACGTCGAAGTCGGCACGCTCACCGCGCACTCGCAGCCGGGCAACCCCCGCCCGAGACTCTTCCGACTCATCCCGGACCGCGCTGTGATCAACCGCATGGGGTTCAACAACGGGGGAGCGGCGTCTGCCGCCCGTCGCCTCGCTCGCCTGCGCGCCATTCCCGGCCGGCCGGTGCTCGGTGTGAACATCGGCAAGAGCCGGGTGGTCGGAGTCGATGATGCGATCGGCGACTACCTCACCAGCACCAGGCTGCTTGCCCCTGTCGCCGATTACCTCGTCGTCAACGTCAGCTCTCCGAACACGCCGGGCCTCCGCGGTCTCCAGGAACTCGACAAACTCGCTCCTCTGCTCACGGCGGTCAAGCGGGCAGCAGGTTCGACGCCATTGCTCGTGAAGATCGCACCGGATCTCACTGACGACGAAGTGCGCCGCATCGCCGAGCTCGCGGTCGATGTCGGCCTCGACGGGATCATCGCCACCAACACGACGATCGCGCGCACGGGGTTGACCACACCGGCAGAGACCGTGACAGCGGCCGGCGCGGGCGGACTCTCCGGGGCGCCTCTCGCCGCGCGATCCCTTGAGGTCCTGCGGCTCATCCGCGCCAGCGTTCCGGCTGAGCTCTGTGTCGTCTCCGTCGGCGGAGTCGAGACCGCAGCAGACGTCGCTGAGCGGCTGGCCGCCGGAGCGACGCTCGTCCAGGGTTACACGGCGTTCCTCTACCGCGGTCCGCTCTGGGCGCGCCAGATCAACCGCGGGTTGTCGCGCATCCGTCCGTCTCGCTGAGCCGCTGGATCAGGCCGGGCGCTGACCGCGCTTGACCTGAGGCTTCGGCAGGCGGAGCACGCGCATCTGGAACGCTCGCATCGCGGCGTACCAGCGGACGCCCCGCTCCACGGAAGACTCACCGAACTTCGCGGCGAGCTTCTTCTTCACCGAGATGCCCAGCCAGATGCCATCGAGCACAGCGATGGCGAAGAACGCCCAGAGCAACAGCATTGCGTAGACCTGCACGATCGGTGGGAAAAGCGTCAGGATGATGACGACGAACATCACCGGGATGAGAAACTCGCCGATGTTGAAGCGGGAGTCGACGAAATCACGGACGAATCGCTTCTGCTGGCCGCGGTCACGGGCAGGCAGGTAGCGTTCGTCACCGGCCGCGAGACCGATCCTGGCCTTCTCTCTGGACTCGGCGAGTTTGGCTTTCGCCGCCTTCTGGGCTTCCTTGCGGTCGCCGGGAACGAGCGGGCGCTTGTTCAGCGCCTCACGCTCCTTGCGGGTCGGCGTCGCGCGGCCCTTGCCTGGGTTTCCGGCAAGACGATCTGCCGTCTCTTCGGGCGTCTCGAGCACGGGCTCGATGGGGGAGTCTGGAGTCTGCTTGGTCACGATGATTCCTTGCGCTGGATATCTCTTAAGATTACCTCCATGACCGATACCACCGAGAACGTCTCGCAAACCCCGTCAGCCGTCGACGATGCGATCCGCACCGCCGTCGCTGGCGGATTGCCGTCCACCATCGCCGATCTCTCGCGTCTGGTGCGGATTCCGAGCGTGTCCTGGGCGGCGTTCGATCCCGCTCATGTGCGGGAGAGTGCGGATGCCGTCGCCGCGCTCGTTCGTGGAACCGGTGTTTTCGACAGCGTCGAGATCGCCCAGGCTCCGGTGGGCGACGGAGGCGAGCTCGGACAGCCGGCCGTCCTTGCCACCCGCAGCGCCAGGAACGGGCGGCCAACAGTGATGCTCTATGCCCACCACGACGTGCAGCCTCCCGGCAACGACGAGGACTGGGACTCGAAACCGTTCGAGCCGACCGTCCGTGGAGACCGAATCTACGGCAGGGGTGCCGCAGACGACAAAGCAGGAGTGATGGCGCATATCGCCTCCCTGCGGGCCCTGGTCGAAGCCGTCGGAGAGGATTTCGATCTGGGGCTCTCGCTGTTCATCGAGGGTGAAGAGGAGTTCGGCTCCCGGTCGTTCGCGAACTTCCTCAGCGCCAACCGTGACGCTCTGGCCGCAGACGCGATCATCGTCGCCGACTCGGCCAACTGGGATGAGACCACCCCGGCCCTGACCATCGGCCTGCGCGGTAACGTCACGTTCCGGCTGACCGTGAAGACGCTCGAGCATGCCTCGCACTCCGGCATGTTCGGGGGAGCCGTCCCCGACGCCATGCTCGCCGGCATCCGTCTTCTTGCGACTCTCTGGGATGACGACGGATCCGTCGCGGTCGACGGGCTGACCCGCTCGGACGGATCGACGCCCGACTACTCCGAGGCGCAGCTCCGCGCCGAGACCGGCCTCCTTCCCGGGGTGAGCCCGATCGGAACCGGTTCGATCCTCAGCCGGATCTGGTCGCAGCCGTCGATCACGGTGACCGGGATCGACGCGCCCACCGTCGCGAACGCCTCCAACACGCTTTCGCCGTCGATCGCGGTCAAGATCAGTGCGCGCGTCGCCCCCGGGCAGACGGCGCACGACGCAGCGGATGCGATCGAGAAGCACCTCAGGGCACACGCGCCGTTCGGGGCGGAAATCGCGATCGACGACGTCGACCTCGGAGATCCGTTTCTCGTGAACACGAGTGGTTACGCTGTCCGTGAGGCCAAGCGTGCGATGGCGGATGCCTGGGGTGTCGAGCCGGTCGAACTGGGCATCGGTGGGTCGATCCCGTTCATTTCCGATCTCGTGCGGGAATTCCCTCAGGCCGAGATCCTCGTGACGGGCGTTGAGGACCCGCACTCGCGTGCCCACAGCCCGAACGAGTCGCTGCACCTCGGTGTGTTCCACCGGTCTGTACTCGCCGAGGCGCTCCTGCTCGCCAGGCTCAACGCCGCTCTGAAATGACCCGTCCTCTGCACAGCGGGAATGCACCCAGCATGCACGCGGTTACCGTGCGTAGAATGAATACGATTTCGCAGACCCCTGCGAGCACGACGAACCAAGGAGAGTCATGAGCGACACGACGCTGACATCCGCCCCGACCGCCCACGGCGTCGGTTTGAGCGACACGGCAGCAGCCAAGGTGAAGAGCCTGCTCGAGCAGGAGGGACGCGACGACCTGCGACTGCGCGTCGCCGTGCAGCCGGGAGGCTGCTCAGGCCTCATCTATCAGCTCTACTTCGACGAGCGGGTCCTCGACGGAGACGCCACAGTCGACTTCAACGGAGTCGAAGTGATCGTCGACAAGATGAGCGTCCCGTACCTCGATGGAGCATCCATCGATTTCGAGGACACCATCCAGAAGCAGGGTTTCACCATCGACAACCCGAACGCCGGCGGCAGCTGCGCCTGTGGAGACAGTTTCCACTAGGACAATTTTCAGGAACTCATGCAGGGGACGCGCCGGGGACGGCGCGTCCCCTGTTCCTTTTCCGGCGCACAGAGCCGCAGGAAACCGGGCAGCGCGTGCGAAATGGTCGAGAGCGGGTGCCTCCATCGGGCTAGACTGATGGCTGTAACAACACTGTCATCGAAAGGTCCCAGGTGCGCTCGAATCGTCGACTCCGATGGGCTGCTATACCGGTTGCTCTCACGCTTGCCGTGGTTCTCGCCGGCTGTACCCAGGCCGAACTGCACGGCTATCTCCCCGGTTTCGTGGAGGGCGAAGCGCCCGTCACGAACCACACCGAGCGCATAGCCGGTCTGTGGACAACGTCATGGATCGTCCTCCTCGGAGTCGGTCTCCTGACCTGGGGTCTCATCATCTGGGCCATCGTGGTCTACCGCCGCAGGAAAGGCCAGACCGGCCTTCCCGTCCAGATGCGCTACAACATGCCGATCGAGATCTTCTACACGATCGTCCCTCTCATCCTCGTGCTCGGATTCTTCGCCTTCACGGCGCGTGACCAGGCCGCGATCGAGACGCAGTACGAGAACCCGGATGTCGAAATCGAGGTTTTCGCGAAGCAGTGGGCGTGGGA
The DNA here is from genome assembly GCF_015752285.1 of Mycetocola sp. CAN_C7. Lineage (NCBI taxonomy): Bacteria > Bacillati > Actinomycetota > Actinomycetes > Micrococcales > Microbacteriaceae > Mycetocola > Mycetocola sp. CAN_C7. Next base: position 179,563 of record NZ_JADOUY010000002.1, read on the forward strand.
CTTCGTCTACTCCGGCGCCGTCGACGGCGAAGACGTCTGGTCGGCTGGCGTCCAGGCCGAGCAGGAAGAAGGAGCCGCGGCAGGCACCATCGACCAGGAGAAGCTCCCGACCCTGTACCTGCCGGTCGGCGCAGACGTCACCATCGCGCTCCAGTCGCGCGACGTCATCCACTCCTTCTGGGTCATCGACTTCCTGTACAAGAAAGACATGTTCCCCGGCAAGACCAACTACATGTCGTTCTCTCCGGAGCGTGAGGGAACCTACGCCGGCAAATGTGCGGAACTCTGCGGCGAATACCACTCCCTGATGCTCTTCAACGTCGAGGTTGTCTCGCAGGAGGAGTACGACGCCTACCTGCAGTCCCTCGCGGACGACGGAAATGTCGGCGACTTCGGTGAGGACTTCTCTCGTAACACCAACCTGCCGGGAACCGCGCCAGCTCGCGGCGAAGGAGAGGGCAACTAGTCATGGCTACAACACTCGAGATCCCCGCGGGCCAGGCCAGCGTCCTCAACAAGAACGCGACCCAGCGCAAGGGCAACATCATTGTCAGCTGGATCACCTCGACCGACCACAAGACGATCGGGTACATGTACCTGATCGCGTCATTCGTGTTCTTCTGCATCGCCGGCGTGATGGCACTGATCATCCGCGCTCAGCTCTTCGAGCCCGGGCTCAGCCTCCTCGAAACCAAGGAACAGTACAACCAGCTGTTCACGATGCACGGCACGATCATGCTGCTGATGTTCGCGACCCCGCTGTTCGCCGGTTTCGCCAATGCGCTGATGCCGTTGCAGATCGGTGCGCCTGACGTCGCGTTCCCCCGACTCAACGCATTCGCCTTCTGGCTCTTCCTCTTCGGCAGCCTGCTCGCCGTCGGCGGGTTCCTCACCCCTCAGGGTGCAGCATCCTTCGGCTGGTTCGCTTACGCCCCGCTGTCGAGCACGACGTTCTCGCCGGGAATCGGAGGCAACCTCTGGGTTCTCGGACTCGCGCTTTCCGGGTTCGGCACCATCCTCGGTGGCGTGAACTTCATCACGACCATCATCACGATGCGCGCACCGGGCATGACGATGTTCCGGATGCCGATCTTCACCTGGAACACACTCGTCACCTCGCTGCTCGTCCTGATGGCGTTCCCGGTCCTCGCGGCCGCGCTCTTCGCCCTCGGTGCCGACCGCGTCTTCGGTGCCCACATCTACGACGCCGAGAACGGCGGAGTGATTCTCTGGCAGCACCTATTCTGGTTCTTCGGTCACCCCGAGGTCTACATCATCGCGCTGCCGTTCTTCGGCATCGTCTCCGAGGTCTTCCCGGTGTTCAGCCGCAAACCGATCTTCGGATACAAGACCCTCGTCTATGCGACGATCTCGATCGCAGCATTGTCCGTCACCGTGTGGGCTCACCACATGTACGTGACCGGATCCGTTCTGTTGCCGTTCTTCTCACTGATGACCATGCTCATCGCGGTTCCGACCGGAGTGAAGATCTTCAACTGGGTCGGAACGATGTGGCGCGGCTCGGTGACGTTCGAGACCCCGATGCTCTGGGCGATCGGATTCCTTGTCACGTTCACCTTCGGTGGGCTGACCGGTGTCATCCTTGCGTCGCCTCCGCTCGACTTCCATGTGTCCGACAGCTACTTCGTCGTCGCGCACTTCCACTATGTGGTGTTCGGAACCGTGGTCTTCGCGATGTTCAGCGGGTTCTACTTCTGGTGGCCCAAGTGGACAGGCAAGATGCTCAACGAGAAGCTGGGTTACTGGCACTTCTGGTTGCTGTTCCTCGGTTTCCACACCACCTTCCTGATCCAGCACTGGCTCGGTGTGATCGGGATGCCGCGCCGGTACGCCACGTACTCGCCTGAAGACGGCTTCACCTGGATGAACCAGCTCTCGACGGTCGGATCGATGATCCTCGCCCTCTCGATGCTGCCGTTCTTCCTCAACGTCTACATCACGGCGCGCAAGGCGCCGAAGGTCACCGTGAACGACCCGTGGGGCTACGGCGGTTCGCTCGAATGGGCGACCTCCTGCCCGCCCCCGCGTCACAACTTCACCTCCATCCCGCGCATCCGTTCCGAACGCCCCGCGTTCGACCTGAACCACCCCGAGGCCGGCATCCCTGTCGGAATCGGCCCGGCGAAGGACGCACCGGATGCACCCACGTACGACCGCGCGGAAGGCGAAGTCAAGTAATGAAGGCGAACGTCAACCTTTTCTGGATCCTTGCGGTCTTCTTCGTCCTCGTCACCGGGGTCTACGTCTACTGGAGCCTCGCGGCTGCGGAGGAGATCGAGTGGGTCGGAACCGTGGCGCTCGCGCTGTCGGCTCTGCTGGCACTGTTCCTCGGCTTCTACCTCAACCAGGTGCACCGTCACCAGGGTGGAGAGCTGCCCGAAGACACGCTCAGCGCCAACATCGACGACGGGGATCCCGAGATCGGGCACTTCAGCCCGTGGAGCTGGTGGCCCATCATCATGGCCGCCGGTGGAGCGCTCATGATGCTCGGGCTGTCGGTCGGCTTCTGGATCTCGTTCATCGCTGCTCCGCTGCTTCTGGTCGCGGTCATCGGCTGGACCTACGAGTACTACCGCGGTTACCACGCTCACTGATACCCAGCACGCTCGACAAACGGCCAGGCGCGTTCGCGCCTGGCCGTTCGTGCATCTACCGTCAGCCCCTCCGGCGCAGGGTGACAACGGTGACGGATGCCGTGACGCTGGCTGGAACATCCGCCCCTGATCCTCCACCGTCACGGCTGTGGTGAGCCGACGGACCCATCCCGATCAACAGCGCGAGAGTCTCGCGGTCGAGTTCCATACGGAAGGTCACCTCGGCCCGAGCTGTTTCGACGAAGAGCGCGGACGCGGACCGGACGAGGTCGTCGGCCTTGCCGCCGGGAACGTCGAGAGCGAGGCCGGCGTCGCGGGCCTCGCGGAGGTGGTCTCCGGTGGGAACCACGGCGATGAGGCATCCGTCATCGGCGAGCACCCGGGCGAACTCGGGCAGGTTCCGCGGAGCGAAGACACTGAGCAGTAGGTCCTGTGAGGCGTCAGCGAGGGGGAGAGGCTGCCACACGTCGAGGACGACTCCGACGGCGTCCTGCACCGCGCTGACAGCCATCCTGACCGCATCCGGTGACAGGTCGGCGGCGAGAGGCAGCGCATTCGGCAGGACGGAGACCAGTGCGTCGAGGTAGTACCCCGTTCCGCAGCCGACCTCGGCGACCCGCCGTCGCCCGGGCACGGCTTCGAGGGCTGCAGCACCCGCCGCCGCGACGGCGCTCGCTATCGGCGCATACCACCCGGTGTCGAAGAATCGCGATCGCGCGGTGAGCATGGCTACGCTGTCGCCGACGACGCGCGTGCGTGGAGGCAACAGTGAGATGTACCCGCGCTTGTTGACATCGAAGCGGTGCCCGGCGTCGCAGCCCAGGGTGAGAGCGCCTGCGGGGGAGAGCGGACGCGAGCCGGTGCCGGCGGAGAAACAGAAAGGGCAGCGAAGATTCTCTGCCAGTGTGGAGAGGATCAACGCTGCCCGATCAGTTGGGGGACGGGGTCCTAATGGTGGTCGTGCGACGATTCGATCTCGGTCTGAGAGACCGGGTCGATGCGATCCTCGAAGAACCAGCGCGAGAAGCCGGCTCGGGCGCGCTGCGCGACCGAGATCTGTCCGCGTGCGTTCGGGCGGATCATCAGCGGCTTGTAGCTCTCGTGGCTGACGAGCTTCCAGCGCTCGTACTCGTCGACCGGCTCGTGAACCTCGATGTACTCGCCACCGGGGAGGCGAACGATGCGTCCGGACTCGTAACCGTGGAGAGCGATCGAACGGTCCTTCTTCTGCAGCGCAAGACAGGTCCGCTTGGCGACGAAGTAGGCGATGATCGGACCGAGGATCAGCAGGGCCTGCAGGGTGTGGATGACACCCTCCATCGTGACGTGGAAGTGCGTCGCGATGATGTCCGAGCTTGCTGCGGCCCAGAGGACGGCGTAGAAGGTGACACCCGCAGCGCCGATGGCGGTGCGTGTTGCCGCGTTGCGCGGGCGGTCGAGGATGTGGTGCTCCCGCTTGTCGCCGGTGATCCACGCTTCGAGGAAGGGGTAGATCAGCACGAGAACGATGAACAGCCCGATGACCGCGAGCGGAACGAGGATTCCGAACGACAGCGTGTGATCGAACAGCACGATGTCCCAGTTCGATGGTGCGAGTCGGAGGCCGCCGTCGGCGAATCCGATGTACCAGTCAGGCTGGGTTCCTGCCGAAACCGGTGATGGGTCGTACGGGCCGTAGTTCCAGATCGGGTTGATCGTGAACAGCGAGGCGATCAGCATCACGACACCGAAGACGATGAAGAAGAATCCACCGGCCTTCGCTGCGTAGACGGGGAGCACAGGGAATCCGACGACGTTCTGCTGCGTGCGGCCCGGTCCGGCGTACTGGGTGTGCTTGTGCACGACGACGAACAACAGGTGGAGGGCGATGAGCACGAGGATGATCGCCGGGAGCAGCAGGATGTGCAGTGAGTAGAGTCGGCCGACGATGTCGGTGCCGGGGAACTCCCCACCGAAGAGCAGGAACGACGTCCAGGTTCCGATGAGCGGAATTCCCTTGACCATACCGTCGATGATGCGCAGGCCGTTGCCCGAGAGCAGGTCGTCTGGCAGTGAGTATCCGGTGAAGCCTTCTGCCATCGCGAGGATGAAGAGGATGAAGCCGATCACCCAGTTGAGCTCACGCGGCTTGCGGAACGCACCGGTGAAGAAGATGCGCAGCATGTGCAGGCCGATGGAGGCGACGAAGAGAAGCGCAGCCCAGTGGTGGACCTGCCGCATGAGCAGACCACCGCGGATGTCGAAGGAGAGATCGAGGGAAGATGCCATTGCGGCAGACATCTCCACGCCCTTGAGAGGAACGTATGAACCCTCGTAGTGGACCTCGGCCATCGACGCCTGGAAGAAGAACGTCAGGAAGGTACCGGACAGCAGGATGATGACGAAGCTGTACAGCGCCACCTCGCCGAGAAGGAACGACCAGTGGTCGGGGAAGATCTTGCGGCCGAGCTCCTTGACGGCGGTGGAGATACTCGTTCGCTCATCGATGTAGTTCGACGCTGCGGCGGTGAAGCCGCCTGACTTCTTCGCCGGAGTCGTTGTCGTGGGTTCGGCCGGAGCCGTGACGGTGTTCAATGACGCTCCCAGAAACTCGGGCCGACAGGTTCGCGGAAGTCGCTTTGTGCGATGAGGTAGCCCTCGTCGTCGATCGCGATGGGAAGCTGCGGGAGGGGACGGGCTGCCGGTCCGAAGATCACGGCGCAGTGGTTGGTGACGTCGAACTGCGACTGGTGGCACGGGCAGAGCAGGTGGTGGGTCTGCTGCTCGTACAGTGCGACGGGACAGCCGACGTGGGTGCAGACCTTGGAGTATGCGACGATTCCGTCGTACGACCAGTCCTTCTTGTCCTCATCCTCGACGAGGTCTTCGGGCTTGAGCCGCATGAGCAGGACGATGGCCTTGGCCTTCTCCTCGAGGTAACCCTCGGAGTGCCCGACGCTGGCCAGTTCCTCCGGAATCACGTGGAAGACGGAACCGACGGTGACATCGGATGCCTTGATCGGCACACCGGACGGGTCGCGGGCGAGACGGTCGCCCTCTTTCCACATCGTGTGCTTGAGCAGGTCGACCGGGTTCTGGTTCTCGGGTGCCAGGCCGCGGAACAGCACGACCGCCGGGAGCGGGAAGGCGATGAGAGCACCGATGAGGCTGTTGCGGATCAGTGAACGCCGCCCGAAACCCGACTCGGTATTTGCTTCGTCGAAGATCTCAACGGCGCGGGCCCTGGTCTCGTCCGAGCCGCGAACCGGGTGGCGGAGGTCGATGCCTTCTTCATCGTGCATGAGTGCCTTGCCCCAGTGCACAGCGCCGATACCGATGGCGAGGAGAGCGAGAGCGAGGCCCAGACCGATGAAGAGGTTGTTGAGCCGGACCGATTCCAGGTTTTCCGGGATGATCGGGAACGCCATGTAGGCCGCGATGGCGAAGATGCTGCCGACGATCGAGAGGTAGAAGAGGGTGTAGACCGTGCGCTCAGCGCGCTTCTCTTTCTTCGGCTCGATGTCGGTGACGCGGTGCCGGTGCGGGGGGAAACCCGGGTTCGGGATCGCGTCCGCGGCCACAACCGCCGTGCCGACCGCATGTTCGATGCCGTGGCCGTGGTCTGACGAGTCCGCAGCGGCGAGTTCCTTGCCGCTGTTACCGTCCTGTGCCATGGTGCTCCTTTGTAGTGCTGCGTGTAGTCATGTCTGTCTAGTTCGACCGTGCCGTGATCCACACGGTGATCGCGACGATGGTGCCGAGACCGAAGATCCAGAGGAACAGGCCTTCGGCGACCGGGCCGAGCGAGCCGAGCTCGTTTCCGCCGGGCGAGGGGTTGTTCTCGATGAACTTCAGCGCTGTGATGATGTCGCGCTTGTCTTCGGGAGAGAGATTGGCGTCGTTGAAGACGGGCATGTTCTGGGGGCCGGTGACCATGGCCTCGTAGATGTGCTCGGGAGCGACACCACCCAGGGGAGGAGCGAACTTACCCTGGGTGAGAGCACCGCCCGCTCCTGCGACGTTGTGGCACATGGCGCAGTTGATGCGGAACAATTCGGCACCGTTGGCCGTGTCACCCTCGCCGTCGAGCAGTGACTCGTCGGGGATGCCGGGGCCGGGAGCCGTCGTCGCCACGTACTGGGCGAGTGAGAGGATCTGGTCTTCGGTGAACTGGACGGGCTTCTCGGGCGCCTGCGGGCCGTGGGCCTGCATCGGCATCCGGCCGGTACCGACCTGGAAGTCGACGGCGGCAGCGCCGACACCGATCAGGCTGGGTGCTTCAGCGGTGCCCTCGAGGTCGAGTCCGTGGCAGGAGGCGCAGTTCGCTGCGAAGAGCTTCGCACCGTCTTCGACACTGGCTGTCGTGACCGCGGCAGGGGTCTCGGCATTCGCCGTCGTGGTGGAGAAGGCGGCGTAAGCGCCCCCGGTGAAGAGCAGCCCGGCGGCGATGAGAGAAATCGTGGCGAGAGGGGAGCGGCGGCCCTGCTTACGGCTCTTGCGAGCGGAGGGCGATGGTGTCCTGAGCATTCGTGTGAAGTCTTCCGGTTGCTATTTCAGTATGTAGATGACGAAGAAGAGACCGATCCAGACGACATCGACGAAGTGCCAGTAGTACGAGACGACGATGGCGGTCGTCGCTTCCTTGTGGCCGAAGGCCTTCACTGCGTACGAACGACCGATCACGAGAAGGAAGGCGATGAGCCCGCCCGTCACGTGGAGGCCATGGAACCCGGTGGTGAAGTAGAACGCGGAACCATAGGCGTTCGAGGAGAGGGTGACGCCTTCGCTGACGAGCGTGGCGTACTCCCAGATCTGACCGGCGACGAAGATGGCCCCAAGCGCGTAGGTGATGAAGAACCACTCCACCATGCCGAGCTTCCAGCCGATGGCGCGTGGCTGCATCCTCTCGGCTGCCCACACACCCAGCTGGCAGGTGAACGACGAGGATACGAGGATCGCCGTGTTCACTGCCGAGAAGGGAATGTTGAGGAGGGCGGTCTCGCTGGCCCACAGGTCCGGCGCAACCGAACGGAGGGTGAAGTAGATCGCGAAAAGCCCGGCGAAGAACATGACCTCACTGCCCAGCCACACGATGGTGCCAACGGCGACAGTGTTCGGCCGGTTGATCTTCGGGGCTCTCGCCGCATAGTTCAATGAAGTGCTCGTCACTGTTCCATTATGGCCGATATCCCGGAGGGTTTTTCGCAATGGCTGCCCCTCGGACCCGAGTCGTTACTAAGGCTGACCTTAGTTTCGACCGGGAGTCGACCGTGAATTCGCCGGAGTGCTGCGGATCGATACCATTTGAGCTATGTCTGATTCCCCGAACTGGCCGTACATCCTCACCGAACTGCTTTCCGGTGCCGACCTGAGCGTCGCCGAAGCGACCTGGGCGATGGAGCAGGTCATCAGCGGGGAGGCGTCGTCTGCACAGATCGCCGGCTTCCTCGTCGCGCTGCGTGCGAAGGGCGAGTCCGTCAACGAGATCGTGGGGTTCCGTGATGCGATCCTCGAGCGATCGGTGGTGCTCCCCGTCGACTCGATGGCCCTCGACATCGTCGGCACAGGAGGAGACCGCTTCGGGACGGTGAACATCTCGACCATGGCCTGCATCGTCGTCGCCGCCACCGGTGTCCCAGTGATCAAGCACGGCAACCGCGCGGTCAGCTCGACGTCCGGCGCGAGCGACGTGCTCTCCGAGCTGGGAATCGATCTCACCCTGTCGGCTGACGCCGTGGCATCCGCCCTGACAGACACCGGGATCACCTTCGCTTTCGCCTCTGCGTTCCACCCGGGATTCCGGCACGCAGCGCCCGTCCGCGCCGACCTCGGAGTACCGACGGTCTTCAACTTCCTTGGCCCGCTGTGCAATCCGGCCAGACCGGAGGCGTCGGCCGTCGGTGTTGCGCAACTCGACCGCGTTCCGCTGTTCGTCGGGGTATTCCAGACTCGCGGGGCAACCGCTCTGGTTTTCCGCGGCGATGACGGTCTCGACGAGCTCACGACCACCGGTCATTCGCACATCTGGGAGGTCAGCAACGGCCTGGTCACCGAACACGACCTCGACCCGCGGGATCTCGGAATCGCCCGATCCCGCATGAGTGACCTCGTCGGCGGCGACCCTCGGCACAATGCCGCCGTCGTCCGCCGGGTTCTTGCGGGCGAGGACGGACCCGTGCGCGACATCGTCCTTCTCAACGCCGCAGCCGGGCTGGTGGCGTACCGGCTGGCCGAGGACCCTGCCCAGATGCAGGTCGGCATCCTCGAGCGATTTGCCGAGCAGCTCGAGGTCGCCAGGGAGTCGATCGATTCGGGCCGCGCGGCCGCCAAACTCGACGAGTGGGTCGCCTCGACCCAGGGGCGTCCTCGAAGCGCCTGACACCCCTTCCATGCGCGTGCCAGTGGCCGCTAGGTTGAGTGCAGGCTGCCCCAGCCGGCATTCGCTCAACAGGAGAGTTCAATGAAGAAGCTCATCAACGACCCCAAGAACGTGGTCACCGAAGCGGTCGAAGGTTTCGCCGCGGCCCACGCGGACATTGTGCGTGCCTCGCTCGATCCCATCTTCCTCGTCCGGTCGGATGCCCCGTCGGGCAAAGTCGGAATCGTGTCAGGTGGGGGGAGCGGCCACGAGCCGCTCCACGGCGGGTTCGTCGGCTACGGCATGCTCGACGCCGCGGTCCCCGGCCCGGTGTTCACCTCACCGACTCCCGACCCGATCGTGGCAGCGACGGCGGCGGTCGATGGCGGCCGCGGTGTGCTCCACATCGTCAAGAATTACACGGGAGACGTGCTCAACTTCGAGACGGCGGCCGATCTGGCCGGTGCAGACGGCATCGAGGTGCGGAGCGTTATCGTGAACGACGACGTCGCTGTACAGGACTCTCTCTATACGGCCGGGCGGCGTGGGGTCGCAGGAACGGTGCTCGTGGAGAAGATCGCCGGTGCGGCCGCGCAGCGCGGCGATTCCCTCGACGAGGTCACGGCTGTCGCAGAGAAAGTGATCGGCCAGGTGCGGTCGATGGGCGTTGCGCTCACGCCGTGCGTTGTGCCGCACGCCGGCGAGCCGAGTTTCGTGCTCGAGGATGACGAGATCGAGATCGGGATCGGCATCCACGGCGAACCTGGCCGGGAGAAGATCAAGCTCCAGCCCGCAGACGCGATCGTCGACCGCCTGCTCGGACCGATCCTCGATGACCTGCCGTTCGCCTCGGGAGACCGAGTCCTTCTTCTCGTCAACGGGATGGGCGGCACGCCCCAGGTCGAGCTCTACATCGTCTACCGTCATGCCGCGAAAGTCCTGGCCGATCGCGGCATCGAGGTGGCCCGGATGCTCGTCGGCAACTTCACGACCTCCCTCGAGATGCAGGGCATGTCGCTCTCCGTGCTCAAACTGGACGACGAGCTGACCGAGCTGTGGGACGCCCCTGTCCAGACCGCCGCTCTGCGTTGGGGTCGTTGATACCGTGAGCGACAGCCAACGAGAGGAAAACAGATGAGCCTGGGCACCGCGTGGACCGTCGACTGGGTGCGGGCGAGTGCTGCGGTGATCGCCGAACACCGGACGGAACTCATCACCCTCGACCGTGACATCGGCGACGGTGACCACGGAGAGAACATGGACAGGGGGTTCTCCGCGGTTCTGGCCAAGCTCGACGACGTGGCAGCCGACGCGATCCCGGCCGACGTGCTCAAGCTCGTTGCGACGACCCTCATTTCCACTGTCGGCGGCGCAGCGGGCCCGTTGTATGGCACCGCCTACCTCAAGGCAGCCGGAGCGGTCGCAGGCAAGTCCGACCTCGACGGGGCTGCACTGGCTGCCCTTCTCCGCGCCGCGAAAGACGGAATCGTGCTGCGCGGAAAGGCGCAGCCGGGCGACAAGACCATGATCGACGCGTGGGCTCCGGCAGTCGACGCTGCCGATGCCGCCGTCGGCGATGGGGCAGATGCTGTGACCGTGCTCGCCGCGGCCGCGGAGGCGGCCGAGTCCGGTGCCACGGCAACCGAGCCGCTGATCGCTCGCAAAGGCAGGGCCAGCTACCTCGGGGAGAGGGCTATCGGCCACCGTGACCCCGGCGCACAGTCGACGGCGCTCCTCCTGCGGGCCGCCGCCGATGTCGCCGCATCCTCTGGCGCCGCGTCATGACCGTCGGGCTGGTTTTCGTCTCACACAGTTCGAAGATCGCCTCGGGTCTCGTCGAGCTCGCCGCGCAGATGGCACCGGATGTTGCTCTCGTCGCGGCCGGCGGCACGGAGGGCGACGGAATCGGAACGAGCTTCGATCTCGTCACCGATGCCGTCGCTCGGGCCGACTCCGTCGACGGCGTGGTGATCCTGTGTGACCTGGGTTCCGCCATCCTCACCGCAGAGACGGCGCTGGACTTTCTCGACGACGACGTGCGCGCACGGGTGATGATCGTCGATGCTCCGCTCGTCGAGGGGGGAGTGGCCGCCGCCGTTGCCGCCCAGACCGGGGAGGATCGGGACGGAGTCGCCACAGCTGCGCGCACCGCCTACGACTCCGGCCGGACCGAAACGCAGGCGCCCCAGCCGGAAGCGACCGCAGGACCAGACAGCGGCGGGTACTCCCGCGTCGTGACGGTACTCAACCGCGACGGGCTGCACGCACGACCTGCTGCGGATTTCGTGAAACTCGCCGGCACCTTTCCCGTGCGCGTCACCGTCAACGGTAAGGATGCCAAGAGCCTGCTGGCGATTATGGCTCTCGGGCTCGTGCGTGGCCGCGACGCGGAGATCGCCACCGACGACCCAGACGGCAGAGGAGCGGTCGACGCTCTCGCCGACCTCGTCGCATCCGGGTTCGGGGAGGACTAAGCCGTCGAATACCACCGGCTGTGCCCGGTGTCGCTCAGATGTCACATTTCGTCGCCCGGGTCCCGTCTGAGCGACAGGTTGTGGCAACTCAGGGCGGTAGATCGGGCCCAAGTTCCGACAGCGCCGCGGAAAATCCTGAGAATTCATCAATTTCGGGGGTACCATGGGGCATGGTCCGGATCAAGAACGTGAAGACCACCGACGGCCGGCTGGTCCGGTCTGCTGCGTGGGTCGACCGCAAGCTGATACCCGTCTTCGGCCCGCCGCCTGTCGGCTCGCTTGTCGAAGACGACCGCGCCCCGTCCACCTCGTGCCCGGTCTGCGGGCATCCGATGGGGGAGCACCGTATCGATCATTCAACGCCCAACGCCATCCTCGAATGCCCGGCACCGATCGATCACACCCTCGAATACAACCACCACTCGCCCCTCGACGAGTTCGGCATGCCGTCGCGAACGCCGCGTCGCCCGGCGAAGCGCGGATGAACGACACCGCAACACCAGCCCCAGACGACACGAGTACGACGTGGGCTGGCAGCGCGTTCCGGCGTGCCGACGATCGACTCGAGGCGTCATTTCGCACCAGGGACTTCGCCACCGGCGCCCGTCTCGTCGCCGCGATCGCCGAGGTCGCTGAAGAGCTCGGGCATCACCCGGATCTGACCCTGACATATGCACGCGTGGACGTCTTTCTCTCGTCGCACGACGCCGGGGGAGTGACGCACCGCGATCTGGAGCTTGCACGCCGCATCGACTCCGCCGCTGCTCGTGTCGGAGTCGATAACGCAACCGGCGAATAAGAGGGCAGAACAGCGAAACGGCGACGACGCGTGAAGCGATCGTCGCCGTTCCTGTGCTGGGCTCAGCGCGTCTGGATGTCCACGTGTTCGGCTGTGCCCGCGCGGTCGTTCCTGCTACGCGGCCGTGAGAGCTGGGCGGCTTCGAGCGCTTCAGCTTCCTCTCCGCCGATGGCTTCACCGCGTGCGACGAGCCCGGCGACGTCCGAGAGCTTGATCTGCTTGAGGAACAGAGACAGCAGGAAGGCCAGGCCGATGAACGGGATCAGGTACCAGAACACCGGCGCGAGTGCATCGGCGTACGCCGTCACGACTCCATCGCGGATCGCATCCGGTAGCTGGCTCAGCGTCTGCGGGTCGAGGGTCGCCGTGGCGCTCTCGGCGTCGGATGCGCTCGCTCCGGCTCCGGCGAAGACGCCGGTGAGGTTCTCGGTCAGCCTCGTCGTGAAGATCGTTCCGAAGACCGCGACGCCGAGGGACGCACCGACCTCACGGAAGTAGTTGTTCGTGCTCGTGGCGGTTCCGACGAGAGACGCGTCGACCGAGTTCTGCGTGACCAGAACGACGACCTGCATGATCATGCCCAGTCCTGCTCCGAAGACGAACAGGTAGACACAGATGAGCCAGATGGGCGTATCGGCGGCCAGCGTCGTCATCGCCACCATGGCCACTCCGGTGATGAGAGTGCCGAGGATCGGGAAGATCTTGTACTTTCCTGTCCGGGAGATCGCGATGCCAGAGCCGATCGACGTGCCGATGAGGCCGACCATCATGGGGAGCATCAACAGGCCGGATGCCGCCGCCGACGTTCCTGACGACATCTGGAGGAAGGTCGGCACGAAACCGATCGCCGCGAACATTCCCAGCCCGAGGGTGAGGCCGATTGCCGTCGCGTTGACGAAGATCGGGTTCTTGAAGAGAGCGAGCGGAATGATCGGGTCCTTGGCCTTCGACTCGACGAGCACGAAGAGCAGCGCGGCGACGACCATGCCGATACCGAAGAGCCAGGTTTCGACCGCATCCCAACCGTGATCGGCGTCGCCACCGAAGTCGGTGAAGAAGATGAGGCAGGTGGTGAAGGCAGACAGCAAGAGAACACCGAGGATGTCGATCGGCGCTGTCGCTTTCTTGCTCGGAAGTTTGAGAGTGAACCAGGCGACGGCGAATGCGGCGATCCCGACCGGGATGTTGATGTAGAACGCCCACTGCCAGGTCATGTGATCGACGAAGAAGCCGCCGAGAAGCGGGCCGCCGACGGCTGACAGGCCGAAGACCGCGCCAAGCGGGCCCAGATACTTGCCTCGTTCGGAGGCGGGCACGATGTCGGCGATGATCGCCTGCGAGAGGATGATCAATCCGCCGCCACCGAGACCCTGCACGGCGCGCCAGACGATGAGCTGAGTGAAGTCGCCCGCGAATGCACAGCCGACAGACGCGATCGTGAAGAGGGCGATCGCGATGAGGAACAGGTTCCTGCGTCCGAGGACGTCGCCGAATTTGCCGTACACCGGCATGACGATGGTCGTCGCCAGCAGGTAGGCGGTCGTGAGCCAGACCTGGTGCTCAACACCGCCGAGTTGTCCGACGATCGTGGGCATTGCCGTTGAGACGATGGTCTGGTCGAGGCTGGAGAGCAGCATGCCGGCGATGAGCGCGGCGAAGATGATCCAGATCCTGCGTTGGGTGAGGAGAAGCGGAGCTTCTGCAGTCGATGTCACTGGTCGGCCTTTCGGGGGAGAGGAGGTGTGAGGACCGCGCGGACGGCGGCGAGGGATTCGAGGATGGCCGCGCCGAAGTCTTCGGCCACGCGGGGATCTGAGATGCGGTCGGCCGTCGAGCGCAGGATGGTCGACACGATGTCGATGGCGGCTCGGGCCAGCGGGTCGTCGGCGGGAACGCCCTCGCGGGCGGCGACCATGGCGACGAGCCCCTGCTCCCGCTCCCGGCCGGCACCGATGAAACGGGCGAGCAGCCGGGGTTCGCGCTCGAGCACGGTCATGAACGCGATGTGTTCGGATGCGTTGTGACCCGCGGAGCGGATGTGCTGCACGGCGAGGTCGGCGAGGTCGTCGACCACTGCGGTCCAGCCCCGTGACCCGCGCGCCCGGAAGTCGTCGGCCATCTTCGACATCTCGTCGTTCTCGTCGGCGATCCCGAGGACGGCGTCCTCCTTCGACGGAAAGTAGTTGAAGAAGGTGCGGCGCGAGATCCCGATGTCGCTGCACACCTCTTCGATGGTGAAACCGTTCAGCCCCCGGTCGGCGGTGAGGCTCCGGCAGAGCAGGGTGAGCTGCGTGGCCGTCGCCTGCTTGCGCAAAGTTGCGCGCGTCCCAGTTGCACTATCGTTCATAGAGTGCACTATTGCACTTTCAGATCCAATGTGCAAACTTGGAGCCGGCGCTCGATCTTGCCGGCATCGTGCGTCGGCGACGTGGTCGTCGGTGAGGCATGCTCGCGCGGGGGGAGAGAGTGGCAGGAAGCGCCGGAGCCGTGCTGGACCGCTGTGGCTTGGTCTGTGTCGCAGCGTGGCCGGCTCAGGGTCAGTCAGCGTGCTCGCACCGGGCGGTGACGTCGAGCCGGCGACCGAAGCGCGGTGAGCACGAACGGGACGACCACCGACGCGCGCTGTCGCGGGCGGGGAGGCCGCTCGGATCAGCTTGTTGACATAATGTGCATTATCGGCAATGAAATGACAGGGTTGAGAGCGGATGTCGCCCGACCGCGCGCCCCTTCCGGCCGCGATGAGCGAGTGTCACGCGGCGCGACAGTATCCGTCGGCGCGGTGCCCCCGGGGTCGACGAGTACGCGGTGAGCGAGCCTCGCGCCCCTGGTGGGTCAGTTGTCAGCGTGAGGCTTCAGGGTGTGGCCTCAGTGTGTGGCGAACTCGGCGGACGGCGATGATGCGCAGGTCGAGCGCCGACGAACCACTCTCCCGGCGTGGCGCCCGGCGGCACATTACTTGACATAATTTCGATCCCGTCTCAGCGGACCTCCTGGATGCGGATCTGATTGCCCGCAGGATCGCGCACGGCGCAGTCGCGCAGCCCGTATGGCTGGTCGATCGGTTCCTGAACGATCTCAGCGCCGCCGGCACGGAGCCGTTCGAAGGTGCCGTCGAGGTCGGCGGTGGCGAGGAGAACGCCGGCGTACGTTCCCTTTGCCATCATCTCGGTGATTGTTCGTCGTTCGTCGTCCGTGACGCCGGGATCGGCGACGGGTGGTTCGAGCACGATGGATGTGGCTGGCTGGCCGATCGGCCCGACGGTGATCCAGCGCATCCCCGCGTAGCCGACGTCGTTGCGCACTTCGAAACCGAGGACGTCCCGGTAGAAGGCGAGAGAGGCTTCCGGGTCGCTGTGCGGGAGGAAACTGGCTGAGATTGTGATGTCCATGCCGGTCAGACTAGATGCGGATCGACAACCGTCGCTTCTCGATTCCTGACCGGTCTCGTGACCTCCCGCGAGACGCATGACGGCATCCCGGCGGTGAAATGCCCCTCGGCAGCTTGTGCGGCGTTCCTCCGGTACACGCTCGGCGCGACTCCGACCAGCTCGGTGAATCGGGAACTGAAGCTGCCGAGCGATGAACAGCCCACAGCGAAACAGACGTCAGTGACGCTGAGATCGCCGCGCCGCAACAGTGCCATTGCTCGTTCGATGCGTCTCGTCATGAGATAGGCGTATGGCGATTCGCCGTAGGCGAGACGGAATTGCCGGCTGAGATGCCCGGCAGACATGTTCACACCCCGCGCGAGCGCGTGGACATCGAGAGGTCGTGCATACTCGCGATCCATCCGATCGCGCACCCGTCGCAGAAGCGCGAGATCGCGCAGTCGGTCGTCCGAGGTCGATCTGCTGGTCACGTGAGCGATGGTGCCACCTGGACGAACGGATGTCCAGCGGTCGCGGTCGCTTACCCCCCGAAGTCTGCAGTGTCGCCGACGTACCGGGTGTTCTCGGCGGGGACGGGCTCGACGGCGGCAGCAGCCACTTCTGCGGCGAACTCCCCCACGTTGTACAGCCGGCCGGCTGAGTCCTTCCGCGCGCTGATGGCTCCCGGATTGGCCCGTTCGAGAAGCGTGGCGGTGATGGTGCCCTCGATCATGTCGCCGGAGACGACGACGAAGTCGATCCCCTTCTCCGAGAGTGCGGGGATCCGTGACCGCAGTGCGTCCTCACCCGCGCGTTTCGACAACGCGACCGGTTCGTACTCGGGCATCGTCGGGGTGGTGCGGATGAAGTGCGCCTGGTGGCTGGTGACGAAAACCACGCGGGAACCGGCGCCGAGGAGCGGCAGTGCGGTCTCGAGCACGGAGACCTGCGCGTCACGGTTGAGCTGCATCGCATAGTCGGCAGCCATGCCGCTCTCCATACCGCCTGAGGCATTGAGTACGAGAACGTCGAGGTGGCCGTACTGTGCGGCGACGGTGTCGAACATGGACTGCACCGATGCGGGATCGGTGAGGTCGGCACCGACCGTGATCGCCGTTCCGCCCGCGGCGCGGATCTGGTCGGCGAGCTTCACTGCCCTGGCCTCCTTGTTGCGGAAGTTGATCACGACGTTCGCACCGGCCTCAGCGAAGTAACGCACGGTGTCAGCGCCGATTCCCCGAGACGATCCGGTGACGAGCACGTTCTTGCCGGCGAGAGAACCTGCGGCGAGGGGGTTGGACATGGTGAACTCCTTCAGGAACGAGGGCGGATGCGGCCTGACCGGCAATCCCAGCCTCCGAGACTACCAAGAACTCCCCGGCTCTCCCCGCCTGCCTGATAGATTCATGAGTAACACTGGCCCCACACGGCGGCGGCCGGAAGGGGCGTGACATGGACTGGGTCATTCAGTATTCATGGGTGATCTGGCTGGTCCTCATTCTGTTGTTCATCACGATCGAGATGCTCAGCCTCGAGTTCACCTTCCTCATGCTGGCCATCGGCAGCTCGATCGGACTCCTGTCCGGGCTCCTGGGCGTGCCCTGGTGGGGTCAGCTCATCATCGGCGCTGCGGCCTCCGTGTTGCTTCTCCTCCTCGTTCGCCCCTCCCTTCTCCGAGCGCTCCGCAAGGGTGAGGACCCGACGAAGAGCAACATCGATGCGCTCCTCGGGGCCAGGGGGCTCGTCGTGCAGACCGTCTCAGGGCACGGCGGCCAGGTGAAACTCGCGAACGGTGAGCTGTGGACGGCCATGGTGGCCGTCGACTCCCCCGCAACCAGCCTCGAACCGGGTACCGCAGTCCGCGTGCTCGCCATCGACGGTGCGACCGCAGTGGTCGCACCCCAGGAGAGGAACCCGTCATGACCACCTCAGATCTCATCGGAACCACGATCGCCTGGATCGTCGGCATCGTCGTCGTCGTCTTCATCCTCGTGGTGCTTTTCCGAGCCATCCGTATCATCCCGCAGGCGTCCGCAGGCGTGGTCGAACGCCTCGGCCGCTATCACAAGACACTGCAACCGGGACTGAACCTCCTCGTCCCCTTCGTCGACAGGCTCCGGCCGCTGATCGACATGCGCGAGCAGGTCGTCTCGTTCCCGCCCCAGCCGGTGATCACCGAAGACAACCTCGTCGTCTCCATCGACACGGTCGTCTACTTCCAAGTGACGGATGCCCGCGCGGCGACCTACGAGATCGCCAACTATCTCGGGGCAGTCGAACAGCTCACCACGACGACGCTCCGTAACGTCGTCGGTGGCCTCAACCTGGAGGAGGCGCTGACGAGCCGCGACAACATCAACGGTCAGCTCAGGGTCGTCCTCGACGAAGCCACGGGCAAGTGGGGAATCCGGGTCGGCAGGGTCGAGCTCAAGGCGATCGATCCGCCCCTGTCGATTCAGGATTCGATGGAGAAGCAGATGCGCGCCGAACGTGACCGCCGCGCCCTCATCCTCACGGCAGAGGGAACCAAACAGTCAGCGATCCTCACCGCGGAGGGTGCAAGGCAGGCGGCGATCCTCAGCGCCGAGGGTGACGCGAAGGCGGCCGTCCTCCGTGCCCAGGGTGAAGCCGAAGCCATCACCACCGTGTTCGATGCGATCCACCGCGGAGACCCCGACCCGAAGCTTCTCGCGTACCAGTACCTGCAGACGCTGCCGAAACTGGCAGACGGAACAGCGAACAAGTTGTGGATCATCCCATCCGAACTCACCGAAGCGCTCAAGGGCCTGGGGAAGGCGTTCGTCCCCGGCAAGGGAGACGACGCACCCCACTCCCCCGCCCCCGATGTTCCGTCGAGCATCTTCCCGCCGGCTTCGACCGTTGCGCCCGGCGCTCCCCCCGCACCTCCCGCGCAGCCGACCTCCGAGTAGGACGTGAGTACGGAACGCGCGGCCCCCGGATACTTCGATCTCCGTGGGCCGCGCGTCTTCGCCCACCGAGGGCTGGCTCTCACGGTGCCGGAGAACACGATCGCCGCGTTCCAGGCTGCGGTGGACGTCGGCGCCCGCTACATCGAAACAGATGTCCACGCGACGGCAGACGGTGTGGCGGTTCTCGTCCACGATCCGGAGATCGTCGTCGACGGGGTCACGCATCGGGTTCGCGACCTCACCCTGAGCCAGCTGCGACAGCTGGATCTCGGATCGGGACACCGGGTGCCGACGCTGGCCGGCGCCCTTGTGACGTTCCCGGACATCCGATTCAACATCGACGTGAAGTCCGAGCAGGCGGCAGGGCCGGCTGCACGCGCGATCCGGGCGGAAGGCGCGACGGGTCGGGTGCTTCTCACCTCGTTCGATGAGGCGCGTCGCACACGCGCGACGGCCGGCCTCCCGGGTGTCGCGTCATCAGCCTCGTCCGAACGGTTCTCCCGCGCATTCGTCGGAGCCCGTATCGGTTCGGTTTTCGTCGTGCGGTCGGCACTCGGATCGATCGCGACCGTCCAGATCCCCGAACGCCATCGCAGGCTGCGGCTGGTCACCCGTCGCACGGTGCGCACCTTTCACCGCGCGGGCGTCGAGGTGCATGTCTGGACAGTCAACTCCCCTGCAGACATGACCAGGCTTCTCGAGCTCGGCGTCGACGGGCTCATCACCGACCGGGCCGATCTCGCCCTGCCGATCGTCGCTGAGTACACCGCATCCTCCGCTGGACGCTAGCTGGGAGAAACCGCGGGACGGCGGAGCCATTGCCCAGCTTGGGGGTCTATAACTGGACACAGCGAGCGAGAGGGGACCATAAAATGGCAGATCGTAGTTTGCGCGGAATGCGCCTCGGCGCCCAGAGCCTACAAAGCGAAGAGGGCGTCGTCTTTTCAGACCGGGCACGGTCGGTGTACCTGTGCCCCACCTGCAGTCACGAAAGTGCGTTGATGTTTGCGGCAGATGCCGAAGCACCAGACACCTGGGAATGCCGTCATTGTGGAGCTGAAGCCGTCCTCATGGTCGGTTCAGAGCCCGTGACCATCGACCGGTCGGACCAGAAGCAGGCACGCACCCACTGGGACATGCTTCTCGAACGTCGCAGCCGCGACGAGCTCGAGGAACTGCTCGAGGAACGCCTGACGTTCCTGCGGACGCGACGCGGCCAGCACAAGGTCGGCGCGTAAGCCAGGTCACACGATTCGGGCGTCGGCGTTCTGCCGGCGCCCGTTTTTCGTGCGCAGAAGCAGGGCGACGGCGAGTGCCAGCAGGCCGAAGTATGAGACGAACGACTCGATGTGACCACCGAGAACCATGGCGGGCGTCTTCTCGCTGACGAGTGGAACGTCGTAGACCATGTGGCCGGGCTCGTAGGCGGGAATCTCGGTGAGGGTCGCACCGTCGGGTCCGATGATCTGGCTGGTGCCGACCGTCGACACGTTGACGATGCTCCGCGAGGCTTCGATTGCTCGGAGCCGCGCGATGGCGAGCTGTTGCTGGTTCTCGTCTGTACGGCCGAAGTCGGCGTTGTTGGTCTGCGCGATGATCACCTGCGCGCCCCGGTCGACCGCTTCCCTGGTGAGAGCGTCGTCGACGATGTCGAAGCAGATCGACATCCCGGCGATCACGCCGTTGACGTCGAAGATGTTGTCGCGTGTGCCCGGCGTGTACTCCCGCCCGACCAGTCCGATCAGGTCGGGGGCGAACGGCTCCCAGAACGCGCGGTCTGGCACGTACTCGCCGAACGGCACCGGGTGTCTTTTGTCGTAGTAGTCGACGGCTCCCTCTCCGGATTTCCACAGCAGGGAGGTGTTGAAGTACCGGCCTTCGCGCTCCTGGATGGTGCCGACGAGGATCGGAGCCCCGGTCTGCGCGCCGAGATAGTCGAGAACGGATGCCGCCTGCGGCACAGTCACCGGGTCAAGGTCTGAGCCGTTCTCGGGCCAGACGATCATGTCGACAGGAGTGCCGATGAGCGGCAGGGTCGCCGAGGCCTGCGCCGAGAGGATGTCGCCCGGCTCGCGTTCGTCGAAGTAGCCGGCCTTGCCGTTGCCTTGCACAGCGGCGATCGTCGAGGTGTCGCGTTCCATCACCGGCCAGGCCGGCAGCGCGAGGAGCAGCGCGGTGGCGGCGGCGGGTGCCAGCAGCCGGATGGACCAGGTGGAGACCTCGGGTTCGCGGAGGAACTGGACCAAGAACGTGACCAGCCAGACGAGAACGAAGCTCAGGCCGCTGATCCCGATCCACGCCACGAGCGGTGCGAACGGACTCTCTGACTGGCTCAGTGCGACCCGGCCCCAGGCGAATCCGCCGTACGGCCAGGTGCTGACGAGCGCCTCGCGCGCTGTCCAGAGGCCGGCGACGACCAAAGGGAGCAGACCGACCCGGCCGAGAGCGCTCGGCCAGAGCCGCGGAATCCAACGGAAAGCGAGCATGATGAGCAGCGCGCCGATGGCGAAGAAGATCGATTCGAGGATCGACAGTGCCAGCCAGGGCACATCCCCGAGATACAGCGTGATCCAGGAGATGTGCACGAGATAGAACGAGACCCCTGCGGTGAACCCGGTGAGCAGGGCGCCGGCGATGCTCCGGCCGATGAGGGTGAGAACGATGAGCCCGACACCGAGCAGGGCGAGGGGCCAGATTCCCTTGTCCGGGAACCCGGCGTCCAGGACGGGGCCAGAGGCGGCTGCGACCAGAACGGCAGCGAGCAGCGGGAGGGGCGGGCGTTCCGGGGCAGTCACCCCCCAAGCCTAGATTGCCTCGGCTGTGCAATCTCACACAGCGCTGTACGCGACGATCCCCCGACGTATTGCTTCGAGCGCTTTGCGTGCATTGCGGCCGACTCCGCCGTCGGCGACGACGGAGAGCTGGTCGAGCAGATCGATGGTCTGTTTCGTCCAGCGAACGAAGTCGCCCGCAGCCATGTCTGCCTCAGTCAGCACGACGTTGAGGCTCGCCCCCCGCGCCCATTTGTGCATGGCGACGCAGAGACCGGTGGCGAGGGGCTCGCTGCCGGGCAGCCTGTTGTCCTGTTCGGTGTCGTCGAGTCGCGCCCAGAGCTCCTGCGTCTTGTCGAGGGCGACGCGGAATGCCCCCCTGGGCAGGAAGCGGTCGGCGATCATGCCTTCGTCCCGTCGAGGTTCGAAGACGATGCAGCAGGCCATCGCGGCGAGACTGGCCGGATCGAGGTCGTTCCACACACCGCGCTGCAGCGCTTCGGCGACGAGGAGATCACGCTCTCCGTAGATGCGCTTGAGCGTGCGTCCTGCCGCACTCAGCTGGACCTGGCCGTTGTCGCCGGTGAGCAGGTACTCGTATTCGAGAAGAACGTCGGTGACCCGGTCGAAGATCTTCGCGACGGCGCCGGTGCGCGTGGAGATCTGCCTGCTGAGCTGGTCGGTCTGGCGTTTGAGGGTGAACCAGCGTTCCGCCCACCGAGCGTGCTGCTCCCGGTCGGAACAGCCATGGCAGGGGTGAGCACGCATCCGTTTGCGGAGCGAGACGAGTTGACGCTGACGACGGTCGTTCTGCGACCGCGAGGAGTGCTCGGGGCGAGCGCTCTTGCGTTCCAGGTCGGTCAGCTCGCGGCGGATTCCGGCGTACTCAGCGAAATCGCCGAGATGACAGGTCATCGCTTCCCGGTATTTTTCGAGCGACCCCTCCTGCTCGCGCACCTTCCGCGCCATCCCGACGACGGCACGGTCGGCCTGGAACTGCGCGAAAGACGATTCGAGGATCTCGCGGGTGCGTTCACGACCGAACTGATCGATGAGGTTCACCGCCATGTTGTACGTCGGCTTGAAACTCGAGTTCAGCGGGTAGCTGCGGCGAGAGGCCAGCGAGGCGACGGACTGTGGGTGCAGGCCCTCCTGCCAGGCGATGACCGCGTGGCCCTCGACGTCGATCCCGCGGCGGCCGGCCCGGCCGGTGAGCTGGGTGTACTCCCCCGGAGTGATCGGCACGCGGGCCTCGCCGTTGAACTTCTCGAGTTTCTCGAGAACGACCGTCCTCGCCGGCATGTTGATGCCGAGTGCCAGGGTTTCGGTCGCGAAGACGGCCTTGACCAGTTTGCGCCGGAACAACTCCTCGACCACTTCCTTGAACGCGGGAAGCATGCCGGCGTGGTGAGCGGCGATCCCCCGCTCGAGGCCGTCGAGCCATTCCCAGTAGCCGAGAACGCCGAGGTCCTCGTCCTGCAGTGCCGAACAGCGTTCCTCGACGATCTCTCTGATCTCGTCGCGCTCATGAGCTTCGGTGAGCCGGATGCCGGAGCGCAGGACTTGCGCGACGGCCTGATCACAACCCACCCGGCTGAAGATGAAGAAGATGGCTGGGAGGAGATGGTGTTCGTGGAGCAGGTCGACGACCTGACCGCGATCGACCCGCTGCTGGGTTCGCTGGCCGCGTTTGGCGTTGTACCTGCTGACATCCTTGTGCTGATTCGAACTGGAACGTCCGCCGAACTGGGCCATCCTGACGAGTTCAGGGTTCACCGAGTGGGTCTCGGCGAGACTCGGCGCCGCGAACAGGTCGATCAGCTTTCCACCCAGAAGAACGTGCTGGTCGAGCGGAACCGGGCGTTCCTCCGACACGATGACCTCGGTGTGCCCGCGGACCGCCTGCAGCCAGTCACCGAACTCCTCGGCGTTCGACACGGTGGCGCTCAGCGACACCATCCTGACCTCCTGAGGGAGATGGATGATGACTTCCTCCCAGACAGCACCGCGGAAGCGGTCGGCCAGGTAGTGCACCTCGTCCATGACGACATAGGCCAGGTCGGTGAGCAGATCGGAGTCGGCGTACAGCATGTTGCGGAGGACCTCGGTCGTCATCACGACGATCCTGGCCCTGGCGTTGATGTTCGTGTCTCCGGTGAGCAGTCCGACCGATTCGGCACCGTACTCGGCGACGAGCTCGTTGAACTTCTGATTGCTCAGGGCCTTCATCGGAGCGGTGTAGAACACTTTCGCCCGGTTGCGCTGCATCGCGGCGTAGATCGCGAACTCGGCGATGATCGTCTTGCCCGCTCCGGTGGGGGCTGCGACGAGAACGCTGTTGCCGGCCTCGACGCTCGCGCAGGCCTCGAGCTGGAAGGCGTCGAGGTCGAATCGCTGTTTGGCGTGGAAGGCGTCGAGGAGGGGGGTCTTGCGCTGGGCTGCCGCATATCGCTCTGCGGGGGAAAGGTCGACGGTCACACCGCCAATTCTGCATCGAAAGCGAGCTGGCGCTTGGCGGCACGTCGGTCGTGCAGGTAAGCGACGCCGTATGCGGCGAAGTAGAGCAGCACCATTGGGATGGCAAGGATGAACATCGAGATGACGTCGGCCGCCGGAGTGGCCACGGCGCAGAACAGCGCGATGACGAGAACGGCGACCCGCCAGGACTTGATGATGGTGTGCGCGCTCAGGACCCCGACGAAGTTGAGCAGGACGAGGAACACCGGGACGACGAACGCGATCCCGACCGCGAGAACGAGCTTGAGGACGAAGTCGAAGTAGATTCCAGCGTTGAAGAAGTTCGAGGCATCCGCCGGGGTGAAGCCGACCATCAGTTCGACGATGTGCGGCATGACGAACCAGCCGGCGGCGCAGCCGGCGAGGAACAGCGGCACGGCGCTGAACAGGAAGCCCAGTGCGTAGCCGATTTCCTTGCGGGTGAGTCCTGGCACGAGGAACGCCCAGATTTGGAAGAGCCAGATCGGGCTGGAGGCCACGATTCCGATGGTGAACGCGACCTTCATACGCAGGTCGAACGCCCCGGTGACGTTGTCGAAGTTGAGAAGTGCCTGACCCCTGCCCTCGGCGATCTCGGTGATCGGAGTGGCCATGGCGCTGATGGCGAAATCGGAGACGAGGAAGCCGCCGATCATGGCGACGACGATTCCGATGGCACTGATGAACAGGCGCTTGCGCAGTTCGACCAGGTGTTCACCCAGCGACATCTTGCCGTCAGCGGACCTGCCCTGTCTGATCCGGGCCACGAAACCTACGGTTTCGTCTGGGACCCGGGAGCGCCGTTCGCCGGATTTGCGATG
This sequence comes from Mycetocola sp. CAN_C7, assembly GCF_015752285.1. Lineage (NCBI taxonomy): Bacteria > Bacillati > Actinomycetota > Actinomycetes > Micrococcales > Microbacteriaceae > Mycetocola > Mycetocola sp. CAN_C7. The sequence goes on from NZ_JADOUY010000002.1 coordinate 204,174, forward strand.
GTCGGCTGCTCAGCAGGTGCAGTAGTGGTGGTGTTGGCCGGGGGAACGACCGGAGCCGCGGCGGGGCCGTCTGTCGTCTCGGTCTTGTCGTTCTTGTCGGTCTTGATCTCCGCCTTGAAGATCTTCATCGACTGGCCGACGCTCTTCGCGAGGCCGGGAAGCTTCGGAGCACCGAACAGCAGAAGTACCAGGAACACGATGACAAGAAGGTGCCATCCCGTGAGGTTGCCGAAGATTCCCATTGTTGTGTCCTTTGATCCTGTCGTCAGTCGGTTCAGTTTACCGCGCGGCACTGGATGTCGCGTGCGTCACTGCGCGTCGATCTCCCCAGCGTATCGGTCGAGAGCCGCTTGCGCCCAGTCCGCAACGCTCGAGCGCGCCGTGTCCGGACCGATCACTGTGACGACGCCGGACAGCCCGGCGATGAGTCGCTTGAGTCCGTGATGGTGGGCAACGTGCAGAGTCACGCGGCACCGCCCGTTGCGCCCGGAGACCGGAGGGTCGGTCGTGACATAGTCGGCGATCATTCCGATGGCGTCCTCGGGCAGTTCGACGACGACCGTGAGATCGGTATCCGAGCTTTCGAAGAGGCTGTCGGGGACGGCGATCTCGCCCGCTCGATGGCTGATCGGTTCCTGAGTGGCGACAAGACCGCTCATCCGGTCGAGTCGGAACGTCCTCACGGCCTGGCGGACGTGATCCCAGCCGCGAAGATACCAGTCCTGGTCGAGCGACTGGATGCGAAGCGGATCCACCGTTCGTTTCTCGGCGCCTCCGCGCGAGTTGAGGTAGTCGAATTCGATCCGATGGCCGGCGGCCACCGAATCGCGGATGCGGGCCAGGGTGCTGTCGACCTCGCTCGATCCGACGGCGACCTCGCTCGGCCTCCCGCTCGACCCTGCGGCGAGTTTGGACATCAGTGACCCCAGGACGTCACGGTCGGCCTGCTCGGGTAATGACGACAGGTACTGGAGGCCGGCGATGAGGGCTGCTGCCTCCCTCGCGGAGAAACGGGGCGAGTCGTCGATCGCGACGAGATGGGTGATCACGATCTCGTCGCTGTCTTCGAAGAGGTCCCAGTCGATGTCGAACAGGTCCTCGTGCTGGTAGGAACTCGTCTCCCCCGGCACGCCGGAGACAGCGATGAGCCTCACCGACTCCCGGATCTGCTCGTCATCCACACCGAAGTGCTTCGCCGCATCCGCGACGGAAACGTGTCCGTGGTCCATGAGGTACGGCACGAGCGCGAGCAGGAAGGCCAGTTTGTCACGGGCGTGCAGAGGAGCCTTAGCCACGGGTCGCCCTCGAATCGGGTGAGTTCGAACCGCCACGGTGCGCGCGGACGGTTTTCACGTGACGGGCAATCACCGCGTCGATGAGTCGCCGCGGGAACTCGACGACGACCTCGGGGCCGAATGTGGCGAGCTCATCGGCCAGCACGTCGACGTCGGTGTAGTGCAGTTCGAGAGTGGCGCCCGACTCCGCAGATGCCCTTTTGGCCAGCCGCGTCGAGGCATCCGTTCCCGGTTCGACCCGGATGACGGCCACCTGGGACGCCCACAGGGTGTCGAGGTCGGTGAGGGAACGTTCGGCGTGCCCGCCACCGTCTGGTCGAGCCCAGGTACGTTTCACCGGTACGACGGGGCCGACGATGCGGGAGAGAAGGAAGGTCCGGCCGGCGTCGACAGTGAGGTCATGCGCCGAGAGGTGCCAGCGCCCGTGGTGCTGCACGAGAGCCAGGGGGGCGACAGTGCGCGTCCTGGCGCGGGATTCCCCCGGCTTGAGGTACGGGAATTCCACGACGCTCTGATGGTCGAGCGCCTGCCGCAGGGGCTCGAACGAACTCTCCCTGATCCGCACACGCGGCGCGTACCCGATCACGGGTTCATCCGACTCGATGCCGAGAGAACGCAGCTTCAGGATGGCGCGGTGGGATTCGTCCGAGAGTGAGCCCTGACGCCACACCGTCGCAGCCAGGGAGAGCATGGCGATCTCCGCTGGCGAGAAGGTGATTTCCTTCGGCAGATCGTATTCACCCTTGGGGATGCGGTAACGCGTCAGCTGATTGTTGCCGGGATCCCCGGCGGACTCGACGGTTTCGAGTGGGATACCGAGTTCGCGGATGTCGTCTTTGTCACGTTCGAACTGCCGTTCGAGGCTCGCGTTCGGACCCGACATCGAGTAACGCTGTCGGTAGCCCTGCACGGTCGACAGGATCTCGGATTTCGTCAGGCCCTGTTCGGTGGCGAGCAGGGCGAGCACCAGGCTGAACAGGCGCTCCTCGACGGCCACGCGCCCGGCTGGTGCCTCGGTGGGTTCCGGCACTCGGTGCTCCTCCTTGCGACGCGACGGTGGGACGGTCAGTTCATCGTCCCCAGGATGTCGACGACGAAGACGAGAGTCGCGTCAGCCGGAACGGCCCCGCTTCCCTGCTCACCGTAGCCGAGCTCCGGCGGGATGACCACGAGGACCTGCGAGCCGACCTGCTGGCCGACCAGGGCCGTCGCGAGGCCGGGGATGATGCCGTCGGCGCTGAACACCGTCGGTACACCCTTCTCCCACGACGAGTCGAAGATGGTCTGCTCGGACCAGAGCACACCGGTGTAGTGGACGACCATCGATCCGGTCTTCGTGACCTTCTCGCCGTCGCCGTCCTTGAGCACGGCGACCTTGAGATCGGCAGGCGGGTCGGACTTCGGGATGGTGAGTCCCGGCGTTCCATCGGCGGCAGTGACGACCGACGGGAAGCCGGACTCGACGATCGGCCGATCGGCTCCGTTCGCCTTCGCGAGGAACGCGTCAGTGATGTCGGCGACCATGACCACGGTGTCGTCTTCGCTGATACCGGCTGCGGCGCCGTCTGCACCGAAACCGTCGGCCGACGGGATGGCGACGGCGATCCGTGACCCGACGCTCGCGCAGTGCAGCGCGTCTGCCATGCCAGGAAGAAGCTGTGAAGGCAGGTACACGCCCGGCTCACCGTATGGAGCCTGCTCGATCGGGTCACCCGTCGTGCCGTTGTACAGCGCGAAGCTCATCTGCACGAGCTGGTCGCCCGAGATCACAGGACCGTCACCGTCGATGATCGTCGACCGCTCGGTCTCGGATGCCTTGAGCGGGGTCGGCATATCGACGTCAGGGGCAGACCCGAAGTCGCCGGATACTCCGATGAGCTTCGAGGCAGTGCCGTCCGTGGTGGTCGGCTCACAGGCATCCGCCCCGCCCGGCGCGCAGCCGGTGAGGGCGACGGCCAGCAGGCCGGCGGACAGGAGCAGTGCTGGTGCCTTGCGCACGGGATCTCTCTTCGATGCTTGGGGATCGGATGCGACAGGGTCGCGTGGCTATTTTAGTCGGACGACGGCTGGTCGGTTGCCTCAGCGTCGTTCTCCGCCGCTGGCGCGTCGCCGAACGAGCGGGAACGGCTGAGCTGCGCCGAGTTGTTGACGGTGCGCACGCGCTTGCGGAGAATCTTCGCGCTCACGTTGCGTTCCCCGAGCGCTCCGGGTGTCCACAATTCGACGTCGTCATCGCTGAAGTCGGATTTGCTCGGGCGACGCTTCAACTCAGGAAGAACGGCCCCGTCTGCCAGCTTCCTGGCGGTGATGAGGAAACCGGTGTGACCGATCATGCGATGATCCGGTCGCACGGCGAGACCCTCGACGTGCCACCCGCGCACGATGGTCTCGTTCGAATCGGGGTTCGTGAACTTGCCGGTCCCCCTGATCGCTTCGGCGACCCGAGACAGCTGAGTCACGGTTGCCACATAACAGAGCAGCACGCCGCCTGGTTTCATGGCTGTGGCACACTCGTCGATGCATTCCCACGGTGCGAGCATGTCGAGAACGACCCGGTCGACCGACTCGGGCGAGGTTACGTGCGGAAGTGCCTCGGTGAGGTCGCCGACCGAGACTCGCCAGTTCTCCGGGTCGTAACCGAAGAAGGTGGCCACGTTTCCCCGCGCCACATCGGCGAACTCCTCACGACGTTCGAACGACTCCAGCCGACCGGTCGGACCGATCGCGCGCAGAATCCACAGCGAAAGCGCGCCTGAGCCAACTCCCGCTTCCACGACCGTCGCGCCGGGGAAGATGTCGGCCTGGCCGATGATCTGGGCGGCATCCTTCGGATAGATGATCGCCGCGCCGCGTGGCATCGACATCACGAAGTCGACGAGCAGGGGCCGAAGCGCGAGGTATTCGATACCGTCAGTCGTGGTGATGACAGACCCGTCAGGCAGGCCGATGATGCTGTCGTGCCCCACGATGCCGCGATGGGTGTGGAACTCCTTGCCGTGCTCGAGGGTGATCGTGTTGCGCTTGCCCTTCGGCCCGGTGAGCTGCACCCGGTCACCGACCCGGAACGGGCCGGAATTCTGCGGGCGCTCGTCCAGCGTGCGCTCGATGTCGGTCGGTTCGGTCATCGTGACGTTCCTTCGTTGCTGCGGGCGGCGACGAGGGCCGCCAGGTCTGTGCTGGTGCGGCCGGCGAGGGTCGGCCAGATCGTGTGCGTCGGGGCGGCGGCGATGCTGACCGCGTGAGGGACGGCCACGGAGATCGCGCCGGAGGCGACGGCGGATGCCAGTCCGGCGCGGGAATCCTCGATGGCGACGCACTCGGTGATCGAGACGCCGAGGAGTTCGGCGGCACGCAGGTACGGCTGTGGGTGGGGCTTGGGGTGCTCGACCTCGTCTCCGGTGACGAGCAGGTCGAATCCATCGAATCCGAGGTTTCCGACGACCTGTTCGGCCATCGACCGCACAGACATCGTCACGAGCGCGGTCTTCACACCGAGGTTGCGCAGCTCCTCGAGGAGTTCGCGAGCACCGGGTCGGAACGGGATGCCGTCGCGGGCCAGCCGGTCCTGCACCCGGGAGGTGAGGTGGGCGACGATGTCGTCCTCAGCCATCGCGACGCCATGCGACTGCAGCACACGCGCTGACTCCCACAGCCCCGACCCGACCAGGGTCATGGCGTCCTCATAGGTCCAGGTGGAGCCGAAGGATTCGACGAGGTCCGTCTCCGAAGAGATCCAATACGGTTCGGTATCGACGAGAGTGCCGTCCATATCCCAGAGGACGGCGGCGGGAAGCTGTGTAGTCACGGGTTTCAATGCTACCGGTTGGCGGACTGCGCCTATTCTTGGAAGAACCCCGCGCGAGTGCGCGGACGAATCCACGGAATGGGGAGCTCTTGCTGAAGGGTCGACTGCTTGTTGTCGCATTCGAGGGCTGGAACGATGCCGGGGAGGCGGCCACCGGCGCCGTCCGTGTGCTTCAGGAACAACTCGATGTGGCTCCCCTGCTCGAACTCGACCCCGAGCTGTACTACGACTATCAGTTCAACCGGCCGGTGATCGGGCTCGATGATGAGTCCAGGCGCCGGCTGACCTGGCCGACGGCGACGCTCTACGGACCGTCGACACCGTCCGCTCCTGTCGAACCGCTCGCCGACGATGCCGAGCTCAGCGTCTCCGGCGATAACGGCGGCAACGTCTACCTCCTGCTCGGTGTTGAGCCGTCACGCAGCTGGAAGGCGTTCACGGCTGAGGTCATCGACGCGGCGCTGACCGCAGACATCTCCGCCGTCGTCTTTCTCGGCGCCATGCTCGCGGACGTCCCGCACACACGCCCGATCTCGATCTTCACCTCCAGCGAGAATGACGAGGTCAGGGCCGAGCTGCAGATCGAGCGCAGCATCTACGAGGGTCCGGTGGGAATCCTCACGGTCCTCGCCGAAGCCGCGGAGGACGCGGGCATTCCCACTCTTGCCATCTGGGCATCCGTTCCGCATTACGTGCACAACGCTCCCTCTCCGAAAGCCGTGCTGGCCCTGATCGACAAGCTCGAAGAGATCGTCGACGTCGTCATCCCGCGCGGTGACCTGGTCGAGGATGCCGGCGAATGGGAGCAGGGAATCGACGCGCTGGCAGGCGAAGACGACGACATGGCGGCGTACATCCAACAGTTGGAGCAGGCGAGAGACACTGTCGAGTCTCCTGAAGCCAGCGGTGAGGCGATCGCCAAGGAGTTCGAGCGCTACCTTAGACGGTCGACTGACGGTAAAGGCGACGGCAGGAACGAACCGCCCGGACCGCGCTGATCAGCTCTTCCGGGCAGCGGTCCTGGCCAGCGGTCCTGGCCAGCTCAGAGTTCGATGCCGAGGAGGGCGTGAACCGCGCGCCCGAGAAGTGCAGGGTCGTCGACCCCTGAGGCGACGGCCGCGTCGACGACAGCGAGTGCGGCCGGTGTGTTGAGGTCGATCCGCAGCGCTTCACGCAGAGCGGCGACGGCGCCGTCTGCCGATCCGGAACCCGGTGCGGCGTTCGCTGACAGTCGATCGGTCCAGAGCGCGAGACGGTCCTGTGCCGTTCCGAGCGCGGCATCCGTCCACTCCCAGTCCGAGCGGTAGTGGTGGGCGAGCAGGGTGAGCCTGATGGCCCGCGCATCGACTCCTGACGCGGTGAGCTTCGACACGAGGACGAGGTTACCGAGCGACTTCGACATCTTCTCGCCCTGGTAGGCGACCATTCCAGTGTGGCTGTACACCCGCGCGAGCGGATGCCCGCTCAGGGCCGCAGCGTGCCCCGCGCTCATCTCGTGGTGAGGGAAGATGAGGTCCGAACCGCCGCCCTGCACAGTGAAATCGCGCCCGAGTTCTTTCAGGGCGATGACAGAGCATTCGATGTGCCAGCCGGGGCGACCGGCGCCGACCACGGACTCCCACGACGGTTCGCCGTCGCGAGCCGCGCGCCAGAGCAGCGGATCGAGGGTACTGCGTTTGCCTTCCCGGTCGGGGTCTCCCCCGCGTTCCCGGAAGAAACGATCCATGGTGGCCGCGTCGAGGTGGCTGATGTCACCGAGCTCCCACGGGCTCATACCCGCGGCAGCGGCGTTGTCGAAGTAGATGTCAGATCCTGCCCTGCTGTCAGGTGTGGGGACCTCGTAGGCCGCTCCGGACGCGAGGAGCCGACGTACGGCTTCGGCGATCCCGTCGAGGACCTCGGTGACGGCGACGTAGTCTTCCGGCGGCAGGATGCTCAGTGCCTCCATGTCGCCGCGGAACAGCTCGACCTGGCTGGCGGCGAGCTCACGCCAGTCGACGCCAGTGGCAGCTGCGCGTTCGAGAAGCGGATCGTCGATGTCTGTGACGTTCTGAGCGAAATGCACGTCGAGGCCGGCATCCAGCCAGACCCTCTGCACCGTGTCGTAGGCGAGGTAGGTCGCCGCGTGTCCCATGTGGGTGGCGTCGTATGGGGTGATGCCGCACACGTAGATGCGCGCCGTATCGCCGGTGTGCGCTTCCACGAGCCCAGCCGTCGCCGTGTCATAGAGGCACGGTGCTGCCGAGAACCCGGGAAGCGTGGGAATCTCGGGTCTCTTCCATGCCTTCACCTTCCCAGCCTAAACCGGCGAGGACGGTGCAGATGACCGCCTACGCTGCGAGGACTCCGCTGCCGAGGAGGACGAAGAGCACGAGGCCGAGCACGATCCGGTAGATCACGAACGGAAGGAAGCTGCGCTTCGAGATGTAGCTCATGAAGAACTTGATCACGACGAGAGCGACGGCGAATGCCACGACTGTGGCGACGACGGTCTCAAGCGGTCCGTAGACCTCAGGGGTGCAGTTGGTCGCCCCATCGGTGCAGGGGACGGCGATGGATTTGTAGACCTGGTAGAAACCGCTACCGAGCACGGCAGGAATGGCGAGCAGGAAAGCGTAGCGAGCGGCCGCTGCGCGTTCGTAGCCGAGGAACAGCCCCGCCGTGATCGTTCCGCCGGAGCGGGAGACCCCCGGGATGAGCGCGAGCGCCTGGGCGAATCCGAAGATGATGCCGTCGCGGTAGCCGAGGTTCTCGAGCTTGAGGTTCTTGCGGCCGATCCAGTCGGCGAGCCCGAGCAGCAGGCCGAATCCGATCAGCATGGATGCGGTGAACCAGAGGGATCGGAAGGTCGTCTCGATCTGGTCCTGGAACAGCAGGCCGAGAACGACGATCGGGATCGACCCGAGAATGATCAGCCAGCCCATCCGGGCGTCAGGGTCGTTTCGAGGGATCGTGCCGCGAAGCGACCGGAACCACGCTCCGATGATCCTGACGATGTCGTTCCAGAACAGGATGATGACGGCGAGCTCGGTGCCGATCTGCGTGATCGCTGTGAATCGGGCACCCGGGTCCTCGCCCGTGCCGAGGAACTCGCCCACGATGCGGAGATGAGCGCTCGACGAGACGGGGAGGAATTCGGTGAGGCCCTGTACGAGGCCGAGGATGATCGCGTTGAGAAGGTCCACGGGTGACGACGTTCCTGCCCTTGAAGAGTTAGTAGCTGCGGAGGAGGTCCGTGAGGACCTGCCTGCCAAAGACTAATGCGTCGAGGGGAACGCGTTCGTCAACACCGTGGAACATGGCGGGAAAGTCGAGGTCTTCCGGCAGGCGCAGGGGTGCGAACCCGTACCCGGTGATACCGAGAAGCGACAGTGCCTTGTTGTCGGTCCCGGCGGGCAGCAGGTACGGCAGCACCTCAGCGCCCGGGTCATGGTCGGCGAGGGTGCGGCAGATGGCGTCGATGAGCGGGCCAGAGAACTCGTTCTCCAGGCCGACGTCGCGGTGGAGCACCTCGATCTCGATGTCCGGGCCGATGAGTTCCTGCACTGAGGCCAGCACGGCATCCTCCTCGCCGGGGAGAGAACGGATGTCGACGAGAGCTTCTGCCCGATCGGGGACGACGTTGTGCTTGTATCCGGCAGTCAGGACGGTGGGATTCGTCGTCGTGCGAAGTGATGCCTGGATGAAACCGGATGCCGTGCCGGTCGCAAGGGCGAGCTCGTCCGGACCAAGCGCCTGCGGTTCGACTCCGAGGATGCGGGCCACCTCGTCGAGGAGAGCAGTGGTCGTCGCCGTGAGCCTGATCGGCCAGTCCTGGCGGCCAACGGCAGCAACGGCCTCGGCGAGCCTGGTGACGGCGTTCTCGCGGACGACGCGGGAGCCGTGGGCGGCAGGCCCGGTCGCGATGAGTTTCACCCAGAGCAGGGCCTTCTCGCCGGTTTGGACGAGGTAGGCCCGTTTGCCGTCGATCGAGATCGAATATCCGCCCACTTCGCTGATCGCCTCGGTTGCTCCTGCGAAGAGTTCGGGGTGGTTCTCGACGAGGTAGTGCGATCCGTAGACGCCGCCGTTCTCCTCATCGGCGAAGAAGGCCAGGATGAGGTCGCGGGCGGGCTTTTCTCCCGCAAGCAGGATGTCGGCGACGGCCGTGAGGATCATCGCGTCCATGTTCTTCATGTCGACCGCACCGCGACCCCACAGCATCCCGTCTCGGATCTCGCCGCCGAAGGGGTCCACGCTCCAGTTGGCGGCGTCGGCGGGAACCACGTCGAGGTGCCCGTGCACGACGAGTGCGCCCCGACTGCTGTCGCGGCCGGCGACCCTGGCGACGACACTCGTGCGACCCGGTTCAGAGTCGAAGAGCTGCGGCTCCAGCCCGAGCGTCCGGAGGTATTCGGCCACATATTCGGCGGCAGCGGTCTCACCGTTCGAGCGGCCCTCGCCGTAGTTCGTCGTGTCGATCCGGATGAGGTCGCGGGCGACGCGGACGGTCTCATCGAGGGTCGCGTCGGTATCGGTCGGGGTCGCGTCTGCTGAAAGCATGGGTCCAACGCTACCTCCCCGTGGTTTCGCAGCGGTGCAAAACGGGGTCCGAAAATCGTGCTAAAGTCTTACCTCGGCAGCAGAAATACCGGCTGCTGGAACACATGCGCGGGTGGCGGAAATGGCAGACGCGCTAGCTTGAGGTGCTAGTGCCCTTACGGGCGTGGGGGTTCAAGTCCCCCTTCGCGCACACTGTGTTGAGACAGTAGAAAAGCCGGACCAGGAATGGTCCGGCTTTTCGCTGTTAAACCCGTTCAACCGCCGGGCTCCCGTCCAATTCAGGCGTGGTCAGCGTTTTCCGCTCATCCGTTTCCGCAGCCATTCGATCCTCGACTGCAGCTGGGTCACACTCGCCTGCTGCACAGCCGGCCCCCCGCACATCCGGCGGAGCTCAGCGTGGACGAGACCGTGCGGCTCCCCCGTGGTCTTCGCGTACAGCCCGACGAGGCTGTTGAGCAGGCTGCGCTGTTCCTTGAGGGTTCGGTAGAGGGGTGGGGGCACGTCCGCTGAGGGGTCGGGGGCCGGCTGAGGTTTCGTCGACGACCGTTTCGCCTGCCTCGCCTGACGCTGGGTGAGAAGCTCGTGTACCTGGTCGGGTTCGAGCAGGCCAGGAAGTCCGATGAAATCGAGTTCCTCGTCGGTGCCAGGCTCGGCGTACTGACCGAACTCCGCACCGTCATAGACCACACGGTCGAACGTCGCAGATGACGACATCGCTTCGTACGCGAACTCGGCCGTGAGCGAATCGGAAGCCGTCGAATCGCGATTGGCCTCGGCCATCATCGCGTCCTCGGGGTTCCACATGTCCCCCTCGGCATCCCCGTCCGTCCTGCGGTCGAGAGCGTGGTCCCGCTCGAGTTCGAGCTGTGCGGCCAGTGCCATCAGGTTCGGCACGTTCGGAAGGAAGACGGAGGCGGTCTCGCCGCGCCGGCGAGCACGCACGAAGCGGCCGATCGCCTGAGCGAAGAACAACGGTGTCGATGCACTTGTCGCATACACACCGACGGCCAGCCGGGGGACGTCGACGCCCTCACTCACCATCCTGACGGCGACCATCCAGCGACTGTCGCTCGCCGAGAAGGCATCGATCCTGTCGCTGGATTCCTTCTCGTCAGACAGGACGACGGTGGGGCTCTCCCCGGTGATGTCCTTGAGGATGGCGGCGTACGCGCGGGCAGCGGTCTGGTCGGTGGCGATGACGAGTCCACCGGCATCCGGGATGCCGTGACGCACCTCGCTGAGCCGTCGATCGGCCGCCTGCAGCACCTGCGGGATCCACTCGCCGTTCGGGTCGAGCGCCGTCCGCCAGGCCTGCGAGGTGATGTCCTTCGTGTTGCCCTCACCGAGCCGCGCCTCCATCTCGTCGCCGGCCTTCGTCTTCCAGCGCATGTGACCGGCATAGACCATGAACATGACGGGGCGAACGACGCCGTCGGCGAGGGCGCGACCGTAGCCGTAGGTGTAGTCGCTGAGCGAGGTCCTGATGCCCTGCTTGTCTGGCAGGTACGACACGAACGGGATCGGTGCGGTGTCTGAGCGGAACGGCGTCCCTGTCAGCGACAGCCGGCGGGTCGCCGATTCAAACGCTTCACGGATCGCATCTCCCCAGCTGAGCGCGTCACCGCCGTGGTGGACCTCGTCGAGGATCACGAGCGTCTTCGAGGACTCCGTGATGTCGCGGTGGAGGGCGGCCCTGACGGCGACCTGGGCATAGGTGACGACGACGCCGTGATAGTGGCGGCCATACCGTCCGGCCGCGTTCGTGAACGTCGGATCGAGGCGGATGCCCGCACGGTGTGCGGCATCCGCCCACTGCTTCTTGAGGTGCTCGGTCGGCGCGACGACGGTGATGCGGTCGACGGTGCGGCGGGCCAGGAGCTCGGCGGCGAGCCTCAGTGCGAAAGTCGTCTTCCCTGCGCCAGGAGTAGCGGCTGCGAGAAAATCGCGGGGTTCGGTCGTGAAGTACGAGTCGATCGCTTCTTCCTGCCATGCCCGCAGTTTGGAGACGGTTCCCCACGCGGCTCGCTCCGGGAATGCGGGCGACAGGTGCTCGGCTGCAGAGGTTCCGATTCGGGGGCCGGATGCGGCATCCACGCTCGCCTGCTCCCCCGAAAAAATCTCTGTGCTCACTTGACGGTAATCTACCCGAGGTACGGGAGAGAGGGAAAACGACGGGGTGCCTTGGCGTGGCGGGCGGGGGTAGGCTCGCTCGGATGGGAGGACATCAGTGAACGACATCCAGAATGCCGGCATCGACAGTTTCGGCGACGACGTGGTGCTGCAGGCGCGGCCCCACCCGTGGTCACGCTTCGTGGCGATCGGTGACTCGTTCACCGAGGGGATCGGCGATCCCGAGCCGAGCCTCCCTGACGGTCACCGGGGCTGGGCCGACCGGGTCGCTGAGGTGCTCGCGCAGGGTGTCGACGGCTTCGCCTACGCCAACCTCGCCGTGCGCGGTCGGCTCATCGCGCAGATCGTGAACGAACAGGTGGATGCCGCGCTCGATCTGAAGCCGGACCTCATCTCCATCTCGGCCGGCGGCAACGACGTCATCAGGCCGGGAACGGACCCGGATGTGACGGCAGCGAGGATGGACGATGCCATCGCGCGTCTGAGGCGGGATCGGGCGACGATCGTGATGTTCACCGGGGTCGACGTCGGATTCTCCCCCGTCTTCCGTGGCATCCGAGGCAAAGTAGCCATTTACAACGAGAATCTGCGCGCCATCGCGGCGAAGCATGACTGCATCGTCGCCGATCTCTGGTCACTTTCGGCGGTGCAGGACTCCCGCATGTGGTCGCCTGACCGACTGCATCTCAACCCGCTCGGCCACCACACCGTCGCCAGGATGGTTCTCGACGCCCTCGCCGTTGACAACGACCTCGAGCCGCTCAAACCGGAGCCGGTGCCAGCGTCGACCTGGCGGCAGGCTCGCGCGTCGGACATCGTCTGGGCACGTGAATACCTGGTGCCGTGGGTGGTCAGGCGAATCCGCCACCAGTCCTCAGGCGACTTCATCACAGCCAAGCGGCCCCTCGCCGAGCGCTACACCCGCAGTGAACCGTGAGTACTGTGCGGCAAGACCGGTTCGGTACGTTCTGCTCGGTACGCTCACTCAGTTTCGAGCGACTCAGCGGAACGGGTTCGCGAGCTTCCAGCCGGGATCCGCTCCCGCGAACTCGCCGTCGAGCACAAGGGGAATCACGATGGACTCGCCGTCATGCTCGAACGTGACGGAGCCCACCGCGCGTCCGTCCCCGCCGGACTCGATCGCGGATGCCGTCGGAGTCACGGTCACCGGCGCATCCTGCCAGACCAGGACGCTGGCCGGCTCGGCCGCGACGATGTCTGCCGTCGCTCCCCACTGAGCGGTGTACCTTCCGAACCGGTCACCGGCGGCGGCGAGCTGCACCTCATGGAATCCGGCGGTGGCGCTAGCGAGGAGTGCGGTGACCGCCTCATTCAGCCGGAGGTGGTTCGGCGCACCGAGGATCACGCCCACCAGGGTCACCGTCGTGTCGCCGATCGTGGCCTCGGCCGCGAAGAGCAGGCACGCTCCTGCCACGGTGGTGGTTCCGGTCTTCAACCCGATCACCCCGTTGCTTCCGAGGAGCTTGTTGGTGTTCTTCACCTCACCGATGACGGGCAGAACCGCTGACTGCTCCTGAACGACCTCAGACAGAACCGGGTGGGCGAGGACGAGCTTGCCGATCGCCACCAGGTCGGCGGGGGTGGAACGGCTGTCACTGTCGAGACCGCTGGAGTCCGCAAGCGACGTGCCAGCGAGATCGTGCGCGACGAGCCAGGCCGTCGCTCGGTCGAGGAATGCGGGAACCGAGCCGAAGGCCCAATTCGCCAGCGTGATGCTGTAATTGTTCGCGGACGGAAGCATCATCGCCTCGAGCAGTTGCCGCTGGGTGAACACCGACCCGGCGACGACGGGAGCCGCTGAGCCGCCCTCGGCGATCACTTCGGAGTAGATCCGGGCGTCGTCGTTGGTCAGAGTGAGTTCGGGCCCGCTCTCCCCGGCCTTGAGCGGCATCTCGTCGAGAACGACGAGTGCCGTCACCGTCTTGGTGATGCTCGCCATCGGGGTGGACTCCTGAGCGCCATGGCTGTCGAGGAGGCCGTCGGTGCCCACAACGCCGATCGCCCCTGAGCCGAAACCCGGCCAGGTGAGAGCCGTGGCCGGCTGGGTGAGGGGCTCCATGCTTTCCAGCTGGGCCGCTGCCGCGGGAACCGGGCGAAGGAGGGCGATCGAGGTGTAGCCGAGAACGAGGAGCACGACGGTGATGAGGCCGAAAACCGTCACCCGCCTGCGTCGGTACATCCGCTGTCGATCGGAACGGCGGGAATCTGACACCGGATCATCCTAACCGGGACCACCACCGCCACCGGCCGATCGCGACGGCGCGTTCAAGGACGGGAGGTGTGCTCCAGGACGCGGCGATCGCGGACGGCCCACAGCGCGACGGCGCTCGCGGACGCCACGTTGAGCGAATCGACGCCGTGCAGCATCGGGATGGTGACGAGGGAGTCGGCCGCGTCGAGGGCGGCAGTCGACAGGCCATCACCCTCGGCACCGAGGGTGAGTGCGATTCGTGCCGGCGGGTTCGCCGAGAACTCGTCGAGCGATATCGCCCGGTCGTCGAGGGCGAGTGCGGCCACGTGGAAACCAGCGGCCCCGAGGAGGCGTCGCGCCTCCGGCCATTCCGGCATCCGGGTCCACGGAACCTGGAGCACGGTGCCCATGCTGACCCGCACGCTGCGACGGTACAACGGGTCGGCGCAGCGCGGGGTGATCAGGACGGCGTCAGCACCGAGCCCCGCAACTGACCTGAAGATCGCCCCGACGTTCGTGTGGTCGACGATGTCTTCGAGGATCACGATGCGGGTCGCGTGTTCCAGCAGATCGACCATCGCCGGCAGTTCGGGTCGCTGCATGGCAGCGAGGGCTCCGCGGTGCATGTGGTATCCGGTGAGCGACTCGAGGACAGCGGACGAACCCACGTACACCGGAACATCGGGGAACTTCTCGAGCAGCGGAGCGACATCCGGCAGCCACTGCTCCTGCAGCAGCACCGAACGCGGGGCGTGGCCGGCGGCTAACGCGCGAGCGATCACCTTGTGGGATTCGGCGATGTACAGTCCCCCGGCCGGCTCTGAGACCCGTCGGAGGGCGACGTCGGTGAGTCGCGCGTAGTCGGAGAGGCCGTCGACCCCGAGGTCGGTGATGGGGACGATCTGCACGAGATTCCTTCGGCTGGGGTGGCGTAGTCTCTGAGGAACGACCGGGCGACGGATGCTGAAACAATTCCGACACGACGGTTGTTCACCCTCGTGACAGTCGCGGGTTTCGGAGGCAGCATGACCATGATCGCGGGATCGACCCCTGAGCTCGACGAACAAGGGCTCGATGCAGCCTACGCCGTCCTCCGGGGCGGCACGTTCGCCGTGCTGACCGGTGCCGGTGTGAGCACCGATTCCGGCATCCCCGACTACCGGGGAGCTGGAGCACCGAAGCGCACCCCGATGACGGTTTCCCAGTTCCTGCTCAATGACGCGTCGCGCCGGCGATACTGGGCCGGCAGTCACCTTGGCTGGGCGATGTTCGACGCTGCACGGCCCAACTCAGGCCACCGGATGCTCGCCACCCTGGAAGACCACGGGCTGGTCAACGGCGTCGTGACGCAGAACGTCGATGGACTGCACGTGCGCGCCGGGTCGAAACGGGTCGTCGATCTGCACGGGTCGATGGACCGCGTGCACTGCCTGGACTGCGGCCAGACCTTCGCCCGGGCGAGCATCGCGTCAAGGATCGACCGGGAGAACCCATGGCTCTCGAACCCGGACGCTGTCACCCTCAACCCGGACGGCGACGCCGAAGTCGCTCGCGTCGACGACTTCATCCCGCCGGTCTGCTCCGTCTGCGGAGGTCATCTCAAGCCCGATGTCGTGTTTTTCGGGGAGTTCGTCCCGACAGACAAGTTCGCAGAAGCGAGGGATCTGATCGCGACCGCTGACGCCCTCGTCATCGCCGGTTCGTCGCTTGTCGTGAACTCCGGCATCCGTCTTCTCGAGCACGCCCGCCGCAACAAGCTCCCGATCGTGATCATCAACCGTGGCGCGACGAAGGGCGATTCACGGGCGACAGTCAAACTCGACTCCGGAGCGTCTGAGACCCTCGCCGCGCTCGCGGAACGACTGCTCGACTGAGCGACCGGTTCGGGTTATCGGCGACCGGCCTCTGTCGTCGTCCAGACCGACTCGATGACGCGGTCGAGCTGAGCGACGGTCTCGCGCCAGGTCTCAGCTGACACGCTTGCCGCGTCCTCGGCGTGCAGGGCGATGACCGGCTGGTCGGCGACGCTGTCACCGAGCAACGCCCGCTGCTGGGCACCGGAGACACCGACCATCACGTCGACGGAACGCATCATCCACGCCCGGGTGAAGCGGCGCCGCCACGGCCACACGGCCAACCGGGTCGCGAGACTCGCGCCCTTCGGTACGTGAGGTGTTCCTCCTGCCGTGATCAGTCCGAAGCGGCGACCGATTCCTGACAGGCCGGGTGCCGGCGAGAAGACGACGTCGGCCCCGATCGAGTTGAGTCTGCGTCCGGTCGTCAGCTCGGCAGGGCTGGTCGGTGATGGCAGAAGTTCCCACGGCAGGTCGGGCAGCAGGTCGAGTGCTGTCGACGGCCCGACGATCATCACGAACGGACGCCGCTCGGCGAGAGCACCCACGATTCCGCGCGTCATCCGGCTGAGCTGATCATCGGGATCGGCGGTCACCCAGCGACAATCCACGAGGAGTTTCACTCGGGCTCCTCGGCGAGGAATGCCCGGATGAGGTCGGCGGCTGGACCGGGGACCTCGTAGTGGATGAGGTGTCCGACGTCTGGAAGGATCTCGAGGGTGGCGTCGGGGAAGGCGTCGACGAGACGGTGCTGGGCGTCGACGGGCGTGATGTCGTCGCGGTCAGCGGCGATCAGCAGGGTCCGGTCGACGACGCGTGCGGCGAACTCGCTGACGTCGTTGCCGACGGATGCCCGGAAGGCTTCGAGTACGACGGCGCGGTTGCCGAACGCGCTGAAGTAGAGGTCGTGCTGGTTGTGGATCCATCGACGCAGGTCCCTGTTTCTGGTCTTCGCCATGGTCTCGCTCATCACGCGGACGATGATGCGGTTGCGCAGAAGCGCGAATCCGAGTGGCTCGGGCAGCCACGCCCCCATCTGGTAGTAGAAGACGGCGAGGCGTGTGAGGATGCCGCGTGGCCCGGCGAGGGCAGGAGCGGCGATCGGGTTGACCAGGATCACCCGCGGTGCGCGGAGCGCTGTTCGAGCCAGCGACGCCGACACGATGATCGAACCGAACGAGTGGCCGAGGATCACCGGGGCAACAGGCAGGTCGATGGCGGCGACGAACGAGTTCAACCAGGCACCGTAACCGTCGATGTCGTGGGTGCCGGGAAGCGGCTCGGATTCGCCGAAACCGGGCAGGTCAGGGCTGAGGATATGGAAACCCTCGAGGTGCGCAACGACGGGTTCGAGCCCGTGGTGGTCACCGCGGAATCCGTGGACCATCACCAGAGTGGGCCGGTCGGACGGCGTGCCGTATTCCCAGTAGCTGGTGAGGCTTCCGCCGACGGAGATGGAGCGACGGGCGACCGGGATGCGATCGAGGCGCGCGGCGTACGGTGAACGAACTGTCATGGGGAATTCCAGTTTAGGCTTTTCGCTCGCGGGAACCGAACCATCCCGCCTTTAGACTGCCTACACTCCCACGCGGGGACACACGCCCCGCGCCCCCGAAACGGAATCGGTTCCCCGTGACATTCACCGCTCCCATTCAACTTCCCGGACTCGCCCGAGACCCGTTGTGGTATCGCCGGGCGATCTTCTACGAGGTCATGGTGCGGGCGTACGTCGACAGCAACGGCGACGGAGCTGGTGACCTGCAGGGGCTGACCTCGCGGCTGGATTATCTGCAATGGCTCGGTGTCGACGCTCTCTGGCTCCCCCCGTTCTTCACGTCGCCGCTGCGAGACGGTGGCTACGACGTCTCCGACTACCGGTCGATCCTTCCGGAGTTCGGCACCGTCGACGAGTTCAAGGACCTCGTTACCAAGGCGCACGAACGCAACATGCGCATCATCATCGACCTCCCGCTCAACCACACTTCCGACCAGCACGAGTGGTTCCAGGAATCCCGTGAGGATCCGGACGGGCCGTACGGGGACTTCTATGTCTGGAGCGACACCGACGAGAAGTGGCCGGACATCCGGATCATCTTCACCGACACCGAGGACTCCAACTGGGCTTTCGACCCGGTTCGGCGACAGTTCTTCTTCCATCGTTTCTTCTCGCACCAGCCCGACCTCAACTTCGAGAACCCGGCCGTCCACGACGCCATGTTCGACGTCATCCGGTTCTGGCTCGACATGGGAGTCGACGGCTTCCGGCTCGATGCGATCCCTTACCTGTACGAATCGGACGAGGGCAATGGTGAAGGCGAACCGAAGACGCACGCCTTCATCAAGACGCTCCGTGCCATGGTCGATCTGGAGTATCCCGGCCGCGTGATGATCGCCGAAGCCAACCAGTGGCCCCGCGAGGTCGCCGCTTTCTTCGGCACAGACGAGGAACCCGAATGCCACATGGCCTTCGACTTCCCGGTCATGCCCCGCATCTTCTATTCATTGAGGTCGCAGCAGGCTGAGGAACTGGTCCGGATGCTCTCCGAAACGACGGATATTCCCGCCTGGGCCGGGTGGGCCGTCTTCCTGCGCAACCACGACGAACTCACTCTCGAGATGGTGAGCGAGGAATACCGGCAGGCGATGTACGGCTGGTACGCATACGATCCACGGATGCGCGCGAACATCGGGATCCGTCGCCGTCTCGCTCCCCTGCTCGACAATTCCCGGGCCGAACTCGAACTCGCCCACGCGTTGCTGTTCTCGCTGCCGGGGAGCCCATTCATCTATTACGGCGATGAGATCGGCATGGGCGACAACATCTGGCTCGCCGACCGTGACGCGTCTCGCACGCCGATGCAGTGGACGCCTGACCGCAATGCCGGATTCTCTTCGGCAGATCCAGGCAAGCTGTACCTGCCGGTAGTGCAGTCGCTCGTCTACAACTACACCCTCGTCAACGTCGAGTCCCAGCTGGCCCAGTCCCGGTCGCTCCTGCACTGGGTTCGCAACGTCATCCACGTGCGCAAGGGGCACCCGGCTTTCGGGCTCGGGAGCATCGACGTGGTGTCGAACGATCACGAATCGGTTCTGAGTTTCGTCCGACGGTACGAGGGAACCGGTGGCCATGTCGGCGGTCACATCGGCGACGAAAAGGAAGAGATCCTCTGCGTCTTCAGCTTCTCGCACCACCCGATCGCGACGACGGTCGTGGCGCCTGACCTGGCCGGATGTCGACTCTTCGACCTTTTCGGTGGAGGAGAGTTCCCGTCTTTCGACGAGCACGGGTCCGTGACCCTCACCATCGCGACCCAGAGTTTCTATTGGCTGCACGTGGCGAGACCGGACGACTCGCCGTTCTCGCAGAGGCGCCACTCGTGAGCGACGACATGTCGGTGGTGCGCCATACCGTTGCCCCCGTGGAGATAACAACCGTCGCTCAGTGGGCCGAGACCCTCGCCGTCTTCGACCTCGAGACAACCGGGATAGACGTCGTGACGAGCCGGATCGTGAGTGCGAACGTCAGTCTCCTCGACGGCCGGGGTGACGTTGTCCGCCGCAGCGACTGGCTGGCAGACCCCGGGGTTCCCATCCCTGAGCAGGCGACCGCTGTCCACGGCATCACCACCGAACGTGCGCGTGCTGAAGGACGCCCGGCCCCTCTCGTGGTCGCCGAGATCGTCGCAGCGCTGCGGAGTTACTTTGATGCGGGCATCCCCGTCGTGGTCTACAACGCGCCATACGACCTCTCCCTGCTGTTCCACGAGGCCGAACGCCACCGCGTGGCGCCGCTGGTGAATCCGTTCCCGGTAATCGACCCCCTGGTCATCGACAAAGCCGTCGACCGCTACCGCAAGGGCAAGCGCACGCTCGTGGCCGCTGCCTTCCACTACGGCGTCGAGCTCACGGACGCCCATGACGCCGGTGCGGATGCCATAGCCGCCGGGCGAGTCGCCCAGGCGATCGCTCGCACCCATTCCCGTGCCCTCGACGTCGACGCCATCGAACTGCACCGCCTCCAGGAGAGCTGGTGCGAGGACCAGGCCGTGAGCTTCCAGGACTACATGCGCCGCAACCGTGACGCCACTTTCGTGGCGTCAACCGGGTGGCCGGTGCGCTGACCGCATACGGCCGTGACCGTGTCTGCGCTGACCTGACGGGAAGGCAACTGCGAGGAGACGTTTTCGAGGTCAAGCGTCAGCGGGTCGCGCGTCGGGCGGCGTTAGTCGCTGAATACGTGCTCTTCGACGATGACGCCCGACCGGAACGAGCGCGAAACCGTCAGCACGAGTGCTCGCGGTTCGTAGGGTGCGTTGCCGAAAAGTGGGATTCCTGAGCCGAAAGCGAAAGGATTCCTTTTCAGCACCAGGCGGTCGATCTCCGGCAGCAGCGCACCCGCGAGTTCTCCCCCACCGCAGAGCCAAATGTCGAGCCCGTTTTCCTTCTTCAGATCACGGACCGTAGACAACGGATCGTTCGTCATGGTGATTGACGAGTCGAGGTCGCGAATATGTCGGCTCGCAACGAACTGGCGCAGGTGGGGGTATGGACTGGTGATGCCGATCTCCAGCGCGGGGATGAGGGTGTTCCACCCCATGATGACCGTGTCGAATTGTGTTCGCGGTGGCTCGATGCCGAGGCCGGACAGGGTGTGCCCAGGAAGTGCGTCAGCGTACTCACCAAAGATCACTGACGCGTGATCGCCTTCGGCGCGGAACGCGTCGAATCCGCCGCCTGGTTCGGCAATGTAACCGTCGAGACTGACGGCCACGTAGTAAACAAGTTCGCGCATACTGACTCCAATCACGACATTTGTCGTAGTTAGAGTACAACAGGCGTCGTGGTTCGGGTAGCATCGTGTCCATGGTTCGCAACGACGATCGACGTTCAGCGCTTGCCGACGCAGGTATTCGCGTTCTTGCGGAGGAGGGCGCTCGTGGCCTCACTCACCGTGCTGTCGATGCCGCCGCAGGCACCCCGAGGGGAACCGCCTCTAATTATTTTGCGACTCGCGACGCCCTGATCACCGCGTTGGTCGATCGGATCGAAGAGAGACTCGCCCCCAACCCAGACACCGTCGCGCCGCCTCTCGGGCGCGCACCGGACCGTGCCCTGTTCGCCGAGTATCTGCGCGACGTCGTTCGGCGGCTCAGCGCAGACCCGCATGTGTCGCTCGCGCTGTTCGAGCTAAGGCTCGAAGCATCGCGGCGCCCAAGCGTTGCAGAAACACTCGGGGCGTGGAGGCGGCGAGCATTCGAAGACGATGTCGCCTTCAACTCGAGCGCTGGCCTTCCCGGAGGGCGAATCGAGCTGGCCTTGTTCCACTATGCAATTGACGGAATCATGCTTGACCGTCTCACAACTCCCATCGACGACAACCTGTCGATCGACACTGTCGTGGACGAGTTCGTCACCCGACTCCTCCGCTGAGACAGTCGTCGACCGTCCAGCATTAAACGTTGACACCTCCGGCCAGCACAAGTCAGTCACTCCCATTGGCGGGTCCGATCTGTCGAGGTCGGATGTCGGTGGTCCCCGAGAAAATAGGGGCATGCAAGAGCTCCTTGATCCACCGCAGGATGCAGACGACGACGTCGATCCGGCACTCGCTGTGATGTTCGACGACGGTCCGATCGAACCGCCATTGAGCTCAGCGCGGGCGAATGCTGTCAGCGCTCTCGTTGACGAAGTCGCTGCTTCGGATCGCGACCAGGCGAAGCTCATGGCCTGGCAGGTGGAACGGATCGATGAGGCCAGGCGACTCGCCGAGATCACCGAACACGGCGTACTCACGTTCGGGTCGACGCTCACAGAATCCCAGCGCCGCGAGATGGCACGCAGGTCCCTGATCGCGGAACTCGCCTGCGCGTTGCGGATGCCTGAGGCGACGGTGAGAGGAATGCTCGCAGACAGTGAGGCCCTGATGAGCCGGTTGCCTGCAACGATGGACGCGCTTCGGGGCGGTGAGATTTCGTACCGGCACGCCCGGGTGATCGTCGACCAGATTTCCACCCTCAACCCCGATGCGGCGTCGGCTCTTGAACAACAGGCCCTGCCGTTCGCGAAGGCTCTGACCGTGCCGCAGTTCACGTCGAAGGCACGGCTGCTCCGCGAGCGCCTGGACGAGGAGTCAATCGCCGCACGCGTCGCGAAATCAGCGAAGGACCGCCGACTCGACTTCGAACCTGCTGCCGACGGTATGGCGTGGTTGAGTCTCTACACGACCGCCCCGGAGGCGTCGTCGATCTTCACGGCCATTCGTGACCGGGCGGATGTCTTGCGCAAGAAACCAGGTGAAGAGCGAACCCTGCCGCAACTCAGCGTCGATGTCTGTGCCGATGCGCTGGCGGCGGCTCTGTCTGGCGATCTCCTCAGTGGCCTCACTGGCCCCACTGACCCCACTGACCTCACTGACCCCGCTCCACAGGCTGAGATCAGCCCGTCGATCGGTTCAGGCTTTGCATTCAGCCGGATCCGCCCCACCGTCGTCGTAACCGTGCCGGCGCTGACGCTCCTCGGCTGGGGTGACCAACCCGCCACCCTCGATGGCTACGGTCCCATCGACGCGAAGACCGCCCGACTCCTCGCCGGTCAGGCCGCAACCTGGAACCGGATGCTGACCGATCCGAAGACGGGTGCTCCGATCGCCCTCGATTCCACGACATATCGACCGAGCAAGGCGATGCGGCGCTACCTTCGTTATGTCGACGGAACGTGCCGGTTCCCTGGGTGTCGTCGTGCCGCTCGTCATTGCGATCTCGACCATACGAAAGATCACCAATTCGGCGGAGCGACCCAGTGCGAGAACCTGTCGCACCTCTGTCCGAAACATCACCGGCTGAAACATCAGACCATCTGGCGGGCGGAACAACTCAGCGCCGGCGCGCTGCGCTGGACCTCACCAGGAGGACGGACGTACGTCACACAGCCAGACATTATTCTGTCGGTGCCAGGCCCTCCCCGGGAGAAGCAGACGTCGCCACCGCAGCAGTCGCAGCAGTCTCAGCCGAATGGCTGCGTGGACGATACTCCCCCGTTCTGACGCTCCCCTTCGTTCCTCGGTCATCCCGCTCCCGCCAGCGCACTCCCGCATACAACAAAAGACCCGCGGTCCGAGGACCGCGGGTCTTTCTGAAAAGTGTTGGTGCTTACGCGCCGAAACCCTTGAAGCGCTGGTTGAACTTCTCGACGCGTCCGGCCGAGTCCATGATGCGCTGCTTGCCCGTGTAGAACGGGTGCGACTCAGACGAGATCTCGACGTCGATCACGGGGTAGACGTTTCCGTCTTCCCATTCCATCGTCTTGGAGCTGGTCACCGTGGAGCGGGTGAGGAACGTTGCGCCCGACGCGAGGTCGCGGAAAACGATCGGGTTGTAGTCGGGGTGGATGTCAGTCTTCATGAGGACTTCCTTGCAAGTCGTTGGGTGTGTGTCAGTCTCGTGCGCACCGGCGGTGCGGTAAGAAAGTGTGCGGCCCATCGGGGCCAGCTACCTACTTTATCAGATGAGCGCCGCTACTCGGCACGCGCACTGTATCGGCCGTCGCGTTCGGTCAGCTCGATCGGCAATCCAAAGGTCGCCGTGAGCGTGTCGCTTGTCAGGGCTTCGGCGATCGGCCCTGAAGCGACGACCTTGCCG
Organism: Mycetocola sp. CAN_C7; assembly: GCF_015752285.1. Lineage (NCBI taxonomy): Bacteria > Bacillati > Actinomycetota > Actinomycetes > Micrococcales > Microbacteriaceae > Mycetocola > Mycetocola sp. CAN_C7. The sequence goes on from NZ_JADOUY010000002.1 coordinate 227,648, forward strand.
TCGGCAAGGAGCAATGCATGGGTGAAGCCGGACGGGATCTCTTCCACGTGATGAGTGACCATGACGATCGCCGGTGAATCCTCCGAACGGGCGTACCCGCCGAGGAGCGCGACGAGCTCTTCCCTTGCTCCCAGGTCGAGGCTTGCCGCGGGCTCGTCGAGAAGCAACAGTTCGGGGTCGGTCATCACCGAACGGGCGATCTGCACCCGCTTCTGCTCGCCGTCACTGAGAGTCCCGAAGCGGCGATCGGACAGGTCTTCGAGACGCCACTCGGCGAGGACGCGCTTCGCACGTTTCACGTCGATGTCTTCGTAGTCCTCGTTCCAGCGCCCGGTGACCGAGTACGCCGCGGTCATGACGACGTTGAGCACGGTCTCCTCGAACGGAACCCGGCGGGCCATCGCCGTCGACGCGATTCCGATTCGCGGACGCAGTTCGAAGACATCCACTTTGCCGAGTTCGGAGTCGAGGATCGTGACCTGCCCGCTGCTCGGATGCATCAGCGTGGACGACAGCTGAAGGATTGTGGTCTTGCCGGCCCCGTTGGGGCCAAGCACCACCCAACGCTGGTCGTCCTCGACCGTCCACGACACTGAATCCACGATCGCACGACCATTGCGCACGACCGATACGTCACTCAACTGCAAAACGCTCGACATGCTTCAAGCCTATCCGTCCCGGGGCCCTGGTCGTGTCGTGGCTCGCCCGTCAGCGGGCGAGGACAGACCGATACAGGTCGATGGTCTCCCGGCCGATCCGTGACCAGCTGAACTCGCGTTCTGCACGGTCGCGACCCGCGACCCCCATCGCCCTGGCGGCATCCGGATCGGACACCACAGCGGTGAGGGTTGAAGCCAGTTCGGCGACGAAGCGATCAGGGTCGACCGGCGTTCCGGTGCCGTCAGTGACCTGTTCGATCGGCACAAGCCGACCGGTGACGCCGTCGTCGACGACCTCGGGGATGCCTCCCGTCGCGGTGCCGACCACAGCGGCGCCGCAGGCCATGGCCTCGAGATTCACGATGCCGAGCGGTTCGTACACAGACGGGCACACGAAGGTCGTCGCGGCGGTGAGTACGGCGCAGAGCTCACGGCGGGGCAGCAGCCGGTCGATCCAGACGACTCCCGAGCGTTCCTTCTGGAGTTCACGGACGCCTGCCTCGACCTCCGCCATGATCTCGGGAGTGTCCGGCGCACCGGCGCAGAGCACGAGCTGAACGTCCTTCGGCAGCAGGGACGCTGCTCGAAGCAGGTACGGCAGCCCCTTCTGCCGGGTGATCCGCCCGACGAAGACGACACTGGGGCGATCGGGGTCGATCCCGAGGGAGCGCACGAGTTCGTCGTCGTGCACCGGCTGCCACGCAGCGAGGTCGATGCCGTTGTAGATGGTGTGTACCCGCGACTCATCCAGTGCAGGGTAGCTGCGGAGGATGTCGCGCCGCATCCCGTTGCTCACCGCGATCACGGCATCCGCTGCCTCGAATGCGGTCTTCTCGATCCAGCTCGACACGCGGTACCCGCCGCCGAGCTGTTCGGCTTTCCACGGACGCAGCGGCTCGAGGCTGTGCGCCGACACGATGTGCGGGATGCCGTGGAGCAGCTTCGCCAGATGTCCGGCACCGTTGGCGTACCAGGTGTGCGAGTGCACCAGGTCGGCGCCCTCCGCGTCCTGCGCCATCAGCAGGTCGGTTCCCAGCGTCGTCAGTGCACCATTGGCGCGAGCGAGTTCCTCAGGTACCCGGTACGCGAAAGTATCGGCCTCTCCCCGGTCGGCACCGAAACAGCGCACGGTGACATCGATCTCGCCGCGCATCGCCGACACCAGCTCTGCCACGTGCACACCGGCCCCGCCGTAGATTTCTGGTGGGTATTCCCGGGTAAGAAGATCAACTCGCATGACACGAACGCTAGTACAGGTATGGGGTTGCCTCTAGTGTTGTGGCATGGTCGCATCGAAGAAGATCTTTGGCATTGTCCTCGCAGGCGGAGAAGGCAAACGCCTGATGCCACTCACAGCAGACAGGGCAAAACCGGCCGTGCCGTTTGCCGGCCAGTACCGGCTCATCGACTTCGCCCTGTCGAATCTGATCAACTCCGGGCTCACCCAGATCGTCGTGTTGACGCAGTACAAATCGCACAGCCTCGACCGCCACGTGTCGCAGACCTGGCGCCTCTCCGGCCTGCTCAATTCGTACGTCGCATCCGTCCCGGCCCAGCAGCGCCTGGGCAAGCGCTGGTTCTCCGGCTCCGCCGACGCGATCCTGCAGAGCCTCAACCTGATCCGCGATGAGAAGCCCGACATCGTCGTGGTCGTCGGCGCCGACCACGTCTACCGCATGGACTTCCGCGAGATGATTCAGGCCCACATCGACTCGGGTCGTGGAGCGACGGTCGCGGCCATCCGGCAGCCGATCGAACTCAGCGACCAATTCGGTGTCATCGAACTCGACCCGGCCGACCCGACGAAGATCTCCGAGTTCCTCGAGAAGCCGATCAACGCGCAGGGCCTCGCTGACGCTCCCCACGAGGTTCTCGCCTCGATGGGTAATTACGTGTTCAACACCGACGCCCTGATCGACGCGGTCACCCGCGACGGTGAACTGACCGATTCCAACCACGACATGGGTGGAGACATCGTCCCCGACTTCGTGGCGCGCGGAGACGCCGGCGTGTACGACCTCAAACGCAACGACGTTCCAGGTTCGACCGACCGCGACCGCTACTACTGGCGGGATGTCGGAACGATCGACTCGTTCTTCGAAGCGCACCAGGACCTGATTTCGACCCTTCCGATCTTCAACCTGTACAACAGCGAATGGCCGATCTTCAGCCAGCAGCTCAACTCTCCGCCGGCCAAGTTCGTGCGTGACGCCAGGGGCAACCTCGGAACGACCATCGACTCGATTGTGTCGCTCGGGTCGCTCATCTCTGGTGCACACATCGAGCGCAGCGTGCTCGGCGCCTGGTCCAAAATCGAATCGGGAGCGCAGGTCGTTGACTCGGTCCTCTTCGACCGGGTGATGGTCGAGCCGGATGCCACGGTGAAGCGGGCGATCCTCGATAAGGACGTGGTCGTGGAATCCGGCGCATCGATCGGTGTCGACCACGACCGCGACCGTGCACGCGGCTTCACGGTCACCGCGTCAGGGCTCACCGTCGTCGGCAAGGGCGTGCGCGTCTCCCGATGAGTTCCCAGCACTCGCCGGCGCGCTCAGCGCCGGCCCGGTTCCTCGTCGTGCTCGACGCCGATTCCACCCTCATCGAGAACGAGGTGATCGAGCTGCTCGCGGAGGAAGCCGGTTCGCTCGCCCTCGTCGCCGATGTCACCGAGCGCGCGATGCGCGGTGAACTCGATTTCGCCGACAGCCTCCGTGAGCGCGTCGCGACCCTGGCCGGGCTGCCGGACTCGGTTTTCACGACCGTCTCCGCGCGCATCGCGCCGACGCGCGGGGTTCGCGACCTTCTCGCGGGGGTGCAGAAGGCAGGCGGCCAGGTCGGTGTCGTCTCCGGCGGCTTCCACGAGCTGCTCGATCCGCTCGGAGCCGATCTCGGTCTCGACGTGTGGCGCGCCAACCGGCTCGAGGTGGTAAACGGCCGGCTGACCGGGGCGGTCACCGGTCCGATCATCGACGCCACGGCGAAAGCATCCGCCCTCCGGGACTGGGCGGCGGACGCCGGGGTTCCGATGTCGAGGACGGTCGCCGTCGGCGACGGCGCCAACGACCTCGAGATGATGGCGGCGGCGGGTCTCAGCGTCGCGTTCAACGCGAAGCCCGCCGTTCGGAAGCGCGCTGACGTCGTCTGCGGCGCGGTCGACCTTTCCGACATCCTCCCGCTGCTCGGCCTGCGCGGCTGACACGCACTCGGCAGGGTCCGGGTCAGTGCCCCATGCCGAGGCCACCGTCGACGGGGATCACGGCGCCCGAGATGTATCCGGCGTCATCGCCGGCCAGCCAGGCAACGGCCTTGGCGACCTCGGCCGGAGTGGCGAAACGGCCGGCGGGAATGCTCTTCTTGTATTCCGCCTGGGTGGCCTCGGCGAGTTCGGCAGTCATGTCCGTCTCGATGAAGCCGGGCGCGACCACGTTCGCGGTGATCCCGCGGCCCCCGAGTTCGCGGGTGATCGAACGTGCCATGCCGACGAGTCCGGCCTTCGACGCCGAGTAGTTGACCTGCCCGGGCCCCCCGTACAGTCCGACGACACTCGAGATCAGCACGATCCGCCCGAAGCGGGCCTTGAGCATCCCCTTCGACGCTCGCTTCACCACACGGAACGCACCACCGAGGTTCGTGTTCACGACGCTGTCGAAGTCCTCGTCCGACATGCGCATCAGGAGTGTATCCTTCGTGATTCCTGCATTGGCGACGACGACCTCGACGGGGCCCAGCTTCTGCTCGATCTCGGTGAACGCCGCGTCGATCGAGGCGGCATCCGTCACGTCGGCACGCACGGTGAGCGTACCTTCCGGGCCCGCGCCCGACCGGGCGGTCACGGCCACCCGGTGCCCGAGCGAGACGAACTCCTCCGCGATGGCGTAACCGATTCCGCGGTTACCTCCGGTGATGAGCACGGTGCGGGGGATGATCTCGATCTGCGGCATGTATCGGCCTTCCGGCGTAGGGGAAATTCCCAGCAGGAGCATCGCTGTCGACAGCGTGCACACCGGGCTGGGCGAACAAAACAAGCGTAGTCTGGGAGGGAATGAAACAGCCATCCATCACCTCCCTGCCGCCGTCACCCGATGCGGAAAGACGCGCGCGTGTGCTCAAGTACTCGATTGCCATGAGCATCAGAGTGCTGTGCCTGTTTCTCATGCTTTTCGCGCAGGGCTGGTGGCTGTTCGTCTTCGCCGCCGGGGCGATTCTGCTGCCGTACGTCGCCGTCGTCCTCGCGAACGTCGGTTCACCGCGTGCCGATACCTCGGTGCTCCGGCCGGACGGCGTCGTCGTGATTCCGCAGCGCCCAGAGCCCACGCAGACGCACGATTCCGAGCCGGATCAGCGAGCCTCATGATCGGACTTTTCCAGGAACCGGAGCAGTTCACCTGTTCGCGGGCCGGGTGCACCGCCGAGGCCGGATGGCGGATCGAGTGGCGCAACCCGAAGATCCACGGCGAAGACCGCGTGAAGGTGTGGCTCGCCTGTGACGAGCACTCCGAATACCTCTCCGCGTTCCTCGCTGCCCGGGACTTTCCCGTCCGGGCCGTTGCTTTGGACGCGGGGGGTGACCGATGAAGAACTGGCGATTCGCGTTCAGCAGACGATGGTTCGGTTACCTCGCCGTCGCCGTCGTGTTCGCATTGGTCTGCGTTCTGTTGTCCAACTGGCAGCTTTCACGGCTCGAGGAAAAGCGGGTCTCGAATTCGCGCGTTATCAACAATTACGACGCGTCGCCAGTGGCCCTGGCGGATGTTCTCGGTGACGTCGACGACTGGAACGACGACGACACGTGGACTCCCGTCGAGATGACCGGGAGCTACCTCGAGGACGACCAGGTTCTCGTTCGGAACCGGCCGCGCAGCGGCCAGCCCGGTTTTGAGGTCCTCACTCCCCTGCAACTCGCCGACGGTTCGGTTTTCATCGTCGACCGCGGATGGTTGCCGACCGGGAACGCGCAGGACCTGCCGGATGCCGTTCCGGCTCCCCCGTCCGGTGAGGTCACCGTGATCGCCCGCCTCAAGGGGGGCGAACCAGCGCTGCCGGGCCGCGGTGCGCCCGACGGTCAAATCGCGACCGTCGAGCTGGCCCAGTTCGCCGAACAATTCGACCAACCGGTGTACACGGGTGCATACGGGCTGCTCGATTCCGAGGATCCCGCTCCGAGCGACTCGCGTCCGTACCCGGCGTTCAAGCCGGAACTCGACGAGGGATCCCACCTGTCCTATGCGTTCCAGTGGCTCGTCTTCGGGCTGCTCGGGTTTGCGTTCCTGGCATACGCGGTCCGCGAAGAGTATCGACACCTCAACGCCGACGACCCCGCCGAGAAGGCGCGCGCGGCAGAACGCGCCCGAAAACGGGCAGCCAGACGCACCGATTCAGACGTCGAAGACGATCTCGTCGATGCGAGCGAGGCCGGCGCCCGCTGACCGACCGGCCGTCAGGCCAGTTCGATCAGTTCGAGGTAGTCCTTGTTCCAGTGGTCCTCGACGCCGTCAGGGAGGATCAGGACCCGCTCCGGGTTGAGTGCCTGGACGGCACCCTCGTCGTGACTGACCAGTACCACTGCGCCCGAGAAATGCGACAAAGCGTCGAGGATCTCGGCGCGGCTGGCCGGATCGAGGTTGTTCGTGGGCTCATCGAGCAGCAGCACATTCGCACCGGAGACGACGATCATGGCGAGGGCCAGACGGGTCTTCTCTCCACCGGACAGCACGCCGGCCGGCTTGTGGGAGTCGTCCCCGGTGAACAGGAACGATCCGAGCACCTTCCTGGCCTCGGTCTCGGTGATGTTCGGCGAACTCGACACCATGTTCTGAAGGACACTGCGCTTGACGTCGAGGGTCTCGTGCTCCTGGGCGAAGTAGCCGATTCGGAGGCCGTGGCCCGGCTCGACCTGCCCGGTGTCTGGTTTGTCGACGCCGGCGAGGATTCGCAGCAAAGTCGTTTTTCCTGCACCGTTCAGTCCGAGGACGACAACCTTCGAGCCACGGTCGATGGCGAGGTCGACGGCGGTGAAGATCTCGAGCGAGCCGTAGCTGCGTGACAGGTTGGACGCCATGAGTGGTGTCCGGCCGCACGGAGCGGGGTCGGGGAAACGCAGTTTGGCGACGCGGTCGACGGCACGCACCTCGTCGAGACCGGAGAGCATTTTCTCGGCACGGGCCACCATCTGGTGGGCGGACGCCGCCTTCGACGCCTTCGCCCCGAATCGCGCCGCCTGGAGTTGCAGCGACGTGGCCTTCTTCTCGACGTTGACACGCTCTTTCTTGCGGCGTTCCTCATCAGCTTCGCGCTGTCGCTGGTAGTTCTTCCAGTTCATGTTGTACACGTCGATGACCTGACGATTGCCGTCGAGGTAGAACACCTTGTTCACGGTTTCCCCCACGAGCTCGACATCGTGGGTGATCACGATGAATCCGCCCGTGTAGGTCTTGAGGAACTCGCGGAGCCAGACGACCGAGTCGGCGTCGAGGTGGTTGGTGGGCTCGTCGAGGATCATGGTCCGTGCGTCGGAGAACAGGATCCTGGCCAGCTCGATCCGTCGGCGCTGACCGCCGGACAGGGTCTTCAGCTGCTGGTCGAGGATCCGGTCGGGGAGATTGAGGTTGCTCGCAATCGACGCGGCCTCCGCTTCGGCCGCGTAGCCGCCGAGCATCTGGAACCGCTCCTCGAGGTTGCCGTACTTCTTCATGGCGGCTTCGCTTGTTGCGGGATCCGTGGAGGCCATACCCATTGTCGCGTCGTGCATGCCGAGCACGAGGCTGCCGAGTCCGCGTGCGTTGAGGATCCGCGTCCTCGCGAGTTCTTCCGGGTCGCCTGACCGTGGGTCCTGGGGCAGGTAGCCCAGCTCGCCTGAGCGCTCGACCTTGCCGTTCGAGGGCAGCAGTTCACCGGCGAGGACCTTCGTCAGCGTGGTCTTGCCTGCGCCGTTCCGGCCGACGAGCCCGATCTTGTCCCCGTCAGAGACTCTGAAGTTGACCTCGTCCATGAGGACGCGCGCCCCGACGCGAATTTCGAGATCGTGCACACTCAGCAAAACGCAGTCCAATTCCTGGGGGCGCGCCAAAACGGCGCATCGAACAATGGGGTCAACCTGACAGTCTACGTTGTCGACGGCTGGGAGCCCGCCGGGTGGGCGGCTCGCCTGTTCACTCCGCAGCAGGACCCGGGGAGATGGCGGCGATCCGGAGGACGGCTTCCTCGAGGAGCTCGGCCGAACAGGCGATGTTCATGCGCGCGTACCCGACACCGAGGTCGCCGAATCCGAGGCCGGAGCTCAGCGCCACCCCTGCCTCACGGAGGATACGCTCGGCCGGGTCGTCTCCCCATCCCCGTCCCCGGAAGTCGAGCCAGACCAGATAGCCGGCGGCCGGCCGGCGCCAGCCCACCTCAGGGAGGTGTGTGCGCAGTAGCTCGTCGAGAAGATCGAGGTTGGAGGCGAGGGCGTCGAGGACGCTGTCGAGCCAGCCCTGACCGTCGGTGTATGCGGCGGTACTCGCGAGCATGCCGAACTGCCCCGTGCGCCAGGTCACCTCGAGGGGCATCCCGGAGAGGATCGCAGCCGGCTCCGCGCCGGTGGCCACCATAACGGCGCACTTGAGGCCGGCGATGTTCCAGGCTTTGCTCGCCGAGTGGATCGCGAACCCCTTGGCCGCGGCAATCTCTGAGGAGGCCAGGTACGGAGTGAACACGGCATCCGGCTGGGTGAGCGGCGCGTGGATCTCGTCACTGATCACCGTGACACCGTGCCGGGCAGCGAGGTCGGCGACACGCGCCAGTTCTGCGGCGGAGTGCGGCGAGCCGAGCGGATTGTGCGGGTTGCAAAGCACGAACGCTGTTGCCTCATCGAAGGCAGCGTCGAGCGCATCGAGATCGAGTCGCAATCCACTTCCGGTGTCGGCCAGAGGGACAGGCAGGGCGGATGCTCCGGCCTCGGTCACCAGGTCGAAGAACGGCGGGTACACGGGCGTCGTGATCACCACACGGTCACCCGGCGACGTCACCCGGCGGAGGATCTCGACGATGCCCATGCTCACGTCAGCCGTCGACAGCAGTGTCGCTGCGGAGAGGTCCCAGTTCCAGCGCCGTGCGGCATAACCGACGAGGGCGGCAGGCAGCGGGTTCGTCGTTGCAACGTATCCGGCGTCTCCACGGTCGATCGCCGCGTGCAGCGCGCGACGGATCGGCTCAGCGAGCGGGTAGTCCATCTCGGCGACGAACATCGGGAGCACGTCGTCGGGGTACTCCGCCCATTTCTCGCTCGTGCGTGAGCGCAGGACGTCGATCGGGTCGACCGAGACGGGGATCGTCATGGTTCGACGATAGCGGCTCGGCCTCCTCGATCGATCGGGTCAGATCGAGAAGCCGAGGGCCCGCATCATGTCGCGGCCGTCGTCGGTGATCTTCTCGGGACCCCACGGCGGCATCCACACCCAGTTGATGCGGAACGCCTCGACGACGCCGTCCAGCGCCTGCGCGGTCTGCTCCTCGAGCACATCGGTGAGCGGGCAGCCGGCGGAAGTCAGCGTCATGTGGATGATGAGCGCGTCGTTCTCCTCATCCCAGCCGAGGTCGTAGATCAGCCCGAGGTCGACGATGTTGATGCCGAGCTCGGGGTCCATGACGTCTTTGAGCGCTTCTTCGACTTCATCGAAGCGCTGAGGGCTCAGTGTTGTCACCATGATCTGATTTTACGCCGTCGTCGCATCATCGGCGAGGAATCGGTCATAGCCTTCGTCTTCCAGACGATCGGCGAGCTCGGGTCCGCCCTGTTCCGCGATCCGGCCGTCGACGAAGACGTGCACGAAGTCCGGCTTGATGTAGCGCAGGATGCGCGTGTAGTGAGTGATGAGAAGGACGCCGAGGTTGGTGGTCTCTTTGGCGCGGTTGACGCCCTCCGAGACGATCTTCAGCGCGTCGACGTCGAGACCGGAGTCGGTCTCATCGAGCACAGCGAACGTGGGCTTCAGCAGCTCGAGCTGGAGGATTTCGTGACGCTTCTTCTCGCCGCCGGAGAAGCCTTCGTTGACGTTGCGCTCGGCGAAGGTCGAGTCCATCCGCAGGTTCTTCATCGAGCTCTTGACGTCCTTGATCCAGTGGCGGATCGGCGGGGCCTCGCCGTCGATGGCGGTCTTCGCCGTGCGCAGGAAGTTGGTCACGGTGACGCCGGGGATCTCGACCGGGTACTGCATGGCCAGGAAAAGGCCGGCGCGCGCACGCTCGTCGACGCTCATCGCGAGGACGTCTGCGCCGTCGAGGGTGATCGATCCTGAGTCGACCGAGTATTTCGGGTGTCCGGCGATCGTGTACGCGAGGGTGGACTTGCCTGAACCGTTCGGTCCCATGATCGCGTGCGTCTCACCCTTGTTGATGGTGAGGTCGACACCGCGCAGGATGGGCTTGGGGCCCTGCTCGGTTTCGACGCTGACGTGCAGGTCGCGGATTTCAAGTACAGCCATGAGCTAAATCTCTTTCGTTACGGTCGGGTCGATGTACACGTCGCCGTCCGCCAGTTCCACAATGTAGACCGGGACGGGTTCGTAGGCGGGCAGCGACTGAGGCTTGCCCGTGAGAAGGGAGAACTGGGAGCCATGCGCCCAGCATTCGAGTGTGTCGCCTTCGACGAAACCTTCGGACAGCGAGATGTCGCCGTGTGTGCAGGTGTCGCCGATGGCGTGGATCTCGTTGTTGCTGTCGAGGACGAGTGCGATCGGCTTGCCGCCGACGACGACACGTTTCGCCTCGTTCAGCTTCAGGTCACCGAGCGCGCAAACGCGTTCAGCCACGGTCGGCGTCCGCTGACAGGCTGGTTCCGTTCAGCTCTTCCTCGATCGCGATTTCGAGGCGCTCCTGCAGTTCGGCGTCACCGATCTGCTGAACGATCTCGGTGAGGAATCCCCGCACGACGAGGCGGCGGGCTTCGTCTTCGCGGATGCCGCGGGCCTGCAGGTAGAACAGCTGCTCGTCGTCGAAGCGGCCGGTGGCGCTCGCGTGCCCGGCGCCGGCGATGTCGCCGGTCTCGATCTCGAGGTTCGGTACCGAATCGGCGCGGGTGCCGTCGGTGAGGACGAGGTTGCGGTTCTGCTCGTAACTGTCGGTCCCGGTCGCGGACTGGCGGATGAGGACATCCCCGATCCAGACCGTGCGAGCTCCTGCGCCCTGCAGTGCGCCCTTGTAGGTGACGCGGCTGCGAGTGTGGGGCGCATCGTGGTCGACGTAGACCTGTTGTTCGAGGTGCTGCCCTGCGTCGGCGAAGTAGAGGCCGAGCGCTTCGACCTCTCCACCAGGCGCGTTGAGGTGCGTCGACGGGTTCACCCGGACGACGCTGCCGCCGAGGGTGACGACGACGTGCTTGATGCGGGCATCGCGGCCGACGGTCGTGAAGTGCGAGGACAGGTGGACCGCGTCGTCGTCCCACTGCTGGACGGTGACGACGGTGAGGTTGGCGCCGTCGCCGACGAGGATCTCGACGTTCTCGGTCAGGCGCGCCTGACCGGTGTTGGCCAGGATGATGAGTCCGGAACTGAAGGGCTTCGCTTCGATCAGCACGTGGGCGGCGCGTGCTGCGTTGCCGAGCACGGAGCGCGTGACGCGTGCGGTCTTCGAGTCTTCGCCTGACACGGTGATGGCGAGTGCCTGGTCGAACCGCGTCCAGGCGTTGGCCGAGGCGCGCTCCTCAGGAGTTCCTGCCGTTCCGATCCGTGCGTCGGTCCGATCGACCCAGCGCACGTCGACACCGTCGACAACAGGCGCGTCGATGTCGTATGCGCTTCCGTCGAGCGGTCCGTCGATGAGATCGGAGATGCGATCGATCGGCGTCAGCTTCCAGACAGCCTCACGACCGGTGACGGCCGGGAAGTCCTCGACGACAGGAGAGGCGAATCGTTCCGAACGGGTCTGGATCGGAACGAGTCCCCATCCACCATCCGTGTGCTTCTTGTAGCCGAGCTGCCCGGTGTTCTCGAGCTTCGTGGTCGCGTGTTCCGGCGGGGAGATCGTCATTTAGCCGACCGATCCTTCCATGCCCATCTCGATGAGCTTGTTGAGTTCCAGTGCGTATTCCATCGGGAGTTCCCGGGCGATCGGCTCGATGAAGCCGCGAACGATCATCGCCATTGCCTCGTCTTCGGGCATGCCACGGCTCATCAGATAGAACAGCTGTTCCTCGCTGACCTTGGAGACGGTGGCCTCGTGACCGAGCTGAACGTCATCCACCCGGATGTCGATCGCCGGGTAGGTGTCGCTGCGTGAGATGGTGTCGACGAGAAGCGCGTCGCAGCGCACGGTGTTGGCGGAGTGGTGCGCGTTGGCATCCACCCGGACCTCGCCCCGGTACCCGGCGCGTCCACCTCCGCGCGCGATCGACTTGGAGACGATCGACGACTGCGTGTACGGCGCCATGTGGATCATCTTCGCGCCGGCGTCCTGGTGCTGACCCGGACCGGCAAAGGCCACAGACAGCGTCTCACCCTTGGCGTGCTCGCCCATAAGGAAGATCGACGGGTACTTCATGGTCACCTTGGAGCCGATGTTGCCGTCGATCCATTCCATGGTCGCGCCTTCGGCTGCCGTGGCACGCTTGGTGACGAGGTTGTAGACGTTGTTCGACCAGTTCTGGATCGTCGTGTATCGCACGCGGGCGTTCTTCTTCACGATGATCTCGACGACCGCGGAGTGCAGGGAGTCCGACTTGTAGATCGGGGCTGTGCAGCCCTCGATGTAGTGCACGTAGCTACCCTCGTCGGCGATGATCAGCGTGCGCTCGAACTGGCCCATGTTCTCGGTGTTGATCCGGAAGTAAGCCTGCAGTGGGATCTCGACGTGGACGCCAGGCGGCACGTAGACGAACGAACCGCCAGACCAGACCGCGGTGTTGAGTGCGGCGAACTTGTTGTCTCCTGCGGGGATGACCGAGCCGAAGTACTCCTCGAAGAACTCCGGGTGCTCCTTGAGAGCAGTGTCGGTGTCCATGAAGATGACGCCCTGGCGCTCGAGGTCTTCGTTGATCTGGTGGTAGACGACCTCGGACTCGTACTGGGCTGCGACGCCGGAGACGAGGCGCTGGCGTTCCGCCTCGGGGATCCCGAGTCGCTCGTAGGTGTTCTTGATGTCATCGGGCAGGTCGTCCCAGGTCTGGGCCTGTTTCTCGGTCGACCGAACGAAGTACTTGATGTTGTCGAAGTCGATCTCGGAGAGGTCTGCTCCCCAGGTCGGCATGGGTTTGCGCTCGAACAGGGCGAGTCCCTTGAGCCGGCGCTGCAACATCCAGTCCGGCTCGGACTTGAGGTTGGAGATGTCTGTGACGACCTCAGGCGACACACCACGACGGGCGGATGCGCCGGCCGTGTCCGAGTCGGCCCAGCCGAATTCGTACTGCCCGAGGCTTGCGAGTTCGGGGCGGTCTATCAGGACGTCTGACATGTCAACCTCTTTCCTTCTCAGCTGCGTAACAGGATTTCTGCGCGACGCATTCCCGCGCACGCCCCACCAACGCGAATTGCTCGGGAGTGTGCAGGCGGCTGATCTGCGTATCTAGAATTGTTCAAGGACGGGGGCCGCGCTGCTCCCGCGCCGTTCGCTGGCGAGTGCCAGAACTGATTGCTTGAACCTTATGATTCTACAGGTTGTGCGGATAAATAGCAGCAGGCCCGATACCAGTCACAGCAACAACACAAGTGAGGATCGCTCCACCGTGAACAACACCGCCGAGGCACCCCGAGGACTCCGGACGCGGATCGTCGAGGCGTTCCGGCGCTTTTGGGCGTGGCTTCCGACCGATGTCGACCGCCGTGTCCGGGTCGTGGCATGGTTGAACCTTGCCGCGCAGACCGTCCTCGTCGGCACGGGAGGCGCCGTGCGCCTGACCGGGTCGGGCCTCGGGTGCCCGACCTGGCCGAAATGCACGGACGAGTCGTTCATCAGCACGCCGGAGATGGGCATCCACGGCGTCATCGAGTTCGGCAACAGGACACTCTTTTTCGTCCTGCAGATCATCGCTATCTTTGCGCTATTGTTCGTGTTGAGGTACCGCGCCAAGCGCAGGGACCTCTTCGTCCTTACCGTGATCCCCGCCTGCAGTGTGCTCCTCCAGGCGGTCGTCGGAGGCATTACCGTGTGGAGCGGGCTGAACCCCTACGTGGTCGGATTCCACTTCGTGATCAGCGTCGCTCTGGTCGTGTTCGCGTCGGTCCTGGTCTTCCGGGTCTACTCCGGAAACGGACCCCGGCTTCGGACGGCGCCAGTCTGGCTGGCCGCAACCACCCACGCTGCGTCGTTCTTCGTCGCTGTGACGATCGTCGTCGGCATCCTCACCACCGGGTCCGGGCCGCACGCCGGCGATGAGGGAGCGGCTCGCAACGGCCTCGACCCCGAGATCCTGCAGCACGTGCACTCGTGGCCGGCGTACATCACGCTCGCCCTCACCGGGCTCATCGTGGCCGCCGCGTGGCTGGTTCCGGTGAAACGCCTGCAGTTGCCCGCTCTCGGCCTTCTCGCCGTCGAGGGGCTGCAGATCGTTGTCGGCGTTGCGCAGGCCAGACTCGGCCTGCCGCCTGTACTCGTCGGACTGCACATGGTCCTCGCCTGTGTGCTGGCTGCCGCGATGACGGTTGTCGTCCTCAACCTCACGTCCCCGGCGGCTGTTCCAGTCGACGCCGAGCCGGTAGAGGCCCTCCAGCCGTCATAGACCTCTCGGCGGGGATCCCGACATGTGAGATTAATCCGCCGTCGGTTGCCGGGCGGCCGCCGCATCGTGAACGCGCCGCAGTCGGTGCTCGAAGCCGTCGGGGACCGCAGTGGGGAGTTCGTCGACGGGCCACCACTTCACCTGCTCGCTCTCGTCGCTGACCATGGGAAGGGCCTCCAGATCGGCGATGGCGCCGTAGCCGACATCCCAGTGGACGTCGCACTGGGTGAAGCCGTCGCCCAGCTCATGCCTGTCCACGTCGAGGTGCAGCTGCGACAGCGGTGTGACGCCGAGTCCGCCCTCTTCGAGCGCTTCACGGAAAGCCGCCGCAGCGACGGAGCGATCCGAGGGGTCGATGTGGCCCCCCAGCTGCACCCAGGCGCGCACCTTCTTGTGAAAGCACAGCAGCACGCGGGACAGGTCGGCGGAGAAGACGAAACAGCTCGCCGTGAGATGCGCCCTATCGCTGCCGCGCTCCTGTGCGGTGACACCACGCGCTTCGACGAAGGCGAGGTACTCGTTGCGAAGGTCGGCCTGGCCGGAATCGAGCGGTTGCCACGCGGCCAGATCGGCAGCAAGGCCGCCAGCGAGCGACGTCGCCTGCCTGCCCTCTCGCTCGGGACCGGCGTTCCCGATCAGAACGGCAGCAGCGGGTCGATGCCCACGGCCAGGAAGAGCAGGGTCAGGTAGCTGATCGAGCCGTGGAACACGCGCATCGGTGAGACCTTCTCGTGACGGATCGCGAGGCTGTACAGGCGGTGGGTCTCGTAGATGAACCAACCGCCGGATGCCACGGCGACGACCGTGTACACGATCCCCATCGAGGCGACGGGGATGAGGAGCAGCGAACAGGCGACGGTGGCCCAGGCGTACAGGATGACCTGGAGGCCGACCTGGGCGCGACCGCGGACTACAGCGAGCATGGGAACGCCGACGGATTTGTAGTCTTCGCGGTACTTCATCGAGAGCGGCCAGTAATGCGGAGGCGTCCAGAGGAACACCACACCAAAGAGAATGAACGGAGTCCAACTCAGTGAGTTCGCAACAGCGGCCCAGCCGATCAGTACGGGGAAACAGCCGGCGATGCCACCCCAGATGATGTTCTGCGACGTCCATCGCTTGAGCCACAGCGTGTAGATGACCACGTAGAAGAAGATTGCGCCGACCGAGAGTGCGGCCGTGAGCGGGTTCGTCGTCAGGTAGAGCCAGACGGTCGAGGCGATCGCCAGGACCCAGGAGAAAACGAGAGCTTCACGGGGACTCAGCACGCCCGTCACGAGCGGACGATTGCTGGTCCGTTTCATCACCTTGTCGATGTCGCGGTCGATGTAGCAGTTGAAAGCTCCTGCGGACCCGGCGCTGAGTGCTCCGCCGATCACCGTGGCGAGGACCAGCCACAGGTCCGGGATCCCGCCGTGGGCGAGGATCATGACGGGGACCGTCGTGACGAGAAGTAATTCCATCACTCGGGGTTTGGTGAGGGAAATGTATCCCCTGACCTTGTCGACGGCGCTCACGCCGGCCGGCGTGACGCGGTCTTCTACAGCAATGTTCATCGCTCCTCTAACCGGGTGGCTTACCTCCCCATTCTAGGCGATGACCGGGTTCGGATGCCGCCGGTCCTGTCAGCGTCTCCGCGTTCGCCGTAATCATCCCGGTGCCGACATTCCGGGTCCGTATACTGGAACCGCTCGCCAAACCGTTAGCGGCACCCATTCCTCTCGTTCGTCCAGGGGAGAAACGTGCGCGGCGGAGCCAATGAAGCCAATGTGCGTGTTACGCGCTCAGTCGGCGGGTCAGAAATGGCCCGGCGATCTCGATCAGAAGGGTCACTAAAGTGGCAGCTTTGCAATGGGATTCCATTGACAATACGGCGGTAGACACCGCCCGCCTCCTTGCAGCGGATGCGGTCGAAAAGGTCGGTAACGGCCACCCGGGAACGGCCATGAGCCTTGCCCCAGCGGCGTACCTGCTCTTCCAGAAGGTCATGCGTCGTGACCCGAGCGACCAGCACTGGCTCGGACGGGACCGCTTCGTGCTGTCCGTCGGCCACAGCTCGCTGACGCAGTACGTCCAGCTGTACCTCGGCGGCTACGGCCTCGAGCTCGAGGATCTCAAGGCGCTGCGCACCTGGGGTTCCCTCACCCCCGGACACCCGGAGTACGGACACACCGATGGCGTCGAGATCACCACCGGCCCGCTCGGTCAGGGCCTCGCCTCCGCTGTTGGATTCGCGTACGCCGCTCGTTTCGAGCGCGGGCTTCTCGACCCTGACGCCGCAGCAGGCTCGAGCCCGTTCGATCACTTCGTCTACGTCATCGCCGGTGATGGCGACCTGCAGGAAGGCATCACGAGCGAGGCATCCTCCCTCGCCGGCCACCAGCAGCTCGGCAACCTCATCGCCATCTACGACAGCAACCAGATCTCGATCGAAGATGACACCAACATCGCTTTCACCGAAGACGTTGCCAAGCGATACGAGGCATACCACTGGCATGTCCAGACCGTCGACTGGAAGAAGACCGGCGAGTACGTCGAAGATCTTCACGCTCTGAACGACGCGCTCGAGGCTGCGAAGGCTGAGACCGACAAGCCGTCGCTCATCATCCTCAAAACCATCATCGGCTGGCCCAGCCCGAAGAAGCAGAACACCGGCAAGATCCACGGTTCCGCTCTCGGTGCAGACGAGCTCGCCGCGGTGAAGGAAGTCCTCGGCTTCGACCCGGCTGAGAGCTTCGTCGTCTCTGACGAGGTGCTCGCACACACCCGCAAGGCCGTCGAGCGCGGCGCGGCCGACCATGCCGAATGGCAGAAGGGCTTCGACGTCTGGGCGGCAGCGAACCCGGAGAACGCGGCGCTCCTCGAACGTCTGCTCTCTGGCGAGCTCCCCGACGGTGTCGCAGACGCTCTCCCGGTCTTCGAGCCGGGCAAGGACGTGTCGACCCGCGCAGCATCCGGAAAGGTGCTCAACGCTCTCGGACCGATCATCCCGGAACTCTGGGGCGGTTCAGCCGACCTGGCCGAGTCGAACAACACCACCATCGAGGGCTCGGCATCCTTCGTTCCGAGCGAGCACTCCACTCACGAGTGGACAGGTAACGAGTACGGCCGCGTATTGCACTTCGGAATCCGTGAGCACGCGATGGGCGCGATCCTCAACGGCATCGCCCTGCACGGACCGACCCGAGCATACGGCGGAACGTTCCTGATCTTCAGCGACTACATGCGTCCGGCCGTTCGCCTGGCCGCACTGATGAACGTGCCGTCGATCTTCGTGTGGACGCACGACTCCGTCGCGCTCGGCGAAGACGGCCCGACCCACCAGCCGATCGAGCAGCTCGCCACGCTCCGGGCCATCCCGAACCTCGCCGTCGTCCGTCCCGGAGACGCCAACGAGGTCGGATACGCCTGGCAGGAAATCCTCACGCGTCGCGGCGGGCCCGCTGGCATCGCGCTGACACGCCAGAACATTCCGGTGTTCGAGCGTGGAACCGGAGAAGCATCCGGCGACACGTTCGCGGCAGCGTCGAACGTGTCCAAGGGCGCATACATCCTCGCGGAGGCCTCGAACGGCACCCCTGACGTCATTCTCATCGCTACCGGCTCCGAGGTGCAGCTTGCTGTCGACGCCCGCGAAGCACTCAAGGCAGAGGGAGTTCACGCCCGCGTCGTCTCCGTTCCGTGCCTCGAATGGTTCGACGAGCAGGATGACGCTTACCGCGAGAAGGTTCTGCCGAAGGCGATCACCGCCCGGGTATCGGTCGAAGCCGGTCTCGCGTTGACCTGGAGGGAGCTCGTCGGAGACGGCGGCCGTTCCGTCTCGATCGAGCACTTCGGTGCATCGGCTGACTACAAGACACTGTTCCGCGAGTTCGGCATCACCACCGAAGCCGTAATCGCTGCTGCAAAAGAAACGCTCGGCAAGTAGTTCCGGGCACAAGGAGAAGAATCAATGACTGAATTCACCCCCACCGCCCAGCTCTCTGCCGCAGGCGTCAGCATCTGGCTCGACGACCTGTCACGAGGACGCATGGACTCCGGCAGCCTGCAGCAGCTCATCGACACTCGCAACGTCGTCGGTGTCACCACCAACCCGACGATTTTCGCCGGTGCGCTCAGCAATGGCGAAAGCTACGCCGAGCAGGTCTCCGAGCTCTCCGGCGCAGGCAAGAGTGTCACGGAGGCGGTCTTCGAGATCACCACCGCAGACGTGTCACGCGCCGCAGACATCTTCCGCCCCGTCTATGACGCCTCATCCGGCTTCGACGGCCGGGTGTCGATCGAGGTCGAGCCGAACCTCGCCCACGACGCCGCAGGCACCATCAGCGAGGCGAAGCAGCTGTGGGCGAAGATCGACAAGCCCAATGTGATGATCAAGATCCCGGCGACCGTCGAAGGCCTCGAGGCCATCACCGCGGCGATCGGCGCCGGCATCAGCGTCAACGTGACCCTGATCTTCAGCCTGCAGCGCTACCGCGAGGTGATGAACGCGTACCTCACCGGACTGGAGCAGGCCAAGGCCGCAGGCATCGACATCTCCACCATCCACTCGGTCGCCTCATTCTTCGTGTCGCGTGTCGACACCGAGATCGACAAGCGCCTCGTTGCCATCGGCACGGATAAGGCTCTCGCGCTCAAGAGCAAGGCCGGCGTTGCCAACGCCCAGCTCGCCTACGAGGCGTTCGAGCAGACGTTCGCCTCCGAGCGTGCAGCAGGACTCCTCGCCGCAGGCGCGAACAAGCAGCGCCCCCTGTGGGCGTCAACCGGTGTGAAGGACCCGAACCTTCCTGACACCCTGTACGTGACGCAGCTCGTCGCAGACGGCGTCGTGAACACGATGCCGGAGAAGACGCTCGAGGCCACGTTCGACCACGGCCAGATCGAGGGAGACAGCGTCACCGGGTCGTACGACGACGCGAATGCCGTGCTCGACGCGATCGCCGGACTGGGAATCTCGTACGACGAGGTGACCGCCCTCCTCGAGAAGGAAGGCGTCGAGAAGTTCGTCGTCTCCTGGACCGAGCTGCTCGACACCGTCACCCAGGCGCTGGCGGCCGCGAAGTGAGCTTCAGGATCCACGTCAGCGGCGCAGCCAGGGCCGCCGTCGATGCGGTGGTCCCGACCCTTGTGACCGACCTGGTCGCGTCGGGAATCACCGGTCAGGATGCCGCACTCTGGGGTCCGGGCGCAGAGGACGAGTCAGGCAAACGCCTCGGCTGGACCGAAGCGACGACCGTGTCTCGCCCCTTGGTCGCTGAGATCGAAGCGTTGCGCGCGGAACTCGCCGAGGCGGGTGTCGAGCACATCGTCCTCGCCGGAATGGGCGGATCGTCGCTCGCTCCCGAGGTGATCACCAGGACGCTCGGCGGCAACCTCACGGTTCTCGACTCGACGGCGCCCGGCCAGGTGCTCGCGGCTCTGAACGACCGACTCGAGGCATCCGCTCTCGTCGTCTCGTCGAAGTCTGGTTCGACTGTCGAGACCGACAGCCAGCGACGGGTCTACGAGAAGGCGTTCACCGACGCAGGCATCGACCCGCGCGGCCGCATCATCGTCGTGACCGACCCCGGTTCTCCGCTCGACGCGTCTGCCCGTGAGGCTGGATACCGCGTATTCAACGCTGACCCCAACGTCGGCGGACGCTATTCGGCGCTCACGGCATTCGGCCTGGTCCCCTCCGGGCTGGCCGGGGTCGACGTCGGTGCTCTCCTCGACGAGGCCGACTCGGTCGCCGTCGAACTGTCGATCGACGACAAGCACAATCCGGGTCTCATCCTCGGTGCTGCGATCGCCGGCACGTCGCCGCTGCGCGACAAGCTGGCCATCGTTGCAGACGGAACACACATCGTCGGTTTCGCCGACTGGGCTGAGCAGCTCATTGCCGAGTCAACGGGCAAGGAAGGCACTGGGCTGCTGCCCGTCGTCGTCGACACGCTCGCCCCCGAGATCTCCGGTGCGTACGACGACGTCCAGGTGGTGCGACTCGTGGACGACGCGTCTGCCCTTCACTTGTTCCCGCACGACCGTCACGAGGGCGAAATCCTCGTCTCGGGAACGCTCGGGGCACAGATCCTGGTCTGGGAGTATGCCACCGCGATCGCCGGCCGGATCCTCGGGATCAACCCGTTCGATCAGCCGGACGTCGAGTCGGCCAAGATCGCCACGCGCGGTCTGCTGGACGCACGTCCGGCTCCCGCCGCTCCGCTGTTCGTCGACAACGGGATCGAGGTCCGCGGGAACGCGGACGTCCTCGGAGGCGCCAGCACGGTCAAGGAGGCCATCGACACTCTCGTCGGCCGGCTCGACGGGAACGGCTACCTTGCTGTGCAGGCCTACGTCGACCGCGTCGCGTTCCCACAGCTGGAGGGCCTTCGTGCGATGCTCGCCGGGATCGCCGGACGTCCGGTCACCTTCGGTTGGGGCCCGCGGTTCCTGCATTCCACCGGTCAGTTCCACAAGGGAGGCCCGGCTGTCGGGGTATTCCTGCAGATCACACAGGACTCGGAGACGGATCTCGAGGTCCCGGGTCGCCCGTTCACCTTCGGGCAGCTGATCCAGGCCCAGGCCCAGGGCGACGCCAGCGTTCTCGCGGATGCCGGTCGCCCGGTCGTCACGTTGAACCTGACCGACCCAGACAACAACATCGTGTCACTGTACGAGGCGATCAACTAGCTTTCAGCTGGTGTTCGCTCTCACTGAGGAGCTGTATGTCCCCCGTGGATATCACCCCGGAATCCAACCCGCTGCGGCTGGACTCCGATCGTCGACTGAACCGGATCGCCGGGCCGAGTGGTCTCATCATCTTCGGCGTGACAGGTGACCTGTCACGCAAGAAGCTGATGCCTGCCGTCTACGACCTGGCCAACCGAGGGCTTCTGCCCCCCGGGTTCTCCCTGGTCGGTTTCGCGAGGAGAGACTGGGAAGACCAGGACTTCGAGCAGGTCGTGCACGAGGCCGTCAAGGCCTACGCGCGCACGGAATACCGCGAGGAAGTCTGGAACCAGCTCGCCCAGGGCATCCGATTCGTGCCAGGTGAGTTCGGTGACGACGCTGCATTCGAGCAACTCAAAGAGACGGTCGAGAAGCTGGATGCCGAGCGCGGCACGATGGGAAACCATGCGTTCTACCTCTCCATCCCGCCGAAGGCGTTCCCCGAGGTCACCGAGCAACTGCGTCGGTCAGGACTCGCGGATGCCAGTGAGGGCCAGTGGCGACGTGTGGTCATCGAGAAGCCGTTCGGTTCAGACCTCAAGACCGCGCGGGAACTGAACGCGGTCGTCGAATCGGTCTTCCCGCCGGACTCCGTGTTCCGGATCGACCACTACCTGGGTAAGGAGACCGTCCAGAACATCCTGGCCCTGCGTTTCGCCAACCAGATGTTCGAGCCGATCTGGAATTCGAACTACGTCGATCACGTGCAGATCAGCATGGCCGAGGATATCGGTGTCGGCGGGCGAGCCGGCTACTACGACGGCATCGGTGCTGCCCGCGACGTGATCCAGAATCACATCCTGCAGCTCCTCGCGCTCACCGCCATGGAAGAGCCGCTCTCCTTCGACGCGAAGGATCTTCGCGCCGAGAAGGAGAAGGTTCTTGCCGCGGTGTCCCTCCCCGCCGACCTCGGTGCTGCGACGGCTCGCGGCCAGTACGCCGGCGGATGGCAGGGCGGCGAGAAAGTGCCTGGCTTCCTCGAAGAAGACGGCATGTCGCCCGAGTCGACCACTGAGACGTACGCGGCGATGCGGCTCGATATCAAGACAAGGCGCTGGGACGGAGTTCCGTTCTACCTGCGGGCAGGCAAGCGCCTCGGACGACGCGTCACAGAGATCGCCGTCGTCTTCAAACGTGCGCCCCAGTTCCTCTTCGCCGAAAGCCAGACCTCCGAACTCGGCCAGAACGCCCTCGTGATCCGGGTGCAGCCCGACGAGGGCGTCACGATCCGTTTCGGTTCGAAAGTGCCGGGCGCAGGAACGCAGGTCCGCGACGTGACCATGGACTTCGGCTACGGGCACGCCTTCACCGAAGCCAGCCCCGAAGCATACGAGCGGCTCATCCTCGACGTCCTCCTCGGCGACCCGCCCCTCTTCCCGCGGCACCAGGAAGTGGAGCTGTCGTGGAAGATCCTCGATCCGATCGAGGAATACTGGGCCGCACAGGGCGGGCCGCTCGAACAGTACAAGCCGGGCTCCTGGGGCCCCGATTCCGCCGACGCGCTCCTGGCGCGCGACGGACGCACCTGGAGGCGACCATGATTGTCGATCTGCCCGACACTACGATCAGCAAGCTGTCGAAGAAGCTCGTCACCTTGCGTGAAGACGGTGGAGCCGTCGCGCTCGGACGAGTGCTCACTCTCGTCATCGTCTCCCAGCTGGGCGAGGAGGAGGAGGCCATCGAGGCCGCAAACGACGCCTCTCGAGAGCACCCGATGCGGGTTCTCGTGTTGTCGCGAATCCCGGAGGGCACCGGAGAAGCCGCACGGATCGACGCGCAGATCCGGGTCGGCGGTGACGCCGGAGCATCCGAGGTGATCATCCTCCGCGCTTACGGCGACGCTGCAAGCAACGAAGAGAGCCTCGTGAACGGACTCCTTCTCCCCGACGCGCCCGTCGTCGCCTGGTGGCCGATCGAAGCGCCGGCGGACGTCGCGACAACGGCCATCGGCCACATCGCGCAGCGACGCATCACTGATGCCTCCGAGCACGAGGACCCGCACTCTGCTCTCGTCGAACTGTCGAAGTCGTACGCACCCGGTGACACCGACTTCGCCTGGACACGGCTCACGCTGTGGCGCGCCCAGCTTGCCGCGGTGCTCGACCAGCCGCCGTACGAAGCGGTCACGGCTGTGACCGTCGCCGGGGCCGCGGATTCAGCTTCCACGGTGCTGCTCGCCGCCTGGTTGCAGATGCAGTTGCAGGTGCCTGTGACGCAGGAGCTGACCCCGCGAGGATCGGGAGACACCGGCATCCACGGTGTCCGGTTGACCCGCGCCAGCGGCGAGATCGTGCTCGAGCGGCCGGAAGACGTCGTCGCGATCCTCACCCAGCCCAACCAGCCGACCCACGAACTCACGCTCCCCCGCCGGAGCATGCGCGACTGCCTCGCCGAGGAGTTGCGTCGTCTCGACCCTGATCCGTTGTACGGTGAAGTGATCACCAAGGGTGTACGGCAGCTCGGAGCCGACAACGCTCCCCGGGAAGGTAACTGAATGACCAACGAACGACGTGTGCTCGTCCACGCCGACAGCGATGCCCTCGCGGCATCGATCACCGCGCGCTTCCTCACCAAGACGGTCGACCTGCTCGACGATCACGATCGGGTGAACATCGTGCTCGAGGGCGGACGGATCGCCATCAAGGTGCTGGCTACGATCAACGCCTCCCCTGCGCGCGACAGCGTCGACTGGTCGCGCGTGCACTTCTGGTGGGGTGACGAGCGCTGGCTGCCGGCCGCTGACCCCGAACGCAACGAGGTCAAGGCTCGCGAAGCCCTGCTCGATCACATCGACATCCCAGCAGAGAACATCCACGCCTGCCCGGCATCAGACGGTTCTCTCGATCTCGATGCTGCAGCGACGGCGTATGCCGGAGAGCTCGCCGCTCACGGAGACGGTGATACCGGGCTTCCACGGTTCGACATCACGTTCCTGGGGGTCGGACCCGACGGTCACACGGCATCCCTGTTCCCCGACCGGCCCGAGGTCCTCGAGCGCGACGCCATGGTGGTTGCTGTGCGCAACTCCCCCAAGCCGCCGGCTGAACGCATCAGCCTGACCCGGCCCGCGATCAACTCGTCACAGCGGATCTGGGTCGAACTGTCCGGATCGGATAAGGCATCGGTGCTCGGCCTCGCCCTCGCCGGCGCCGCGTACACCGAAGTCCCGATCGCCGGCATGAAGGGCCGCAAGCGCACCGTCTTCTTCGTCGACTCGGATGCGGCATCCGAGGTTCCCGAAAGCCTGATCGCACCGACCTACTGAGCCGGCTCGGTGGTCGAGAGTGCAGCAGTGGCTCAAAGAGCTCAGCTTTTCGCGCCACTACTGCATTCTGGCGGGACTTCCAGGTCTGGTACACGAAGAAGCCCCTGTCGATTCGACAGGGGCTTCTTCGTTGCTCAGGCGTTTTGCCTGACTGACGGACACTGACGGACTGGCTTATTGAGCCGACGCCGTTCCGCGCCGGGCGCGAAGCTGCTGCAGGGCCTCGTCGAGGAGGGCTTCGGCCTCTTCCTCGGTGCGGCGTTCCTTCACGTAAGCGAGGTGGGTCTTGTACGGCTCCAGCTTTGCGACCTCGGGCGGGTTGGCCTGGTCGCGGCCGGCGGGAAGTCCTGACGACGGGCTGTCGATGACGTCGGGGATCTCCTCATCCGGCAGAGTGGCCGAAAAGTACCGGACCGTCTCGTTGCCGAGGATGTCCCAGTACGAAACTGCGACCCGATCGGCATGGAAACCGTGATCCTGCTCACCCATGGGGCCTGCCCCCACACGTGAACCACGAATTGCGCTACCTCCGGCAGCCATATGTCCTCCTACGCGCCCGACGCGAACTTGGTGATGAGACCAAGTGCCACGATCGAGCTGAACCAAACGAGACCGAGTACGACGGTGAAACGGTTGAGGTTACGCTCGGCGACACCGGACGAGCCGAGGCTCGACCCCATACCGCCACCGAACATATCCGACAGTCCACCGCCGCGCCCCTTGTGCAAGAGGATGAGGAATGTGAGCAGGAGGCTCGTGACACCGAGCACCACCTGCAGAACGACCTGAAGAATCTCCACAAAGGACCTTTCATGAGGCGGCCATGGAGTTCCATGAACCGCCCTCAATTATAGCGTGACCGCGCGAGTGCTAGAGTCCCACGTGCTTTTGATAGCGCACGATGCTCGAGAACTCGGTGAGATCGAGGCTGGCACCGCCGACGAGAGCACCGTCGACGTTCGGTTCGCGCATGAAACCGGCGATGTTGGATGCTTTCACCGAACCGCCGTAGAGGATGCGCGTCTTTGCCGCGACATCCTCTCCGAGCGTCTCGACGAGAACAGCACGCAAAGCTGCGGCGACCTGTTCGGCCTGCTCAGGCGTTGCGGCCTGTCCGGATCCGATCGCCCATACCGGCTCGTACGCGACGACGATGTCGACGGTCGAGGAGATTCCTTCGATGGCCGCTTTCAGCTGCGCGACCGGGACGGCACTCTGACCGTGTTTCTCGAGATCCTCAGCGGTTTCGCCGACGCAGATGATCGGGGCGAGGTTGTGCTTGAGCGCCGCCTTGACCTTGGCGGCGACTTGCTCGTCAGACTCGGCGTGCAGGGTGCGACGCTCCGAGTGCCCGATGATCACGTAGCGGCAGTCGAGTCCGGCCAGGAAAGCGCCGGAGATCTCTCCGGTGTAGGCACCCGATTCGTGCTCGGAGACGTCCTGGGCGCCGAACGCGATCGGCAGCTTGTCTGCCGAGATCAGCGTCTGCACGCTGCGGAGGTCGGTGAACGGCGGGAACACCGCGACCTCGACGGATGACGCGTCATGCTTGGCGTCCGCCAGGCCCCAGGCCAGCTTCTGCACGAAGGCGATGGCCTGCAGGTGGTCGAGGTTCATCTTCCAGTTCCCCGCGATGAGCGGGGTCCTGCGTACGGAGTTCGTCACTGTTGCCATCCTAAGATTTCCAGCCCGGGAAGGTGCTTGCCCTCGAGGAACTCGAGGCTGGCACCGCCACCGGTCGATATGTGTCCAAATGAAGTGTCTTCGAAACCGAGAGCTCGCACGGCGGCCGCTGAATCTCCACCGCCGACGACGCTGAGCCCGTCGACCTCGGTGAGCGCCTGGGCGACCGTCTTCGTTCCGGCCGCGAACGGCGCGAGTTCGAAGACGCCCATCGGACCGTTCCAGAAAACGGTTTTCGACGAACGGATGATCTCGGCGAAGTGCGCGGACGTGTCAGGACCGATGTCAAGACCGAGACCGGCGGAGCCGAACGGGGTGTCCTCGATTGCATTGGCGGGCTGGACGCGGTGGTCAGCGTCTGCGCTGAACGAGGCAGCAACGACGACGTCCGTCGGAAGGACGATGTCGACGCCGAGTTTCTCGGCTTCGGCAAGGTATCCCCTGACCGTGTCGATCTGGTCCTCTTCGAGCAGGCTGGAGCCGACTTTGTGGCCCTGAGCAGCGAGGAAGGTGAACAGCATCCCTCCGCCGATGAGAAGCGTGTTGACCCGCGGGAGGAGGTGCCCGATGACGCCGAGCTTGTCCGAGACTTTCGAACCACCGAGAACGACCGTGTACGGTCGCTCGGGTGATTCGGTGAGGCGGTCGAGGACATCGAGCTCGGTGGAGATCAGTTGCCCGGCGGCGCTCGGCAGAAGTTTCGGCAGTTCGAAGACGCTGGCCTGTTTGCGGTGAACGACGCCGAATCCGTCTGAAACGAATGCGTCACCGAAGGCAGCGAGCTTCTCCGCGAACGCCGTGCGCTCCGTTTCGTCCTTGCTGGTCTCCCCCGGGTTGAACCGGAGGTTCTCAAGAACGGCGATGTCGCCGTCGTTCAGCCCGTTGACAGCATCCGAAGCTGCCTGCCCGACGGTGTCAGATGCGAACGCGACGGGAGAGCCGAGCAGCTCGGACAGCCGCTGTGCAACCGGTGCCAGGCTGTACCGGGCGTCAGGCGCGCCGTCCGGACGCCCGAGGTGCGACACGACGACGACGCGGGCGCCCTGGTTGATCAGGGCATTGAGTGTGGGAAGCGACGCACGCACGCGCCCGTCGTCGGTGATGACCCCGTCCTTGAGAGGGACGTTGAGATCACACCGAACGACGACGCGCGTGCCGGCGAGCGAACCCAGCGATTCGAGTGTACGAAGCGACACGGCTTGGTCAGCGTCTCTAGAGACGGTCTGCGACGTACTCGGTGAGGTCGACAAGGCGGTTGGAGTAACCCCACTCGTTGTCGTACCACGCGACGAGCTTGACCTGGTTGCCCATGATGCGCAGGAGGCCGGCGTCGAAGATCGACGAGTGCGGGTCGGTGACGATGTCGCTGGAGACGATCTCGTCCTCGGTGTAGAGCAGGATGCCCTTGAGGGGGCCCTCTGCCGCGGCCTTGTATGCGGCCTTGACCTCGTCGATGGTCACCGGACGCGACGACTCGATGGTGAGGTCGGTGATGGAGCCGGTGGGGATCGGAACGCGCAGTGCGAAGCCGTCGAGCTTGCCCTTGAGCTCCGGGAGGACGAGGCCGATGGCCTTGGCTGCTCCCGTGGAGGTCGGGACGATGTTGACGGCGGCAGCGCGGGCGCGGCGCAGGTCGCTGTGCGGGCCGTCCTGGAGGTTCTGGTCGGCGGTGTAGGCGTGAACGGTGGTCATCAGTCCGCGTTCGATGCCGAATTCGTCGTTGAAGACCTTCGCGAGTGGTGCGAGGCAGTTCGTCGTGCACGAGGCGTTGGAGATGATGTGGTGGTTCTCGGGGTCGTAGAGGTCTTCGTTCACACCCATGACGAATGTCGCGTCCTCGCCTGAAGCGGGAGCGGAGATGAGGACCTTCTTGGCACCGGCGGTGAGGTGCTTGCGCGCGCCGTCGGCTTTGGTGAAGAAGCCGGTCGACTCGATCACGATGTCGACTCCGAGTTCGCCCCAGGGCAGGTTCGCGGGGTCGCGCTCGGAGAAGACCTTGATGGCCTTGCCGTTGACGACGATCTTTTCCTCGTCGAACTCCACCGTGGCGTCGAGGCGACCGGTGATGGAGTCGTATTTGAGGAGGTGCGCGAGGGTCTTGTTGTCGGTGAGGTCGTTGACCGCGACGATTTCGAGGTCGCTGCCCTTGGCGAGAGCTGCGCGGAAGTAGTTGCGGCCGATGCGGCCGAACCCGTTGATGCCGATCTTTACGGACAAGGATCTCTCCTGTTGCTGAGGCGCCGAAGCGCGTTTTTGTTGTGCAGTGTGGTCGGAAGATGGGAATGGTCGTCCGGGGAAAGCCCCGGACGACCATGTCGGTTATGACAGTAGCAGCAGCCCGGCGGTCTTCTCGCGGGCGGAGACGAAGCGTTCAGCGACGTTTTCCCAGTTGGTGATGTTCCAGAACGCCTTCACGTAGTCGGCGCGGACGTTCTTGTAGTCGAGGTAGTAGGCGTGCTCCCAGACGTCGAGCATCAGCACGGGCACAGTGCCTGCGGCGAAGTTCGACTGCTGGTCGAAGAACTGCTGGATGATCAGCTTCTGGCCGATCGAGTCCCAGACGAGTGCTGCCCAGCCCGAGCCCTGCACGCCGAGTGCGGCCGCGGTGAAGTGGGCACGGAACTTGTCGAACGATCCGAAGAAGTCGTCGATCGCCGCGGAGAGTTCGCCGGTGGGCTTGTCTCCACCGTTCGGCGAGAGGTTGGTCCAGAAGATCGAGTGGTTGACGTGTCCGCCCAGGTTGAACGCGAGGTCCTTCTGAAGCTTGTTCACGTTGGCGAGATTGTCGGAATCGCGTGCCTCGGCGAGCTGGGCGAGTGCCGTGTTCGCTCCGGTGACGTATGCCTGGTGGTGCTTGGAGTGGTGCAGTTCCATGATCGCCCCGGAGATGCTCGGCTCGAGAGCCGCGTAGTCGTATCCGAGGTCAGGGAGGGTGTATTCAGCCATTGTTTCTCTCCTCTTCTTGCGCCGTTGGCCGCGGTTGGCGCGGCTCAGAACGACTTTTCCAGTCTAGTCAGGTCATCCCATCAACCGGGTCCTCATGACGGGAGCACGTCAGACGTCGTCCAGGTCAGGCGGGAGGTTTGCGTCGGTGCCGGGGAGTCCGAGATCCTGTGCCCGTTTGTCTGCCATGGCGAGAAGCCGGCGGATGCGCCCAGCGATGGCGTCCTTCGTCATCGGCGGATCGGCGTGGTGACCGAGTTCGTCGAGGCTCGCCTCACGGTGGTTCAGACGCAGTTCACCGGCGTACCGGAGATGCTCGGGGATGTCGCCGGAAAGGATTTCCATGGCTCGTTCCACCCGGGCGCACGCGGCGACGGCCGCCTGCGCCGAACGGCGGAGGTTCGCGTCGTCGAAGTTCACGAGCCTGTTCGCGGTCGCGCGGACCTCGCGGCGCTGGCGCAGTTCCTCCCACGCCTTCACCGTTCCGAGGGCGCCCATGAGTACGAGCATCGCGCTGATGGCTTCGCCGTCACGGATGACCACACGGTGGACTCCACGCACTTCGCGCGCCTTCGCGGAGACGCCGAGTCGGCCAGCCGCGCCGACGAGGGCCATGGCCGACTCGTTTCCGGGGCAGGTGACTTCCAGGGCGGCTGATCGACCGGGGTCGGTGAGCGTGCCTGCTGCGAGGAATGCGCCTCGCCACACGGCGGCCAGCTCGGCTCGCGTGCCTGTCGTCAGCCGGTTGGGCAGTCCGCGGATCGGCCGACGCCTGGCGTCGAGGAGTCCGGTCTGCCTGGCGAGTGTTTCGCCGCCGTCCTGGACCCGAACGAGGTAGCTCTCGCCACGGCGGGTTCCTGACCCGCTGATCATGCTCACATCGCTGCGGACACCGTACAACTCTGCAAGGTCTTTACGGATGCGTCGCGCGAGCTGGGGCGTGTCGAGTTCGCTTTCGATGGCGATACGACTCGAGATGAGGTGGAGCCCACCGCTGAAGCGAAGGATCGAGGTGAGCTCCGCTGCTCGTACGGCTGTCTTCGTTTCCACGATTCCGGCCAGTTCTTCTTTGACCTCAGCAGTCAGTGCCAATCGTTGTCCCATCTCGTGTGTTCATGTGTATTCGGCAGCGCTGCGCTGTTATTCGCGCCCGAGGTCGCGGTGTTTGACGCTTACAGCGACACCCGGCAGCTGCGCGAGCCGGTCGGCGAGTTGCAGTGCGAGGGCGACCGAGCGGTGCTTACCGCCGGTGCAGCCGATCGCGAAGGTGGCGAATCGCTTGTTCTCGCGCTGATATCCGGCGAGAACCGGGGTGAGGGCAGTGGCATAACTGTCCAGGAATTCCTGGGCGCCCGGCTGCCCGAGTACGAAGTCGCTGACTTCGGCGTCCAGTCCAGTATGCGGCCGCAACTCGGGAACCCAAAACGGGTTGGGAAGGAATCGGGCGTCTGCGACCGTGTCGGCATCCGATGGAAGTCCGTATTTGAAACCGAAGCTCATCACGGTGAGCTTGACCCCCGGAGTTCCCTCGGCAGCGAAGTACTCGGACACTTTCGTGGCCAGCTGGTGCACGTTGAGATCTGAGGTGTCGATGACGATGTCGCTCGACTCGCGGATGGTCGCCAGGCGCGCACGTTCGCTGGCGATGCCGTCGAGGATCGTTCCGCCGCCCTGTAACGGGTGGGGTCGGCGTA
Organism: Mycetocola sp. CAN_C7; assembly: GCF_015752285.1. NCBI lineage: Bacteria > Bacillati > Actinomycetota > Actinomycetes > Micrococcales > Microbacteriaceae > Mycetocola > Mycetocola sp. CAN_C7. The sequence continues at coordinate 258,287 of NZ_JADOUY010000002.1, forward strand.
CGGCGTCGAAGCGTCGGACGAGGGCCGCGTCCGTGGCGTCGAGGAAGACGACGCGAAGCTTGGTGCCCGACCGGAGCGACTGGATCATCTGCTGCAGGTCGCTGAAGAAGTCGCGCCCGCGGACATCGACAACCGCGGCGATTCGCGGGAGGGCGCCCTCAGCGCGCTCGGCAAGGTCGATCAGGGGCTTGAGCATCTGGGGCGGGAGGTTGTCGACGACGTACCAGTCGAGATCCTCGAGGGCGTTCGCCACCGTCGACCTGCCCGCGCCGGACATGCCGGTGACGATCAGTACTTCCTGCTGAGGGATCGGCTGTTCCACCGGGTTCCTGCACTTTCCGTGTCGTCGCGGAGTCGTCGGAGAATCGACGTGATGAGGCTTCTCCCCCAGCCTACCGACTGTTCAACTGGGCATGGATTGCTGTCGCGAGAGCCGGCCCGATGCCGGCGACCTCGGTGATGGCGTCTGGAGCCGCCTCCTTGAGCCTGGCGACGGAGCCGAAATGACGCAGGAGAGCCTTCACCCTGGCTGGCCCGAGCCCCGGGATGTCTGCGAGCACGCTGGAGATGTCTTTACGGCGTTTCGTGCGCTGGTAGGTGATGGCGAACCGGTGGGCCTCATCCCTGACCCGTTGCAATAGGAACAGGGCTTCGGAGTTCCTCGGAAGGATGACCGGGTAATCGCTGTCCGGCAGCCAGATCTCTTCGAGGCGCTTGGCCATCCCGGCGAGCTGGATGTCTGTCCGGCCGGATTCGAGCAAGGCGCGTTGAGCAGCCTGGACCTGGGGCTGACCGCCGTCGACGATGAGAAGTTGCGGCGGATACGCGAACTTGCGGGGTTTGGCGACGGCGTCGGCTTCAGGGTCGGTGTCGTCGGGCTCTGGTTCAGGATGGGTGAGGTAGGCGAGCCGTCGGCTGAGGACCTGGTAGATCGATTCGGTGTCGTCGGTGGACTCGGCGATACTGAATCGCCTGTACTGGTCTTTTCGTGCCAGGCCGTCTTCGAAGACGACCATCGACGCAACGATGTTCGTGCCAGACAGGTGCGAGACGTCGAAACACTCGATGCGCAGAGGAGCCTGTTCCATGCCGATGGCATCCTGAATGTCGGTGAGTGCCTGGGAGCGGGCGACGAAATCCGCGCTCCGGCGGGTTTTGTAGAGCTTGAGCGCATTTTTCGCGTTGATCTCCGCGGTTTGCATCAGCGCGGCCTTCTCGCCCCGCTGCGCCGTGCGCAGACGCACCTTTCCTTTTCCGCGCAAACCGGCGAGCCAGGCTTCGAGCTCGACGGCATCCTCGGGTAGCTCGGGCACCAGGATCTCGCGCGGGATGTCGACGACCCCGCCGGAATCGTATGCTCGCTGCAGGATGCTGTCGACCAGTTCGGCGGCGGACAGGTCGAGTTCCTTGTCGACCGTCCACGACCGGACACCGCGGATGCGTCCTGAACGGACGATGAACTGCTGGACGGCTGCAGAGAGTTCATCGTGGGCCAGCCCGAAAAGATCCGAGTCGACCGAGTCCTTCAGCACGACGGCACTCTTGTCGAGAACGGCCTCGAGTGCCTGCAGGCGGTCGCGGTACCTGGCGGCGGACTCGTAGTCCTGCACGGCGGCGGCTTCACGCATGCGTTTCGTCGCCTCGGTGGTGAACCGCTTGTCGTTCCCGTTCATGAAGCTCACGAAATCGTCGACCAGATGGCGATGCTCGTCGATGGTGACGCGTCCGGAGCACGGACCGCCGCAGCGTCCGATCTGCCCGGGGAAGCAGGGCCGGCCGGACTGCATCGCCCGTTTGTAACTGGAGTCGGAACAGGTTCTGATCGGAAAGGCCTTGACCATCAGGTCGATGGTCTCGTGCACCGCCCAGATCTTCGGGTACGGCCCGAAGTATTTGGCGCCCCGAATCCGTGGGTTTCTGGTTACCAGGACGCGGGGGGCCTCGTCTCCGAGAGTGACCGCCATGTACGGGTAGGTCTTGTCATCGCGGAACTTGACGTTGAACGGTGGCTCGAACTCCTTGATCCAGGTGTACTCGAGTTGGAGCGCATCGATGTCACTCCCGACGACGGTCCATTCGACCCCGGTCGCTGTCGTGACCATTCGTCTGGTGCGTTCGTGCAGGCTCGGCAACGGCGCGAAATAGTTGCTGAGCCTGGCACGGAGATTTTTCGCTTTGCCCACGTAGAGCACGCGACCGGAGTCGTCACGGAACCGGTACACGCCCGGGCTGGTCGGAATCTCACCGGGGCGAGGTCGGTAGCTGAGGGTCGATGCCACCTATCCGGCCTTACGGGCGACGATCTCGCCGGCCTCAAGAACCTCCTTGAGGTAATACCCGGTGTGGCTCTTCTTGACGGTGGCAAGCTTTTCGGGAGTCCCGGTCGCGAGCACGCGGCCACCGCCCGCTCCACCCTCAGGCCCGAGGTCGATGAGCCAGTCGGCGGACTTGATGACGTCGAGGTTGTGCTCGATGACGATGACCGTGTTGCCTTTGTCGACGAGGCTGTTGAGCACGAGCAGAAGCTTGCGGACGTCTTCGAAGTGCAGCCCCGTCGTCGGCTCGTCGAGCACGTAGATGCTGCGACCGTTCGTGCGCTTCTGCAGTTCCGTCGCGAGCTTCACCCGCTGGGCCTCACCACCGGACAGCGTCGTCGCGCTCTGGCCGAGCCGGACATACCCGAGACCGACCTCGACCAGAGTCTTCAGGTAGCGGTGGATCGACGTGATCGGTTCGAAGAAGTCCGCCGCCTCGGCGATCGGCATGTCGAGGACCTCGGCGATGTTCTTGCCTTTGTAGTGCACCGACAGGGTGTCGCGGTTGTAGCGCGCTCCCCCGCACACTTCGCAGGCGACGTACACGTCAGGGAGGAAGTTCATCTCGATCTTGATCGTTCCGTCACCCGAGCAGGCCTCGCAGCGTCCGCCCTTGACGTTGAAGCTGAACCGGCCGGGCAGGTAGCCGCGGGTCTTGGCTTCGATCGTCTCGGAGAAGAGGGTACGGATGCGGTCGAAGACCCCCGTGTACGTGGCCGGGTTGGAGCGCGGTGTGCGACCGATCGGTGCCTGGTCGACGTGGATCACCTTGTCGAGCTGGTCCAGACCGGTGACACGGGTGTGCTTGCCTGGAACCTTGCGTGCGCCGTTGAGCTTGTTGGCGAGTACACGGTAGAGCACGTCGTTGACGAGCGACGACTTGCCCGACCCGCTCACACCGGTGACGGCGGTGAAGGTGCCGAGCGGGAAGTCGACGGTCACCTTGTGCAGGTTGTTCGCTTCGGCGCCGACGACCGAGATCATCCGTTCCGGGTCGACCGGGCGGCGGGTGTCCGGGATCTCGATCTCCTTGCGGCCGGAGAGGTAGTCGCCCGTCAGCGACCGCGTGTTGGCCAGCAGGTCGTCGTACGATCCGGAGTGCACGACGGTGCCGCCGTTGACGCCCGCGCCTGGGCCGATGTCGACGATCCAGTCGGCCGTGCGGATCGTGTCTTCGTCGTGCTCGACCACGATGAGGGTGTTACCGAGGTCGCGCAGCGTCACGAGTGTCTGGATGAGTCTGCGGTTGTCGCGCTGATGAAGCCCGATGCTCGGCTCGTCGAGCACGTAGAGCACCCCGGTGAGCCCGGACCCGATCTGGGTCGCGAGGCGAATGCGCTGTGCCTCACCTCCGGAGAGCGATCCGGCGGTGCGAGACAGGTTGAGATAGTTGAGGCCGACCTGGATGAGGAAGTCGAGCCGCACCTTGATCTCGCGGAGCACCTGGGCGGCGATCATGCCCTCACGGTCGCTCAGTTCCATGCGGTCCATGAAGGCGCGGGCATCGCTGAGGCTCAGTTCGGCGACGTCGGCGATGTTGACGCCGTGGATGAGAACGCTGAGGACCTCGGGCTTGAGCCGCTTGCCGTCGCACACGGGGCACGGGATCTCGCGCAGGTACTCCGCCCAGCGCGCGCGCTGCACATCGGTCTCTGCCTGGGCGTACTGTCGTTCGATGTACGGCATCACGCCTTCGAAACCCGAGGTGTAGCTCACCTCACGCCCGTAGCGGTTCTTCCACTTGACCTTGACCTTGAAGTTCTCACCGCGGAGGACGGCCTCCTGGACCTTCTTCGGCAGCTTCTTCCACGGGGTGCGCAGAGAGAAGTCGAGGTCGCGGGCGAGACCCTCGAGGAGTTTCTCGTAGTACTGGTAGAGGCCCTTGCCCTGCGTCGTCCACGGGATGATGACCCCGTCGTCGATGCTGAGCTCTGAGTCTCCGATGAGGAGGTCCTGATCGACGGACATCCGCGTGCCGAGCCCCGAGCACTCGGGGCAGGCGCCGAACGGCGCGTTGAAACTGAACGTGCGCGGCTCGATCTCCGTGAGCTGCAGCGGGTGGTTGTTCGGGCAGGACAGCTTCTCGCTGTACGACCGGATCGAATCGGCCCCCTCTTCGTCGACGAGTTTGATCTGTACCAGCCCGTCGGTGAGGCCGAGGGCGGTTTCGAGTGAATCGGTCAGCCGGCTGAGGGCCTCAGGCCCAGCGACGAGTCGGTCGACCACGACGGAGATGTCGTGCTTGTACGACTTCTTGAGGACCGGTGGTTCGTTCAGCTGGATCTGCTCACCGTCGACCATGGCGCGGGCGAAGCCCTTCGCGGCGAGCTCTTTGAAGAGGTCGACGAACTCGCCCTTCTTCTGCGACACGACCGGGCTCATCACCATGTACCTGGTGCCGGTTTCGAGTTCCATCAGCTGGTCGGCGATCTGCTGCACCGTCTGGCGCTGGATGGGCTCGCCACACTCAGGACAGTGCGGAACGCCGATGCGAGCCCACAGCAGTCGCATGTAGTCGTACACCTCGGTGATGGTGCCGACGGTCGAACGCGGGTTGCGGTTGGTCGACTTCTGGTCGATCGACACCGCCGGGCTCAGGCCTTCGATGAAATCGACGTCTGGACGGTCGACCTGACCGAGGAACTGGCGCGCATACGCCGAGAGCGACTCGACGTAGCGACGCTGCCCCTCGGCGAAGATCGTGTCGAAGGCCAGGGACGATTTTCCGGAACCGGACAGGCCGGTGAAGACGACGAGCGAGTCCCTGGGGATGTCGAGGTCGACGTTGTGCAGGTTGTGCACGCGGGCACCGCGGACGCTGAGCTTTGATGCTGAATTTACCTTCGAAATTGACACCTGATGAGTCTACGTCGACCCACTGACATCGCCGTCCTCGCGGTGGACAATGAGACAATGCACGGCTACGCAGCCCGGCGCGAGGCGATGGTCGCGACGCAGATCCAGGCGAGGGGCATCAGCGATCGACACGTTCTGGATGCCATGCGCCGGGTTCCGCGGGAAGAATTCGTTCGCGCCTCGTCCCGGGAGAGCGCATACGAGGACCATCCGCTTCCGATCGCCGATGGGCAGACGATCTCGCAGCCGTACATCGTCGCGCTGACAGCTGAGGCCGCACTGCTCGACCGCTCGAGCTGTGTGCTCGATGTCGGCACAGGCTCAGGTTATGCGGCGGCAGTACTGGCCGAGATCGTCGACAGCGTGGTCTCGATCGAACGGCATCCCGGTCTCGCCCGCAGCGCCGCCGCTGTGCTCGCGCGGCTCGGCTACGACAACGTGGAGGTCGTGATCGGCGATGGAAGCCTCGGCTGGCCGGCCGCCGCGCCGTATGACGCGATCGTCGTCGCGGCCGCCGCGCCGCGGGTTCCGCAACCCTGGCTCGATCAACTGAGCGTGGGCGGGAGAATCATCCTGCCTGTCGGGGTTCCCCGATACGGTCAGCGACTTCAGCGGATCACCCGGACGGGAATCGGCCCTCCCCGAATCGATGACCTCGGCGGCGTAACGTTCGTTCCGCTTCTCGGACGGTACGGCGTCGACGGATCGCCGGTCAGCCCAGGTGGCCCGCCTTCTCCATCTGCCTGAGGTCACGTTTGAGATCGGAGAGCTCGTCGCGGAGCCGCCCGGCCAGCTCGAACTTGAGTTCAGCCGCCGCCGCAAGCATCTGTCCGTTGAGGTCGGCGATGATGCCCTCGAGTTCGGCGGCGCCCTCGGATGCGATGCCCTCACGTCGGAGGCGTGGGGTCGGGCTCTTTCTGCGGGAGTCGCGGTTCGCGAGCATCGCCTCGGTATCGGCGCCCTCCCGAGCCAGTGCATCCGTGATGTCTGCGATCTTCTTGCGCAGAGGAGTCGGGTCGATGCCGTTCTCCAGGTTGTATGCGACCTGCTTTTCGCGTCGGCGATCGGTCTCTTCGATGGCCTTCTTCATCGAATCGGTCAACACGTCTGCATACATGTGTACCTCACCGGAAACGTTGCGAGCGGCGCGACCGATGGTCTGGATGAGCGAGGTGGATGACCGGAGGAAGCCCTCTTTGTCTGCGTCGAGGATCGCGACCAGCGAGACCTCAGGCAGGTCGAGACCTTCACGGAGCAGGTTGATGCCGACCAGTACGTCGTAGACGCCCTGGCGCAGCTCGCTGAGCAGCTCGACCCGGCGCAGAGTGTCGACGTCCGAGTGCAGGTAGCGAACCCGCACTCCCGCTTCGGTGAGGAAGTCGGTGAGCTCCTCGGCCATCTTCTTGGTGAGTGTCGTGACCAGCACCCGCTCGTCGCGGCTCGCGCGCAGCCGGATCTCTTCGAGCAGGTCGTCGATCTGGCCCTTCGACGGCTTCACCACGATGTGCGGATCGATGAGCCCTGTCGGCCGGATGATCTGTTCGACGATGCCATCGGCGATGCCCATCTCGTACCGCCCGGGAGTGGCAGACAGGTAGACGGTCTGGCCGACGCGGTTCTTGAACTCGTTCCACTTGAGCGGACGGTTGTCGAGCGCGCTCGGGAGCCGGAACCCGTGCTCCACGAGTGTGCGCTTGCGCGAGGAGTCGCCCTCGTACATCGCACCGATCTGGGGCACCGTGACGTGCGACTCGTCGATGACGACGAGGAAGTCGTCGGGGAAGTAGTCGATGAGGCAGTGCGGCGCCTCCCCCGGCCCCCGACCGTCCATGTGCCGCGAATAGTTCTCGATGCCCGAGCAGAAACCGATCTGCTGCATCATCTCGAGATCGAACATGGTGCGCATCCGCAGGCGCTGGGCTTCGAGGAGCTTGCCCTGGCGTTCGAGTTCGGCGAGCCGCTGCTCCAATTCGTGCTGGATCGTCCCGATCGCGCGCTGCATGACGTCTGTGCTTGCGACGTAGTGGGATCCGGGGAAGACGGAGACCGACTCGAGCTTGCGGACGACGTTACCGGTGAGCGGGTGCAGCGAGTACAGCCCTTCGATCTCGTCGCCGAACATCTCGATGCGGATGGCGAGCTCTTCGTACACCGGGATGATCTCGATGGTGTCGCCACGCACCCGGAAGTTGCCGCGGGAGAAGTCGACGTCGTTGCGGTTGTACTGCATCGAGATGAACTTGCGGATCAGCCAGTCACGGTCGACCCGCTGCCCGATCTGCAGTGCCATCATCGCGTTCAGATATTCCTCGGGCTTCCCGAGGCCGTAGATGCACGACACCGTCGAGACGACGATCACGTCTCGCCGGCTGAGGAGCGAGTTCGTTGTCGAGTGCCTGAGCCGTTCGACCTCGGCGTTCACTGAGGAGTCCTTCTCGATGAAAGTGTCGGTCTGCGGGACGTAGGCCTCAGGCTGGTAGTAGTCGTAATACGAGACGAAATACTCGACCGCGTTGTTGGGCATGAGCTCACGGAACTCGTTGGCCAGCTGGGCCGCGAGCGTCTTGTTGTGCGCGAGAACGAGGGTGGGCCTCTGGACGGCCTCGATCAGCCAGGCGGTCGTCGCCGACTTGCCCGTACCCGTCGCACCGAGGAGCACGACATCGGTCTCTCCGGCGTTGATGCGGCCGCTCAGCTCGGCGATCGCCTTGGGCTGGTCGCCGCTCGGAGTGTATTCACTGATGACCTCGAAAGGGTGCACGGAGCGCGTGGGTTGCATGATTCGAGTCTAGGCACGTCCACTGACATCGGACCCCGCAGGCCTGTCCGTGCTAGGCGGCCCGGCGGACTCTCTCCCAGAGAGCGTCCGCCTGAGCGAGGGTGGCGTCAAGGTCGCCGTCGGTGTCGATCACGAGATCGGCGACGGCCAGTCGCTCACCATCGCTGGCCTGGGACGCAACCCGCCTGCGAGCCTCGTCGGGAGTCATCCCTCGTGCGGTGGTCAGTCGTTCGATCCGGGTGTCGACCGCTGCGTGGGCGACGACGACGAGGTCGAACCGGTGAGGTACCTGCGCTTCGACGAGAAGCGGGACGTCGTAGACGACGACGCTCTGCGGGTCGTTCCGCTCGGCATCCGCGATCCGGACTGCGGTGAGGTGGCGGACGGCCGGGTGCACGATCGCGTTGAGCGCTGCCAGGGATGCCGGGTCGGAAAAGACGATGCTTCCGAGCGCGGCTCGGTCGAGGCTGCCGTCTGCATGCAGGACCGCCGTTCCGAACCGGTGGGCGATTGACGCGATGGCACTGGTTCCGGGTTCGACAGCTTCGCGGGCGAGCTGGTCGGCATCGATGTGCACGGCCCCGAGTTCGGCGAGCCGCCTGGCGATGGTGGATTTGCCGGAGGCGATTCCGCCGGTCAGTCCGATCAGGTACACGGTGGCGATGGGATCCGGCCTAGGCGGCAGGAACGAGGTGGCCCTCGAGGTAGCCGACCGGGACGGAACGTGCCTCGGCCAGAAGCCAGGGGTCCCCGTCGGACGATGCGTCGAAAGCGAGGCGCTGGAGTGCCCTGGAGAGTTCGACGGCGACGTTGAGGTGCACGATCCAGCGCTCGTCCGTCGGGAAATCGAACTGTGAGAGAAGCCCGGCGAGGGCGGCGATGTACTCGTTCGACCCCTTGAGGTACTGTTCCTGGCTCTCTTCGTCTCCGAGGATGCGGTACTGGGTTGCCTTGAAGCCGGGGATGGTGCGCCGGGCGAGGACGGACGTGTCTGTCATGATGCCGAGCGTTTCCTGCCAGGTTGCAGGGTCGGCTTCGAGGAGCTTGTCGATGCACAGCGCCACGTACTGGTCCTGCATGTACTGGTAGACGCCGAGCATGAGGGCGATGCGGTCGGGGAAGAAGCGATAGACGGTCCCGATCGCCATCTCAGCGCGTTTGGCCACTTCGGCCGTCGTCACGCCGGCATGCCCGGATTCGTCGATGATCTCGCCGCAGACTCGAAGGATTGCTTCGAGGCTCTGACGACTTCGCTCCTGCTGCGGGCTGTTCCTGAGCGATTTCTCGTTGGAGATGTCGGTAGCCAGGTAGTGCCTCAGAGAACCAACGTCCACGTCGTCCCTTCACATGATGATGGATATGGAGCCGCCCGAACTCGCAGCATCTCCGCCAACTTTATCAGGCGGAGTAAGAAACGAAGCCCCCAACAAGCGGGACAGGGCGGATGAGACGCCGACTGGCCGGCCCCATTTCGGGACCGGCCAGTCGGGTGTTGTGGTGCTTAGGAGTTGCTGGTCAGCTTCTCGCGCAGAGCCGCAAGCGACTCGTCGTCGGCGAGCGTGCCTGCGCCGGCCGTCTCGCTCGAGAAGGCGGAACCGGCGGACGGAGCGGCAGCGGCGACTGCCTCTTCGGTCGCGGCGGTGGCAACCTGCTTCTTGTGAGCTTCCCAGCGAGCCTGGGCGGCAGCGTAGTCCTGCTCCCACTTCTCGCGCTGGGTGTCGAAGCCCTCTTTCCACTCGTTGGTCTCCGGGTCGAAGCCCTCAGGGTACTTGTAGTTGCCCTGGTCGTCGTACTCGGTGAGCATTCCGTAGAGTGCCGGGTCGAACTCGGTGCCCTCGGGGTCGACGCCCTCGTTGGCCTGCTTGAGGCTCAGCGAGATCCGGCGGCGCTCGAGGTCGATGTCGATGACCTTGACGAACACCTCGTCGCCGACGGAGACGACCTGCTCGGCGAGCTCGACGTGCTTGCCGCTGAGCTCGGAGATGTGCACGAGGCCCTCGATGCCGTCTGCGACGCGAACGAACGCACCGAACGGAACGAGCTTGGTGACCTTACCCGGTGCAACCTGGCCGATGGCGTGGGTGCGGGCGAAGACCTGCCACGGGTCTTCCTGCGTCGCCTTGAGCGACAGGGAGACGCGTTCGCGCTCGAGGTCGACCTCGAGGATCTCGACGGTGACTTCCTGGCCGACTTCAACGACCTCAGAGGCGTGCTCGATGTGCTTCCAGCTGAGCTCGGAGACGTGGACGAGTCCGTCTACGCCACCGAGGTCGACGAACGCACCGAAGTTGACGATCGACGAGACGACGCCCTTGCGGACCTGGCCCTTCTGGAGGTTGTTGAGGAACGTGGTGCGGCTCTCGGACTGCGTCTGCTCGAGAAGTGCACGACGCGACAGAACGACGTTGTTGCGGTTCTTGTCGAGTTCGAGGATCTTCGCTTCGATCTCCTGACCGAGGTACGGCGTCAGGTCGCGGACCCGGCGCAACTCGATCAGCGATGCAGGCAGGAAGCCGCGGAGGCCGATGTCGACGATGAGGCCACCCTTGACGACCTCGATGACCGAACCGGTCACGACGCCATCGGTGTCCTTGATCTTCTCGACGTCGCCCCACGCACGCTCGTACTGTGCGCGCTTCTTCGACAGGATGAGGCGGCCTTCTTTGTCTTCCTTCTGGAGGACAAGGGCTTCAACCATGTCGCCGACCTGAACGACCTCGCTCGGGTCGACGTCGTGCTTGATGGAAAGTTCGCGCGAGGGGATGACACCCTCGGTCTTGTAGCCGACATCGAGGAGAACCTCGTCGCGATCGATCTTGACGACGGTGCCCTCGATGAGGTCTCCGTCGTTGAAGAACTTCAGTGTTTTCTCGACCGCGGCCAGGAAGTCTTCAGCCGATCCGATGTCGTTGATAGCGACCTGCTTGGCGGTCGTTGCGGTTGTCATGTAGTGGTTGCTCCAGTAAGGACTGATTTCGGGCCGACACGATCCCTCTCAATCAAGGATTGTCAGGGGTTTTTTCCGTGCACGGCGAACGGATAGATCGTCACAAAAGTGACATGTCAGTCTATCGGCTCCCGATCCCCGGGTGCAAGCTGCCGGAATCGACCTCGAACGACGCCTGACGCCGGGTTCTCAGCCCGCCGCCGGTGTCCTCGTCGCATTCAGCACGAGGTCGAAACTGACATCGGCGGTACCGCGGTAATTGAGGTGAACGGATGCCGACAGCACGTTGCTTCCTGAGGTGAGTAGCGACGGCGGAATGGAGAAGGTGACCGGATTCGCGACGGCCGCGGTCGTCCGCGGGGCGCTCAGCGGGTACGAGTTCGCGGTGATCGGACCTGTCGGCATGTTGCTGCGCCCGATCTCGACACCGTTCAGGTACACGACGACCCCGTCATCGGCACGGGTGGTCACCGAAACCGCGGAGAGCTCGGCGGGATCGGTGACGGTGAACCCATGCCTGAAGAGAGCACTGCGTGGCCTGTTGCTGGTCGGAGGCGGCACGTCGATGTTGGACTGCACGCCGCTGAAGCCGAAACCGAGAGGAGCGCGACCACTGGACCAGGTGCTCGCATCGAATGCGACACTTGTCCAGTTCGCCGGCCAGGCCGTGTTCGAGTACAGCCACGCCCAGGTTGCGCCGCCTGGCACGAGCACGACCGGACCGCCGGTCGGCGGTTGCGCAGGGGTGGTCGCGGATGCGGTCCCCTCAGCAGACGTCAGTCCGGTCGATCCGACAGCGACGACGGCGTACGAGTAAGTCGTCGACGCTGCGAGCCCGGAGTCAGCGAAGCTTCTGGTCGGCTCGGTCGTGGTCCCGATCTGCGTGCCGTTTCTGAAGACCCGGTAGGAGGCCGCAGCCGCGCCGGACCCGGGCGTCCAGTCGATGCGGACAGACGTCGGACCGAGCGCCGCGGCCGAAACGGCTGGCGCTCCCGGAGGCACCTGGGCCGGAGTGCCCGTCGTCCGAGTACCGGACAGAGACAGCTCCATGCTGGCATCCGCCGTTCCCCGGTAGTTGAGGTGGACCGAGACCGCGACGACGTTGACACCGTTTCGCAGCACGGAAGCCGGAACATCGTAGACGGAAGGCGCGGTTATTGCCGCGCTTGTCCGGGGGGCGGCAGTGGCATACGTGCTCGTGCTGAGTGCCCCGGTGGGGAGGTTCCTGCGGCCGAGTTCCGTGCCGTTGATCCATACCGCAGCTCCATCGTCGGCGCGGGCGGTGAGCACCAGTTCGGAATACTCGGCCGCCGTATCAAGCGTGAACGCGTGCCTGAACAGGGCTGTCCGGGGCCGGTTGGATGTCGGGGGCGGCACATCGATGTTCGTCGCGATCGACTCGCTGCCGAAGCCCAGGGGTGCTGCGCCCTGCTGCCAGGTGCCGTCGGTGAATGACGGTCCCGTCCAGCCGACAGGCCAGGCGGCGGATGAGAAGAGCCATCTCCAGGCGGATCCCGTGCTGACGAGGGTGACCGGTGTGGTCGACCCCACGGGTGGCGGAAGAGAGACCGAGGCGGTGCCGGCCGCTGAAACGAGTCCTGTCTCCCCGACCGCCACCACCGTGTAATCGTGCTGGGACCCGGCTGGCAGGCCGGAGTCAGTGTACGTTCTCGTCGGCTCGGCGACGGTCACCGGGGTTCCGCCGTCGCGACTGACCCGGTACTCGACGGCGGCGGGTCCAGTTCCAGGCGTCCAGGAGACGCGGGCGGTGGTGCTGTCGACCGCCGTTCCGGTCACCGTCGGGCGGCCGGGCGGCACCGGTTCAGGCTCTCCGGACTGGCGAAGCGCGGACATCACGACGTCGAAGCTCAGATCTGCTGTGCCCCGGTAGTTGAGGTGAACATTGGCCGCGACCACATTGGTCCCGGAGCGCAGTACTCCTGGCGGGACGGTGAAGACGGCTGGCGTCGCCGTTGCGGCGCTGGTGCTGGGCGCCGCCGTCGCATAGGTCGTATTGGTGATGGTGCCCGTCGGCATATTCTTGCGGCCGACCTCGACGCCGTTCACCCGGACGACGAGGCCGTCATCAGCACGGGTGGTGAGCGAGATCTCACTCCACTGCGACGGGTCGCTCAGCTGGAAGGTATGCCGGAACAACGCACTCCTCCCCCGGTTCGATGTCGGCGGGGGCACGTCGATGTTCGTCGTCCTGCCGTTCGAGCCGAACCCGAGCACCGCGTTTCCGCGCGACCACGCACCGTCGGAGAATCCGGGATCCGACCAACCGGACGGCCAGGTGGTGTTCTGGTACCACCATGCCCACTCGCCCCCGCCGCGGACGAGGACTTCCCGCTCGACGCCGTCCGGGGACATGTCATAGGCGAGGCTGAATTCACTGTCGGCGTCGGTCTCGAACCGGCCGAGTGTCGGCGAGTACGTCTTCGCAGAGATCGTCCCGGCAGCGGGGCTGAACGTGTAGTACCGCATCCACCCGTCTCCTCCGTTGATCCGGGACTGGTAGTTGGACAGGATCTGGTGCACAGGCTGCCCGCACGCGTTCGGGTCGGTGCGATTGGCCTCGCCCTCGTCACCGTCGTGCCAGTGCCCATTGAGGACGAGGAAGATGTTGCAGTTGTCGTAGATCAGTTCGTTCCAGACCTGGACGGCGGAGTTGATCCCCTGGTCGCTTCTCACCGTGGTGTTCGACCGGGTTCCTCCGGTCGTGATGAATCCGTGGGTGGAGATGATCGCACGCCTCTCCGGGTAGGCATCGAGCACCTTCTGCGCCCAGTCGAGCGTGTAGTCAGGAGATTCGAACTCGAGGTTGATGAGCACGAAGTCGATGCCTCCTGCAGTGAGGAGCCCGAAATTGTCTTTATTCTTTCTGTCGACCGGGTCGGGTCCGAAGAGGTTCTGGCCGAGATACCCGCCGTACGAGGCGTCCGGTGAATTCCAGGATGCTGCGGCGTAGCGGCTCGGCGGAAAGTAGGTGTCGTATGTGGTTGCTTCGCCGGTGAGGATGTTCATGTCGTGGTTGCCGGGAAGGACGCTGTTGGGAACACCGGCGTCGTCGAGCACCTTCATGTACCTGCTCGCCCTGTTCCAGTGGTTGACGTTCGGCCAGGATTCGACGAGGTCACCCACCTGGGTCACCCAGGCGATGTTGAGCGTGTCGCGGTTCTCGACGATCCAGTCGACCTGATCCTCGAATTTCGACTCGTTCGTCGCAGACACCGTGTAACCCTGGGTGTCCGGGATCACCGCGATCGTGAAGTCTTCGCCGGGTTCAGGCGGGTCTGCTGCAAATGCGGGAGCGACCGGGAGCACGAGGGCGAGCGTGAGGGCGGGTATCCACGCCAGTCTGGCCGGGCGACTTCGAAAGGTCCGGGTGCTGCCCGTCTGCCCGGCCATGGGATCTCCCGTCACTCGGGACCCGGGACGGGCCCACTGATGTCAGGCGTAGTCCCCCATCCGGGTGACGCACCAGTCCCCCAAGTGAGGGACACTCACGTTCGGGGTGCCGCGAGGAGCCGTTCCCGGACCGCGTCGACGAAATGCGCGACGGCATCCGGGTGGCTGTCGATGAACAGTGACGGTTCGAAGAGTTCCGCCTCGAGCACCTGGGGCCCCTCGGCAGGATCTTCGACGACGTCGATGCGTGCGTAAAGAGGCAGAGCGGCATGAGGCGACAATCCCCTGCGGCTGAGAACCGTACCGATCGCGGCGATGAGTGCGTCCCCGACGGCGCGTTCATCGGGGCTGCTTCCGACCGCTGCGATGGTTTCGGAGTACACACCGTTGAGCAGACCGCCCCCGACCGCGAGCAGTGGCCCTTTCGAGATGGCATGGCTGTACCGCCCGTTGAAGTACAGCAACGCGTGCTCGCCGCGTTCCTGCACGCCGTCGACGGCAGGCTGGACCATCACCGTTTTGCCGAGGTCCAGGATGTGTGATGCCAGTGCCAGCGAAGCGGGATCCCCTGTGTCGAACAGCCCGGTGTTCTGGGAGCCGGCAGAAACGGACGGCTTGATCACCAGGCGCGCGGCCTCGACCGCGGCACACGCCGCCTCGACCTCTGTCATCGTCGTGCAGAACGTGGTGGGGACGAGAGGAACCTCCGAGACCGCTGCGATGTCACGCAGGTAGGTCTTGTCGATGTTCCAGCGGATCAGGTCGGGGTCGTTGAGCACGGGGACGAGGGCGCTCACCCGGTCGAGCCATGCGAGGAACGCATCAGCCTGAGCCGGGTAGTCCCACGGCGAACGGATGATCACCAGGTCGAAGGTGGACCAATCGATGTCGCCGTCCGTCCAGAGCACCACCCGCGGTGCGAAGCCGGCCGCCGTCAGAGCATCGACGAGGAATGGAAGGTCGTGGTCGACGTACGCAGGGTCAGGGATGTCGTGGGTAATGAGGGCGATGGTGGTCATGACGGCTCCGGTGTCGGACAGGGATCAGGATGACGGGGAGTCCGCGGTACGCCGCGGCCGGATGATGCTGACAAGCGCCGGCTCCAGTTGGGGCTGCGCGAAGGTGAAACCGGCATCGGACAGTCTTTCAGGGACCACCCATCGACTCTTCAGGACGAGTTCGGTTTCGCTGCGGATCACGGCCGTGCCCAGCTCGAGCATCCAGCGGGTGGTCGGGAGCCCGATCCGCACGCCGAGCACGCGACGGAGCGCCGCCATCAGGGAACGATTGTCAGACGGGTTCGGAGACGACGCATTCACGATGCCGTCGAGCTCGGGGTGTTTCCGCACGAAATCGAGAATCCGCGCGACGTCGTCGAGGTGGATCCAGCTGAATTTCTGCCGGCCGCCGCGTGAGCCGAACTCGTGGCCGGTGCCGGCGGCGCGCCTGCGCAGACCGATCGGCCAGCGGCCGTCGCGCTGGGTGCCGCCCAGGCCGAGACGGGTGAGCAGTCGCAACGGGGCCAGCGCACTGCCGTCCCCGAGAACGATGGCCAGTCGGAGCGCGACGCGGCGGGTTGCCTGGAGTTCGCCCGCGAAGAATTCCTCTTCCCAGGCGCGCGCGATACCCACACTGAATCCGGTGCCCAGTTCGCCTGTCGACTCGGTCATCGGCCGGTCGTCTGCGTGCCGGTAGATCGTCGCAGTCGATGAGTTGACCCACAGAGCCGGTGGCGATGAACATGCACGGATGGCTGTGTTGAGCTCGCGCGTCGTCTCGACCCGGGAGCGGAGGATCTCGGCCCGGTTCGCCGGTGTGTAGCGGCAATTGACGCTCTTGCCCGCGAGGTTGATGAGCAGGTCGGCCCCGTCGAGCAGCCGGGTGATCGTCGCGGTTTCTCCCCAGACGGCATCCGCACCGCTGCGACCGATCGTGCTGACCTGTGTCCCAGCTGCCCGGTAGCGCGCGACGAGAAAGCTGCCAACGAAACCGGATGCCCCGGCGATGACGACACGGTCGGTCACGACGGTTCTCCCCCACTGTTCACGGAATAACCAAAGCTACCGCTGTACTCATAGACCCTACCGATCAGAGAGACGTCGATCGTGACAGTGACCCGCTGGAGACCGGTCGCGTCGTCGAACCGTTCCGACAGTCGGACGACCGGGGACAGCGCGGCGGGAAGGCCGACCGTGATGGCACCGAGATGTACCCGTATTCGATCGGAGCGAAGGGCGAGTCCACGATCGGCCACGGTCGCCGCGAATGTCGCCGAGATCAGCCCGCCTCGGCCCAGGCGGTCGGAGAGACCGGCAGGACCAGCAGAGATCACGTCGACCATCTCGCGGTCGCCGCCGTCGAACCGGAACCGCCTGACAGCCCTCACCGCGGGCTCGCCAGTGGCATCCGTCGTCGGCCGGTTGATGACGGTGAACGGAACGTCGTGCTCGCAGACCGGGAAGACGATGCCGGCACGTCCGAGGATCCAGAGCACCGGCCACAGCCAGCGTCTGGGCGTACCGACGACGTCGAACACGCCGGCGCCGGACCCGACGGCACCGGCGGGTATGGCAGAGAAGTAGGTGAGCAGCTTCGGGTGGAGCCCGGCGAATGCGCTGCCGAGGGCACGCTCATACGGTGATCGTGGCAGCCGGTCGGAGTGATCAGTCGGCAAGGAGGGAACGCTTGAGTGTGTCGAGGCCGACACCGCCGAGGTCGAGCGCCGTGCGGTGGAACGCCTTGATGTCGAACGCGTTCCCGTCGCGTCGCGCGTACTCGTCGCGCAACTGCTCCCAGATGCGCTGCCCGACCTTGTACGACGGTGCCTGCCCCGGCCAGCCGAGGTAGCGGTTCACCTCGAACCGGACGAACCCGTCGTTCATGTTGACGTTTGAGCGCAGGAAGGCGAATGCGTCGTCTGCCGTCCACGGACCGCTGCCGTCCGGCAGGGTCTTCTCGAGGTGAACCCCGATGTCGAGCACCACACGGGCGGCACGCATCCGTTGGCCGTCGAGCATCCCGAGCCGGTCTGCCGGGTCGTCGAGGTAGCCGAGTTTTTCCATCAGCCGTTCGGCGTAGAGCGCCCAGCCCTCGGCGTGGCCGGACGTCCCCGCCAGCTGACGACGCCAGGTGTTGAGCTTCGCCCGGTTGTACACAGCCTGACCGATCTGCAGGTGATGCCCGGGGACACCCTCGTGGTAGACGGTGGTGAGCTCCCGCCAGGTGTCGAACTCGGTGACGCCCTCGGGAACAGACCACCACATGCGGCCTGGGCGCGAGAAGTCGTCTGTCGGACCGGTGTAGTAGATCCCGCCCTCCTGGGTGGGCGCGATCATGCACTCGATCGTGCGGATCTCGTCTGGGATGTCGAACTGGCTGCGGCCCAGTTCCTCGACCGCACGATCACTCGTTTCCTGCATCCACTTCTGCAGCGCATCGGTGCCGTGCAGTTTGCGGCTGGTATCGCCGTCGAGAAACGCAATCGCTTCCTCGACACTTGCGCCCGGCTTGATCTCCCTGGCGATCGACTCCTGCTCATCGACCATCCGGGCGAGCTCCTCGATCCCCCACTCGTAGGTCTCATCGAGGTCGATGGTTGCGCCGAGGAAGCGGCGCGACTGCAGCGCGTACATTTCGCGGCCGACGGCATCCTTCTCCTGCGCAACCGGTTCGAGATCGTGGGCGAGGAAGTCTGCAAGCGACTGGTAGGCGACAGCGGCCTGGCCGGCGTTGTTGGCGAGGTCGGATGCGAGTGAGGCGGGCAACTGTCCGCCTGCCGGAGCCGCGGTAGCGGCGAGTTCGAGGAAGAAGCCGTCTTCGGCGCTGTAACGCTTGACCTGCTCGAAGACCTCGCGCACCTGGCGTTTCGCCGGAGTGACACCGGACGCCATCCCGAGACGCAGGGTTTCGACGTACCCGGTGACGGCGGTGGGCAGGGCGCGCAGCCGGGAGGACACATCCTCCCAGTCGTCGACGGTCGCCGTCGGCATGATGTCGAAGATCTCACGGATGCCCTGGGCAGGAGACGCGATCACGTTGAGGTCCCTGAGATGCAGGCGGGCCTCAGCGCTCTCGAGGTCGAGGCGGAGTTCCGCGCTGAGGTCGGTCTTCGTGACCTCGTCGACGGCGTCGACGGCGACGGCTCGATCGAGCGCGGCGAGAACCTGTTTCGCCTCGGCGACGTACCGCTCGTTTCCTTCGGGCGAGAAGTCGCCGAAACGGCTGTTGGCTTCGGTGCGTCCGATGTACGTTCCGAGGAGGGGATCGAGTTCGACGAGGGTGTCGACCCAGTCCTCGGCGATCGCGTCGACCGCTGACGGGGTGCGCTGCTGTTCAGTCATGCAGTCGAGCATAGAACAGGGCAACCGCCGCGTCACGGAAACCGGTCAGTGCGCCGCTGCGTCCCAGTTGTGGCCGCGGCCGACCTGGACCTCGAGCGGCACCGTGAGCTCCGCGGCATCCGCCATGCGAGCGTGGACGATCCGTTCGAGCGCGTCCCACTCCCCCTCGACCACCTCGAAGATCAGCTCGTCATGCACCTGCATCAGCATGCGCGAGCCCAGGTTCTGCGCGGCGACGTCTGCCTCGATGTTCACCATGGCGATCTTCATGATGTCGGCGGCCGAACCCTGAATCGGTGCGTTCAGTGCGGCGCGCTGAGCGTTGTCTCGGAGCACACGGTTGGGGCTCTTGAGGTCGGGGAACGGGCGTCTGCGTCCGAAGATCGTCGTCGTGTAGCCGTCGTCGACAGCCTGCTCGACGACGTTGCGCAGGTAGTCACGCACGGCACCGAAGCGGGCGAAGTAATCGCTCATGAGCTGCTTCGCCTCTGAGGAGTCGATCCGCAGCTGCTTGGACAGGCCGAAGGCGCTGAGCCCGTACGCGAGTCCGTACGACATGGCTTTGACCTTGGTGCGCATCTCGTTCGTCACCTCTGCCGGATCGACGCTGAAGATGCGGGCACCGACGAAACGGTGGAGGTCTTCGCCGGAGCGGAACGCCTCGATCAGCCCCTCGTCGCCGGAGAGGTGCGCCATGATGCGCATCTCGATCTGCGAGTAGTCGGCGGTGAGCAGCGTCTCGTAGCCGGAACCGGCTTCGAACGACGCGCGGATGCGTCGACCTTCTTCGGTGCGGACAGGGATGTTCTGCAGGTTCGGGTCTGTCGACGAGATCCGTCCCGTTGTCGTTCCAGTCTGTACGTAGCTCGTGTGCACGCGGCCGTCTGCGGCGATGGCCTTGTCGACTGTCTCGACGATCTGTCGCAGTTTGGTCGCGTCACGGTGTTCGAGCAGCAGGCCGAGGAAGGGGTGCGGGTTGGAAGCCTGCAGATCGGCCAGCGCACCGGCATCCGTCGAATAACCGGTCTTGTTCGCCCTCGTTTTCGGCATGTCGAGTTCGTTGAACAGAACCTCCTGCAACTGCTTCGGGGACCCCAGGTTCACTTCGTGGCCGATGATGGCGTACGCACGCGATGCGAGGTCGCTTGCGGTTGCCGCGAGTTCGGCAGACAGCTCGGTCAGCTGTGCGTGGTTGACGGTGACACCGCGGAGTTCGATGTCGACGAGGGTGAGCAGGGTCGGCATCTCGATCTCGCGCAGGACCGCGAGCGATCCCTCATCGAGGGCTTCGATCAGCGGTGCGACGAGTCGGATCGTGTACCAGGCCTCGAGCGGAGCCGTCGCCGGGTCGTCGAGTGCAAGTTGGTTGGGGTCGGACTTGGGCACCGACTCGTCGAGGTAGCGCGAGACGAGGTCTGCGATGGTCTTCTCTGTTCCGCTCGGCCGCAGCAGCCAGCCGGCGATGTGTGTGTCGAACGCGATGCCGGCAAACGGCAGACCGACCGACTTCAAAGCCTTGAGTTGCCGCTTCGAGTCGGTCAGGACCTTCGGCGCGTCGCTGGCGAGCCAGGCTTCGAACGGTGCGTAGTCGGCTCGACCGGGCTGCCAGGCAAGCGCGACGGACTCGGTCAGTGTGGCGATCCCGATGCCGACCGGTTTTCCGTCGAAGAGGTCGAACGCGAGTCCGAGACCGTCGGGGTTCGCCGCAACAGCGCGAGTCAGCCAAGCGCCGAGTTCTTCATCGAGCAGCTGCTGAGGAACCGGGATCTTTTCAGCGCCTGAGCGGACGGAAGGGATGCCGGTGGATTCTTCGTCGAGGCCCTCGGCTTTGAGAAGCCGATCGAGCATGGTGCGGAATTCGAGGCGCGCGAAGATATCGCGGACGGCTTCTTCGTCGATCGGTCGCTTCTCGAGCGAGTCGAGAGTCACCGGGAGCTCGACGTCGGTGAGCAGGTGGTTGAGTTTGCGGTTGCGCACAGCGTTCTCTTTGTGCTCGCGGAGGCTCTCCCCCACCTTGCCGGTGATCTTGTCTGCGTTCTCGAGGATGCCGTCGAGGGTCCCGTACTGGTTCAGCCACTTCACTGCGGTCTTCTCACCCACCTTGGGCACGCCGGGAAGGTTGTCGCTCGTCTCACCGACGAGCGCGGCGACCTCCGGGTACTGGTGCGGCTGGATGCCGTAGCGCTCCATCACCTTGGGGGCGTCGTAACGGGTGAGGTCGGAGACCCCCATCCGCGACGGGTAGAGCAGGGTGACGTCGTCGTTGACGAGCTGGATCGTGTCGCGGTCGCCCGAGACGACGAGCACGCGGTAGCCCTGCTCCCTGCCCTGCACGGAAAGCGTGGCGAGGATGTCGTCTGCCTCGTAATCCTCGATTGAGATCGTGGTGATGTTCATCGCGGCGAGGGCATCCTGGAGCAGAGGAACCTGGCCGATGAACTCGGACGGGGTCTCACCCCGCGTGCCCTTGTACTCCGGGTACTCGCGAGTGCGGAAGCTGAACCGTGAGATGTCGAACGCCACAGCGATGTGGGTTGGTTTGTGGTCGCGGATCAGGTTGATGAGCATGGCCAGGAAGCCATGGATCGCATTCGTGTGCTGCCCGTCCTTGGTCGAGAAACTGTCGACAGGGAGCGCGTAAAACGCCCGGAATGCAAGGGAATGACCGTCAATGACGAGGAGGGTAGGCTTTTCGTTGTCCGACACCACCCCAGCCTACAAGCGACAAGCGACAGTGGGTTTCGAGCACGAGCAAAGGCGACGATGACCGAGACGACTCCCAACGACCTCGACTATGTGCTGCAGCGTGGAGGCGGAGCACTCGCCGCGAAGATGGGGATCGAGTTCATCGAATTCTCGGTCGATCGGGCCGTGGCGACGATGCCCGTCGAGGGGAACACGCAGCCGGCGATGCTGATGCATGGAGGTGCATACGTCGTGCTCGGCGAATCTCTCGGTTCGATGTCTGCGAACCTCTGGGCGGGCACGGGCAAGCTCGCCGTCGGGATCGACATCAATGCGACCCACACGCGCTCCGCCACCTCGGGCATCGTCACAGGAGTCTGCACTCCGATCCACCTGGGCCGGTCGATGACCGTGCACGAGATCGCGGTGAGCGACGATCAGGGCCGCCGTTGCTCGACCATTCGGATCACGAACCTCATCAAGGATCTGCCGGCGGGCTGACCTTCCGCTCTGGGCAGCCGTGGCATCGTTGAGTTGTCACGAATCGTCGCTCACCAGACGATTGAACGACGTTTCGTGGCACCTCGAGCTCGATTCACTGCGAACGCCGCTCCATCCGCCCGTTAACGACGAAATGGGCCGGAGGTCCAGCCCGTTTCGCGCGAGTGACCGTTACTTCTTGGCTGTGAGCTGCTCGACGATCGCCTGGGCGACATCGTGCATGGTGAGGCGGCGATCCATCGACGCCTTCTGGATCCAGCGGAACGCCTCAGGCTCGGTGAGCCCCATCTTCTCGTTGAGCAGGCCCTTGGCGCGGTCGACGAGCTTGCGGGTCTCGAAGCGCTCGACCATGTCGGCGACCTCGGCCTCGAGGGTGATGATCTGCTGGTACCGGCTGAGGGCGATCTCGATCGCCGGCAGCAGGTCGCTCGGGGTGAACGGCTTGACGACGTAGGCAAGGGCACCCGCCTCGCTTGCGCGTTCGACGAGTTCCTTCTGGCTGAACGCCGTGAGCAGGACGACCGGGGCGATCTGCGCCTTGTTCAGGCGTTCAGCGGCGGAGATACCGTCGAGCTGCGGCATCTTGACGTCCATGATGACGAGGTCGGGGCGGAGCTCAGTGGCGAGGGCGACGGCGGTCTCACCGTCTCCGGCCTCCCCGACAACCTCGAAACCGTTGTCTCGGAGGATCTCGACAATGTCGAGTCGAATGAGGGATTCATCCTCGGCTACGACGACACGACGAGGGGCTGGGGTGGTTGCTTCTGGCTCGGTCACGGCTTAATCCTACGGTACTCTGGTGCACGTTGTTGTGCGCCGGTGTGGCGGAATGGCAGACGCGGAGCACTCAAAATGCTTTGTTCGAAAGGACGTGTGGGTTCGAGTCCCACCACCGGCACAACGGTTTGCATCCGCTCGTTCCACGGGCGATTCGAGTCTGGTCAGGGGTCTCGCCTCGCGGTTCCTCGTCAGACGGTGAGGACCTGACCCACCGTCGCGCCTCCGTCGATGACGAATTCCGTTCCGGTGGAGTACGTGGCGTCTGCCACCAGATACAGGACCAGCTTCGCTACTTCGTCCGGCTCGCCGATCCGTGGGATGGGCTGCGCGTCGTACATGCCGTTGTCTTCCATACCAGCGGTCATCGGCGTGCGGATGCCGCCGGGGTGCACCGAGACGACCCGGATGTTGTCGCGTCCGAGATCGAGCGCTGCGGCCTTGGTCAGACCTCGCACTCCCCACTTGCTTGCCACGTAGGCGCTGAGATTGGAGTACCCCATCATCCCTGCGGTCGAGGAGATGTTGACGATGACTCCTCCCCCCGCCTCCTTCATGGTTGCGCTGACCGCGCGGATGCCCAGGAAGACGCCGGTCAGGTTGATCCCGATGACCCGGTTCCACTCGCTGAGCTCTGTCGTCGCAACCGGTGTGAAGCCCACCACACCCGCGTTGTTGACGAGGATGTCGACGTGGCCGTGCGCGGCGGTCACTTCGTCGACGACACGCGACCAGTCCGACTCGCTCGAGACGTCGAGGTGGGCGTACATCCCGCCGATCGACGACGCGACCTCTGCGCCTTCGTCGTCGAGCATGTCGGCGACGACGACGGTCGCGCCCTCCGCAGCGAGTATGCGAGCTTCGAATGCGCCCATGCCGTGGGCACCACCGGTCACGAGTGCGACTTTGCCATCCAGCTTTCCCATGCTCTGATCTCCTTTGTCGTGTGAGTGTCGACCGCGGTGGGTCGTTCTCTCATTCGACGATAGGTGGGCGGCGCCCGCCAGGGTCGGAGGTCCCGCAACAGCGCGTGCCGACTCAGCCGGCACCGAGTGTCTCAGGCTCTGTCCCGGCTCCGCAGCCCGAGCCCCGCTGTCGATATCGGTGCACGCCGTGGCGGTCCGCTGAGTTGTCGTCAGGCTCGGGATCGCCTGGTGTGCCTGCGTGCGGCGAGAGCCCAGGCCTCGGTGATCAGGTCCCGGGCCTGGGTGAGCGTCCGTTCGCCCGGATTGAGCACGGACACCCAGCCCTGTGACGCGTAGACCGGGTGAGGGATGAGGCGATCGAGCTCGGAGTAGTCGACGTCTGAGGCATGCGCGGCGTTCTCGTCGGGGAGGTAACCGATCAGTTCGGCAAACCGGGCGCGACCAACGGCGACGTTGAGACGGTAGATCCCCGGTCGGTGGAGGTCGGATGCCTCGTCGAATCCGGGATAGTCGCTCGCGACGATCGTCGCGAACGGCATCATCCGGTCGGCTGCGTCGTCGTTCGGGTCGTAGTAGACGAAGCTGTCGCCCCAGGCAGACTCTGGTGCCCCGAACGCCTCGTCGGCCGTCACGACCGTGACCCCGGGAAGCACTGCCGCGAATGTCAGAAGATCACTTTCGCTCATGGCTCCAGTCTGCCAGTGCACGGCATCACAACACGGGCGCAAGGGGATGGTGCGCCTGCCCGCCCAAAGGCCATAGTGGTGGCTATGACGACTCGAGACGCCGGTCCAGACTCTGACCACAGACGCCCGGACGGAGTGAGCGATGAGACCATCGAAGCGCTCGGCAAATTGTCGGAGGCACTCGAGGTCGTCGAGCATGCCAGAGGCTACCTGTACGGCTTCCACCGTCTCACCGGGAAGGCGGATCTCGCTCTCGGTGAAGCGGTCGGCCTTCTCCGTGCTGCTGGGCACAACGATCTCGCCGATGAGATCGACACCGATGTCATCGGTCGGAACGTCATCCACGGCCGCTGGACGTTCCAGATCGTCGAAGACTACGACGACAATTACTATTCAACGGTTGTCGCTGCCGAGCGACGCGCGCGTGAAGCACTCGCCGACGGGAAACGCCACCTGTTCGAGGCCGAGATGAAGGAAGATCGACGCACCCACGGCCGCGCCCATCATGAGGCCGTGCCGGACGAAGGGAACTGACCTCAGCCCCGAGGTCAGGAGCGTTCGGCCGGTTCCTCGCCGAGTCTGAGGCTGCCACCGGAGTTCGCCGACGCCATCAGCTCCTCGAGCCAGATCCGGTTGAGCTTGTCTTCACCGAGGGCGTCGAACCGGAACTGCAGAGGAATGGCTGGGTGGATCCAGAGGACGCGTCGCCCGGTGTCCTCTGCCCGGCCGTCGACGGCCAGAGGGAACATTTCGCTCCGTCGGAGCTTGGTGAGAATGACCACCTTGAGGTGGGCGAGCTCGCGGTCGGTCAACTCGATCTCAACCGGAGGAAGTCCGTACAACAGTGTCCCCATGGTTCACCTTCCCGGCGGCCGGTGCCGTCCCCTGGTAAGCACCCTAGCCCGGGTGAGCGGAGTAATCACGATTCCGGCGCGAACGCACGACGGCCGACCCTGCGTCAGTGCTCGTCCCGGAGTGTTGCGAGATGTTTCTCGGCACGGGCGGCCGCGCGATCGGCGACGTCTGCCTCCCGCTCCGCTGTCGTCGCGGCGCGGCTGAGGGTGTCCTCTTCACGATCGACAGCGACGAGTTCGCGGTCGAGGTCCGACAGCCGGGCAGTGATGTCGTCCCGTTCGGCCCGGAGCGTCCTGCGCCGCTCGGAGACAGCGGTGCGACGTTCGCGCAGATCTCTTCTGACCTCCTCCGCAGCCGCTACCGCTGCCAGGGCCCGCTCCGACCGTTCGGTTGCTTCGGCCAGTCGACGAACGGATGCCGCGTCTTCAACCGGGTGAAGAACCGGTCGTTTCGCGCGCGGAACAGCCGCGGAGGGCGCAGCGACTGCGCCCTCGAGGTCAACGGCATCGATCCCGTTCGACCGCAGGGCCCGCGTGAGCCGCCCGCTTCGCAGGGCATCTGCTGCATCGGCGTCGGCCATTCCCGCCTGGAGCGTCTGTTCGACTTCGGCGAGGGCCGCAGGACTCATGCGATGACCGGCGTCGGCGGCCAGGTCGTTGCCCAACCGAGCGATCGAACGAATGAGAGCGTGGCGTTGTTTCCCCAGCCGGCGCAAGTCGGTGGCGTCGAGGTCCTTCTCAGCTTCGCGCATCTCTCCACCGAGCGCGATGAGCTGCTCGATCTCCGTCTCACGGCGGGCGGCGAGGAGGTTGATGAGCCAGGCGGCCGCAGACGGCTTCGGCAGCCGGCCGATCTGCTTCGCCAGTTCGGTCTCGCCTTCGGATCGCGCGACTCGTGATCGCTCGCTGCGGATCGACACGAACTCGGATGGTGTGCGCAGATAGAGGTCGACGAGCACATCTCCCAGGTCCATCTCCGCCCCCACGTCCGTCGTCGATCAGCACCTTCAGGATACGGCGAAGCCGGTTGCCGGGAGGTCAACCCGGAGAGGGGCCAGCAACTCCCAGCCAACCTCGGTCATGATGAGACCGTGGCTTTCAATTTTCTCGCGTGGTTCCAGCGCCGTGTGCCAGTGGCCGCGCCCCCCGGGCAGGACGAGGACTACTCCCCCGTCCCCGAAGGCGAGGCGTTGCTCGGCACCGGCCCTGACCAGCTGCGCGCCTGGCTGCTGCTGCACCCGAGGCGCGCTGCGGCGCTTGAGGCTGCCTGCGCGCCGTTGCGAGAACGACTCGCCAGCGTGAGCGATGCGGAGCCATCGGCCCTCAGCGGCAGGTTCCCCCACAGCTCACGCGCGGCGCGAGACCCGGATGCCACGATGTGGGACGCGCTCTTCTCCGACTTGAGCGAGGCATCCAGCGGCGGGCCGGGGATCACTCTCAACCCCCTCGCCGTGCTGATGAGCGTCGCGGTCTCGCACGCGGTGTATTCGTCAGACGATGGTGGGCTGCTGTTCGTCGCCGCTGACGCCCGTTCAGCCGCCGATACGATCGTCGACGAGATCCCCGGCATCGGAAATGTCATCGCCGATCTGCTCGATGTCTCTCGAAGTACCATCGCGGCTCGCGCCACCCAGGCCGGCATCACGAGCATCCTCGTCCACCGTCGATTCACCACGAGTGAGTCGCCCGGCGTCATCATCGAACACCAACTCGACAGCGGGCCGGCGTCGACGCTCGTCGGCCGGGTCGCTGCCGACATCGACTTCCACACCCTGTCGCTGTGGTTCGACGACATCGACATCGCCAGGGACTGGTCGCCGGCCGCTGACCCGTCGTCGACGAGTGTGGTCGTGCTGAGCGTCAGGGTGCCTGTCGAGTCGATCTGGATGGCGCCCCGGCGGAACAGTCGCGATTTCCTGATCAGCGCTGAAGCGCTCGAGCCGGTGCACAGTGAAGTCCTCAACCGCGACTGACCCGGTCGGCAGATCTCGGCTGATCCTCGGCGGTGCAGCCGTCGGAGTGGTCTGCGCCGGATTGCTCGCTCGGGGTCTTCCCGGCGTTGCCGGTGACATCTCCGGCGGAACCCTCTACGCCGTCCTCGTCTACCTGCTCGTCGCTCTCCTCGTTCCCGCTGCTCGGGCCGTCGCGATCGGCGGGATGGCTTTCGTGGTGTGCGCTGGGGTCGAGTTGTTGCAACTCACCGGACTCCCGGCTGTGCTCGGTTCGGTTTTTCCGCCGATCCGGCTCATTCTCGGAACGACCTTCGTCGCCACCGACCTGCTGTCAGCTGCAGCAGGGTCCGTGATCGCCGCGCTCGTGGACGGCGCCGTTCGGCGCCGGTCGTCAGCGGTTGCTCGACGAGACGAGAGCATGCACCCGCGACTCGAGCAAGCGGAGAGCAGCGACAACGGCTGAGTCGACGATCTCATCCGGGCTGCCGCCGAGCGCGCGTTCCGCCACGTGGAGTTCGCCGTGCGGTGAGTGGACTCCGATGAAGACGGTGCCGACATCGTGCCCGTCCTGTCGGTCGGGTCCCTGGATGCCGGTGACAGACACGGTGAGGTTCGCGCCGAACAGCCGCGCGACGCCTGCGGCCATCTGTTCGGCGGCGCGGGCCGAGACGACGGGGCTCGTTCCGAGTTCGAGGATGCGTTGTTTCGCGTCTGTCGTGTTCGTGACGACGCCTCCGCTGAACCATTCAGACGCGTTCGGTGCTCCACCGAGCCGGAAAGCGATCGCGCCTCGCGTGAGCGACTCAGCGACCGCGATGCGCAGGAAACTGCCGTCAGCGGCCGCAGCGATGGACTCGGCGAGGGCGATCGCCTGGGTTTCGCTGGGGTTGGAAGAGGGCATGCCCCCATTCTCGCCAGGCAACGATGGTCTCTATAGGGGTTGACACCCTGTGGACGCCCGTTGTTCACCTGGGGTCTGCATCCCCCAGGATCAGCCGCCGTAGCGCGGTCTCCGGTGCGACTCCGGTCTTCTCCAGCAGTTCGCCGGACTGGTAACGGTCGAGGACGCGAGGGTCGATGTAGCTGGACCGGGCGACGGCGGGTGTGTTGCCGAGGGCGTCAGCCGTTTCCTTCACGGCGATAACGACGTTTCGGGCGCAGCGGGTGGCGGTGGAAGCCGTGCCGAGGTTGCGCAGGGCGGTCGCAGCGATGATGCTGCCGTGCAGGGTGCGGAAGTCCTTCGCAGTGAAGTCTCCGTTCGTTCTCAACCGCACGTACTCATTGACCTCCTGAGCGCGAAGAGGTCGCCACTGGTTCTCGCTCTTCCACGCCAGGAGGCGCGAACGGCCGCCGCGCGTCTTCAACGACCGGACGACCGCGGCCAGGTCGGCGTCGTCCGTCTCGCTCGACCACGCCTGACCGCTCTTGCCCGGAAAGTCGAGGAGCACACTGTCGCCGCTCACGGTGGCGTGCGCGCACAGCAGGGTTGTCAGCCCATGGCTGCCGTGTTCCAGGGCAAACCTTTCGCTGCCGACCCTGAGGCGTGCCGAGTCGAGCAACCGGAAGCCAGCGGCGAGAGCGCGTTCGCGTGAGCCGGTGACCCCGCGGAGATCGCGGGTGACCACTCGCCTCGCCGATGGGAGCGCCGCAGCGAGGTCGAGCGCCCTGTCGAACTTGCGCTCGGCCTGTTTGCGAGACCACGCCTCGTGGTAGACGTACTGACGTCGTCCTGCCCCGTCGGTTCCGACCGCCTGGATGTGGGCGTTCGGGAACGGCGCGATCCAGACATCCGTCCATGCGGGCGGAATGACGAGGGCGGAGATCCGTTCGATGACAGCGTCATCCCTGAGCGGATGTCCCCCTTCGTCCACGTAGCGAAATCCCGACCGGGTCCGCCTCCGGCCCAGGCCAGGACCTCCAGGGTCACTCCTGCGCAGTCGCGGCATCGCTCCCCCACCCCGAGAACGATCGGCCGCTCGCGTCAGGAATTGCGCAACTCCGAGATCAGTTCTGCTTTGCGCTTATGCGAGAACCCGGTGAGTCCGATCTCCTTCGCGCGCTTCTTCAGCTCGTCGACCGTCCAGTCGTCGTAGCTGCCGGACTCCCCGCCTTTCGCGCCGACCGCTTTCCTGCCTCGGGACGCGGCGGCATTCGAGATGCGGGCGGCTTTCTGTTTCGAGGCTCCATTGGAGCGGAGCTCGTCGTACAGCTCAGGGTCCTTGAGCTGGGGTGTCGCGTTTTCGGGCATGCGTACTCCTCCTGTGTTTGCGCTACAGCGCTTTTCCGCCGGTCACCGGCAACACAGCCCCTGAGACGTATGACGCGGCATCCGACGCGAGATAGACATACGCCGGTGCGAGCTCGGCGGGCTGACCGGCCCTGCCCAGTGGGGTGTCCTGGCCGAACGTCACGACCTTGTCCGGCCAGGAGGTGGCCGGAATGAGCGGAGTCCAGATCGGGCCGGGCGCGACCGCGTTGACACGGATGCCTCGCCCGCCGAGGGAGTCGGCGAGTGTCTTCGTGAACACCACCTGGGCTGCCTTCGTCATGGCGTAGTCGATCAGTTCGCTCGCGGGCTGGAACGCCTGGATGGAGGAGGTCGTGAGGATCGATGACCCGGGCTTCAGATGCGGAATGGCGGCCCGCGCTGTCCACATCGGCGCGTACAGGTTCGTCTTGAAGACGCGGTCGAACTCGGCGGTGGGCAAATTCTCGAGGCCGTTGCGGTTCTCCTGGTACGCCGCGTTCAGCACAAGGATGTCGAGTCGCCCGAACTCAGACATCGTCAGCTCGACGATGTCTGTGCTGAACTGCTCGTCCCTGACATCGCCGGGGAGAAGGAGCGCCCGGCGTCCGGCCTTCTCGATCCAGGTCGCCGTGTCCTCTGCGTCGTCCTGCTCCTCGGGGAGGTAGGCGATGGCGACGTCCGCCCCCTCGCGGGCGAAAGCGATGGCGACGGCCCGCCCGATCCCCGAATCACCGCCGGTGATGAGCGCAACCCGATCGGTGAACTGGTCTGAGCCGACGTAGGTCGTCTCACCGTGGTCGGGGCGAGGAGTGGTCTCCGAGGTCAGGCCGGGCTGGTCTTGCTCTTGCCGGGGAAAATCCTCCGACGGGTATCTGGTGGTCGGATCGATGTTCTCGGCGCTCATGTTGGGCCTTTCTGTCGTCGGAACACGCGCCCTTTCTGTCGTCGGAACACGCGCGGGGCGACCGATCGGGCGAACGATGCGAAGCAACGATACGCATCGTGTTCAGTGCGGCTCAAGGGGGTGGCGGGCGGCGGTACACACGCACTAGCGTTGGGCGGCTGCCGGGTCCCGTTCGGCATCAGCCGAAAGGACCTCACCGTCATGGCCGACGCACCGCTGCACCGCTCTCTCTGGCTCGACAGAACGAATCCCGTCGCCACCGACGAGTGGCGTCAGTTCGATCGCGTCGATGTCGTCGTGATCGGGGCGGGACTCTCCGGCCTCGCGTCCGCGGCCATGCTGGCGGAGGAAGGCTTCTCGGTCGTCGTCCTCGAGGCTCGGCATGTCGGAGCGGTGACCACGGGCAACACCACGGGCAAGATCTCGTTGTTACAGGGAAGCCGGTTGTCGACGATCCGATCCGCTGTCTCCCGTGACCGTGCGCAGGCCTATGTGGCAGCCAACCAGGCCGGGCAGGACTGGCTCATGCGTCACATCCGCGCCTCTGGTGTCGCGTACGACGAGCGCACAGCCGTGACGTATGCGACGACGGATGCCGGAGCGCCGACGATCGAGGCGGAGCTGGACGCGGCATCCGACCTGGGCCTCACCGTAACGGCCAGGCATGCGCTCGAACTTCCGTTCCCGATCACCGCTGCTGTGTGCCTTCCCGGCCAGTTCCAAATCGACGCCGTCGACGTGCTCGACTCGCTCGTTCGGACCATTCGTCGCCACGGCGGGCTGGTCATCGAAGGGGTGCGCGCCTCCGAGCTGAGTTCGGGCGACCCGTGCGTGGTCTCGACGAATCGCGGCGAGGTTCGCGGTGGCCGCGTGGTGGTCGCAACGGGCACACCGTTCCCGAAGCGTGGCGGACATTTTGCGACCCTCGAGCCGTTACGCTCGTACGCTCTCGCCTACCGTTGGCCGGGCAAGACGCTCGAGGGCATGTACCTCTCGGTGGACGAGCCGTCCCGCTCGATTCGTGACGCAACACGGGCAGACGGCAACTATCTGGTCATCGGAGGAAACGGCCACCGCGTCGGCACAGACGAACCGACATCCGCGAACGTCGACGACCTGCTCGACTGGACCAGGCTGACGTTCCCGGACGCCGTTCCCACACACAGCTGGTCAGCGCAGGACTACCGGTCCACAGACGAGTTGCCGCACTTCGGACCGATCACCCGGGGAGACGACCGTATCCTCGTCGCAACGGGCTACGCCAAGTGGGGGCTGACCAACGGTGTGGCTGCCGCGATCGCGATCGCTGGCAGGATGGCGGGTGCTCGTCCGGCGTGGGCCGAGGTTCTCGAGGACAGGCCACCGGCGTTCACTGCGGTCGGGAGCACACTGAGCGCCGGAGCGACCGTCGCGTCGAGCCTGGCACGAGGCTGGACAGCGGCCGAACTCACGACCGAACCGGCGACCGCCCCGGCAGAAGGAGACGGCATCGTCGTGCGCGACGGCATCGCTCCCGTCGCGGTGTGCACCGTCGACGGCGTCACCAGGCGCCGTTCCGGCATCTGCACGCACCTCGGCGGCATCCTCGGCTGGAACGATGCAGAGCAATCCTGGGACTGCCCGCTGCACGGATCCCGTTTCAGCCCGGCCGGAGACGTTCTCGAGGGTCCTGCCGTGCTCCCGCTCAGGGACTAGGCGGGCTTCTTCGCCTTCTTCTTGGGAGCAGGTTTCTCGGTCGCCGGTGCTTTCTTCTTGGCGGAGCGTGATTTCTCCACGCTCCGGCGCAGCGCCTCCATCAGGTCGATGACCTCGCCGGACTCGGCGTTGTCGTCTTCGGTCTCTCCGAATGTGGCATCCGTGTCGACCGCATCGCCCTGCTCGAGCTTCGCCTCGATCAGTTTCCGGAGCTGATCCTGGTAGTCGTCGTGGAATTTCTCCGGAGTGAAATCGTCAGCGAAACTGTCGACAAGGGACGACGACAACTCGAGTTCCTTCGCGGAGATGCGGACGGTTTCGTCCAGCGCAGGGAACTCGGCCTTGCGTACTTCGTCTTCCCAGAGCAGCGTCTGGATGAGCAGAACGCCGTCGCGGGAGCGCAGAGCACCGAGTCGGGTCTTCTGCCGGAGCGCGAACTGGACGATGGCTGTGCGGTCGGTCGCCTCGAGTGTGCGCCGCAGCAGCACATACGCCTTAGCGGACGACGAGTCTGGCTCCAGGAAGTAGCTCCTGTCGTACATGATCGGATCGACCTGATCGCTTGGAACGAACTCGACGACCTCGATCTCGCGGCTCTTCTCCTCCGGAAGTGAGGCCATGTCATCGGCGGTGAGGATGACCGTGCGGTCTCCGTCGTCGTACGCCTTGTCGATGTTCTCGTATTTCACGATCTTTCCGCAGATCTCGCAGCGCCGCTGATAACGGATGCGGCCACCGTCCTTGTCATGCACCTGGTGCAATGACAGGTCGTGATCCTCGGTGGCGCTGTACACCTTCACGGGTACGTTGACGAGCCCGAACGTGATGGCGCCCTTCCAGATTGCTCTCATGCCACCAGTGAACACCAGCGCAGCAGTCGATGCCTAGTCCCGTTCGGACAATTCGCCACGCGATATGATCCGGCGGAGCACGAGCGGAAGCACGAGCCCGAGAAGCAACGTGATGGCGGCGACGACGGCTGCAGCGATGATTCCGGCTTCCCGACCGAGGACGAAGTCGAAGATCAGCATGGCTGTTCCGATCATCGTGAGTGAGAACCCGATCAGAACTGCTTTCAACATTCGGTCGCCGATACTGACGGTGATCTCTTTCAGAAGGTGCCTGAACAGGATCCGGTGAGCACTCACCGGCAGAAGACTGAGCACCGTGGTGAGGATGGAGACGGCGACGAGGGTGAGGTACAGGCCGAGCTGGAAGGGGTCGAGTTCTGTGAACCGGGGCTGGAAGGCGATGGCGAGGAGGAACGCGGTGAGGATCTGTGTGCCGGCCTGAAGGACCCGGAGTTCCTGCAGCAGGTCGGCCCAGTTACGGTCGGATCGCTCGGAATCGGTCTCCTGGCGCCCGTCGCTCACGGCATCGACGCCTGGCGGCGGGGTGTCAGCACCCTGTTTGTTTGCCATCGCGTGTCCTGTCGTTCGATCCTGTATTAACACCAGCCGTCAGGGCGGTCAAGGGCTTACGTCTGGTGCATCCGCAAGCCTAATGTTTCGAGCACACGTGGGCGTCGAGCCACGCACGCCTGCCCGGATGCGGTGAGGAGAGTTCGGATGGCACACCCCGAGACCTACCAGGATCCCGACGAGCTCGGCGACGACGAGGAGCTGGCTGTGCTGCCGGACGACCTGGTCGATGACGACCTGGAGATCGTGCTCGATGATGAACGGCCGATTGATGAGGCAGACTTCGAGTCCGAGAGAGACGACGTCCTCCCCGATGACCTGTGAAACAGGAGAAGCGCGGACCAGACGGGTCCGCGCTTCTCCTGTTTCGACAGCTGTTTAGTTCTGGTACGCCGGGACGACGCCGTGGTGGGCGTCTCCGACCTTGTGGACGCGCAGGTCGTTGGTCGAGCCCGTGATTCCGGGAGGGGAACCGGAGATCACGACGACCTTGTCGCCGACCTCTGCCTTTCCGCTCCCGATCAGCACATCGTCCACCTGACCGAACATCGCGTCCGTGTGGGTCACGCGATCGACCAGGAACGTCTCAACGCCCCAGTTGAGCTGCATCCGGCGACGGATGCTCTCGTCGGGGGTGAATCCGAGAACCGGGATGCGGTGACGCAGTCGGACCATTCTCCTCACCGAGTCGCCGGATTCGGTGAAGACACAGAGGAATTTGGCGTCGACGAACTCTGCCACTTCAGAGGCGGCGAGCGTGATCGCACCGCCCTGGGTGCGTGGCTTGGTTCCGAGAGGCTGGATGCGCTCCAGTCCATGCTCTTCGGTGGATTCGACGATGCGGGCCATGGTCTGCACCGTGATCACGGGGTAGTCGCCGACACTGGTCTCGCCACTGAGCATGACGGCATCCGCACCGTCGAGAACAGCGTTGGCCACGTCGGAGGTCTCTGCGCGGGTCGGGATCGGGCTGGAGATCATCGATTCGAGCATCTGGGTGGCGACGATGACGGGCTTGGCCATGCGACGGCACAGTTCGACGGCACGCTTCTGAACGATCGGTACGGCCTCGAGCGGCAGTTCGACACCGAGGTCGCCTCTGGCAACCATGATTCCGTCGAATGCGTCGATGATCTCTTCGAGGTGATCGACGGCCTGCGGCTTCTCGATCTTGGCGATGACGGGGAGACGCTTGCCCTCTTCGTCCATGATCTCGTGGACCCGGCGGATGTCGTCGGCGTTGCGCACGAAGGACAGCGCGATGAAGTCTGCTCCGAGGCGGATGCCCCAGCGGAGGTCCGCCTCGTCCTTGTCGCTCAGGGCGGGGACGTTGACGGCGACGCCAGGAAGGTTGATGCCCTTGTTGTTGGAGACGGCACCGGCGACGATGACCTCGGTGGTCACGACGACACCGTCGGTCTCGAGAACCTTGACCTTGACTTTGCCATCGTCGATGAGCAGGAAGTCACCGGGCTTGACGTCGTGCGGAAGGCCCTTGAACGTGGTGCCTGACAGCTCCTTGGTCCCGACCACGTCTTCGGTGGTGATCTTGAAGATGTCGCCTTGAGCGAGGTCGTACGGTCCACCCTCGAACTTGCCGAGGCGGATCTTCGGGCCCTGGAGATCGACGAGGACAGCGACGGGCTTGCCTGCGTCAGCAGCAGCCTTCCGGACGTTCGCGTAGACACTCTCGTGGACGTCGTACGAACCGTGGCTGAGGTTCATCCTGGCGACGTTCACTCCGGCGTCGATGATCGCGCGGATGTTCTCATAGCTGGCGGTTGCCGGGCCGAGGGTCGCGACGATTTTGGCTCGTCTCATAGGTGCTGCTCCATATTTCTGCGCATAGGCGCACTGGCGGGCTGATGGTGTTGGAGGAGGGCGGCCAAGGGGCTCGCCTTCGAGTCTAGAGCGAGAGGGCGCGATCGGTCGGGCGCACGGGCGCCGGAAGGCTGGTCTCACCCTCGAGGTAGGTGTCGACAGCGGATGCCGCAGCGCGGCCTTCGGCGATCGCCCAGACGATGAGCGACTGTCCGCGACCTGCATCGCCGGCCACGAACACGCCAGGTTCGCTCGTCTGGTACTGGTTGTCCCGGCTGATGTTGCCGCGGTCGTCGAACGGCACACCCAGCTGCGGGGCGATGTGCTCGGATTCCGGGCCGGTGAAGCCCAGGGCGAGCAGAACGAGGTCAGCGGGGATCTCCCGTTCCGTTCCGCTTTTCGGAACGCGACGGCCGTCGACGAATTCGGTCTCGGCGACGCGGATCGCACGGACCTCACCTGATTCATTGCTGAGGAATTCGACGGTGGAGACGAGGTACTCGCGCTCCCCGCCCTCCTCGTGTGCGCTCTGCACCTCGAACAGCGTCGGCATGAGCGGCCAGGGCTGGGCGTCCGTTCGAACCGCAGAGGGCTGCTTGCCGATGGCGAGGTTGGTCACCGATGCAGCACCCTGGCGGTGAGCGGTTCCAATGCAGTCGGCGCCGGTGTCGCCTCCGCCGAGAACGACCACGTGTTTGTCTTCGGCGGTGATCTGGCCAGGGACGTCGTCGCCGGCGCCTGCCTTGTTCTGCGGCACCAGGTAGTCCATGGCGAAGTGAACACCGGAGAAGTCCCGGCCGGGAATCGGAAGATCACGTGGAACCATGGCGCCGGTCGCGATGATGACGGCATCGTAGCGGGACCGCAGGTCGCTCCAGCTGATGTCGACGCCGATGTTCACTCCGGCGCGGAACCGGGTACCTTCATCTGCCATCTGCTTGAGACGGGCGTCGATGTGCTTTTTCTCCATCTTGAAGTCCGGGATGCCGTAACGCAGCAGGCCGCCGATGCGGTCGTCGCGTTCGTACACGGCGACGGTGTGCCCTGCGCGGGTGAGCTGCTGCGCGGCGGCGAGCCCGGCGGGGCCGGAACCGACGACGGCGACCGTCTTGCCTGTGAGGCTCTCAGGCGGATGCGAATCGACCCAGCCGTTGGCGAAGGCCTGGTCGATGATCGACACCTCGACCTGCTTAATGGTCACCGCCGGCTGGTTGATGCCGAGCACACAGGAACTCTCACACGGCGCCGGACACAGCCGCCCGGTGAACTCGGGGAAGTTGTTCGTGGCGTGGAGGCGTTCGATGGCCTGCCTGCCCTCGCCGCGCCAGGTGAGGTCGTTCCACTCGGGGATGAGGTTCCCGAGCGGGCAGCCCTGGTGGCAGAACGGGATACCGCAGTCCATGCAGCGGCCGGCCTGGCGGCGGAGCTGGGTGGGGTCGCCCTGCTCGTACACCTCTTTCCAGTCCATCAGCCGGATCGGAACGGGGCGACGCTTCGGGAGCTCGCGCTCAGTTACTTTCAGGAATCCTTTGGGATCAGCCACCGGTTACCTCCAGGATTCGGCCCCAGACCACGTCTCCGTCGGGGTCGAGCCCCTCGGTGACGGCGTCCTGACGGGTGCGCAGCACTGCTGCGTAGTCCCGGGGCAACACTTTGACAAAACGGTTCATCGTGCCTTCGACATCGGCGAGCATGCGACCGGCGAGTTCCGACCCGGTCTCGGAGAAGTGGCGTTCGAGCAGATCACGGACGATCTCGACGTCAGCGCTACCGAGTGCAGTGAGTTCCAACTCGCCGCTCTGCAGCGCCTCACGGTTCACCTGCTCGGATTGCAGGTCGAACACGTATGCCGTTCCGCCCGACATTCCGGCGCCGAGGTTCCGTCCGGTGGAGCCGAGGATCAGGGCAAGACCACCGGTCATGTACTCGAGCGCGTGATCACCGACGCCTTCGACGACAGCGGTCGCCCCGGAGTTGCGGACGAGGAAGCGCTCACCGACGATGCCGGAGATGAACATGCTGCCCTGCGTCGCACCGTACCCGATGACGTTTCCGGCGATGACGTTCTCGGACGCTTCGAATGTGCTCGTCCTGTGCGGGTGCACGATGATCTGACCGCCGGAGAGACCCTTGCCCACATAGTCGTTGGAGTCGCCTTCGAGGCGGAGAGTGATGCCGTTGGGCAGGAAAGCGCCGAAGGACTGCCCGGCGGAACCGGTGAGGTGCACCTCGATTGAGTTCGCGGAGAGGCCGTTCTCGCCGTGCCGCTTGGTCACTTCGTGGCCGAGCATCGTTCCGACAGCCCGTTCGGTGTTCCGGATAGGAAGGTCGATCCGGATCTGGCCCCCGTGTTCGAGCACGTTGTGGCTGCGCTTGATCAGTTCGACGTCGAAGTGCTTGTCCAGCTCGTGTTCCTGGTTGCGCGCGTGGGTCCGTGGTTCGCCTGGCCGGAATTCCGGCCCGATGAGAATCGGCTCGAGGTTGAGGCCGGACGCCTTCCAGTGTTCGATCGCTGTGTTGGCGTCGATGAGTTCGTGATGGCCGATCGCTTCTTCGAGCGAACGGAACCCGAGTTCGGCGAGGTACTCGCGGACCTCCTGGGCGATGAACTCGAAGAAGTTGACGACGAATTCCGGCTTGCCGGTGAACCGGTCGCGGAGCACCGGGTTCTGGGTAGCGACGCCGACCGGGCAGGTGTCGAGGTGGCAGACCCGCATCATGATGCAGCCGGACACGACGAGCGGCGCGGTGGCGAAGCCGAACTCCTCTGCTCCCAGAAGGGCGCCGATGATGACATCCCTGCCGGTCTTGAGCTGCCCGTCGACCTGCACGACGACGCGGTCTCGCATCCCGTTGAGCATGAGCGTCTGCTGCGTCTCGGCCAGGCCAAGTTCCCAGGGCGTGCCGGCGTGCTTGAGCGAGTTGAGCGGGCTTGCACCGGTTCCGCCGTCGTGGCCGGAGACCAGGATGACGTCGGAGAGCGCCTTCGCGACCCCGGCGGCGACGGCCCCGATGCCCGACTGGCTGACGAGTTTGGTATGGATCCTGGCCGACGGGTTCGCGCGCTTGAGGTCGAAGATGAGCTGTTTGAGGTCTTCGATCGAGTAGATGTCGTGGTGGGGAGGCGGCGAGATGAGCCCGACTCCAGCGGTGGCGTGCCTGGTGCGCGCGACCCACGGGTACACCTTCGTCGGGGGCAGTTGTCCGCCCTCACCGGGCTTCGCTCCCTGTGCCAGCTTGATCTGGATGTCGTCTGCGTGAGTGAGGTACATGCTCGTGACGCCGAACCGGCCGGATGCCACCTGCTTGATCGCGCTTCGACGTTCGGGGTCGAGCAGACGGTCGGTGTCTTCACCACCCTCTCCGGTGTTCGATTTCGCTCCGAGCCGGTTCATCGCGATCGCCAGGGTCTCGTGCGCCTCCTGGGAGATGGAGCCGTAACTCATCGCCCCCGTGGAGAAGCGTTTAACGATGGACTCGACGGATTCGACCTCGTCGATCGGTACCGGCTCGCGATCTGCAGTCTTGAGCCTGAACAGTCCGCGGAGCGTCATCAGGTTTTCGGACTGGTCGTCGACGAGCCGGGTGTACTCCCGGAAGATGTCGTACCGGCGGGTGCGCGTCGAGTGCTGCAGACGGAACACCGTGTCAGGGTTGAAGACGTGGGGTGAGCCATCACGCCGCCATGAGTACTCGCCCCCGGTTTCGAGACGCTCGTGCGAGGTTTCGGCCGTGTTCAGCGGGTAGGCGGCCTGGTGGCGCCGAAGGTTCTCGGCCTGGATGACGTCGATGCCCACTCCCCCGAGCTTCGACTCGGTGCCGGTGAAGTATTCGTCGACGAAATCCTGGCTCAGGCCGACGGCTTCGAAACACTGAGCCCCTGCGTACGACGACACGGTGGAGATGCCCATCTTCGACATGATTTTGAGCACGCCCTTGCCGAGCGCGTAGATGACGTTGCGCACCGCCTTCTCGGGGGTGACACCTTCGATCATGCCGCTCCGGACGAGGTCCTCGCAGGTCTCCATCGCCAGATATGGGTTGATGGCAGACGCGCCGAAACCGATCAGTGTTGCGACGTGGTGGACCTCACGGACGTCACCGGCTTCGACGACGAGCCCGACCTTGAGCCGGTTCTCGGCGCGGATCAGGTGGTGGTGCACTGTCGCGAGGAGGAGCAGCGATGGGATCGGCGCCAGGTCCTTGTTCGAGTCGCGGTCGCTGAGGACGATGAAGAGAGCGCCGGCTTCGATGGCCTCGTCCACTTCGGCGCAGATCGCCGTGAGACGGTCCCGCATGGCGTCAGGGCCCTCGTCGAAGCGGTACAACCCGCGGATGGTCGTCGTCGTCCTCGACCCGTGCTTCGGGTCGATGTGCTGGATCTTCGCAAGCTCGTCGTTGTCGATCACCGGGAAGTCGAGGACGACCTGGCGGGCGTGCTCGGGGCCGGAGATCAGCAGGTTCCGCTCGGGGCCGAGACCGAGCTTGAGCGAGGTGACGACCTCTTCACGGATCGAGTCGAGCGGCGGGTTGGTGACCTGGGCGAACTGCTGGGTGAAGTAGTCGAAGAGCAGTCTGGGGCGTTTCGACAGCGCAGCGATCGGCGTGTCCGACCCCATGGCGCCGAGCGGCTCGGCGCCGGTCTGGCCCATCGGGCGCAGAAGGATGCGGACTTCTTCCTCGGTGTAGCCGAACGTACGCTGCCTGCGGGTGACCGAGGCCG
The DNA here is from genome assembly GCF_015752285.1 of Mycetocola sp. CAN_C7. Classification (NCBI taxonomy): domain Bacteria; kingdom Bacillati; phylum Actinomycetota; class Actinomycetes; order Micrococcales; family Microbacteriaceae; genus Mycetocola; species Mycetocola sp. CAN_C7. The sequence goes on from NZ_JADOUY010000002.1 coordinate 298,128, forward strand.
GGGTGTGAACGATGTGCTCGCGTTCGGGCAGGTCGCTGAGGTTGATCCGTCCGGCCTCGAGCCATTCCCCCCACGGTCGGGATGCGGCGAGTTCGGCCTTGATCTCGTCGTCTTCGATCAGTCGCTGCGCCTCGGTGTCTACGAGGAACATTTTGCCTGGGCGGAGTCGTCCCTTGCGCTTGATCCGGTCGGGCGCGATGTCGAGCACACCGATCTCACTGCCGAGGACGATGAGTCCATCGGTGGTTTCCAGCCAGCGACCGGGGCGGAGCCCGTTGCGGTCGAGCGTCGCACCGACGAGAGTTCCGTCGGTGAAGGTCAGGGCGGCCGGGCCGTCCCACGGTTCCATCTGCATACCGTTGAACTCGTAGAAGTCCCGCTGCTGCTGGCTGAGTCCTGCCTGCTTCTCCCAGGCCTCAGGCACCATCATCATCATGGCGTGGGGCAGGGTCCGCCCGGTCAGCGTGAGGAGTTCGAGCACCTCGTCGAACGATGCCGAGTCGCTGGCGCCAGGGGTGATGATCGGGAGGAGGGGACGGATATCGCCGATCAACTCGGACTCGAGCTGCGACTGACGCGCGCGCATCCAGTTCCTGTTGCCTTCGACGGTGTTGATTTCGCCGTTGTGGGCCATCATCCGTAGCGGCTGCGCGAGCGGCCACGACGGGAACGTGTTGGTCGAATACCTGGAGTGGACGATGGCGAGTTTGGAGGCGAAGCGTTCGTCGCTCAGGTCGGGGTAGAACGGCTCGAGCTGGAGCGTCGTGACCATGCCTTTGTAGACGACCGTGCGGCACGACAGCGAGATGAAGTAGGCGTTCAGCTCCCGTTCGGCGCGCTTGCGCAGGCGGAAGGTCTGGCGGTCGAGTGCGATCCCGGAGAGCGGCTCGTCGGCATCCGTCGTGTCAGTGCTCGATACGAACAGCTGCTCGAATGCCGGCATTGCGTCGTGGGCGAGCTTGCCGAGGTTGTCGGGGTTCGTCGGAACGTCGCGCCAACCGATCACCGCGAGGTCTTCCTCAGCGGCGATGCGTTCGATCCCGGTCTTGAGTTCGGCCCTGGCGTTCTCGTCGAGCGGGAGGAAGGCCATACCGACGGCGTACTCGCCGACGGGCGGCAGATCGAACTCGGCAACCGCGCGGAAGAAGTCGTCGGGGATCTGGGTGAGGATGCCTGCGCCGTCGCCGGTTCCCGCATCGGAGCCGATCGCACCGCGGTGCTCGAGGTTGCGCAGTGCGTCGAGCGCGTTCACGATGATGTCGTGGCCGGCTGTGCCACGCAGGGTGGCGACCATGGCCAGCCCGCAGGCGTCCTTCTCCCGTGCAGGGTTGTACAAACCCTGTTTCTGCGGGGTCAGGCTGAACTGGGAAAACGTGGGTCGAGGCTCCATCGGGGACCGTCCTCACAAAGATATAGCGGCGGTGGGACGACGATGGCCCGGGGACGTGAAAGGGTTCACCGGCCGGCGGGTGTCGCTGTCATAGCGCACAGCAGGCGGTTGGCTGGGTTGTCAGAAGCCGTCTGGGCCAGGCAAACCTACGATTTTGAGCCGATCCCGCTTGTGGCGGCGGCGTCTGCCGATGCGGGGGCGGGGTCTTCGGGCTCGCCGAGATCCACATAGTCCGTATCGGTGTGTGTCGATTGTACCCCAGCACCGGCACCGTCCCATTCCCGGCCGTGCACGTACGGGCTGTGCTCCAACCCGGTGTGACGGCGGGACTGGACCAACAGGATGACCAGGCCGACGACGATCGCAACCAGGGCCGCCCAGACGTTGACGCGCAGCCCGAGAAAGACCTCGCTCGGGTCGATGCGGATCGACTCCCAGACGGTGCGACCGAGACCGTACCAGATGAGGTAGACGGCGAGGGCCTTGCCCCACTGGAGGCGGAACATGCGCTCGAGTACCAGGATGACGACGACACCGGCGAGGTTCCAGATCACTTCGTAGAGGAAGGTCGGGTGGAACAGGGTGCCTGCGGGCAGGCCGACCGGCCAGGCCACGTTGGACTCGTCGATCTCCAGACCCCACGGCAGGGTGGTCGGGATTCCGAAGAGCTCCTGGTTGAAGTAGTTGCCGAACCGGCCGAAGGCCTGCGCGAGCAGCAACCCGGGCGCGACGGCGTCCGCGAACGTCCAGAAGCGGATGCCGGTCATCCGGCAGCCGATCCACGCACCGAGCGCACCACCGAGAAGCGCGCCGAAGATGGCGATGCCTCCCTCCCAGATGTAGAGGGCGCGCAGCAGGTCTGCTCCCGGATAGAAGTAGTCGTTCGGGTGGGTCAGCACGTGGAAGATCCGCGCGCCGACGATGCCGAACGGAACGGCCCAGAGGATGATGTCGAGGACGATCCCCGGCTCGGCGCCGCGCTTCGTCAGCCGGTGGTTCGTGAGGAACGCCGCGGCGATGATGCCCGCGAGGATGCAGAGGGCATAGAAGTGGATCGTAAAGTTACCGAGTTGGATGGAGCTGATGTCCGGACTCGGGATGCTCAAGTGGATGGGCACTGGCTCCATGCCTTTCTGGGGTTGCTTCTCGAACGTGCGCGTACAACTCTAGTTCGCGCGGAGCGTGCCACGCGCCAGGTCCCGCGCGACGGCGGCGACCCGGTCGACGCCGCCCTCTGCGAGCGCTTTGACGAGGGCGGAGCCGACGATGGCGCCGTCGGCATAGCCGAGGATCTCACGGACCTGCTCGGCCGTCGAGATACCCAGGCCGACGCAGGAATGCAGGGAGCCGGCTTCACGGAGCCGGGCGACAAGCACTTTCGCGGCCTGGTCGACGTCGCTGCGGGCGCCGGTGATCCCCATGGTGGAGACCGCGTAGACGAATCCTCTGCTGGACTCGACGGCCTGCCGCAGTCGGGCATCGCTCGACGATGGTGCTGCGAGGAAGACCCGGTCAAGGCCGGTGCGCTCCGAGGCGGTGAGCCAGTCCTTACCCTCATCAGGGATGAGGTCAGGGGTGATCAGCCCGGCGCCACCCGCAGCGACGAGGTCGTCGGCGAAGCGCTCGACGCCGTACTGCACGACGGGGTTCCAGTACGTCATGACGAGCACAGGCACGTCGACCCGGTCGGTGATCGCGCGAACCGCCTCGAACCCGTGACGCAGTTTGAAGCCGTTGGCGAGAGCGTGCTGGGTTGCCTTCTGGATGACGGGGCCGTCCATCACCGGGTCGGAGTACGGCAGACCGAGCTCGATGATATCCACGCCGTTCTCGGCGATAGCGACCGCAGCGTCGACGCTCTCGTCGAACGTCGGGAATCCGACGGGGAGGTAGCCGATCAGCGCGCCGCTGCCAGCCTCACGCCTGGCGTCGAGGACAGATGCCACTGTGCTCACGATTGTTCTGCTCCCTGATCGATGAGGTCGAAGTAGCGGCCGGCCGTTTCCATGTCTTTGTCTCCGCGGCCGGACAGGTTGATGAGGATCGTTGCCTCAGGACCGAGTTCCTTGCCGAGGTCCAGCGCACCGGCGAGGGCGTGCGCACTCTCGATCGCAGGAATGATCCCTTCGGTGCGGCTGAGCAGGCGGAGGGCGCTCATCGCGGCCGCGTCCGTCACCGGGCGGTAGTTCGCCCGGCCGATGCTCGACAGCCACGAGTGTTCCGGGCCGACGCCCGGGTAGTCGAGACCGGCCGAGATCGAGTGTGACTCGATGGTCTGCCCGTCTTCGTCCTGTAGGAGGAAGCTACGGGCCCCGTGAAGCACACCGGGGCGGCCCTTCGTGATCGTCGCGGCGTGGCGTGGCGTGTCTGCTCCCTCGCCTGCCGCTTCGAAGCCGTAGAGCGCGACATCGGCGTCGTCGAGGAAGGCGTGGAAGATGCCCATCGCGTTCGATCCCCCGCCGACACAGGCGGCGACGGCATCCGGGAGTGAGCCGGTGAGGTCGAGAACCTGCTGGCGGGCCTCTTCACCGATGATCTTCTGCAGGTCACGCACCATGGCGGGGAACGGGTGCGGTCCCGCTACCGTGCCGAAGATGTAGTTGGTGGTCTCGACGTTGGTCACCCAGTCGCGCATGGCGTCGTTGATGGCGTCCTTGAGGGTGCGTGAGCCGGTCGTCACCGAGACGACCTCGGCACCGAGGAGACGCATCCGGGCGACGTTGAGCGCCTGACGCTCGGTGTCGACCTCACCCATGTAGATGACGCAGTCGAGTCCGAACAGAGCGGCGGCTGTCGCCGTCGCGACGCCGTGCTGCCCGGCGCCGGTCTCGGCGATGACGCGGGTCTTGCCGATCCGTTTGGTGAGGAGAGCCTGCCCGAGCACGTTGTTGATCTTGTGCGAGCCGGTGTGGTTGAGGTCCTCGCGCTTGAGGATCATCCGCGCTCCCCCGCCGTGCTTCGCAAACCGCGGCACTTCGGTGAGGATCGACGGGCGTCCCGTGTACGAGCGGTGGAGCTCGTCGAGCTCGGCCTTGTATCCGGGATTCTGTTTCGCCAGTTCCCAGGCCTCGGACAATTCATCGAGAGCCGCGATGAGCGATTCGGGAACGTACCGTCCGCCGAAGTCGCCGAAGTATGGGCCGGTTTCGTCTCGTAGTGCCATGGTTATACCGCCAGGAATTCGCCGAGGGTGAGGATGGGGTCGCTCGTGACGAGCGCTTCCCCGATGAGTACGACATCCGCGCCCGCATCGCGGTAGTGCGCCACGTCCGCGGGACGCAGCACCGCCGATTCGGCCACGCGCACGACACCGGACGGGATCTGTGGCGCGAGACTGCCGAACAGGTCCCGGTCGAGTTCGAACGTCGAGAGGTTGCGGGCGTTGACGCCGATGAGACCCGCGCCGAGATCGAGCGCGCGTTCGAGTTCGTCTGCGCTGTGCGTCTCGACGAGCGCCGTCATGCCGAGTTCGGTGATGAGGGTGTAGAGCTCGGTCAGCGTGCGCTGGTCGAGCGCCGCAACGATGAGGAGAGCGAGGTCGGCTCCTGCCGCGCGGGCTTCGAACACCTGGTACGGGATCGAGATGAAGTCCTTGCGCAGCACGGGGATGCCGACGGAGGCACGGACATCGATGAGGTCGTCGAGTGACCCCTTGAACTTGCGGCCTTCGGTGAGCACGCTGATCGCGCTCGCCCCTCCACGTTCGTAGGAGACGGCGAGCTGCGCGGGGTCGGGGATGTCGGCGAGGTCGCCGCGCGATGGGCTCGCGCGCTTGACCTCGGCGATGATTTTGACCCGCTCGGCCGGTGACAGCGCGGAGAGGGCGTCGAGAGGCGGCGCGGCATCCGCTGCTGCGGATTCAACACGGGAAAGCGGGCGCAGGAGTTCGCGCTCGCGAGCGTCGTGGAGTGCGCCAGCCGTGAGATCGGCCAGCACGGGGTCAGTGACCCTTCGGGTCGGACTTCGCGCCGTTGACGCCGTAGCCGGCTTTCTTCATGATCCAGCCGAGGAGCGCACCGGCGGCGAGGAGCCCGGCCGACGCCCAGACGAGCCAGGCCTGGTCGAACCAGAAGGCGAACGTGCCGAGTGTGAATGCGATCAGCATCACCGTCACGGCCGTCCAGGCGGCCGGTGAGTGGCCGTGTCCTTGGTCTGTCGACTCTGCGCTCATGGAACTCCTTCAGTATTCAGTGCCGGTCAAGTCTACCGGGTGCAGAGGACCGGTGCCGTTGCCCGGCCGCGTGTGCGTGAACGCCCCGGTGCTCAGACGATTTCGGCGGTTTTGCGGCGTGAAACGCAGCCCTTTCTGTCGTCGCACGACCGTGGCTGCGCTTCCCGTCGCCGTGGGGGCCCGTCAGCGGGTCGGATCGTCTCCGCGGGTGAGGTCGTCCCAGCTGTCGACGCTGTCCGGCATCGCATCGCCGTCGACGGGTTCGAGCCGGACGGCCGAATACTTGCGCGAAGACGACGGCCAGCCGCGCCCGGAGATCGCGATCGCGACCCCGGTGAGGGCGAGCAGGATGCCGAAGAGAAGCGTGAGAATCGGCCAGATCGTCAGCGAGGTGGCTGAGACGATGTCGGCGATCGACGACGAACCGGCGATTCCGGTAGCCGTCGTGACCGCCGCCTCGCTCGCGCCGATGGGAGACGTCAGCACGAGGATCGCCGAGAGAGCGATGCAGACGCCGAGGACCGCGTCGAGCACTCCGAGGAGGATCCGGAACAGGACCCCGGCGATCGCCAGGGCTGCCGTGAGGGCGAGACCGGCCAGGGCCAGTGCGGCGAGAGCAGGTGCTGCGGTGTTGCCGTCGACGGTGACAGCCGCAGTGGCCGAGCCCTCGACGAGCTGCACGTCGAGCCAGGTCTGGGTCCATGCGACGAGGGTGAGGGCCGAGAGCGCCAGCGAGGCGACGATCAGGATGTATTTGACCCGTTTGCCCCTCACCGGTGTTGCCGGCTCGGTGGTCATCGAACGCGCTTCATGGCGTTGGCGACGGCAACCGCCCGCAGGGGCGCAGCGGCTTTGTTCTGCGACTCCTGGTATTCGCTCTCCGGGTCTGAGTCGGCGACGAGGCCTCCTCCGGCCTGCACGTGGGCAACCCCGTCGACGATCGTTGCCGTGCGGATGGCGATCGCCAGGTCGGTGTCGCCGGAGAACGCGAAGTAGCCGACGACGCCGCCGTAGACCCCGCGCTGGGCGGGTTCCAGTTCGTCGATGATCTCGAGCGCGCGCGGCTTCGGAGCGCCGGAGAGGGTGCCGGCCGGGAATGTTGCTGTGAAGACATCGATCGGGGATGCGGAGTCCGACAGCGTGCCCTCGACGCTGGAGACGAGGTGCATGATGTGGCTGAACCGCTCGATGCGCATGAACTCGGTCACCTCGACGCTGCCCGGCGTGCAGACCTTAAGCAGGTCGTTGCGTGCCAGGTCGACGAGCATGAGGTGTTCGGCGCGTTCCTTCGCATCGGCGGAGAGTTCTGCAGCGAGCTCGACATCTCGCTCGGGCGTGTCGCCGCGGGGTTTCGAGCCGGCGATCGGGTGCGTGAACACCCGCTTGTCCTGCACTTTGACGAGCGCTTCGGGGCTCGATCCGACGATCGAGTATGGCTTGCCGTCGACGGTGTGCAGGGTGAGCAGGTACATGTACGGGCTCGGGTTGAGGCTGCGCAGGATCCGGTAGACATCGATCGGTTCCGCATGGCAGTCCTGGTCGAACCGCTGCGAGACCACGACCTGGAAGATGTCACCGTCCCTGATCCGCTCTTTCGAGGTAACGACTGCGTCGAGAAAGTCAGCCTTCTTCGTGCGGTAGCGCGGCTCGGCCGGAGTGGCGAGATCGACTTCGGCCAGCCAGGCGTCGCTGGGTTTGGCCAGCTGTGTCTGCATGGCGTCGAGACGTGTCTGCGCCGCCTTCCACAGGGTGTTTGTGTCGTCGAGACCGTCGTTGAGCACGTTGGCGATGAGCTGGACGGTGCCGTTGCGGTGATCGAGCACGACGAGGTCAGCGACGAAGCAGAGCGCCTGGCCCGGTACGTCGAACTCGCGGGGCGGACGGTGGGGCAGGTGTTCGATCTGCCTGATCGCCTCCCAGCCGATGAACCCGACGAGTCCGCCGGTGAGGGGCGGATGCCCGTCGACGTGCGGAGTCTCCCAGCGACGATGGAGCTCGGCGATGGCCTGGAGGGGGCGCAACTTGTCCGGGTCGCCGAGCGCACGCGCCCCAGACAACCCGTAGTCGATCCACCTGACGCTGTCGTTGTGCTGGGTGAGGACCCCGAACGACGACACTCCGACGAACGAGAACCGTGACCAGATACCCCCCTGTTCGGCGGACTCGAGCAGGAAACTTCCCGGTTTGCCGATCGCCAGCTTGCGGTAGATCCCCACAGGCGTCTCACCGTCGGCGAAGAGCTCACGGATGACGGGGATGACGCGGTGGTCTTTGGCGAGGACATCGAATTCCGCCCGCGCCGTCGTTCCCGCTCCGCTAGTTTTCATCGTCGGCACTCTCGCTGTCTGGTTCGTCGCCGATCGCCGGGCTGAGCTCGTGAGCGTCGAAGCAGGTTCGGGTTCCGGTGTGGCAGGCGACGCCGACCTGTTCGACCCGGATGAGAAGCGTGTCCGCGTCGCAGTCGAGTGCGGCGCCCTTCACGTACTGGGCGTTTCCGGAGGTGTCGCCCTTGCGCCAGTACTCCTGACGGGACCGGGACCAGAAAGTGACTCTACCTTCGCTGAGGGTACGTCTGACCGCCTCATCGTTCATGTATCCGAGCATCAGCACCTCACCGGTGTCCCACTGCTGGATGATCGCGGGGACGAGTCCGTCAGCGTCGAACTGAATCTGCTCGATGGTCGATGACACACTCATGAGCGCACCAGTATCCCTTTCGTTGTCAGTTCGTGCTTCACATCACCGATGGTGAGCATGCCGGAGTGGAACACACTCGCAGCGAGCACGGCATCCGCTCCGGCTTCGATCGCCGGCGGGAAGTGTTCCACGCGGCCGGCGCCTCCTGAGGCGATCACCGGCACACTGCTGATCTCACGCATGAGTGAAATCAGCTCGGTGTCGAATCCTTCTTTCGTGCCGTCGGCGTCGATCGAGTTCACGAGCAGTTCGCCCGCCCCGCGTTCGATCGCCTCGCGCGCCCAGTCGAGGGCGTCGAGCGAGGTTTCGGTGCGTCCGCCGTGGGTGGTGACGACGAATCCCGACCGCGTCGCCCCGCCGCGTTTCACGTCGAGGGAGAGCACGAGAACCTGGGCGCCGAATCGGTCGGCGATCTCTCCGACGAGCGCCGGACGCGCGATGGCGGCGCTGTTCACCCCGACCTTGTCAGCGCCGCTGCCCAGGAGACGGGCGACGTCGTCGTTCGTGCGGATGCCCCCTCCGACGGTGAGCGGGATGAACACCTGCTCGGCGGTGCGGGTGACCACGTCGTAGGTGGTCGCCCGGTTATCGACGGTCGCAGTGACGTCGAGGAACGTCAACTCGTCCGCGCCCTGGTCGTAGTACCGGCGGGCGAGTTCGACGGGATCCCCCGCATCCTGCAGGTTCATGAAGTTCACTCCCTTGACGACGCGGCCGGCAGCCACGTCGAGGCACGGGATCACGCGACAGGCAACGGTCATGGCCGCGTCCTCGCTAGAGTCTTGCCGCGTGGATGGCGCTGACCAGGATCGCCCTGGCCCCCAGCTCATAGAGCGAGTCCATGATCTGGTTGGTGCGCTCACGGGGAACCATGACCCGAACGGCGACCCAGTCGGGGTCGCGGAGCGGGGACACGGTCGGGGACTCGATGCCGCCGGCGATCTCGGTGGCCTGGTCGAGAAGTGTCGCGGGCAGGTCGTAGTCCATGATCACGAACTGACGGGCGACGAGGACTCCCCGCAGGCGCCTGAGCAGCGTGGCCAGACCGGTCTTCTCCTGTGGCGACCCGATCAGCACCGCTGTCGATTCGAGGATCACAGGGCCGAAGATGTCGAGGCCGGCCTTGCGCAGGGTCGTGCCGGTCGAGACGACGTCGGCGACGGCATCCGCTACGCCGAGCTGCACTGCGGATTCCACAGCCCCGTCGAGCGGGACGAGGGTCACGTCGACGTCGTGCCCGGCGAGAAACCGGCCGACGAGGCCCGGGTAGCTGGTGGCGACGCGCAAACCGGCGAGATCGGAGAGTTCGGAGAACCGCCCGGTGGGGCCGGCGAACCGGAACGTGGAGTCGCCGAAACCCAGGCTCTCGATCTCGGTGGCCACCGACCCGGAGTCCAGCAGGAGATCGCGTCCGGTCACGCCGACGTCGAGTGCTCCTGAGCCGACGTAGGTGGCGATGTCACGCGGGCGGAGGAAGAAGAATTCGACGTCGTTGTGTGCGTCGACGAGGTGGAGTTCCTTCGGGTCGCGCCGGCCGGCGTAACCGGCTTCTGACAACATCTGTGCGGCTGTCTCAGCCAGTGAGCCCTTGTTGGGCACTGCGATTCTCAACATGCTGACGTTCCTCGGTGGGTATCTGGAGTCGGAGGTGGTTCGAGCCCGGACGGGCAGACATCACAGATGTCGGTAGACGTCCTCCGGCGAGAGTCCCTTGGCGATCATCAGGACCTGAAGGTGGTAGATCAGCTGTGAGATCTCTTCGGCCGTCTCGGCGTCGCTCTGGTATTCAGCGGCCATCCACACTTCAGCGGCCTCTTCGACGATCTTCTTGCCGATGGCGTGAACGCCGGCATCCAGTTCGCGGACGGTGCCGCTGCCCTCGGGGCGCTCGATGGCCTTGCGGCTGAGCTCTGCGAACAGGTCGTCGAATGTTTTCACGTCTATCAGGGTACTAGCTCCGTGAGGCGTGCCTGTGCGAGTGAACGGATGCCGCCGCCTCGCGGAGCGCGCTGATCCTCAGCTCTGGATTGTCGGAGCTGAACACGCTCGACCCGGCAACGAACGTGTTCGCCCCGGCTTCGGCGGCGATGCTCACTGTGTCTTCGTTGATTCCTCCGTCGACCTGGAGCCAGACGTCTCCCCCGCTTCGCGACAGCGCATCGCGGAGCAGGGTGAGCTTGGGCATGGTCTCCGGCATGAACGATTGACCGCCGAAGCCGGGCTCGACGGTCATGACGAGCACCTGGTCGAATTCGTGGAGAAGGTCGAGGTAGGGCTCGACCGGGGTACCCGGTTTGAGGGCGATACCTGCTCGCGCACCGATGTCACGCAGACGGCGAGCAAGCACGACGGGTTCTGTGGTCGCTTCGGCGTGGAAGGTGACGCTGAACGCGCCGAGCTCCGCGTAGCCGGGGGCCCAGCGGTCCGGCTCGTCGATCATCAGGTGCACGTCGAGAGGAAGCGACGAAACCTGCTGGATCCGGTCGACCATCTGGGGCCCGAAGGTGAGGTTCGGTACGAAATGGTTGTCCATGACGTCGACGTGGACGAGGTCTGCCGCGGCGATCCGGCCGAGATCGCGCTCGATGTTGACGAAATCGGCGGCCAGGATGCTCGGGGAGATTCGGATCGACATTCCGTCAGCCTAACGAGTGGGGGGCGTCGCCGGTGACTTGCCGATCAACGCGATGAACATCGCATCCGTGCCGTGCCGGTGGGGCCACAACTGCACGGTCGATCCAGTTCCGGTTTCAGCCGGTTCGGGCAGGTCGAGGTGCTGGACCGCCACTGACTGGACGACCTGCGCGGTGTCGAGGGGCTCGGCGGCGTCGCCGAGCCGGCGAAGCGCGTCTGCGACGACGCCGCGGGTCTCGGCGACGTGCGGAGAGCAGGTGACGTAGGCCAGGACGCCACCGGGCTTCAACGCTTCGAACGCGGACAACAGAAGTGACTGTTGGAGGACGGTCAGCTCGCCCACGTCTTTTGCGGTCTTGCGCCAGCGCGCTTCAGGGCGACGTCGGAGGGCGCCGAGGCCCGTGCATGGCGCGTCGACGAGGATCCGGTCCCAGGACTCAGGCTGCAACCCGCCGATGTCGGTTCCGTCGAGCTCGGTGACGATGATGTCGCCGGGAACAGGGGCGACGGCGCGGCGGACGAGTTGTGCCCGTGCGGGGACGACCTCGTTCGCTGTGACGGTCGCGCCGTGCAGAGCCGCCTCGGCACCGAGGAGCGCGGTCTTGCCGCCGGGGCCGGCGCAGAGATCGAGCCAGCGCTCACCGGGTTCGACGGCGCGCGCACGGCTGAGCGCGAGCGCGGCCAGCTGCGAACCTTCGTCCTGTACCCGCATGCGTCCGTTCTCGTGCCTGATGGCGGTGTCAGGGTCTCCGCCTGCGAGGGTGAACCCGAACGGAGAGTAGCGGTTGTGGTCGGCGTCGTCCGGAGCGTCGGCGAGGCCGGGAAGTGCGACGAGGTTGACCCGAGGGGCCCGGTTGTCTGCGGCGAGGAGGTCGACGAGCTCGTCTCCCCTGCCTTCGAGGGTCAGCGCCTGTCTGAACGCCCGGATGATCCAGGCCGGATGAGCGGAGTCCGCGGCGAGTCGATCGTCGGCGTTCGATGCGGCCGCGAGGACGCGCTCGCGCCACTCCTCGGGAGTCGAGCGCGAGATTGTTCGCAGCACCCCGTTGGTGAAACCGACGGCGGACCGCGAACCGATCAGGCGGGCGAGTGCGACGGATTCGTTCACGGCAGCGTGCTGCGCGACCCTCGTTGCGAGGAGCTGGTGCGCACCGAGGCGGAGGACGTCGAGGATGCCGGCGTCGATCTCGGTCACCGGCCGGCCGGCCGCGAGACTGATCACGCGGTCGTAGTAGCCGCGGAGCCGCAGCGTTCCGTAGGTCAGTTCTGTGGCCAGGCCGGCGTCTGCGGTGTTGAGTGCAGCCCGGTCGATCAGGGTCGGGAGCAACAGGTTGGCGTAGGCATCGTCGGTGCTGACGGCGACGAGGACGTCATACGCGACCCGTCTGGCGGGTTGGACGCGGGACGGCAGGGGTGCGGTTGGAGGGGTCATGATGTGGTCCTACTCTGCCAGAATCGCCGGGGATCGCCCGAGCCCGCGCCACCAGTCCGCGGCGGACATGGCCGGTTTTCCTGCCGGCTGCACGCGGAGAAGTTCGAGCGCCGTCGTCGCTGTGCCGATGACCACCCGGCTGTCGACGAGATCGAACCGACCGGGCGGGAGCCGAAGGTCGGGAGCGCGACGTGCATCGAGAATCTTGAAACGTGCACCGTCGATTCTCGTGTGAGCTCCTGGTTCCGGCGTCACGCCGCGATACCGGTTGTAGACCTCCTCCGCTGGCGCGGTCCAATCGATCCGCCCGTCGTCGATGCTGAGTTTGGGCGCGAGACTGACGTCACCGGCCTGGGGAACGGGAGTGATGGTTCCTGCAGCGATCCGGTCGACGATGTCGGCCAGGAATGTGGCACCGGAGAGGGCGAGCTCGTCGAGGAGTCGCCCTGCGGTGGCATCCGGGTCGATTGCGTGTGGCAGCGTCGCATACACGTCGCCGGCGTCGAGCTCACGCACGAGCTGGAAGACACTCGCGCCGCCGACGGTGTCGCCGGCGATCAGTGCATGCTGCACGGGCGCTGCCCCTCGCCAGGCGGGGAGCAACGAGAAATGCAGGTTGATCCAGCCGTGGCGCGGCGCGGACAGCAGGGGTTCGCGGAGGAATCCGCCGTACGCGACGATCACCCCGAGGTCGGCGGCAAGGCCGGTGATGGCTGCTGTGGTCTCGTCGGTGAGCCGGTTGGCTTTGAGCACAGGGAGGCGGGCTTCGGCAGCAGCCTGGGCCACCGGTGACGGCGTGAGGATGCGCTTGCGACCGAGCGGTGCATCTTCCCTGGTCAGGACCGCGACGACCTCGTGGGGTCCGTCGAGAAGCCGGAGCAGGCTGGGAACGGCTACGGCGGGCGTTCCGGCGAAAATCAGTCTCATCGTGTGGCAGGTCTTCGGGATTCACGGGCGGTCATGACAGGATCTCCGGGTCGTCGAAACGGACTCTCAGTGTAGGTGGCGGGCGGTAGCCGGCCTTTCCCGGCGGGGCTTTGCGACGCCGCGCAGCGTTTTTCACGACGGCACCCCGCAGGAGTTTGGCGGCGTCGCGTGCCTGGCCGTAGTCGAGCCGCAGGATCGCGCGCACCCCGTCGTCGGTCGCGGTCGGGCCGAGGATGTTCGCACCGGGCAGGTCGCGGACCTCGTCGAGCGCATCGGCAACGGCGGACGGGTCACCGCTGACGGATGCCGCACGCACAGCAGGAGGGAACCGCAGCGAGTGTCTGTCGGCGAGCTCCGCTGAGGCGAAGGCTGGCTGGGTCCAGGTGGCGAGGGCCCGTGCCAGGTCGCCGGTGACGCCGGTGAGCACGACGGGGGCACCCGGGCGGGCGAGGGCTGCGGCGTTGGACCACCAGCGCAGGCAGTCCTCCCCGATCCGCAGGTGCTCGGCGGCCAGCATCCGGTCTCCGTCGAGGAGGAGGACGGCGGCATACCCGCCCGCGGCGACCGGTTCGGCGCCACGGGTGGCGACGACGAGGGCCGGACGGGCTTCGACCGTCGTCACCTGGCGTTCGCCGTCTGAGACGATCACGGGAACACCGGGGAAAGCGCGGCCCAATTCTTCGGCCGTTCGTCCGGTGCCGCGCGTGACGAGGCGCAGTTTGGTGCCTTCGCAGGTCGGGCACACCCAGTTGGCCGCGATCGCCCCACACAGGGTGCAGGCGGGCGCAGCACCGGCTCGGGCAATTCCGAGCGGGCCGCCGCACGAGGTGCAGCGAGCGGCTGAAGAGCAGGTACCGCAGGCGAGGACGGGGGCATACCCTGGCCTGGCGACTTGCACGAGCACCGGACCTGATGCGAGTGCTTCCTTCGCCTGCCGCCAGGCCATCGACGGGATGCGGGCAGCAACCGCTCCCGCCTCTTCGTGATCGGCCCTGGCTGTGACGAGGACGCGGGGCGACGAGGCACGCTCCGGGGCGATCGGGTTGAGCCAGCCGACCTCGACGAGACGCTGGACGTCTGCGCTCCTGGTGTGCCCGGCGAAGATCAGCGCGGCACCTGACTGCTCCTGCCGGATGAGGGCGGCGTCACGGGCATGCACGTAGGGGGCGAGGGGTTCGGAGTGCAGCGGGTCACCGTCGTCCCAGAGCGCGAGAAGCCCGAGCCGGGACGCAGGGGCGTACACGGCGGAGCGGTTGCCGAGGATCACCCGTGGCGTGTCCGTGAGGCAGTCGAGGAAACCGCGGTAACGCTCGGCGTTGGGCTGGTTCGCGTCGACGCGGGTGATGCGTTCGACCGGGAGAAGGTCGGCCAGCGCGGCGAGAAGCTGGTCGCTGTCGCGATAGTCGGGGACGGCGAGGATGGCGCTCTCCCCCGCAGAGACGACCCGCGCGGCGGCCTGGGCCAGGGTGATTGCCCAGCGACCCACCCAGGTGCCCGAGGCGAGCCTGTCGACCCGGGGAATGACATCGAGTGCGACGCGAGCATGGTCGGTGAGTAGTCGCTCGAGCTCGGGTCCGTAACCCTCGAGTGCTGGCGCGGGAGCGAGCGGAGTCTCGTTGCGGGGTTCGTCCTGCTCCCGCTGCCAGATCTTCTCGACCCTCACCTGTCTGGCAGGGATGGCCAGGCGGAGAATATCGCTCGCTCCACCGGCCGCGCGATCGGATGCCGTCCTGGCCAGAGTCCAGACCGCCGGGCTGAGCACGGGCACGGCAGAAACGACCGAGTCCAGCGGACTGAGCACCCCGTCGAACCCGTCAGCCGCCTCGACCACCTCGACGATGTACCCGCGTGCGATCCGGCCGGCTGAGCGCAGCGGAACCGTCACCCGGACGCCTGGCACGGCGAGGTCGCGCAGTTCGTCGGGAATGCTGTAGTCGAACAGGTGGTCGAGCTGTGGAAGTGGTGAATCGAGAACGACGCGGGCCGCAGCCGGACGTCGGGTTACGGGTGCGTCCGCCCCGTCCGTTCCGTCCGTTCCGGCTGCGTCACCCTCGCTCATGGCTAGAGGCCGGCGGCGCTTCGGAGGTCGTCGACCTTGTCGAGCCGTTCCCAGGTGAAGTCGGGCAGCTCCCGGCCGAAGTGTCCGTATGCGGCGGTCGCTGCGTAGATCGGACGCTTGAGGTCGAGCGCGGCGACGATTGCGGCCGGGCGCAGGTCGAAGACCTCACGGATGGCGTCGACGATGGTCTCGTCTGCGACCTTCGCCGTGCCGAAGGTCTCCACATAGAGGCCGACGGGCGCCGCCTTGCCGATGGCGTATGCGATCTGCACTTCGAGTCTGTCAGCGAACCCGGCTGCGACGGCGTTCTTCGCGACCCACCGCATGGCGTACGCGGCCGACCGGTCGACCTTCGACGGATCTTTGCCGCTGAAGGCTCCACCGCCGTGCCTGGCCGCTCCGCCGTACGTGTCGATGATGATCTTGCGGCCGGTGAGACCTGCGTCGCCTGCCGGCCCGCCGATGACGAACCGGCCGGTCGGGTTGATGAGGAAGTTCACAGACGAGGTGTCGAGTTCGACGGACTCGAGAACGGGCCGGATGACCAGCTCCTCGACGTCGGCGCGGAGCCGGGAGAGCTCGATGCCGTCATGGTGCTGCGTGGAGAGCACAACGGTCTCGACCGACCGGGGTGTGTTGCCCTCGTAGCCGACGGTGACCTGGGTCTTGCCATCTGGGCGCAGGTACTCGAGCTCGCCCGACTTGCGGACGGCGGAGAGCTTCTCGGCGAGGCGGTGGGCGATCCAGCCGGGCACCGGCATGAGCTGGGGCGTCTCGGTCGTCGCGAAGCCGAACATGATGCCCTGGTCGCCGGCACCCTGAGCATCGAGCGCGTCGCTGCTGGACTCTTCGCGCGATTCGAAGGCGTCGTCGACGCCCTGCGCGATGTCTGGCGACTGCTGGCCGATGGAGACGGACACGCCACAGGATGCTCCGTCGAAGCCGACGTCTGAGTGGTTGTAGCCGATGTTCGTGACGAGTTCGCGAATGAGCGCGGGGATCTCGACGTACGCCTCGGTGGTGACCTCGCCTGCGACGTGGACGAGCCCGGTCGTGACGAGCGTCTCGACGGCCACCCGGCTGTTCGGATCCTGTTCGAGCATCGCGTCGAGGATGCTGTCGGAGATCTGATCGCAGACTTTGTCTGGGTGACCTTCAGTGACGGATTCCGAGGTAAACAGGCGCAGATGCGTCATACCAACTCCAAAAGGTACGGGGCGAAAACAATGATGCGGTCGGACCGCGTGTACCCGATTCTCGAGGGAACCACCGACAGTGCGCGGGCCGAAAAGCCTTCATCACTATATCCCCGGCCGAACGGGCGACAGGTCCACGTGACGGTGGTCAGCGACGTTCTGCCAGCAGGATGTCGAGAATCCGTTCTGCGACGGCGAGTTTGTCGCCGGACTCGGTGAGTGCGATGGTTCCGCCCCGTGCGAGCATGACCACCGAGTTGGTGTCACGCGCAAAACCCTCGTTCCAGCCGACCCGGTTGACGACAAGAAAGTCGCAGCCCTTCCTGGCCAGTTTTGCCCGGCCGATCCGGATCAGTTCATCGTCGCCATGCGCGGTTTCCGCCGCGAATCCGACGATGGTCTGGTCGGGCCGGGCGTTGTGCGCAAGCCCGGCGAGAATGTCAGGATTCTTGACCAGTCTCAGCAAGAGCTCGTCTCCTGCGTCTTCCTTCTTGATCTTCGACTCCTGCACCTCGGCAGGGCGGTAGTCAGACACGGCGGCTGCCATGATGACGATGTCGGCGCGCGGCGCGGCATCCGTCACCGCTGCCTGAAGTTCGGCGGCACTCGGGGCATCGATCACGGTCACGCCGTTCGGCGCGGGGACGTCGAGGTGTGAGGCGATGAGCGTTACGGCTGCACCGCGTTGTGCGGCCGCGGTTGCGAGGGCGACCCCCTGTTTGCCGCTTGACCGGTTGCCGAGGAAGCGGACGGGGTCGAGCGGCTCGCGGGTTCCCCCTGCGGTGATGACGATGGCGCAACCGTCGAGGTCGCCGGGTGTCCTGGCTGTCTCGCCGGAAACGGCGGCGAGGGCTGCGTCCACGATCGCGTCGGGCTCTTCCATGCGCCCCGGGCCCGAATCGGTGCCAGTGAGCTGGCCGCTTGCCGGTCCGACGACAGTGACGCCGCGAGACCGAAGGGTGGCGATGTTTGCCTGTGTCGCAGGATTCTGCCACATCTCGGTGTGCATCGCGGGGGCGAGGACGACGGGTGCTGTGCTCGCCAGGACGGTGTTCCCGAGCAGGTCGTCAGCGAGACCGGCCGCGAGTTTGGCGATGGTGTTCGCCGTTGCCGGTGCGATGACGATGAGGTCGGCAGCCTGCCCGATCGCCACGTGCCTCACTTCGGCGACTCCCTCATAGAGCTCGGTGTGCACCGGGTTCCTGGAGATCGCCTCGAGCGTGGGGCGCCCGACGAAACGCAGTGCCCCCGTGGTCGCGACGACCTGGACCCGGTGCCCCGCGAGAACGAAAGAACGGATGACACCGACCGCTTTGTACGCGGCGATGCCACCCGTTATGCCGACAACGACATTCAGAGAACCTGTCATCGGTGAGTATTCGGTGTTACTCGGCGATGGGACGCAGGACGAGCTTGTCCTCGTTGATCTCGTGAAGCGCGACCGAGAGCGGCTTGTCTTCGACGTGAGAGTCGACGAGCGGCCCGACGTTGTCGAAGAGGCTTCCCTCGTGCAGGTCGGAGTAGTAGTCGTTGATCTGGCGGGCGCGCTTGGACGCGAAGATCACCAGGGCGTACTTGGAATCGACCTTGGAAAGAAGGTCGTCGATGGGCGGGTCAATGATTCCCTTGGGCTTTTCGGCCATAACTGAAGTCACACTCCTCGTGTGTTGCGGATTGGAGACCGGAGGTCTGTCGGTGGCCGAGAGTCACGCCTGGACGGCGTCTGATGGGCCACGAGTCTGCATCAAGTCTACGACCTCCCGGGCTGCTTCGCCCACTGTGCCGTTCACGACCCGGTAATCGAACTCGTCCTGGGCGGCGAGTTCATGCTTCGCGGTGCTCAGCCGACGCTCGCGTTCCTCCGAATCCTCGGTGCCGCGACCGACGAGTCTGCGAACCAGTTCGTCCCAGCTCGGGGGCAGCAGGAAGACGAGCGTGGCCTCAGGCATCACTTCGCGGACCTGGCGAGCACCCTGGATGTCGATCTCGAGAAGTACGCTGTGGCCTCGCCGTAGCGCCTCGTCGATCGGCGCCCGCGGGGTGCCGTATCGGTAGGCATTGTGCACTGTGGCGTGTTCGAGGAGTTCGTGGTCGGCGATGAGCCGGTCGAATTCGGCGTCATCGACGAAGAAGTAGTTCACTCCTTCGACCTCTCCAGGGCGCGGTGCCCGGGTGGTTGCCGATACCGAGAGAAGGACATCCGGATAGTTTTCGCGGATGTGGGTGGCGACGGTGCCCTTGCCGACGGCTGTCGGCCCGGCGAGTACGACGAGTCGGCTCTTCCGACGTCCGCGATTGCGTGCTTCGCGGTCGATGACGAAGTCGCGCAGTCGACCCCGCTGGTTATGGCCGAGCCCGCCGATCCGCTTCGAGGGCGAGATCCCGAGGTCGTCGAGGATGCGGGCGAGCTTGGTCCGGCCGATGGCGGGGACGCTGAGCAGGAAGTCGGTGACACGCATACGTCCGGCGACGCCGTCAGGGTCGCGGAGCCCGTCGTCGAGGACGGAAAGTGCAGACACCGACCCGTCCGCGATGGCGTTCTTCAGCGCGGCGCGGGCGCGGCGGGCTTCGACGGCGGCCCTGGACGCGGCGACGCGGTCGACCTCCGGTGGTGTTCGATCGGTTGGCTCAGGCACTGGCGCGCCTCACCTCTTCTGCTCGGGTGGCGACAGCCTGGCGGATGCCGTCTGGCCCTGCTGCAAGCAGTGCCCGTGATTCGGAGACGACAACGCCGGGCGCCAGGGGCCCGTAGATGGCTGCCAGGTCGGAGACAGAAGCCCCCTGGTGCCCGAAGCCGGGCGCGAGGACGGGAGGGGTCGGGGTACGGGCTCCCCCGAGCTCGAATCCGGTGAGGTCGAGCGTCGCGCCGAGCACCACTCCGGCCGAACCGAGCGGCCCGGCAGCGTGTGCTTCATTCCACGACGTCACGTCGTCGAGGATACTCCGCGCCAGGGTCAAACCGGAGGCCAGTTTTGCCTGCTGCTGTTCGATGCCCTCCGGGTTGGAGGTGGCGGCGAGCACGAAGACCCCTTTTCCGTTCCGATCGGCGAGTTCCAACGGCCCGGTGAGCGAACCGACGCCCTGGAACGGGTTGAGCGTCACTGCATCCGATTCGAGCGGCGATCCGGTGCCGAGCCAGGCCTCGGCGTAGGCGTCGACGCTCGAGCCGACGTCTCCCCGCTTCGCGTCGGCGATGACGAGGAGCCCCTGTTCGCGAGCGCTCGAGATGACCCGTTCGAGAGCGGCGAATCCGAGGGATCCGAACCGCTCGAAGAACGCGACCTGCGGTTTGACGATCCCGGCGGAGCCTGCGGTGGCATCGACGACCCTGAGGCCGAACTCCAGCGCTCCGTCTGCGCTGTCCGGCAGTCCCCACGAGGTCAGCAACCAGGCGTGCGGGTCGATGCCGACGCAGAGCCGCCCTGGCCCGTCGAAGACCGTCGTGAGACGTTCGGCGAAGCTGACGGTCATGCCCGCAACGCCCGATCCGCGGCGTACTCCTGCAGCGAGCGCACCGTGAAGCCGTTGCGCACGGCCTCGATCGAGGCGACAGCAGCGGTGAGCTCGGCGATGGTCGTGAAGAGCGGCTTGTCCTCGGCAACGGCGGCGGCGCGGATCTCGTATCCGTCGGCGCGCCCGGAGCGTCCCGACGGCGTGTTGATCACGATATCGACTTCGTGTCGGTTGATCAGCTCGACGATCGACGGCTCACCCAGTTCGGACTCGTTGCCTTCGCTGTACTTGCGGACGGTGCGAGCGGAAATGCCGTTCCTGTTGAGGATTTCAGCGGTTCCTTCCGTCGCGACGATGTCGTAGCCGAGCTCGTGGAAGCGGAGGATCGGGAGAACGATGGAACGCTTGTCGCGGTCCGATACCGAGACGAAGACCGTGCCTGAGAGCGGAATGCCGCCGTATGCGGCGGTCTGGCTCTTCGCGAATGCGCGAGGGAAGTCCTGGTCGATTCCCATGACCTCGCCCGTCGACCGCATCTCGGGGCCAAGGATCGAGTCGACGATACGGCCGTCCTTGGTGCGGAATCGCTTGAATGGGAGCACGGCTTCCTTGACCGAGACCGGCGAGTCCATCGGGATGCGTGAGCCGTCGACGGGTGGGAGCAGTCCGGACTCTGTGAGTTCGGAGATCGTCGTACCCGTCATCACGAGCGCCGCCGCCTTCGCCAGCGGGATCCCAAGGGCCTTGGACACGAATGGCACGGTGCGGGAAGCGCGCGGGTTGGCTTCGAGCACGTAGAGGATGCCGGCACCGATCGCGAACTGCACGTTGAGCAGTCCCTGCACTCCGATGCCCTGCGCGATCGCGAGCGTGGCCTCACGGACGCGGTCGATCTGTGCCCGACCGAGCGAAATTGGCGGGAGGGTGCAGCTCGAGTCACCGGAATGGATTCCGGCCTCTTCGATGTGCTCCATGACCCCGCCGATGTACAGTTCGGTTCCGTCGTAGAGAGCGTCGACATCGATTTCGATCGCATCGTCGAGGAACCTGTCGACGAGGAGCGGGTGCTGGGGGCCGATGATGCCCTGGCCGGCCATCCGGTCGAAGTAGTCGCGGAGCGTCGCGCTGTCGTAGACGATCTCCATGCCGCGGCCGCCGAGCACGAAGCTTGGGCGGACGAGGACCGGGTAGCCGATGTCCTCGGCGATGGTCACAGCTCCGGTCACTTCGGTGGCCGTTCCGTTCTTCGGTGCGAGAAGCCCGGCGGCGTCGAGGATCTGGGAGAACTCTCCACGTTCCTCGGCGAGGTTGATCGCCTCCGGGGTGGTTCCGAGGATGGGAACACCGGCAGCCTTGAGTCCGGCGGCGAGGCCGAGGGCGGTCTGCCCGCCGAGCTGAACGACCACGCCGACGAGTTCACCTGCCCTGCTCTCGGCGTCGATGACCTCGAGAACGTCTTCGAGCGTCAGCGGCTCGAAGTACAGCCGGTCACTCGTGTCGTAGTCGGTCGACACCGTCTCGGGGTTGCAGTTGATCATGATCGTCTCGAACCCGGCGTCTCGCAGCGCGAATGACGCGTGCACACAGGAGTAGTCGAACTCGATGCCCTGCCCGATCCGGTTCGGTCCTGAGCCGAGGATGACCACCTTGCGGCGGTCAGACGGCATGACTTCGGTCTCGGAGTCGTAGCTGGAGTAGTGGTACGGCGTCAGCGCGGGGAACTCCCCCGCACAGGTATCGACGGTCTTGTACACCGGACGCACATCGAGGATGTGTCGCACTTCACGTACCTCTGCCTCGCCGAAGCCACGCAACTGGCCGATCTGCACGTCGGAGAAACCGTGGTCCTTGGCTGTGCGGAGCACGTCGGTGTCGAGCCGCGCGGCATCCCTGACGTAGTCGGCGACGTCGTTGATGAGCACGATCTGGTCGAGGAACCACGGGTCGATCTTCGTGGCTTCGAAGACCTGCTCTGCTGTTGCTCCCTTGCGAAGCGCCTGTTGCACGACGACGATGCGGCCGTCGGTCGGGACGGCGGCGACCGCGAGCAGTTCGTCGATCGAACGGACCTCATCGCCCCAGTGGAAGCTGGAGCCACGTTTCTCGAGCGAACGCAGTGCCTTCTGCAGAGCGGTCGCGAAGTTGCGGCCGATGGCCATCGCCTCACCGACCGATTTCATGGTGGTCGTAAGCGTGGCATCCGCCGCCGGGAACTTCTCGAATGCGAACCGGGGAACCTTCACGACGACGTAGTCGAGCGTCGGTTCGAAGCTCGCCGGCGTCACCTTGGTGATGTCGTTGGGGATCTCGTCGAGGTGGTAGCCGATGGCGAGTTTGGCCGCGATCTTGGCGATCGGGAATCCGGTGGCCTTCGAGGCAAGGGCGCTCGAGCGGGAGACCCGGGGGTTCATCTCGATGACGATGATGCGGCCGTCGGCGGGGTCGATGGCGAACTGGATGTTGCAGCCGCCGGTGTCGACGCCGACGGCTCGGATGATGTCGATTCCGATGTCGCGGAGTTTCTGGTACTCGCGGTCCGTGAGGGTGAGGGCAGGAGCGACGGTGATCGAGTCACCGGTGTGCACGCCGACGGGGTCGACGTTCTCGATGGAGCAGACGACGACCGTGTTGTCTGCGGTGTCGCGCATCAGCTCGAGTTCGTACTCTTTCCAGCCGAGGATCGACTCTTCGAGGAGGACCTCGGTCGTCGGGCTCTGGTGAAGGCCGTCCGTCACCATACGCACGAGTTCATCGCGGGTGTACGCGAAACCGGAGCCGAGGCCACCCATCGTGAACGACGGCCGGATGACGAGCGGGTAGCCCAGCTGCTCAGCGAAGTCGACGGCTTCATCGACTGTGTGGGCGATGAAGGATTTCGCCACGTCGGCGCCGCACTCGAGAACGAGCTCCTTGAAGATCTGGCGGTCCTCACCCTTGTTGATGGCCTCGAAGTTCGCGCCGATCAGCTCGACGTCGTACTTCTCGAGGATGCCGTGCTCGTGCAGCTGGATCGCGGCGTTGAGGGCCGTCTGCCCACCCAGAGTGGGCAGGATCGCATCCGGCTTCTCCTTGGCGATGATCGTCTCGAGCACCTCCCACGTGATCGGCTCGATGTATGTCGCATCGGCGAAGTCAGGGTCGGTCATGATCGTGGCCGGGTTCGAGTTCACGAGGATGACGCGGACGCCCTCCTCGCGGAGAACACGGCAGGCCTGGGTACCGGAGTAATCGAACTCGGCCGCCTGGCCGATGACGATCGGACCTGAACCGATGACGAGGACGCTGTGGATGTCGTCGCGTTTGGGCATTAGTTGTCGTCTCCTGCTGCGTTGGTCCGTTTGGCGATCACAAGGTCGCGGAATCGATCGAAGAGGTGGTTGGCGTCGTGGGGTCCAGCAGCAGACTCGGGGTGGTACTGCACGCTGAATGCCGGGATGTCGAGACACGCAAGTCCTTCGACCACCTGGTCGTTGAGGCTGTAGTGACTGACGGTGACGCGCCCGAAGCCCTCTGGGGACTGGTGATCGCCCTCGATCGGCAGGTCGACGGCGAAGCCGTGGTTCTGCGAGGTGATCTCGACACGCCCTGTGGCCTTGTCGAGCACCGGCTGGTTGATCCCGCGGTGGCCGAACGGAAGTTTGTACGTGCCGAATCCGAGCGCGCGACCGAGCAACTGGTTGCCGAAGCAGATCCCGAAGTATGGCACGTCAGCGCGAAGAACCTCGCGGAGCAGCGTGACGTGGGCGTCGGATGCCGCGGGGTCGCCTGGCCCGTTCGAAAAGAACAGGGCGTCGGGGTTCAGGGAGAGCACATGTTCCGCTGTGACGTTCTGTGGCAGCACGAGCACGTCGAAGCCCCGCTCTGCAAGGTACTTCACCGTCGAGGTCTTGATGCCGAGGTCGAGCACGGCGACGCGGCCGATGCGCTCGCCCTCTGCCTGTACCTCGTACGGGTCGATGGTCGAGACGTCGTGTGAGAGGTTCCTCCCGGTCATCTCCACACCCTGCTTGACCTGGTCGAGCTGGTCGCCTTCCGACAGGTCGAAGAACTCGCCGGAGAAGATTCCGGCACGCATGGCCCCCGCCGAGCGGATGTGGCGGGTGACGGCGCGCGTGTCGATGTTGCTGATGCCGACCACGCCGCTTGCGACGAGATCGTTGTCGAGGCTGTCTTGGGCGCGGAAGTTGGAGACGACCCGGGAGGGGTCACGGACCACGAACCCGGCGACCCAGATCTGCCTCGACTCTTTGTCTTCATCATTCACACCGGTGATGCCGATGTGCGGGGCGGTCATCAGGACGATCTGCCCGGCGTACGACGGGTCGGTGAGGGTCTCCTGGTAGCCGGTCATGCCGGTGGAGAACACAGCCTCGCCGAGGGTCTTGCCTGTTGCGCCGTATGCGCGTCCGACGTAGCGGCTGCCGTCTTCGAGGACGAGGACGGCCGGTGTCGCGGAGCCAAAACTCGAGCTGCTCATTACTTCTCACTCTCGGTGGAGTCGGTGGGGTCTGTCTGGGAGGTCGACGACGCTGACGCCGTCGGAACAAGGGAGGTCAGGGCGGTGAGGACACGGGAGTGTCTGGTCGGATCGATGACGCGAACGTAACTGTCGACATCCGTGTGACCGGCCAGCCAACTCACAGACAGCAGTCCGTCTGTTTCGACCACCCGGTCGATCGTCCAGGTGGCCGGCTGCGCCGACCGGATCTGCCCGGCGGCGATGAAGACCGGCTCCTGACCGGGGACGGAGAGCACGACTCCCTCGTTGGCGACGGTGAGGTCTGCGCTGGCACGGAACGCCAGGCCGCGGATGGCGAGGCGTTCGAGAGGCTGACCGGTCTTCGTCGTTGCGACGTAGAGCACGGCGGTCGACTCGATCGGGTGGATGCCGTCGGCGGGAAGCGGAGTTCCGGCCGGTACCCCGGCATCCCTCCTGGATCGGGCGCGCCAGGCCAGCCACATCCCGAGCAGGAGCAGGGCGAGGAAGGCCAGGACGATGGCGGCCGGGAGGATGCGATCAGGCATGGTTCTCCGTCCGCCGTGACCGTGAGTGTGCTGCGACCTCGTCTGCGGGACGAAGCTTTCCGTCGAGGACGGTGGCGAACCCGGCGTGGAAGGTCGAGACGACACGACCGGGCAGTTCACGCCCGAGATACGGTGAATTCACTCCCTTTCCGGCGAGATCGGCGGTGCCGAAGGTTCGGCTGGCGTTCGGATCGTAGAGGGTGACCTGGGCCGGCGCGCCGACAACGAGACTCTGGCCGTGCCCGGAGATGCGGCCGATCCGGGCGGGGGCGCTCGAGAGCACCCGTGCCACGTCTGACCAGTCGAGTCGGCCGTCAGCGACGACGGCAGCATGGACCACACTGAGCGCTGACTCGAGGCCGACCATGCCGTTCGCCGCGGCATCCCATTCGCAGTCCTTGTTCTCGACCGGGTGGGGTGCGTGATCGGTGGCGACGATGTCGATGGTGCCATCTGCCAGCGCTTCGCGGAGCGCGAGCACGTCTTCGCGACGGCGGAGAGGCGGGTTGACCTTGTACCTCGCGTCGAAGCTGCGGACCAGTTCCTCGTCGAGGAGCAGGTGGTGAGGCGTCACCTCGGCGGTGACCGCGATGCCTCGGCCTTTCGCCCAGCGGAGAACGTCGACGGAGCCTGCCGTCGAGACGTGGCAGATGTGCACCCGGCTGCCGACGTGCTCGGCGAGCAGGACGTCCCGGGCGATGATCGACTCTTCGGCGACCGCAGGCCAGCCGGTGAGTCCGAGCTCGCCCGACACGGCGCCCTCGTTCATCTGAGCGCCGGCCGTGAGGCGGGGTTCCTGGGCGTGCTGGGCGATGACGCCGTCGAACGACTTCACGTACTCGAGGGCGCGGCGCATGAGCACCGGGTCCCAGACGCAGAAGCCGTCGTCGGAGAAGACGCGGACGCGGGCGCGGGACGACGCCATGGCACCGAGCTCGGCGAGCTGTTCACCGGCGAGACCGACGGTGACGGCGCCGATGGGCTGAACGGTGGCATAGCCCGCCTGTTCGCCGAGCGACAGTTCCTGCTCGACCACGCCGGCGGTGTCTGCGACCGGCGAGGTGTTGGCCATGGCGAAGACGGCGGTGAAACCACCGGCAGCGGCCGCCCGGGTTCCGGTGAGCACGGTCTCGCTCTGTTCGTAGCCGGGCTCGCGGAGGTGGGTGTGCAGGTCGACGAGGCCGGGCAGAGCGATGAGCCCGTCTGCGTCGACGCGTTCGGCGCCTGCCGAGCTCAGCGACGTGCCGACGTCGGCGATCACGCCGTCGGCGAGGAGCAGGTCAGTGCGTGTTCCGTCCGGCAGCGAGGCGCCCGAGATCAGGTAGGTGGTCGACATGGTTCAGTTCTCCCGATCGCCGGACAGCAGCAAATACAGTGCGGCCATCCGCACGGAAACCCCGTTTGTCACCTGTTCGCGCACGGTTGACATGGGCGAATCGGCGGCGGCAGCGGAGATTTCGAGGCCCCGGTTCATCGGTCCGGGGTGCATCACAATGGTAGTCGGCTCGAGCTGGCCGAGCCGCGCGTCGTCGAGTCCCCACCGTCTCGCGTACTCGCGGCTGTTCGGGAAGAAGGCATCCCGCATCCGTTCGCCCTGGATACGGAGCATCATCAGTACCTCCGGTTTCGCGGCGATCGCGTCGTCGAGGTCGTAGCTGATGGTGACGGGCCAGGCCGAAGTATCGACGGGCACGAGGGTGGGAGGAGCGACGAGGGTGACGCTGGCGCCGAGCGTCGTCAGCAGCCACACGTTCGAGCGCGCGACCCGCGAGTGCAGGATGTCGCCGACGATGGTGACCGCGAGGCTGTCGAGTCCGTGGCCGCGTGAGCCGTCGCCGTGCACCCGCTTACGCATGGTGAAGGCGTCGAGCAGTGCCTGGGTCGGGTGCTCGTGGGTGCCGTCACCGGCGTTGAGGATGCCGGCGTCGATCCAGCCGCTCGTCGCGAGGGTCTGGGGAGCGCCCGATGCGGGGTGCCGGATGACGACGGCATCCGCTCCCATCGCCTGCAGCGTCTGGGCGGTGTCCTTCAGGCTCTCTCCCTTCGACACGCTGGATCCTTTGGCACTGAAGTTGATGACATCCGCGCTCAGGCGTTTGGCAGCCGCTTCGAACGAGATCCTGGTGCGGGTCGAGTCCTCGAAGAACAGGTTGACGACGGTCTTGCCGCGCAGGGTGGGCAGCTTCTTCACTTCGCGATGCTGGGTATCTGCCATGTCTTCAGCGACGTCGAGGAGCCGGATGGCGGTATCCCGGTCGAGATCGCGGGTGGAGAGCAGGTGGCGCATCAGAGCACCGCCGCATCGATCGAGACGAGGTCGGCGCCGTCGAGTTCGGCCAGGCGCACGTTGATCCGCTCCGTCTGAGCGCTCGGCAGGTTCTTGCCGACGAAGTCCGGGCGGATCGGGAGTTCGCGGTGGCCGCGGTCGACGAGGGTGGCCAGGCGGACGGCGCGTGGGCGGCCGATGTCGCCGATGGCGTCGAGGGCGGCGCGGATCGTCCTGCCCGAGTAGAGAACATCGTCGACGAGGACAACCGTCTTGCCGTCGATCCCAGACGCGGGGATGTGCGTCGGTGAAGGTGTGCGGGTCGGATGCTTCGCCAGGTCGTCGCGGTACATGGTCACGTCGAGTGACCCTGCGTCGATGGGTGAGCCTGAAATGTCGGCGATGATCCGGGCGATGCGGTCGGCGAGGATCACACCACGGGTGGGGATGCCGAGAAGGACGAGGCCTTCTGCGCCGCGATTGGACTCCAGGATCTCGTGCGAGATCCGAGTCAACGCTCGGGCGATGTCAGCCTGCTGCAGTACGACACGCGCACTCATTCGCTGACTCCCTTCTCCGTCTCTCTGGACGGCGTTAAAGGTTGTCGATGTGATTCCATCTTACCAGTGGCCGCTGCGCTGGGATGCCGTGCCCCTGGTTCGCACCGTACGGGAGATCGTGTGCTGGGAAGGACTTCGGCGACATCGGCGTTACAGCCGGGCGTGACCCTCTACTCCCCCACACCGGTATCGGCAGGCGAGCCCGTCGTTGCCGACGTCGTCGTGATCGGCGCCGGCCAGGCCGGGCTCTCAGCGGCCTACCACCTGCAACGCCGGGGGTTCGTGCCCGCGGGCGTGGCGAAGGACAGCTCCGAGCGCAGGTATCTGGTCCTCGATGCCGAAGACGGGCCCGGCGGTGCGTGGCGCCACCGCTGGCGGAGCCTCGTCATGGCGACGGTGAACGGGATCAGCGACCTCCCGGGGGTCCCGAAGCCCGATGTCGACCCGGAACAACCCAGCTCAGACTTTCTCACCGACTACTTCGGCGACTACGAGCGGCAACTCGACCTCGCCGTTGTGCGCCCGGTTCGGGTACGTCGGGTGGTGAGGGTAGACGAACACCCCACCGGTCTGCTCCGCGTCGAATCGGATGTCGGAACGGTGACGGCACGAGCCGTGATCAACGCCACGGGCACCTGGACCCGCCCGTTCTGGCCGCTCTACCCCGGACAGTCGACGTTTCGGGGTCGCCAGTTGCACGTCGCCGACTACGTGGCGGCAGAAGAGTTCATCGGACAACACGTGCTCGTCGTCGGCGGCGGCATCTCGGCAGTGCAGCTCCTCGACGAAATCTCGGCCGTCACCACGACGACGTGGTTCACCAGACGGGAACCGGTGTGGCGCGACGAGGAGTTCGACAGCCGGGCGGGGCACGCAGCCGTTGCACTCGTCGAGGACAGGGTGCGACAGGGACTGCCGCCTCAGAGCGTCGTGTCCGTCACCGGTTTGATCTGGACGCCTGCACTGCGGGCGGCAGCCGCTCGCGGTGTACTCGAGCGGCATCCGATGTTCACCGCGATCGAACCGGACGGCGTCCACCGCGCCGATGGGACGTTCGAGCGCGCGGATGCCATACTCTGGGCCACCGGTTTCCGCGCTGCCCTCGACCATCTGTCACCGCTTCACCTTCGGCTTCCCGGCGGTGGTATCGCCATGGATGGCACTGCGGTCGCGGTCGAACCTCGCGTGCATCTCATCGGCTACGGGCCGTCGTCGTCGACGATCGGCGCGAACAGGGCCGGGCGGTCTGCTGTCGCGGGCCTCGTGCGTTTCCTCGATGCGGCCGCTGCGGAATCCGCACGCTGATCGGTCAGGTCGTCGATCGCAGAAGATCGCGTCTGCCAGGGATGCCATCGGCGCCGACCCACGCGCCATCCCGCTGGATCTCGAACGCGCGGAATGCGCACGGGATCCCGTGCGCCGCCATCAGGTCGGCGGAGTCCATCAGCTGGAAGTGCAGGTGGGGAGACGTCGAGTTGCCCGTGTGACCGATCCGGCCGACCAGTTCCCCTGCCGCGACCTGCTGACCGGTCGCCACGTCGACCGTCCCCGGCGCGAGGTGGGCGAATCCGGCGAACAGCGTCCCGAACCGGAGTAGGACGTGGTTGCCGAGAATGAACGGGATCCGGTCGGGCCTGAATGTGAAGCCGTTCCACGCCATACGGGCGACCTCCCTGACCGGATGTATCCAGGTGCGCTCCGGCATCCCGTCGACGGCGGAGACGACCACGGCGTCGACCGGAGAATAGATCGCTGCTCCCCACGCGTAGCACTCCCGGGTTCTGACACCCGCGACGGCAGTGCGTGCCGGACTCCCCGGGTGGTAGCTCCCCCGCGCGTCGACACGGAGAAAATCGTAGGCGAACCGCTGGCCGAGCAGGTCGGTCCCGTGGCTCGGCACGCGAGTGGCCGGCGTCGTCACCGCACGCCAGCCGTCTCCGCGCAATGGGAAGTCGACGACGACCGGGTGCTCGGTGAAGTTCGCCATGGCCCAGAGCGTACTCGCGTCGATCAGTCGGGTGAACACCGGACAGACAGAATGCCGAACGCACAGAAAGCCTGCAGACACAGAACGCCCGTCCCACCGGTGTGGAACGGGCGTTGAGCGGCCGTCTCAGCCGTTGGCCTGTGCGATCTTTCCGAGCAGTCCGTTGACGAAGCCGGCTGAGTCGTCCGTCGACAGTGTCTTCGCGGATTCGACAGCCTCATCGATGGCGACGGCTGCAGGGATCTCATCGTTGAACAGGATCTCCCACACGCCGATCCGCAGGATCGCGCGGTCGACGGCAGGCATCCGCGCCAGGGTCCAGCCCTGCGCGTAGGTCTCGATCTGCTCGTCGATCTCTTCGGTGTTGTCGATGATCCCGTCGACGATATCGCGAGCATAGAGCCAGGATGCTTCCCGCTGGGGTTCGCTCGCAGCCCGCTGCGCCTCGACGCTCAGGGCGTCGCGGAGCGGCAGGTCGCGGAGGTCGGCACCATAGAGGATGTCGAGAGCCCGTTTACGGGCTTTGCTGCGGGCGCTCACTAGTCGTTGACGCGGCCCATGTAGTCACCGGTGCGGGTGTCGACCTTGACCTTGGTGCCCTGTTCGAGGAACAGCGGAACCTGGATCTCGTATCCGGTCTCGACGGTGGCAGGCTTGGTGCCGCCAGTGGAGCGGTCGCCCTGCAGGCCGGGCTCGGTGTAGGTGATCTCGAGCACGACGGATGCCGGCAGTTCGACGTACAGCGGATTGCCGTTGTTGAGTGCGACAGTGACCGACTGGTTCTCGAGCATGAAGTTGGCGGCATCGCCGACGACAGTTGCCGGAACCGTGAGCTGGTCGTAGTCGGCGACATCCATGAACACGAATGCTTCGCCGTCGTTGTACAGGTAGGTGAAGTCGCGGCGGTCGACGTTCTCGATCTCGATCTTCGTGCCGGCGTTGTACGTGCGGTCGACGGTCTTGCCCGAGACGACGTTCTTGAGCTTGGTACGGACGAAAGCGCCGCCCTTGCCCGGCTTGACGTGCTGGAATTCGATGACGTTCCAGAGCTGGCCGTCGATGTTGAGGACGATTCCGTTCTTGATGTCGGCGGTAGATGCCATGAAGAGGGGGTTCCGTTTCAGTGGGAAGAGGTTCGGCCCGACCGGGCCGTCCGGACGAGTTTACCCGCAGGGGCGACGAGGCGCCAAAGAGAGCGTCAGCGGCTGAATGAGAGAGCCGCGAGCGCCAGGCGATAGGAGTCGAATCCGAAGCCGGCGATGACCCCGGTCGCGACCCCGGAGATGACACTCGTGTGGCGGAAGACCTCACGGGTATGCGGGTTGGTGATGTGCACCTCGATGAGGGGCAACCCGGCCTTCGATACGAGAGCAGCGGCATCCCTCAGCGCGTAGCTGTAGTGGGTGAACGCGGCCGGGTTGAGGATGACGGGCGAACCGGAATCGACCGCCTCGTACAGCCAGCCGATGAGTTCGGCCTCGTCGTTGGTCTGACGGAGATCGATGGCGATGTTGTCAGGGGCGACGGCGGTGAGAAGCGCGCGCAGGTCGTCGAGGTCGCCCGAGCCGTAGACATCGGGTTCGCGGCTCCCGAGGCGTCCGAGGTTCGGGCCGTTGAGAACGTATATCGTCTGCGAGCTCATGGTTCAGGAGCCTACTTCCTGGTAGGCGGCAAAGAGCAGGGCTGTCTCAGGACCGGCCAGAACGGTGGGCTTCGCGAGATCGTCGAGCACGATGAATCGCAGCATCCCTGCACGCGCCTTCTTGTCGCGCTGCATGGTGGCGAGGAGCGTGTTCCAGCGCCCGACGGGGTATTCCGTCGGAAGCGACAGCGAATCGAGGATGCTCCTGTGCCGATCGGCGACAGCGTCGGGCAGCCGTCCGGCGAGCCGGGAGAGCTCAGCGGCGAACATCATGCCGACAGCGACGGCTGCTCCATGACGCCACTGGTAACGCTCCGCGTGCTCGATCGCGTGACCGAGGGTGTGGCCGTAGTTGAGGATCTCGCGGATGCCGCCCTCCTTGAAATCTTCGCTGACCACGCGTGCCTTGAGGGCGATGGACAGTTCGACGACCCGGCGGAAGGCATCCGTCGTCGGGTCGGTGACCGCGTCGACGTCGGCCTCGATCAGGTCGAGGATCTCGGGCTCGGCGATGAAACCGCACTTCACGATCTCGGCGAACCCGGCGAGGATCTCGTTCCTCGGGAGGGTGGAGAGCAGATCAAGGTCGACGATCACACCAGCGGGCGCGTAGAACGACCCGACGAGGTTCTTACCCTCGTTCGTGTTGATCCCCGTCTTGCCGCCGATCGCGGCATCGACCATCCCGGCGACCGAGGTCGGAACCTGGACGAGTCGGACCCCGCGCAGCCAGGTGGCTGCGACGAAACCGGCGACGTCGGTGGTCGCTCCCCCGCCGAAGCCGATAACGGCGTCTGTGCGGGTGAAGTCGGCCTGGCCCATGATCTGCCAGCAGAAAGCCGCCACCTCGACCCGTTTGCCGGTTTCGGCATCCGGGATTTCGGCGAGGAGCACCTGATAGCGGTCGGCGAGGCTTTCACGCAGTTTCTCGGCACGGGCTCCGAGAGTCGGCGGGTGCACGAGCAGGATCTTGGCGACGTCGTCACCGAGCACAGCGGGGATGCGGTCGAGGATGCCGCGGCCCACCTCGACGGAGTAGGCGTCTGCCCCGGTGACCTCGATGGTGGTGATGGCAGTCATGAGTGTCCTTCCGCCCAGGCGGCGATCCGGTCGGCGATGCGTTCGATCGGCTCGCTCGAGGTGTCGAATGTGATGGTGGCCAGTCGTTCGTAGATCGGCCGTCGTTCGTCGTAGATGCGCTGCCAGTCGCCGGTGCCGTTGGCGAGAAGTGGCCGCTTGTCTGTGCGGATCCGGGCGGCGACTGCCTGCGCGCTGACGGTCAGGAGGACGACGGTGTGGCCGGCAAGGTCCTGTTGGGTAGCCGGGTCGAGGACAGCTCCTCCCCCGAGCGACACGATTGCCGGTTCCTGCAGGGCGGCCGAGACGGCTTCGCGCTCCAGCCTGCGGAACTCGGGCTCGCCGCGCTCGGCGAAAATCCCGGTGATCGCACCGTGTTCGGCCACGATCCGTTTGTCGGTGTCGATGAACGGCACCTGGAGAGTGCGAGACACCCGACGACCGATCTTCGTCTTCCCTGCGCCCATCGGTCCGATCAGGACGAGGGGAAGCGGAAGGTGTTCCCCGGTCACTGGAGTTCGGGAGCGGACTCCGTCGCGCTCTTCAGGCTCTCGGGAATCGCGGCGAGGTACCCGTCGAGGTTGCGTTTGGTCTCCTCGACGGCGTCACCGCCGAACTTCTCGAGGACGGAGTTCGCGAGCACGAGCGCGACCATGGCCTCCGCAACGACACCGGCGGCGGGAACGGCACAGACATCCGAACGCTGGTGGTGCGCACCGGCGGCCTCGCCTGTGGCGATGTCGATCGTCCGCAACGAGTGCGGAACAGTGGCGATGGGTTTCATTCCCGCGCGCACGCGAAGCACGGTGCCAGTGCTCATCCCACCCTCGGTTCCTCCGGCCTTGTCGCTGGAGCGGACGATCCGGTCGCCGAGCGCGAACAGTTCGTCGTGAGCGGCCGAACCGCGGCGGGTGGTGGTGAGGAAGCCGTCGCCGACCTCTACTCCCTTGATCGCCTGGATGCCCATGAGCGCCTGGGCGAGCTGGCCGTCGAGCCGCCGGTCCCAGTGCACGTGCGAACCGAGCCCTGGCGGAAGACCGTAGGCCAGGACTTCGACGACACCGCCGAGGGTGTCGCCGTCCTTCTTGGCGTCGTCGACCTCGGCGACCATCAGGGCCGAGGTGGCCGGGTCGAAGCACCGCAAAGGATCGGCGTCGAGCCGGTCGACATCAGCGGGCGTCGGAAGAGGGTTGCCTTCCGGAACACGCACGGGACCGATTGAGAGGGTATGGCTGACCAGGGTGATGCCGAGCTCGGCCAGGAAGGAACGCGCGACGGCGCCGAGCGCCACGCGGGCGGCCGTCTCACGGGCGCTGGCTCGTTCGAGGATCGGCCTGGCTTCGTCGAAGTTGTATTTCTGCATGCCGACGAGGTCGGCGTGGCCGGGGCGGGGACGGGTCAGCGGGGCACTGCGTCCGCGGGACTTCTCGGTCTCCTCGACGGGCTCGGGGTTCATGACCTCGACCCATTTCGGCCATTCGGTGTTGCCGATGCGGAGTGCGACCGGGCTGCCGAGGGTGAAACCGTGGCGCACGCCCCCGGAGACGGACAGCGCGTCTTCCTCGAACTTCATCCGGGACCCGCGACCGTAGCCGAGCTTGCGCCTGGCGAGATCCGCTCGGACGGCGTCGAGCGAGACGGGTACGCCGGCGGGAAGACCCTCGACGATTGCAATGAGTTCCGGGCCGTGAGACTCTCCGGCAGTGAGCCAACGAAGCATGCTCCTATCCTTCCACAGCGGGTGGCCGCGCTCGGACCGGGGACGCTAGCCTGCAGAGAAGCCCCGTCGACCCGATCGGATGAATGGCAGAGAACATGGACATCCTCGTCACCGGAGGAACAGGCACGCTCGGTTCACTCGTCGTCGACCGGCTGAGGTCGGTCGGCCACACCGTTCGGGTTCTCAGCCGTTCGCGGAAGCCCGGTGTCGTGACCGGGGACCTGCTGTACGGCGAGTCGCTCTCAGCAGCGGTCGCAGGCGTTGACTCCATCGTGCACTGCGCGACCGGGAGAAACGACGCTCGCGCGACCACGAACCTGCTTCGGGCAGCCGGCAGCGCCGGGGTTCCCCACATCGTCTACATCTCCATCGTCGGCATCGATCGCATCCCCTTCGTGTACTACCGCCAGAAACTGCGGGCCGAAGCAGTTCTCTCCGGCAGTGGGCTGCCGTTCACCATCCTCCGTGCCACCCAGTTCCACACCCTGCTCGCCGGAATCTTCGACGTTCAACACCGACTGCCTGTGCTGTTCGTCCCCGCCGTCCCGGTACAGCCGGTCGACGCCGCCGAGGTGGCTGATATCCTCGCTCTCCTCGCCACCGGGGAACCGGCCGGACGGGTGCCTGATGTCGGAGGGCCTGAGATACGCCCGGCGCAGGACTTCGCGCTGGAGTGGCAGCGCGCAGAAGGCGACAGCCGTCGTCAGGTGCTGCTACGTCTGCCCGGCGCCACCTTTCGTGCACTGCGCGCGGGGCACAACGTGGTTCGCGGGCTCCCGACCGGTTCGGGAACGTTCGGCACGTATCTCGCGTCGAGATGACCGACGGGCTCAGGCGATCGGGATGCCCGACGAGTCGAGACCGACGGATGCCAGCATGGCGTCGAGAACGGTGTCCTCGCCGTCGAGAGGCGCGAACGGATCGTTCGAGACGAAGATCCGAATCTGGATGAGAGCCTGATGGACGAGCATCGAGAGTCCGTTCGCGACCGTGCCACCGGCGGCCTGCCACTGCGATGCGAGATCGCTCGGCCATGGCTCGTACGCGACCGCGAGCAAGGCGGCCCCCGTCAGAACGGCATCCGGGTAGACCACAGGCGCCGGCGCACTGCCGGGAAGAGTGTTGACCACGAGCTGCGGCACGGCACGGAGACCGATGTCGTCGAGGAGGCCGAGCTCGACCGTGAGACCCACCCGGCGACCCAGGTCGACGAGCGGCGCTGACTTCTGCGGGTCCCGTGCAAGGATCGACACGGACAGTGCACCGAGTTCAGCAGCGGCCACGACCGCACTCGCCGCGGTCGCGCCTCCGCCGAGGATCTGCACGTGGGTGGCCTCACTGACGCCGACCGCAGCGAGCGACCGGACGATGCCAGCGACATCCGTGTTGTAGCCGAAGAGACGGCGTTCAGGACCCACTCCGGTGAAGCGGAGGGTGTTCACCGCGCCGGTGAGCTCAGCCAGGCGGTCACGGGAGTCCGCGAGCTCCCACGCTGCCGACTTGAGCGGCATCGTCAGAGAGAGACCGCGCCAGCCGTCATCGAGCCCGGCGACGATGCCAGCCAGGTCGGCGGCACCGACCTCCTGGGAGCCGTACTCCCAGGAGAGCCCGAGCAGGTCATAGGCGGTGCGGTGCAGCAGCGGCGACCTCGAGTGCGCGATCGGTGAGCCGAACACCGCGAGCCGCTCGGTGCTCATCAGCAGCCCTTGCCCGGGTTCTCCCGGCACCAGGTCCGCAGCTGCGCGACGGCCTGCTCGTGCTCGGCCACGGTATCGGTGAAAACCGTTTCTCCGGTGTCGAGGTTGACGGTGACGAAGAAGAGCCAGCTGCCATCGGCAGGCGCCATTGCGGCCGCGATGGCTGTGTCACCCGGGCTCGCGATCGGCCCGATCGGCAGCCCGGATCGGACGTAGGTGTTCCACGGATTGTCGGATTCGAGGGCCTCCTTGGTCGACCAGACGGATCCGGATTTGGTTGTGTCTGCGTACTGGGCAGTCGAGTCCATCTCGAGCTTCATGTCGACGGCGAGCCTGTTGTAGATGACCCGGCTGACCTTGAAGAAATCGTCGTCGAGGCGGGCTTCGCGCTGAATGATCGATGCGACGATGAGAACCCGCTCACGGTCGGCTTCGGGAACAGCGGCGGAGTCCAGGGAGCTGATCGTGCGGTCGACGAGAACCTGGATGACCTGCTCGGCGGTCAGGCCAGGGTCGAAGGTGTACAGGGCAGGAAACAGCCACCCTTCGATGGAAGGAACAGTCGCAGGGATCCCGAACTGCGCCGGGTCTGCCGCTGCGGCTTCGAAGTCGGCGACGGGGATCTCGGTGCCGGCCGACAGCTCGGTGAAAATCTCGGCCCCGGTGATGCCTTCGCGCAAGAGAACGGTGCGTTCTTCCTTGTTCTCCGGGTCGAGGAGTGCATCGAGAGCGGACTGCGCACTCATCTTCTTGGCCAGCCGATAGACGCCCGGCTGGAAGACGGGCTCGGCATCCTGCGCTACCAGCAGATCGTAGAAGGCCTCACTGGTTTTGGTGACCCCACTGTTCGTGAGCGTCTGGGCGATCGCCGTGCCATCGTCGCCAGCGACGATGGACACCATCACCTCGCCGCTTCCTGCACCTTCGTAGTCGTTGGGTTCTTCCCAGCCCATCACGGACCGGATCTGGGGCTCGAAGGTATTCCAGACGTAGAGGCCTCCCCCGCCGATACCGCCCACGAGGACGAGCACGACGAGCGCAGCGATCCAGCCGGTCTTCTTGCGCTTCTCGCGTGGAGGGTAGTCTCCCGAGGCCGATCGACGTGAGGCACGGTCACCCGCAGGAACGCCTGCGCGGACGGCCGCGCCGTCGGCATCCGGAGTCGCCGCGGCGGATCCTCCCCGTGCCGCCTGTTCACGGGCTTCGCGCCGCGATGCCGGGGCGGCGGCAGCTGCTGCCGGTGCGTCCTGGGATACTGTGTCCGACGTCGCGGGAGACACGGCGTCACTGCCTGACACGTCACTGCCTGATGCGGCAGTGGCCTTGGTCTGCTCGGTCGCGTCTGCGGCATCCGTCGTCCCGCGAGTGGCAGGAGTTTCGTCGTCTCCCGATCCGAAAATGGCGTCGAACGCGTCGTCGCGTGGCGTCTGTTCAGTCACTCCTGGGATCCTTCGTTCGTACTGATGAGGGAGCCGGGCGGCACGGTACTGCCGCGCTCCGCGTCGAGGGCGTGCTGCAAGATTATGACGGCCGCGATCTGATCGACAATCCCGCGCGACCCCTTCTGCTTGCGCCCTGACGTGCGCAATGCAGAATTCGCTGAGACCGTCGAGAGTCGCTCATCGACGAGTCGCACCGGGATCGTGGATGCCGTCGCGAGCTGTGTCGCGAAATTCACGGCGTCCTCTGTCGAGGCGGTGCGCGAACCGGAGAGCGCAAGCGGGAGCCCGACGACGATTTCGATCGGGTCGAGTTCCGCCGCGATCTGGAGGATCCGCCGGATATCTGCGTCGCCGGTTGCGGCGCGGGGAACCGTCTCAACCGGCGTCGCCAGCATGGCGTGGGCGTCTGACCTGGACACACCGATGCGTGCCTTGCCGACATCGATGCCGACCCGAACGCCCGTGCGCATCCCGAACGTCACCGGCTAGCGGGCGACCGCGTCGACAATGGCGGACAGTGCTGACGGAATCGCAGTCGCATCCGACCCGCCGCCCTGCGCGAGGTCGTCCTTGCCGCCGCCTCCACCGCCGAGGATGCCGGCAGCAGTGCGAGCGAGCTGCCCGGCCTTCGCCCCGGATTTCCTGGCGGCATCGTTCGTGGCGACGATGACGATCGGCCGGTCGTTCACGGTGGCGGCCAGGGCCACGACGGATGCCTCGGAGCCGAGTCTCTCGCGCACTCCGGTGACCAGCGCACGCAGGTCGTCCTGTGAGGCGAGAGCGCCGACGCTCTCGGCGACGATGCGGTGCTGACCACCCGTACGGGCGTTGGCGACGAGGGCGGGAATGCGCTCGGACAGCGCACGGGCCTCGAACGACTGGATCTTCTTCTCGGCCTGCTTGAGGTTCGCGACGAGCTCGGCGATCCGGTCAGGCAGCTGTTCACGCGGCGTCTTGAGGGACGAGGTGAGCTGAGAGACGATCGCCCGCTCGGCGGCGAGGTCCTTGAACGCCTCGAGCCCGACCAAAGACTCGACGCGACGGTTGGTGGAGCCGACGCTGGATTCGCTGACGAGGTTGATCATCCCGATCTCGGCGCTCGACGAGACGTGCGTCCCTGCGCAGAGTTCACGTGACCATGGTCCCCCGATGTCGACGACACGGACCACGTCTCCGTACTTCTCGCCGAACAGTGCCATGGCTCCGAGCGACTTCGCCTCGTCGAGCGGCAGCTCACGGGTGACGACCTCGAGGTTGTTCCTGATGGCCTTGTTCGACACGTCTTCGATCTCCGACTTGGTCTCAGGGGAGAGGCCGGAGTTCCAGGAGAAGTCGAGGCGCAGGTAGCCGGCCTTGTTGTACGAACCGGACTGGTGGGCGTTGGGGCCCAGGATCTGACGAAGTGCGGCGTGGATGATGTGGGTCCCCGAGTGGGCCTGCTTCGCGCCGCGGCGGTAGTCGGCGTCGACGACGCTGCGAGCGATGTTGCCGACGCCCACCTCGCCCGTGCTGACCTGGACCTTGTGGCTGATGAGTCCCTTCACCGGCTTCTGCACGTCGAGGACTTCGAGTTCGAAGCCCTGGCCGACGATGAGTCCCTGATCGGACTCCTGCCCCCCGGACTCGGCGTAGAGCGAGGTCTCGGCGAGGATGACCTCGGCGATGTCTCCTGCGACGGCAGACGTCACGGAGTGTCCGTCGACGATGAGCCCGAGAATGCGGGTTTCGGTCTCGAGGTCGGTGTATCCGGTGAATACCGTTTCGCCCTGCGCGCGGAAGGCACTGTAGACCGACAGGTCCGCCAGCGCCGTCTTCTTGGCTTTGGCGTCTGCCTTGGCGAGTGACCGCTGGTTGGCCATGAGCGCGTCGAACGCCGAACGGTCGACCGCGAGCCCTGCCTCTTCGGCGATCTCGAGGGTGAGATCGATCGGGAACCCGTAGGTGTCGTGGAGCAGGAAGGCGGTATCGCCGGGGAGACGAGCGCTTCCGGAATCTTTCGTCTTCGTGACCGCGAGGTCGAGGATGGTCGTCCCGCCGGCGAGGGTGCGGAGGAAGGTCTCCTCTTCACCGAACGCGGCCTGCGAGATGCGGTGGTAGTCGTGTTCGACCTCAGGGTATGCCGACTTCATGGCATCCCGGGAGGCCCCGAAGAGCTCGGGGAAGGAC
This sequence comes from Mycetocola sp. CAN_C7, assembly GCF_015752285.1. Lineage (NCBI taxonomy): Bacteria > Bacillati > Actinomycetota > Actinomycetes > Micrococcales > Microbacteriaceae > Mycetocola > Mycetocola sp. CAN_C7. Next base: position 337,669 of record NZ_JADOUY010000002.1, read on the forward strand.
GCACCGTCGACACCGAGCAGGCGCATGGCCCGCACCGTGCGGCGCATCAGTCGGCGGAGGATGTAGCCCCGACCCTCGTTGGACGGTGAGACGCCGTCGCTCATGAGCATGAGCGAGCTGCGCACGTGGTCAGCGATGACGCGCATCCGCACGTCGTCGGTGTGGTCGGCTCCGTACCGTTTTCCTGCGAGAGCGGCGGCGCGGTCGAGGACCGGCCGGACCTGGTCGATCTCGTACATGTTCTCGACGCCCTGCTTGAGGAAAGCGACGCGCTCGAGCCCCATGCCGGTGTCGATGTTCTTCTTCGGCAGTTCGCTGACGATCTGGAAGTCGGTCTTCGACCGCACATCACCGATCAGGTACTGCATGAAGACGAGGTTCCAGATTTCGACGTACCGGTCGTCATCCGTCGCCGGGCCGCCGTCTCGTCCGTATGCCGGTCCGCGGTCGAAGAAGATCTCGGAGCACGGGCCGGCGGGGCCCGGCTGACCGGTGTGCCAGTAGTTGGTGTCTTTGTCGAGTCGCTGGATGCGCTCCTCGGGGAGGCCGGCGATCTTCTTCCACAGGCCGATGGCTTCGTCGTCGTCCTTGTAGACGGTGACCCAGAGATCCTTCTCGTCGAAACCGTAGCCGCCGTCGCTCTCAGGAGAGGTGAGCAACTCCCAGGCGTAGGAGATGGCGCCTTCCTTGAAGTAGTCGCCGAACGAGAAGTTGCCTGACATCTGGAAGAACGTGCCGTGTCTGGGAGTCTTGCCGACTTCTTCGATGTCGTTCGTGCGGATGCACTTCTGGACGCTGGTCGCACGAGGGTATGGAGCAGGAACGAGCCCGGTCAGGTAGGGGACGAACGGCACCATTCCAGCCACGGTGAAGAGCAGCGACGGGTCGTCCGAGACCAGCGAAGCGGAGGGGACGACGGTGTGGCCGCGCTCGGCGAAGAAGTCGAGCCAGCGCTGGCGAATATCAGCGGTCTTCATGGGTCCGTTTCGGGATGTGTTCGGGTGCGCAGCAGCGCAGGTCAGTTCTTGTTGAGGTCGCCGAGAGCGTCTTCGGCATCCCGGGCGAGGTCGTCGATCTTGTCGCGGAGTTCTGCCTCGCGCTCCTTGTAGGCGTCAGCGACCGTTTCGCTGAACTCCCGGAGCTTCTGGTCCAGATCGGCGAAAAACTCCTTGCCGCGCTGGGTCTTATTGATTTCGTGGGCGACGACGAAGCCGGCGCCGATGCCTGCGATCAACCAGAGCAAGTTCTTCATAGGGGGCTCCTCCAATAACTGTGGGGCGGATGCTTCCAAGCTATTCATCCTATCGGGTGAGCCTGACGACCGACCGAACGCTGCGGGGACGACAAAACGGGGCCGCGGCAATGCCGCGACCCCGTCTGTTCGATAAGCAGTGCTTAGCGAGCTGCGTAGTACTCCACCACGAGCTGAACTTCACAGGTCACGGGGACCTCTGCACGCTTCGGACGACGCACGAGGCGTGCCTGGAGCTTGTCGAGTTCGACCTCGAGGTAAGCAGGAAGCTTCGGAAGGACCTCGGCGTGTCCGCCGGCGGCCGCGACCTGGAAGGGCTCGGTGCCCTCGCTGCGAGGCTTGACGTGGATCATCTGTCCCGGCTTGACGCGGAAGGACGGACGGTCGACGAGCTGGCCGTCGACGAGGATGTGACGGTGCACGACGAGCTGGCGAGCCTGCGCGGTGGTGCGGGCGAAGCCGGCGCGCACGACGAGTGCGTCGAGACGCATCTCGAGGAGCTCGACCAGGTTCTCACCGGTCAGGCCCTGGGTGCGGCGAGCCTCTTCGAAGGCGATCTTCAGCTGCTTCTCGCGGATGCCGTACTGGGCGCGCAGACGCTGCTTCTCGCGCAGACGCACCGCATAGTCGGAGTCGGTCTTGCGCTTGGTGCGGCCGTGCTCACCGGGAGCATACGGACGCTTTTCGAGGTACTTTGCTGCCTTCGGGGTCAGGGCGATGCCCAGTGACCGCGAGAGGCGGGTCTTGCTGCGGGTACGTGACTTGGTAGACACGGGTTCCTTTCGGTGGAATCTCTGACAGTGTGGTGCCGGCGCACAGAAGCACGACCGGAAAGTAAGAGGGGTGAGCCGGAACAGTTCGGCTAAAGAACATGTCCGTCAACCCGATTCAGTGCAGCCATACATTCAAATCGGGCCTAGGCCAGCAACAATCCTAACACGGGAGAGGCCCGGCGGCGTCGCGATGCCGGGCGGTGTCGGCGAGGGCATCCGGTGCGGTCGAGGGCTCCCGGCGTGCGGGGTGCTTTCGTCCGGAAGTGGTGCCCTCGCACCTCGGTGGATGCAGCCAGGCATGGCGACGCGACCGGCTTTCCTCGAACGCGGGTCAGCGGCCTCCGCGCACGATGCGCATGAGCTTCGCGAGCCGGGAAGACACTTCGCGTTCGTTCCCGTGCTGTGTGGGCTGGTAGTAGCGCACTCCGCGCAGTTCATCCGGGAGGTACTGCTGTTCGACGACACCGAGGTCGGCGTCGTGCGGGTACCGGTAGCCCTTGCCGTGCCCGAGTCGTTTGGCCCCGGCGTAGTGGGCATCGCGCATCGGTTTCGGGACGCGCCCGAAGTTGCCTGCGCGCACATCGGCGATCGCCTGGTCGATGGCGACATAGGAGGCGTTGGATTTGGCCGCCGTCGCCAGGTACACGACAGCCTCTGCCAGTGGAATCCTGCCTTCGGGCATCCCGATGAACTGGACGGCATCTGCCGCGGCGACGGCAACGAGCAGGGCGTTGGGGTCGGCCATGCCGATGTCTTCTGACGCCGAGACGATGATGCGTCGCGAGATGAACCGGGGGTCCTCCCCCGCCTCGATCATTCTCGCGAGGTAGTGGAGTGCGGCATCGACATCGGACCCGCGGATCGACTTGATGAACGCACTGATCACGTCGTAGTGCTCATCGCCGTTCCGGTCGTATCGGAGGAGCGCACGGTCGACAGCAGACGACACGACATCGGCGGTGATGACCGGCCGGCGATTGGGAACGGGTGTCGGAACGTCGGCGGCCGTGTCCTCGTCGACTTCGTCGACTTCCTCTTCCTCGTCGTCCTCGTCCTCGTCCTCGTCGACGTCGACTTCGGCGTCGTCGCGAGACGTCGCGCCCTTATCGTCCGTGGAGACCGCGTCGAGGGAATCAGCGCTGACGGATGCCGCCTCGAGCGCCGTCAGGGCACGTCGCGCGTCGCCGGACGCCAGTCGGATGATCGTGTCGCGGGCGTCGTCGGTGACCTCGAACCGGCCGCCGAGTCCGCGCGGGTCGTCGATTGCACGGTCGAGCACGATCCGGAGGTCGTCGTCGGTGAGTTGCTCGAGGGTCAGCAACAGCGAGCGCGAGAGCAGGGGTGAGATCACCGAGAACGACGGGTTCTCGGTGGTTGCCGCTACGAGGATGACCCAGCCGTTTTCGACACCGGGCAGAAGGGCATCCTGCTGCGCTTTCGTGAAACGGTGGATTTCGTCGAGGAACAGCACCGTCGACAACCCGTAGAGATCGCGACTTGTCATCGCTTCGTCCATCACCTGACGGACGTCGCGGACGCCGGCAGAGACGGCAGACAGTTCAACGAACCGCCGACCCGAGCTGTGAGCGATCGACTGGGCGATCGTGGTCTTTCCGGTGCCAGGTGGTCCCCAGAGGATCACCGATACCGAACCTTTGTCGCCGGACTTGCTCGTGGCGAGACTCACCAGCGGTGAACCCGGTTTGAGGAGGTGCTTCTGGCCGGCGACCTCGTCGAGACTCTTCGGTCGCATCCGCACGGCGAGCGGAACACTGCCAGAGTGCAGCGCTGCTGCCGTATTTGCCATGGAACAAGGCTAGCCGCACCCGCAGACAGTTGTGTCCTGCGGGCGCGGCCGGCTTGTGGGTGGGAGTGGTGCTACTTCACTGCTGCAGCGGCCTCGGCGAGGATCGCGACGTACTCGTCGATGCCCCAGGTCAGCGACAGCGCGCTGGGCGGGGAGACTGCGGCGATGAGTTCGACTCCGACGACGGATGCGACTGAGCCGTTAGCGACGGCCGGGATCGTCTGTGCATAGCTGGAGTTCAGGAAGGTGCTTTCGGCTTCCTCGGTGTCTGAGTAGCTCACGAGGATGTCGCTGTCGAGCTTGTCGAGCTCTTCATAGCTGAGTTCGTAGTAGAAGCTCGAGTCTCCGTTCGCGAGTTCCTCGACCGCTGGGGCGTCTTCGAGGCCGAGGTCGAAGAGGAAGTCGACGCGGGAATCTGCGCCCTTGTAGACGTAGAACTTTCCGCCGGAGTCGGCGACGGCTGCCACGGTCTTACCCGTGAGCTCGGGGTGCGCCTCGGCCTGGTCGGCGGTCGCTTGTTCGATGTCGTCGAGGACGGTTGCGGCTTCGTCGCTCTTGCCGAGCGCTTCCCCGACCGTGGTCACGACCTCGGTCCACGGCGTCGCCCACGGAGCGTCAGGGTAGGCGACGGTCGGGGCGATCTCGTTGAGCAGGTCGAACTGCTCTTCGGTGATGCCGGAGTAGACGGCGAGAATCAGGTCAGGTGCCTGCTCTGCGATCTGCTCGTATGCCGGTTCTTCGACCGTTGACGGGATGATCGCCGGGGTCTCGGCGTCGAGGTCGTCGAGGGCATCCGCGACCCATGGCAGAACGCCGTTCTCGTCTCCGCCGTAGCTCTGTGCTTCCATACCGACGGGGACGACGCCGACGGCGATCGCGGCATCCGTCGATCCCCAGCCGAGGGTGACGACCCGTTCGGGAGCCTCGGGGATCTCGGTCTCACCGAACGCATGGGCGATCGAGACAGGGAACGCACCTTCTTCGGGCGCTTCAGTGCTTTTCCCGGAGCCGGTGGATGCGGGCGCGCAGCCGCTGAGGGCGAGAGCGGTGACGGCTGCTGTTGCCAGCAGGGCGAGTCGGGGGCGGTAGGACACAGGGTCTCCAGATTCGTCGTGGGGTGTTTAGGTAAGCCTACCCTAAAACTCTTGACCGGTTGGGCGATGGAATCGACCGATGGGGATCACCATGGGCGACCCACAGACCGGGTCGGCGATGATGCGCGAGTCGAGCCCGAAGGCGCGCTTGACCAGCTCGGAGGTGAGCACGTCTGCCGGCGCTCCGTTGGCGACGACCGAGCCGTTCGCCATCACCACGAGGTGGTCGGCGTACCTGGCGGCGAGGTTGAGATCGTGCAACACCATCACCACGGTGGATTTCCTGGTGTGGTTCAGTTCCGCGAGCAGGTCGAGCAGCTCGATCTGGTGGGTGACGTCGAGGAAGGTCGTCGGTTCGTCGAGCAGCAGGATGTCGGGGTCCTGCGCGAGTGCCATCGCAATCCACACCCGTTGGCGCTGGCCTCCTGACAGTTCTTCCACCCGTCGACCGGCGAGCTCCGCCGTCGAGGTCGCCCGCATCGCCTCGGTGACGATCTCATCGTCGGTGCTCGACCATTGGCGGAACAACCCCTGGTGCGGATGCCTTCCGCGACCGACCAGGTCGGCAACCCGCACGCCCTCCGGAGCGATCGGTGATTGCGGGAGGATGCCAACTACCCGGGCGAACTCCTTCGACGGGTAGCTTGAGACACTGCGGCCGTCGAGGTTCACGATGCCGGCGGTCGGACGCAGGAGCCGGGCGATTCCGCGGAGCAGAGTGGACTTGCCGCACGCATTCGCCCCGACGATGACAGTCACCTCGCCGTCGGGGATGGCGAGGTCGAGGTCGGACACCACGGCACGGCCGTCATAGGACAGGCTCAGCCCGACGGCGTCGAGGTCGTGAGCGTCTTTGGTGATGGTCGGCAACTGGTTCCCGGTCATGCGCCGCGGCCTCCTCGGTCGGCTGTGGCGAGGAGCCACAGCAGGTAGGGGGCACCGATGATGCCCGTGATGATGCCGGCAGGGACCTGTAATTCGCCCGGAAGCGCGTGCTGGGCGACGAAATCGGCACCGAGCACGAGCACGACCCCGACCAGGGCGCTGGAGACCAGGGCGAGGGAACCGTCGCCGACGAGGCGCCGGGCGATCGGCGCCGAGACGAAGGCAACGAACGCGATCGGACCGACGTAGGCCGTCGCGACAGCGCACAGCGCGACGGCGATGAGCAGCAGGAGCAGTCGGGTTCGCTCGACGGGTACCCCCAGTCCGCCTGCAGTGTCGTCGCCGAGCTGCAGGATCCGCAGGCGTCCGGCGAGTACCCCGACGAGCGGCAAGAGGATCGCGAGTCCTGCAGCGAGTACAGCGATGTCCGACCACTCAGCTCCTCCGACGCCGCCGACCATCCAGACCAGCGCCTGGGAGACGTCTCGAACGTCGCCCCGGGTCAGGAGGTACCCGAGTACGGCCTGCAGGAGAAAGGCGACGCCGACACCGATGAGAACGAATCGGTAGCCGCTCATTCCGTTCCTCCACGCCAGGAGGTAGATCGCCGCAGCGACGATGAGAGCACCACCGAATGCGCTGAGGGACACGACGGCACCGCTCGCACCGAAGAGAAGGATGGCTCCAGCTGCTGTCACGCTCGCTCCCCCCGAGATGCCGATGAGGTCAGGGCTCGCCAGGGCGTTGCGCAGCAGACTCTGGAACAACGCTCCCGCGACCGCAAGGGCGGCTCCGGCGAGGATGCCGAGGACGACGCGGGGCAGGCGGAGACGGAAGACGATCACATTGTCGCTCCCTGTGCCCTGTCCGAGAAGCGTCAGGAGAAGATCAGGCAGCGAGAGGGAGTACGCACCGATTGCGAGGCTCAGCGCGGCTACGGCAATGGCGAGGGAGCTGAGAATGACGAGGATCCCGCGCTCCCGGCCGCGCCGCGCCCAATCGGATGCGGAACGAGACGGCCAGACGGCATCCGGCGTCAGCGTCGCGCTCACAGTCCGGTCACTCTCGAGCGGCGCACGATGACGATGAGCACGGGGGCGCCGATCACGGCGACGACGAGTCCCGCTTCGATCTCGCTGGGGTAGGTGAGCAAACGACCGACGACGTCTGCAGCCAGGAGCATGGCTGGACCGAGAACAGCAGCGTAGGCAAGGATCCAGCGATAGTCGGGCCCGGTGAACGGCCGGACGAGGTGCGGGATGACGAGACCGACGAAGGCGATCGGTCCGGCCAGGGCAGTGGCCGAACCGCAGAGCAGCACGATGGCGGCAGCAGCGAAGGCGCGGGAGAGTCCAATCCGCTGGCCGAGGCCCCTGGCGAGATCATCGCCAAGCGACATCACGTTGAGGGTCGAACCGATTGCGAACGCGAGCACGGCGCCGACCGCGAAGAACGGGAGGAGCGCGCCGACGGTGTCGAGGTCCCGGTTCACCAGCGAACCGACCGACCAGAACCGATAGCTGCTGAGCGTCTCGACATCGGTGATCAGGAGGAGGGTGATGATCGACGTCAGACCGGCGGTCAGCGCGGTGCCTGCCAGGGCCAGTTTGACCGGGGTTGCTCCGTCGCGCCCGAGTGTTCCGATGACGTACACGACGACCGCGGCGACCGACGCTCCGGCGAAGGCGAACCAGATGTAGCCGGACGGGCTGGTGATCCCGAGAACACCGATCGCCAGCACGACGAACAGGGATGCTCCGGCGTTGACCCCGAGGAGTCCGGGGTCGGCCAGTGGGTTGCGGGTGATTCCCTGCATGAGGGTGCCGGCGAGAGCGAGTGCGCATCCGACGACGATCCCGATGATGGTGCGAGGAACGCGGAGTTCACGAATCACGAGGTGGTCGTTGTTTCCATCGACCGGGTTCACGAGCGCGCCGAGCACGCTGTCGAGCGACGTCGCGCGCGTGCCGAGGCTGAGGCTGAGTGCGACGATGACGACGAGCACGGCGACAGCGACGAGCAGGCCGATGCGTCGGCGCGTCGAGCTCCGCGCCTGTGGCGGAGCGACCGCCACTGAGGCCGCCATTACTGGGCTTCGGCTTTCCCAGCCCGCCAGTAACCCATGAACGCGATCCGTTTACGGTCGATTCCTGTCTCACTCACGAGAAAACGTCGAAGCGACTTGATCACGCCGGCCTCGCCGGCAAGCCAGGCGTAGAAGTCACCGGTGCTCTGCGCCTCCGGCGAATCCCAGATCAGTTCACGGTCGACGTCGACGTCGTCGAGCCTCTGGGCGGTGGACGAGATGGCTGCGCGGTACAGGGGCCGGTTGTGTGTGACCCAGGTGCGGACGGCGGGGCCGAGTGCGGTTCCGATGGGGGCATTCCCGCGCGGGAGCCAGGTGATCCGCGACCCGGGAGGAACGTCGACGGGAAGAACGTCGTCGCCGGTGGGGATTTCGATGAAGGCGTGTGCGGTACGACCGGTCGGCAACGATTCGAGCACGCTGCAGATCGCGGGGGCTGCTGTTTCGTCACCGACGAGAAGGACGCGGCGTGCGTCGCCCGGGTGCCAGTCGATGCCGATCGCGGAGTGGATGCTCCGGGCATCCGGTCCGACGAGAACGACCTCGTCCCCCGGCTGCGCCCGGTTCAACCAGCGAGATGCCGGGCCGCCGTCTCCGTGCGAGACCATGTCGACGTCGACCTCGCGTTCCTGCTGGCGCACGGCACGGACCGTGTAGGTGCGGAACGGATTACGAGCATCGTCAGGCAGCGCGCGCCAGCGGGAGTACCAGGAACCCTCGGTGATGGTCGCCGGGTCGGTTGCCCCGAAATCGCTCATACCGGTGTGTTCGAGAGGAAAGACGATTTTGAGCCGCTGGTCGAGCCGGTCGGCTCCGAAGCCTCCCAGATCGTCGCCCGTGAACGTCACCCGAACGAAATGCGGGCTCAGCCGCTCGAGACGGGCGACGGATGCCGTGAACGGGCGATACGCGGGGCGTGAGTCCTTCACAGGCGCTGGGCTCAGGGTAAGCATTACCTAAGTATGGCATGCCTAACCTCTCCTCTGCAGGGTGGACGCCATTTGGTGCGCACCCCCGCCGGACCGTAAAGTTCATCAGGGTGAGGATGCCGCAGGCTTCCCCACCGCGCGATTGCGCTCAGGCACCCATGGAGGATCCACGTGGCACCCAGCAAGACCGAAGACCGAGCAGCACGCGAGAATCGCGAGCGACTCCGCGGCTACAAAGCTCGCCAGGCCCTGCACGAGTACCGGATCCGGCGCCGGGTGAGGGACAACTGGATCGCCGGTATCGCGATCGTCGTCGTCGCCGCTGGTGCCACCTTCGCCCAGATCGCCTACTTCTCCATCGGCCCTGGCACCCCCGTCGCGACAGAGACGACAGCCCCCGAACCTACCGAGACCACCCCGAGCGGTGAGAACGTCGGCGACGTACCTGATTCCGCCCTGGCCGAGAACAGGACCTGGACAGGAACGCTCAGCGTGAACGACGTGCCGCTCGGCATCGAACTCGACGGAGCAGCCGCACCTCAGGGAGTGTCGTCCTTCATCTCACTCGCGCAGAAGGACTTCTACACGCAGGTCTCCTGCCACCGGTTGACCAACGGTGGCTTCTTCGTCCTGCAGTGCGGCGATCCGGAAGGCGATGGCAGTGGCGGACCGGGTTACAGCTACGGCCCGGTCGAGAACGCTCCAGCCGACGACGTCTACCCGGCAGGCACGATCGCCATGGCCAGGCAGGGTGAGAACGCCTACAGCATGGGCAGCCAGTTCTTCATCGTCTACGAGGACACCACGATTCCGTCCGACGGCGCCGGCGGCTACACCGTTCTCGGACGGGTGACGAGCGGCCTCGACGACCTCATCACCCAGGTGACCGATCAGGGCACCCAGGACGGCTCGGCCGACGGCCCGCCTGCCATCCCTGTGACCATCACCGGGGTGACGGTCGAATAGCCTTGCCGGGCGCGTGCGCCGAGGTAATAGGCTTGACCAGAGTTTCCGGTCGCACGCGAGTGCGACACCCACAGCAAGGTGAGGCACGTGTCCAATTCAGACCAGCAACCATGGGGCCGCGTCGATGAGTCCGGCGCCGTCTTCGTCCGTGAGGGCGAGGACTGGCGAGAAGTGGGCCAGTTCCCCGATGGAACCGCAGAAGAGGCCCTCGCCTACTTCGAACGCAAGTACGTCGACCTGGCCGGCCAGGTCACCCTCCTCGAGCAGCGTGTCAAGCGTGGGGCACCAGCGGCGGACGTCGCGAAGGCCGTCGCGCATCTCGCAACCACTCTCGAGGGAGCCAACGCGGTCGGCGACCTCGCCTCGCTCAAGACCCGGGTCGCTGCACTCGACAGCACCGTCGGTGAACTGACCGAACAGCAGGGCGAAGAAGCCAAGGCAGCGGTTGCTGAGGCCCTTGTCGCGCGGACGGCCATCGTCACCGAGGCCGAAAAGCTGGCAGCTCAGGATCCGGCTAAAGCCCAGTGGAAGAACACCACCGAGCAGATCAATGCTCTCTTCGCCCAGTGGCAGACCCACCAGCAGGAAGGTCCGAAGCTCCCCAAGGGCGAAGCGAATGACCTGTGGAAGCGATTCCGCGCCGCGAAGTCGACGATCGAGCAGAATCGTCGCGCCTTCTTCGCTGAGCTCGATTCGGTCCACCGTGACGCCAAGAGCCGCAAGCAGGCCCTGATCGAGAAGGCAGAAGCACTGATCGAGAAGGGTGTCGACGGCATCCCCGGTTACCGTGCTCTTCTCGATGAGTGGAAGCAGTCCGGTCGTGCGGGTAAGCGCCACGATGACGCGCTCTGGGCCCGGTTCAAAGCCGCAGGTGACGCCATCTATGCCGCCAAGTCGGAGGTCGACGCCCGCGATAACGCGGAGTTCCAGGGCAACCTCGACCTGAAGCTCGCTCTCCTCACCGAGGCGGAGCCGCTGCTGGCCGAGAACGACCGCGACAAGCTGCGTTCGGCACTCGCCGACATCCAGCGTCGTTGGGACGACATCGGCAAGGTGCCACGCGAGCAGGTCAAGAACGTCGAGGAACGACTCCGCAAGGTGGAACAGCACCTCCGCGCACTCGACGACGATCACTGGAAGCGCAACAACCCTGAAACGAAGGCTCGGACGGAGGGTCTCGCCGGCCAGCTCAACGCAGCCATCGCGAAGCTCGAAGCCGAGCTCGACGACGCCAAGGCGTCAGGCGACAAGGCGAAGATCGCCGAGGCAACCGACGCGCTCGAGGCACGGAAGCTCTGGCTGAACGCCCTGTCCTGACGGTGCGAACGACCTCGATGCCTCGCACGCGCGCCGCGCAGCCGAGTACGGCCTCGGCGCGCGTACGGCACGCTGCCCTCGGTGCGGGAGCGTTGGCGATCGCCGCGTTCGTGACAGTCGGCATCCTCAGTTATGGCCCTTCTCGGGTGTCTGCACCGCTCGACCAGTGGTGGTACGACCTCGTGCTCAGCTATCGAACGGATGCTGGAATCGTTATCGCATGGATCCCGGCTGTGATCGGCGGTCCGATCGCCATGCTCGCAATCGGACTGGCGCTCGTCGGTGCGTTTCTCTACCTCCGCTGGCGGGCGGTCGCCGCCACCCTGGCGTCAGCCATGGTCGTCTGCGTCGCGATCGCATCGCCGCTCGCAGCAGTGGTCGCGCGCACGAGACCGGTTGACTCCCTCGCAGAGGCGGTCCCGACCTCGTTCCCGTCCGGGCACACCGCCATGGCGGCATCCGTCGTCGTCGTCCTCGCGCTCGTGTTCCGCCGGACTGTGATGTGGGTGGCAGGCACAGCCTGGGTTCTCGTGATGGGCTGGAGCCGCACCTACCTGCACGCACACTGGCTGACGGATGTCGTCGCCGGCGCCTTCCTCGGAACCGCCGTCGGAATCGTCGTCTGGTACGCCATCGAGACCCTGCGCAATCGTAGGGCGGCCGCTTCCACCATCGCGTCGGGCTGACGACCGCTCTCCACATCTGCGCGGTTGCCCCCCTGCTGTGCACAGGACAACGGGTGTCGCGTCTCGATGCTCACCACACGCGCATGCTTGGCGCCGTGTCTTCCGTTCCGTCCGTGCTCACCACCGACATCCTGCCCCGTGCCGAACTCTCCGCTGCTTGTCTCGATGGGGAGCTCTTCGCCGTCGACGAGGCGTGGACCTGCGCCGACGAACCAGACAGACCCGAACTGCGTGCCCAGGTCCTGGCGTCGCTGTTGCCACGGTCGGCGCCGGCTGAACGCCTCGTGATGATGGGGCTGACGGCGGCCTGGCTCCTGGGGGCGACGGATGCTCCTCCGAGGCGACACGAACTCTGCTCGCGCACCACCGAACGGGTGAACCTGCGCCTCCCACCGCGGTTCGTGATTCGCGAGCTGCGGATCGCCGGGAATGAGGAGTGCGTGGTCGGCACCCTGCGTGTCACGACACCGGTCAGAACCGCATTCGATCTCGCACGGTCACCGATGCCGACAGCGACCGAGTTACTCGCTCTTCACCGTCTCGTCGCACGTTTCGGGATCGAACCGGCTGACGAGACATGGAGCTCGCTGCCGGGTGCCCGGCGGGCGCTGGGCAGGATCGCCGCGGCGGGTCAGCCGCCGTTGACGCGGTAGACGTCGTAGACGGCGTCGATGCGTCGCACAGCGTTGAGGACACGATCGAGGTGGGTGGTGTCACCCATCTCGAAGACGAAACGACTGATGGCGAGGCGATTGGTAGACGTCGAAACGGTTGCTGAGAGGATGTTGACGTGGTGTTCGCTGAGAACCCGGGTGACGTCGCTGAGCAGGCCGGCCCGGTCGAGAGCCTCGACCTGAATGTTCACAAGGAAGACGCTCTTCGATGTCGGCGCCCACTCGACGTCGATCATCCGTTCCGGTTCCTTGAGCAGGTCCTGCACGTTATGGCAGTCGCTGCGGTGAACGGAGACGCCAGAGCCTCGGGTGACGAATCCGACGATGTCATCGCCGGGCACCGGGGTGCAGCACTTCGACATCTTGACGAGGATGTCAGGTGCCCCGCGCACGAGCACGCCTGAGTCGCTGTGCGGGAGCTTCCGGGTGCGGCCACGGACCGGGAAGTCGATGGCTTCTGCCTCGGCCTCGCTGTCACCCTGCAGCAGCGCGGCGACCTTCTCGAGCACGGACTGGGTGGAGACGTGACCCTCGCCGACGGCGGCGTAGAGCGCCGACACGTCTTCGTAGCGCATCTGTGCGGCCACCTCGGCGAATGAGTCCTGGCTCATGAGCTTCTGGAGCGGGAGGTTCTGCTTGCGCATGGCGCGCGCGATGGCATCCTTGCCCTGCTCGATTGCCTCGTCGCGGCGTTCCTTCGTGAACCACTGCCGGATCTTGTTCCTGGCGCGCGTGCTCTTGACGAAGCTCAGCCAGTCCTGGCTGGGCCCTGAGTCAGGGTTCTTGGAGGTGAAGACCTCGACGACATCGCCGCTCGAGAGTTCGGTCTCGAGCGGGACGAGCCGCCCGTTGACCTTGGCACCCATCGTGCGGTGTCCGACCTCGGTGTGCACACCGTACGCGAAGTCGACGGGGGTCGCTCCGGCCGGGAGCCCGATGACGCGTCCCTTCGGCGTGAAGACATAGACCTCCTTGGCGCCGATCTCGAATCGGAGCGAGTCGAGGAACTCGCCTGGGTCTGCTGTCTCGGCCTGCCAGTCGGAGATGTGCGCCAGCCAGACCATGTCGTTCTCGTTGGCTTTCGCACCGGCGCTGCTCTTGCCGTTGACGTTCTCTTTGTATTTCCAGTGTGCCGCGACACCGTATTCGGCGTGCTGGTGCATCTCGTGGGTGCGGATCTGGATCTCGACGCTTTTGCCGCCAGGGCCGATCACTGTCGTGTGCAGCGACTGGTAGAGGTTGAACTTCGGCGTGGCGATGTAGTCCTTGAACCGACCGGGGATCGGCGTCCAGCGTGCATGGATCGCGCCGAGTACCGCGTAGCAGTCCCGGACGGAGTTCACGAGGATCCGGATGCCGATGAGGTCGTAGATCTCGTCGAAGTCACGACCGCGCACGATCATCTTTTGGTAGATCGAGTAGTACTGCTTCGGACGGCCGACGACTTTGCCGCGGATCTTCGCGGCCTTGAGGTCTTCGTTCACCGCGTCGATGACCTGATGGACGAGCTCTTCCCTCTCGGGTGTCCGCTGCTTGACGAGGCTCTCGATTTCGACGTAGAGCTTCGGGTACAGCACCGCGAACGACAGGTCCTCGAGCTCCCACTTGATGGTCTGGATACCGAGGCGGTGGGCGAGCGGCGTGTAGATCTCGAGGGTCTCTGTGGCCTTCTTCGCAGCCTTCTCCGGTGGCACGAAACCCCAGGTGCGCGCATTGTGGAGCCGGTCGGCCAGTTTGATGACGAGCACACGGATGTCTTTCGACATCGCGACGATCATCTTGCGGACCGTTTCCGCCTGGGCGCTCTCCCCGTATTTGACCTTGTCGAGTTTGGTGACGCCGTCGACCAGCATGGCGACTTCGTCGCCGAACTCAGCCCTCAGTTCGTCGAGGCCGTAGTCGGTGTCTTCGACGGTGTCGTGCAGCAGAGCGGCTGCGAGGGTCTTGGGTCCGATGCCGAGGTCGGCGAGGATCTGCGCGACGGCGACGGGGTGGGTGATGTACGGCTCACCGCTCTGCCGTTTCTGATTGCGGTGCGCCTGCTCCGCGACCGTGTACGCCCGCTCGATGATGGAGAGGTCGGCCTTGGGGTGATGCATCCTTGCGGTGCGCACCAGACGATCGACGGCACCTGCGGGCTGTGCCTTGGAGAAGATGCGCGGAACCAGTCGGCGCAGAGAGGCACTCGACGATTGCGTATCAGTCATCGGTCACCTCCTCCACACCCATTATCCCGCGCGAAACCGGTTGGTCAGATCGCGGGGACCACGGCTGGCTCTTCGGCGGCTTTCTTGCGGGCGGCGATCACGCGGGCATCGCGCTTCTTGATCTCCGGTTCGTTCTGGCGGAACAACGCGTACAGCGGAGCAGCGACGAAGATCGTCGAATAGGTGGCGACCAGGATGCCGACGAAGAGTGAGAGCGAGATGTCACGCAGCGTCTCTGCGCCGAGCACGAAATCACCGATGACGAGGATCGACGCAACAGGCAGGGCGGCGACCACTGACGTGTTGATCGATCGCACGAGGGTCTGGTTGACGGCGAGGTTCACCGACTCAGCGAAGGTGCGCGGCGCGTTGTCGCCGTCCTCAGTCGTGTTCTCCCTGATCTTGTCGAACACGACGACCGTGTCGTACAGCGAATAGCCGAGGATGGTCAGGAAGCCGATGACGGCAGCCGGGCTGATCTCGAAACCACTGAGGGAGTACACACCGAGGGTGATGATGAGCACGTCGAGCAGGGCGATCATCGCAGCCGCTGACATCTTCCAGGTGCGGAAGTACAGGGCCATGATCACGAACGCGAGGGCAAGGAAGATCAGGAGGCCGGAGAGCGCCTGCCTGGTGACGTCCTGACCCCATGACGCACCGATGAACGACGTCGCCACGGCCTCTTCCGGCACGTCGAAGGCGCTGGCGAGTGCAGCGGTGACCTCGGTGGTCTCCGCACTGGTGAGCTGGCTCGTCTGCACGCGCACCGCATCATCACCGACCGTCGTCACCTTCGCGACAGCTTCGGGGACGACGCTCGCGACGGCATCCGTCGCTGTGTCCTGGTTCGTCGATGCCACAGGGGCGATCGTGAACTGCGAACCGCCGGTGAACTCGAAGCTGAGGTTGAACCCGCCCTTGACGACCGGAACGAGAATCGACAGGAGCACGAGGGCGATCGCGACGCTGAACCAGATCTTGCGGTTGCCAACGAAGTTGAACGAGCGCTTGCCTGTGAACAGGTCATTGCCGAATGTGGTCAGGCTTGCCATTAGGAATCCTTCTCCTGGCTCTTCTTGCCGCCTGCAGCGGTGAGCTCAGCCTGCTTGCGTTCTGCGATGGTCTGGCGTTTGACGGCCTCACGGCTCGACCGTGTTGCTTTGGTTTGCTTGCTCTCAACGGGTTGTCTGAACTGTGCCCTGCCCCGGTAGACGGCCCCGAGCGCTTTCGGGTCGAGTCCTGACAGCGGATGTCCGCTGGAGAAGAACCGTGTTTTGGCGAGCAACTGCAGTGTCGGGTGGGTGAAGAGCACCACCACGATCACGTCGATGACCGTGGTGACACCGAGCGTGAATGCGAAGCCCTTGACGTTTCCGACAGCAAGGACGTACAGCACGACGGCGGCGAGGAGGTTGACGCCCTTTGATGCGTAAATCGTGCGTTGGGCTCGGCGCCACCCGGCTTCGACGGCGGATTCGAGGCCGCGGCCATCGCGAAGCTCATCTCGTATTCGTTCGAAGTACACGATGAACGAGTCGGCGGTGAACCCGATGGCGACGATGAGTCCGGCGACACCGGCCAGTGACAGACGATAGCCGTTGCGCCACGACAGGATCGCGATCACGAGGTAGGTCAGAACCGCGGCCACCACCAGCGAGGCGATGGTGACGAAACCGAGCAGGCGGTACTGGAAGAGCGTGTAGATCGCGACGAGGATCAGGCCGATGATTCCGGCGAGGATACCGATCTGCAGTTGGCTGGAACCGAGCGTCGCCGAGATCTGGTCGGATGTCAGCACCGTGAAGCTGATCGGCAGCGCGCCGTACTTCAACTGGTCTGCGAGCGTCTTCGACGACTCCTGGGTGAAGTTTCCGGAGATCTCAGGTTTGCCGTCCGTGATCACCGCGAGGGTCTGCGGGGCGGAGATGACCGAATTGTCGAGGACGATTGCGAACTGGTTCTGCGGGCTCTCGAGTCCGTTCAGACGGCTGGTGACGTCGGAGAACTGCTCAGTGCCCTCACCGTTGAACTCGATGTTGACGGCCCACTCCCCCGTGGTTGCACCGGTCTGGGTGGTGCGCATGCCGTTCGTGGCATCCGAGATCTGCGAGCCTTCGACCTCGACCGGGCCGAGGATGTACTTGACGCTGCCGTCCGCTTCACAGGCGATGATGGGCTCATCCGCCGGCTGCACCAGCCCGGCCTCGACCGGCTGGCTGCAGTCGAAAGCCTGGAACCGGGCCTCGAGGGCCGGGGTGATCTGCGCGAGGTCGCTCGGAGTGGTCGGCTCGGCTGTGGGCTCTGCTGGCAGGGCCGGGTCGGGCGACGGGTACGGCGTCTCGGTCCCGTCTTCGCCCACGAAGGTGTTCGACGGCGCACCGGCGACGAGAACCGCACGGAACTCGAGCTTCGCGGATGCCTCGATCCGGTTGCGGGTCTCTTCGTCGGCTTCTCCGGGGATGGAGACGACGACGTTGCTGCCCTCGGTGTTGACCTCGGCCTCAGACACACCCGAAGCGTCGACCCGCTGGCGGATGATCGACACAGCCTGGTTGAGCTGCTCCTGGGTCACCTGCTGATCGTCGGTGACGTTCGGCTGGAGGATGATCTGTGTTCCACCCTCGAGGTCGAGCGCCAGCTTGGGTGCCCAGCTCGCTCCGCCCCAGATAATGCCTCCGACGAGGACGGCCAGGAGCGCAAGGGTAATGACACCCAGCCAGGTCAGGGAGCGCCACGCCTTACGGACGGGCGACAATCTCGACTGTGCCAACTACGTACTCAGCTTTCTATGACCGTCCGGTCGCTGGAGGGCGGAAGGGACGCTTCGACGGTAAAGCGGATTCGGGAAACCGCAGTTGGAGCGGCGACGCTCCTCAGGAAGACTACTGGTCAGAGTTCTTTTCACGTGAATCGGCTGGCTTCGTGTCGATCGGGTCGACGCGCTCTCCGAATTCCGGATCGGTCGTGAACGCGGCGTGGTCCTCGTTGATCTGCTCGGGAGCGTCATCTGCGAGAACGTCGTCTTCGGTCTCGTCGACCGGTGCAGGCTCGTCATCGAGGAAGCGGACGATGGTCTGGCGGTGCACCGTCAGAACGTTGCCCGGGCTGGTCTCGACCTCGACCTTGTCGTCATTGACGCTGAGGATGGTGCCGAACACACCGAAGTTGGTCATGACTGATGCGCCGGGGACGACCTTCGTCTGCTTTTCCTCGATGTCGCGCTTGCGCTTCTGTCCGTTGCGGAACATGAAGAAGATGAGGACGGCGAGAATGGCGAGCATGCCAATGCTGAGGGGATCCATGAGTTCTGTGATGCCTTCCGCGATCGTACGACCGCAAGGTTAGGGGGTGGGGCCGAGAGGCCGATTACAAATTATAGAACATCGGGCAACAGAGAACCCTGAGCGTGGTGCATGCCGAAGTGCGCGAAGGCCTGGGGCGTGGCGACGCGCCCGCGCGGTGTCCGCGTGATGAGTCCGATCCGGACGAGGAACGGCTCGACGACGCTCTCGACTGTTTCCGCCTCCTCGCCGACCGACACCGCCAGCGTGTTGAGGCCGACAGGTCCTCCCCCGAACCGCGTCAGCATGATCTCCATCACGGCACGGTCGAGTCGGTCGAGTCCGAGTTCGTCGACGTCGTAGAGGTTGAGCGCTGCACGAACGGATGCTTTGTCGGCATCCGTTTCGTGGACGAGGACGTAGTCGCGCACGCGACGGAGCAGCCTGTTCGCGATGCGCGGTGTTCCCCGGCAGCGTCCCGCGATCTCGGCGAGGGCGTCGCCGTCGATCGGGAAATCGAGCATCCGCGCCGCACGGTGCAGAACGCGCTCGAGTTCCGGGGTGTCGTAGAACTCGAGGTGTGCCGTGAACCCGAAGCGGTCGCGGAGCGGGTTCGGGAGCAGACCCGATCGGGTCGTGGCACCGACGAGGGTGAACGGGGCCAGGTCAAGCGGCACAGACGTCGCTCCCTGCCCCTTGCCGACCATGATGTCGATGCGGAAATCTTCCATCGCCAGGTAGAGCATTTCTTCTGCCGAGCGGGCCATGCGGTGGATTTCGTCGATGAAGAGTACTTCGCCTGGCACGAGACTTGAGAGAACGGCTGCGAGGTCTCCGGCGTGCTGGATCGCGGGCCCGCTCGACATCCGGAGCGGCTTCTGGCTCTCGTGCGCGACGATCATGGCCAGCGTCGTCTTGCCGAGTCCTGGAGGGCCGGCGAGGAGGATGTGGTCGGCTGTGCGCCCCTGGATCGCTGCAGCTTTGAGCAGCAGCTCCAGCTGGCCACGTACCTTGGTCTGCCCGACGAACTCGGCGAGGCTCTGCGGTCGGAGTGCGCCCTCGAAGACGAGTTCAGCGTCTGACTCGGGTGCTGGGTCGGTCAGGTCGAGGTCGCTCATGCGCGCGAACCCGTCCGCGCCGGGCTGTGCTGCGCTGGCCCGAGCTGAGCCAGGGCGAGGCGCAGGAGCGTCTGCACCGACGCGCCGGCAGCATCCGGGGTCGAGGAGACGACATCATCGACCGCCTGCACAGCCACCTTCTCGCTCCAGCCGAGGCCGACGAGGGCAACGACGACGCGGTCACCCGTTGGTGTCGTCGCCACAGGGGCGGCTGCCGTCTCGGTGTGGGCGATGAGCTTGCCTGCGAGGGATACCACGATCAGCTTGGCGGTCTTCGGGCCGATGCCCGACACCTTACGGAACGCAGCGTCATCTTCTGACGCCACCGCTGCGGCGATCTGGCCGGGGCCGAGGACGCTGAGGACGCCGAGCGCCGACTTCGGGCCGACGCCGGTCACGCCGGTCAGCAGGTCGAAGACGGCGAGCTGCTCGCGGGTTTCGAAGCCGAAGAGGCTCATCGAGTCTTCGCGGACGATGAACGACGTGTGTACGAATGCCTGGTCGCCGACCCGCAGCGCTAGTGCGTGTTCTGGGGTCACCTGTACGGCATATCCGATTCCGCCTACCTCGAGGACGACGTTGCCGCCGACCGCCGAGACTACTGTTCCGCGCACGCTTGAGATCACCTTTCAAGCCTACGTCGACCGGGTGACACAGCCGGGAGCGCCACGCTTCCTGGTGCGCCAGCGTGCCGAGGAGCGGATGCCCGGTATTCGCGGTCGGGCGACACAAACGGTCGCTGGTGCGCTCTAAGAACGACCCTTTTTGTCGTGTGGGCGGATGCCGCCGGCTCAGACGACAGAAATGGTCGCGGGCGCGCCTTCGTGGTCGACCCTTGTTGTCGTACGGCCGCGGCACCCGCTCACTTACCGCCGCGGGCCGCCCGTTCGGCGCGTGCCCACGCCTGCTGAGCCGGAGTGAGAGCGGAAGCGGATCCGCCCGAGGAGGATACAGCGGGCACCACACCACCGCGCCAGGCATGACAGATCGCCAGCGCAAGCGCGTCGGCGGCATCAGCAGGCTGGGGAGGTTCCGCAAGCCCGAGCACGCGGGCGACCATCGTCGCCACCTGCTTCTTGTCTGCTGAGCCGTATCCGGTGATCGACGCCTTTACCTCGCTCGGCGTGTGCAGCCCGACCCGCAATTCGCGTTTCGCTGCAGCGTGGAGCGCCAGCCCCGAAACCTGTGCCGTCCCCATCACCGTGCGCAGGTTGTGCTGCGCGAAGACACGCTCAACGGCGACGGCATCGGGCGTGAATTCGTCGAAAGCAGCGTCGAGTCCTCGCCCGATGATCAGCAGTCGCTGGTCGATCGACAGGTCGATATCACTCCGCACGACCGTGTAGTGCACGAGCCTGGCTTTCCGGTTCGGCTCGACGTCGACGATGCCGATGCCGCACCGTGTGAGGCCGGGGTCGACGCCGAGCACCCGGAGGGTCACTGGCGGCCTTAGTCGTCCTGCGACTGAAGCTCGGCCTGAACCTCGGGCGACAGCGCGTAGTTGCTGTAGATGTTCTGCACGTCGTCAGAATCCTCGAGCGCGTCGATCAGTTTGAAGATCTTGCGCGCGGTCTCGGCATCGACCTCGACCTTGAGGTTGGGCACGAAAGCGGCATCGGCGGAGTCGTAGTCGATCCCGGCCTCCTGGAGCGCTGTCCGCGTGGCGACGAGATCGGACGGGTCGGTGATGATCTCGAAGGTCTCGCCCTCATCGACGACTTCTTCAGCTCCGGCGTCGAGCACGGCGGCGAGGATGTCGTCTTCTGTCGTGTCAGCTGCCGGGACGACGATGATCCCCTTGCGCGCGAAGTTGTATGCAACACTGCCCGGGTCGCCCATGGTGCCGCCGTTGCGGCTCATCAGCGTGCGGACGTCAGCGGCCGCGCGGTTCTTGTTGTCGGTCAGACATTCGATCAACAATGCGACACCGTGCTGCGCGTAGCCTTCATACATGATCGTCGTGTACTCGACGGCGTCGCCGGACAGGCCGGCTCCGCGCTTCACCGCGCGGTCGATGTTGTCGTTGGGGACCGACGTCTTCTTGGCCTTCTGGATGGCGTCGACGAGAGTCGGGTTACCAGAGAGGTCAGCACCGCCCATCTTCGCGGCGACCTCGATATTCTTGATGAGCTTCGCGAACGCCTTCGCACGGCGCGAGTCGGTGATCGCCTTCTTGTGCTTGGTCGTCGCCCACTTGGAGTGTCCGGACATGTGCTCCCTTACTGGATGTCTAACCGCATCAGTCTAAATCACGCGGCGCTCGTGTGGCGGGTTCAGCGTGCGCGTGTGCGCACCTTCTCGAGGAAGTACGCATGGAAACGGATGTCGCCTGTCACCTCGGGGTGGAACGACGTGCCGAGCAGATTACCCTGCTCGACGGCGACGACGCGACCGTCCTCGAGGGCAGCAAGCGCCGTCGCGTTCGGCCCGACAGAATCGACGATCGGCGCCCGGATGAAGACGGCGTGCACCGGTTCCGCTCCGAGAACCGGGATGTCGATGTCGGTTTCGAACGAGTCGAGTTGTGACCCGAAAGCGTTCCGCCGGACCTCGACGTCGAGCCCGCCCAGCGTCTGCTGCCCGGTGATGCCCTCGAGGATGCGGTCAGCCAGCATGATCAGCCCTGCGCAGGTCCCGTATACGGGCAATCCGGATGCGATGGCGTCCTTCAGCGGGTCGGCAAGGCCGAAGGTCCGCGACAGTTTGTCCATCACACTGGACTCGCCTCCGGGAATGACGAGTCCGTCGATCAGGGCGAGTTCCTCGGGACGCCGAACGTGTACGACATCCGCCCCGAGACCTCTCAGAACAGCGGCGTGCTCACGGAAATCGCCCTGGAGGGCGAGGACACCGACCTGCGGCGCGCCGCTACCAGCCACGCTCGGCGAGGCGGTGAGGCGCGGCGAGGTCGGAGACGTTGATGCCGACCATGGCCTCGCCCAGACCGCGCGAGACCTCAGCGATGACCTTCGGGTCGTCGAAGAACGTCGTGGCCTTGACGACGGCGGCTGCACGCTTCTCGGGGTTACCCGACTTGAAGATCCCCGACCCGACGAACACTCCGTCGGCACCGAGCTGCATCATCATCGCAGCGTCGGCAGGAGTCGCCACTCCGCCTGCGGTGAAGAGAACGACGGGCAGTTTGCCGGTCTCCGCGATCTCAGCGACGAGATCGTACGGCGCCTGCAGTTCCTTGGCGGCGACGTACAGCTCGTCCTTCGACATCGAGCTCAGCGCGGCGATCTCCGACTTGATCTTGCGGATGTGCTTGGTCGCCTCCGAGACGTCACCGGTTCCGGCTTCGCCCTTCGACCGGATCATGGCTGCACCCTCGTTGATGCGGCGGAGCGCCTCACCGAGGTTGGTCGCACCACAGACGAACGGAACGGTGAATTCCCACTTGTCGATGTGGTTGACGTAGTCGGCGGGGCTCAGAACCTCCGATTCATCGATGTAGTCGACGTCGAGCGCCTCGAGCACCTGGGCTTCGACGAAGTGACCGATGCGAGCCTTGGCCATCACCGGGATCGAGACCTCGGCGATGATCGATTCGATGAGGTCGGGGTCGCTCATACGGGCGACGCCCCCCTGGGAACGGATGTCGGCGGGGACGCGCTCGAGAGCCATCACGGCGACCGCTCCGGCGTCTTCGGCGATGCGCGCCTGCTCGGCTGTGACGACGTCCATGATGACGCCACCCTTCAGCATTTCTGCAAGACCGCGCTTGACGCGGTTGGAACCCTGTTCGCCGGTGTTGGTGCTGTTAGTCATAATGATCAATCCTAGATCGTTCGGGGTGAGCGCACTGCCCCTGGGGCGGCGCGCACGGGGTCAGGAGGAGGGCCAGGCGTCCGCGATGGCTGCGCGCACGTCGCCGAGGAGCTGCGGCAGCGCTTTCGTCTTCGCGATGATCGGTAGGAAATTCGCGTCTTGCGCCCAGCGCGGAACGATGTGCTGGTGCAGGTGGCCAGCGATTCCGGCTCCCGCGACGATGCCCTGGTTCATGCCGATGTTGAATCCGTCATTCTTCGACACATTGCGCACGACCGTCATCGCCGTCTGGGTGAGGGACCCGATCTCGGCAACCTCGTCGGCAGTCGCAAGGTCGTAGGTGGGGATGTGACGGTACGGGCAGACGAGCAGGTGGCCGCTGTTGTACGGGAACAGGTTGAGCAGCACGTAGGCATGTTCGCCCCGCGCCACGATCAGGGCATCCTCGTCGTTCATCGTCGGCGCGAGGCAGAACGGGCAGTCGTCTTCATGAGGCTGCTGACCATGCTGGATATACACCAGACGGTGCGGTGTCCACAGGCGCTGGAATTCGTCCGGGACTCCGGCGAGGTGCGCACCCGACTCCACGGATTCCGCGACAGGGATGCCGGGTTCGCTCGGCTCGGGGTGATCGTCGACGCCTAGTCGAGCCATGCGGTCGACACCTGTTCGCGTGAATCGATGGACGAACGGATGCGGGCTATCGCGTCGGCGATCGGGACACCGTTGAGTTGGGTACCGTCACGGAATCGGAAGCTGACCGCACCGTTGGCGCTGTCTTCTTCACCGACGATGAGCTGGAACGGCACCTTCAGCTTCGTGTGAGTACGGATCTTCTTCTGCATCCGGTCATCGGAGTGGTCGACATGCGCCCGGACGCCGACGACTCTGAGCTGGCCGATCACGTCGTCGAGATAGGCGCCGTACTGCTCGGCGACGGGGATTCCGACGACCTGCACAGGAGACAGCCAGACCGGGAATGCCCCGGCGTAGTGCTCGGTGAGGACACCGAAGAATCGCTCGATCGAGCCGAAAAGCGCGCGGTGGATCATCACCGGGCGCTGCCGGGAGCCGTCAGCCGCTGTGTACTCGAGTTCGAATCGCTCGGGCAGGTTGAAGTCCAGCTGGATGGTCGACATCTGCCAGGTGCGGCCGATCGCGTCGCGAGCCTGGACCGAGATTTTCGGGCCGTAGAAGGCGGCCCCACCCGGGTCGGGTACGAGCTCGAGACCGGATGCCTCGGCGACTTCCTGCAGAGTGCGGGTGGCTTCGTCCCACGCCTCGTCACTTCCGACGTACTTGACCGGATCCTTCGTCGAGAGCTCGAGGTAGAAGTCGTTGAGGCCGTAATCCTTGAGCAGGCCGAGCACGAAGTTGAGTGTGCCGGTGAGTTCGTCCTTCATCTGCTCACGGGTGCAGTAGATGTGGGCATCGTCCTGCGTCAGGCCGCGCACCCGGGTCAGCCCGTGGATGACACCGGACTTCTCGTAGCGGTAAACCGTGCCGAACTCGAACAGGCGCATCGGGAGATCGCGGTAGGAGTGAGCTCCCGCACCGTAGATGAGGTTGTGCATCGGACAATTCATCGGCTTCAGGTAGTAATCCTGGCCGGCCTTACGCACGTCGCCGTTCTCGTCGTACTCGGCGTCGATGTGCATGGGTGGGAACATGCCGTCGCGGTACCAGTCGAGGTGACCGGAGATCTCGTAGAGGTGCCCCTTGGTGATGTGCGGGGTGTTGACGAAGGAGTAGCCCTCCTCGATGTGCCGCTTGCGGGAGTAGCCCTCCAGCTCGTTGCGGATGATCCCGCCGTTCGGGTGGAACACCGGGAGCCCTGAGCCGAGCTCGTCAGGGAAGCTGAAGAGGTCGAGTTCCGCCCCGAGTTTGCGGTGGTCGCGTTTCGCTGCTTCTTCGAGTCGGCCCTGGTAGGCCCGAAGCTCGTCCTTGGTCGGCCAGGCCGTCCCGTAGATGCGCTGCAGTTGCGGGTTCTTCTCCGAGCCGCGCCAGTAGGCGGCCGCTACCCGCATGAGGGCGTAGCCGTTGCCGATCATCCGGGTGTTCGGCAGGTGCGGGCCGCGGCAGAGGTCCTTCCACTCCGTCTCCCCTGTCTTCGGGTTGACGTTGTCGTAGATGGTGAGCTCGGCACCGCCGACCTCGACGTTCTCGTTGTCGTCGGCTGACGCCGAGCCGCCTTTGAGGCCGATCAGTTCGAGCTTGTACGGCTCGCTCGCGAGTTCCTCGCGTGCGGCTTCTTCGCTCACGACACGGCGGACGAAGCGCTGGCCCTGCCGGATGATCCGATCCATCTCTTTCGAGAGCGCCTTGAGATCGTCAGGAGTGAACGCTTCACGCACGTCGAAGTCGTAGTAGAAACCGTCGGTGACGGGAGGGCCGATTCCGAGTCTGGCATCCGGATTCACTTTCTGCACGGCCTGCGCGAGCACGTGGGCGGCAGAGTGGCGCAGGATGCTGAGGCCGTCGGCAGAATCGACGGTGACGGCCTCGACGTCGTCGGTGTCAGTGATCGTCGTCGCGAGGTCGGTCAACTCGCCGTTGACGCGCATTGCGACAACGGATCGGTCGGTAAATCGCTCGAAACCGTCAGACACCGGGTGTGCTCCTCTTGAAGATCATTTCAATCGCTGCATTTCTCACAGACTCTTCAACTTTAGCGCCGCCGGGCGCATCCCTCGTCCCGACGCCGGGTACGCCGACGTGCTCGTAGAGTGGGTGCACCCGCCGACCGAACAAAGGACTGACGCAGTGTGCCCTGACTTCCGGACTCCAATCGCCAGTTCTGTCGACGCTCCCCGGTCACCCCGGACCGAACGGTTCGACCACGGCGGTTTCACTCTGGTCGCGTCAAGCTGGGCACCGGGCGCAGGAGCCGGCAGCACGACCTTCGTGCTTGTTCATGGGATCGGGATGTCATCGCGCTACTTCCGGCGACTGGCTCAGGCCCTGTCGGCAGTCGGAACTGTGCTCGCGATCGACCTGCCCGGCTTCGGCCGAGCTCCCCGACCGTCCGGCGCACTCAGCATCGAGGACGGTGCCGATCTGATTGCCGCGTACCTGCAGGCCCGGGGTTGTGAAGAGACCGTTCTGGTCGGTCATTCGATGGGTTCGCAGTTCGTCGCGGAGACCGCCGCCCGTCATCCCCGTCTCGTCGACGGAATCGCCCTGGTGGGGCCGGTCGTCGACGAGCGGGCCTCGGCGCCCTGGCAACAGGGCATGCGGCTTCTGCGCGACAGCCTGCGTGAGTCACCCACCGCGAACTGGATCGTCATGACGGACTATGTGCGCAGTGGCATCCGCTGGTATCTCACTGAGCTTCCGGTGATGCTCGGCTATCGGATCGAGGAACGGATCCTGGTCGTCGACGTTCCTGTCGTTGTGATCCGCGGAGCTCGGGATCCGATCGCTCCCCACGGCTGGGGCGCGCGACTCGCGACGCTCTCACACGACGGCCGGCTGGTGACCGTGCCGGGTGCCGCTCACGTCGTCCAGCACACCGCCGTCGGGACGGTGACGCAGATCCTTTCGGATCTTGCGGCATCCGCCGTGACCGCCGGGGCTACTGGGCCGGGACCTCTTCCGACGGAGCCTCGACGGCGGGAGTAGCCTTCTTGCGTTTGCGCAGTTGTTTCGCGGGAGTCGTGACCGACGGGTCGGGCTTGGTCCACACCTTCACGATGGCCCAGGCGACCGCTGCGATCGGCACGGCGAGCACAGCTCCGGTGATGCCACCGAGGATGGTGCCGGCGGTCAGCGCGACGAGGATGACGAGCGGGTGCAACTTGAGCGACTGCGCCATGACAACCGGCTGAAGGAAGTTCCCCTCCAGCTGGTTCACCAGCACGGCGATGCCGATGACGATGAGCGCGACGATCGGGCCGTTCTCGGCCCCAACGAGCGCGACGAGCGCCGCCAGGATGCTCGCCGCCGTTGCACCGACGATCGGGATGAATCCGCCGAGGAAGACGATCACGGTGAGCGGGAGGGCGAGCGGGACACCGAGGATGAAGAGACCGAGACCGATGAAGAATGCGTCGACGAACGCGATTAGGGCGGTCCCGCGCACGTATCCGCCGAGGACACGAACCGCCGTGTGGCCGATCCTCTTGCCGCGCTCGAGCCGCTCGCCGTGGAGGGGCTTGAGGAAGAATCTCCAGATCGCATCCCCGTCTTTCAGGAAGAAGAAGAGGATGACGATGGCCAGCACAAAGCCGGTAATGAGATTTGCGGCCACCCCGACACCAGCCAGCGCCCCGCTGCCGAACTGGCTGCTGGTGAGGAAGTCGACTGCGGCATCACGTGCCTCTTCGATTTGCTGGGCATCGATCGGCAACGGCCCGTCGAGGAGCCATGCCTGAAGCTGATCGATGCCGCGCACGGCGGAATCGACGAGTTCTTCTGCCTGCCCGCGAACGGCGAAGACGATGAGGGTCACGACGCCACCGAAGGCAACGAAACCGGTGAGCAGCGCTGCCCACGCGGCGACGACATCGGGCATGAACCGACGGAGCCAGAGAATAACCGGTGACGCGGCGGCGGCGACGATGAGAGCGATGAGTACCGGGATGACCACAAGCTTGAGCTGGACCAAACCCCAGATGACCACGGCGGCAAGAGTGATGATCAGCAGCAGCTGAATACTGCGCGTGCCGAGGTACCCGATCCGGTCGGTCCACAGCCGGCGGGGTGACGTCGTCTCGGTGTCTGACGTTACATCTGTCTCAGTGCTCATGTCTTCAGCCTAGTTTCCCCGCCGATCGGGTCGGGGCGGTTGCGGTGGACGGCGTTGCACGGTACTTCTCGTAGCCCGCAGCGTCAAGGCCGTGGACGCCCCGCCGGTCTGAGGCGTAGACAGGGCACATGAAAGCACTCACCTGGCAAGGAAAACGATCCGTTTCCGTCAACACTGTTCCAGACCCGACGATCGAGAAGCCAACGGATGTCGTGATCCGGGTGACGTCGGCCGCCATTTGCGGTTCCGACCTGCACCTGTACGAGACGCTCGGCCCCTTCCTCGACAAGGGGGACATCCTTGGCCACGAAACAATGGGCGTCGTCGAGGAGGTCGGCTCGCAGGTGACGCGCTTGTCCCCCGGCGACCGCGTCGTGATTCCGTTCGTCATCGCCTGTGGCGACTGCTACATGTGTGCTCGTGGACTCCACTCGCAGTGTGAAACGACCCAGATGACGGAGCAGGGCACCGGAGCGCAGCTATACGGGTTCAGCGAATTGTACGGCTCGACTCCCGGCGGCCAGGCTGAGCGCCTTCGGGTGCCGCTCGCCGACTTCAATGCCACCAAGGTCGGACACGAATTGCCCGACGAGCGGTACCTCTTCCTCAGCGATATCCTGCCGACCGCCTGGCAGGGTGTGCAGTACGCCGACCTGCCCGATGACGGCACGCTCATCGTCATGGGGCTCGGCCCCGTGGGGCAGTTCGCCAGCAGGATCGGCAGGCACCTCGGGCATCGTGTTCTCGCCGTTGAACCGGTCGCCGAACGACGGATCATGGCCGAGCGATACGGCGTCGAGACCTTCGATCTGACCGATGACGTCGTCGAACGTCTGCGCGACGCAACCGACGGTCGCGGCGCGGACTCGGTCGTCGAAGCTGTCGGCATGGAGGCACACGGCAGCCCGGGCGCGACGCTTGCCCAGAACGCCGTCGGCCTGCTCCCGGATGGAATCGCCAAGAAGCTCATGAACACGGCGGGTGTCGACCGCCTTGAAGCCCTGTACAACTCGTTCGACTCGGTCCGCCGCGGCGGCACGGTTTCGCTCAGCGGCGTCTATGCGGGTGAGGCAGATCCGATTCCGATGAAGTCGCTGTTCGACAAGCAGGTGAGCATCCGGATGGGGCAGTGCAACGTGCAGCACTGGCGCGATGAACTGATTCCCCTGGTCGAAGACCCGTCCGATCCGCTCGGAGTCGAGGACCTTGTGACCCATCGGGTTCCGCTCGACAAGGCACCCGAGATGTACGAGATGTTCCAGAAGAAGGAGAACGGCTGCATCAAGGTCGTGCTCAAGCCATAGCGGCCGAGCCTCACAGGAGCCCGGACATTTCTGTCCGGGCTTCTTCCCTGTGAGCGATACTTTGATCGAACCGAATCGGGGGCGGGGTGCGAGATGGCCGGCGGCTCTCCCCCGGAACGGGCAACTCCTCTCGACCCACTCGACGTCATCCGGCGCAGGCTGGTCGTCCAGGGTCTGACCGGCGAACCGTGCGAGAGCGTCGCGGCTGCCGTGGGCTGGCTGGGGGCGATGCAGGCCCAGGAATACGCCGAGGCGAAGTGGTCGATCGCCGAGCGGATCCGGGACGGCACCGACGAGGAGATCGAGACGGCGATCTCCCGTGGCGAGGTCGTCAGGACGCACGCCCTACGCCCGACCTGGCATTTTCTCGCACGCGATGATGCCCGCTGGATTCTCCGGCTCACCCGGCAGCGCGTTCACGCACTCAACGCGTACTGGTACAGAAGACACGACCTCGACGACTCACTGTTTGCTCGTGCTCACGACCGGCTGCGGAGCATCCTGTCTGGTGGTCAGACGCGGACGCGGACGGAGCTTGCCGAAAGCCTGGCGGGTGCGGGTATCGAGGCTCAGGGTCAGCGTCTCGGGTATCTCCTCATGCACGCAGAACTCGAGGAGATCATCTGTAATGGTCCCCGCCACGGGCGTCAGCACACCTACGCCCTGTTCGATGACCGCGTTCCGGTCGCCGAGCACGACGAGCGGTCGCGGGAGTCCGCGTTCACCGAGCTCGTGTCCCGATACTTCCGCAGTCACGGACCGGCTACGGTCAGGGATTTCAGCGCCTGGTCGAGCCAGCCAACCAGCGAAACTCGCGCGGCGCTCGCCCGCTTGGCCGACCGTATGGAGTCAACCACCGACGAGGCAGGAAGAGTCTGGTATTCCGGTCAAGCGGCAAGCGTCGCTGGCGCGATGGCCCCACGCGCGCGTGCGTTCCTCATCCCGATGTACGACGAGACGATTGTCGCCTACAAGGACTTGCGAGTCGTCCGTGCACATCCGGCCGCACCCGACACGTCACTAGAGCGTGCGGTTGTCATCGACGGCCGGACGGTCGGCAGTTGGAAGCGAGTTCTCACCGCAGACGCCGTCGTTGTCGATGCCACACTTTTCGGAGCGATAACCGGCCCGGAGGCCGCAGCGCTCGACGAGGCCGTCCACCGGTTCGGACGCTTCCTCGGCAGAGAGGCAACCCTTCAGGTCACGTCGACCTCGTAGCCGTCGACGGCATCCGTTCCGGAGCTCGCTCATGAACGCACGAAGCCCGGACATTTCTGTCCGGGCTTTCTCTCTGTGAGCGATACTGGGATCGAACCAACTGGAGCGCGGCCCCTGCGGTCCAGGGGGCCGCCGGTGCGGTCCCGGGGTTAAGCCACAGAAGCCCGGACATTTCTGTCCGGGCTTCTTCTCTGTGAGCGATACTGGGATCGAACCAGCGACCTCTTCCGTGTCAGGGAAGCGCGCTACCGCTGCGCCAATCGCTCATGCTACGTACAAGTGTAATTCAGTTATGAGTGCGAGGTGGCGACGGGATTCGAACCCGTGTGGACGGCTTTGCAGGCCGCTGCCTCGCCTCTCGGCCACGCCACCGCGTGTGGTTGCCCACATGCCGTGGTCAACCCGAAGGCTGACCCCAACACTCGAGCGGATGACGAGATTCGAACTCGCGACCCTCACCTTGGCAAGGTGATGCGCTACCACTGCGCCACATCCGCATTTGCTCGCATTCCTGCGTGCTTGAAAGACTCTACTTGATGATGAGGCGAGAAACAAAATCGAGTTACCACCGTGTCATTCGGCGTCTCGTTCAGGCTGAAACGGATGCCTGTGTGGTTCGCGGCGGCACTCCGGTTCGGGTACGATTAGACGTCGTTGCGAGCAGAAATGCTCGGAGCAAACGGGCGATTGGCGCAGTTGGTAGCGCGCTTCCTTCACACGGAAGAGGTCATCGGTTCGAGTCCGGTATCGCCCACCAGCACGGCCCGCGGACTCCGCGGGCCTTTTCCTTTGATCCGACCGCCAGACATCGTCTGAGTGACCGCTCGAAATCCCGGCAGCCGTTCGCAGCCCTTGCGACCGACGATGGTCGCCCCTGTCACGACGGCTCTCCGAAAATGCTACACAGTGCCGATGCGACATATCGTGGTGCCGGGAACAATGAGGATGCCGAAGACAAGACAACGGGAAGACGAGCGATGACGATGCATGATGACGAGATCCCGGTCGATGCGGAACTCGTACGCACCCTGATCCTCGACCAGTATCCGGAGGCCGCTGACCTGCCGATCAGGCAGGTTCGGTCGACGGGCACAGTGAACGCGGTCTACCGGCTCGGCGATCGCCTTGCCGCCCGTATTCCGCGGGTGCCGCGTTGGGCATCCGACCTCGAACGGGAGCTTGCCTGGCTCCCGACCCTCGGGCCGCGACTGCCGTTGACGGTCCCCCGGCCCGTCTTCGCCGGTCGTCCGAGCGCAACGTGCCCGGTGCCGTGGGCGGTGTACGAGTGGATCGACGGAACCCCGTACGCCGACGAAGCGATCACGGATGAGACCGTGGCTGCCCGCGAGCTGGCCGCGTTCATCCTCGAGCTCAGGAAGTTCGACCCGACGGGCGGCCCACCGGCCGGCCGCAGGCCGCTCGGAGAACTGGATGGGATGACCCGGGAGGCGATCGCCGCCTCGGGTGACCTCATCGACGCAGCCGCAGCGCTGCAGGCCTGGGAGGCCGCGCTGACGGGCAGAGAGTGGACCGGGGTTCCGGTCTGGATCCATACGGACCTCCTGCGCCCGAACCTGATCGCACGTGGCGGCCACCTCCACGCCGTGATCGACTGGGGCGGCGCGGGAATCGGCGACCCGGCGGCAGACGTGATCGCAGCCTGGAGCGTCTTCGGTGTTTCAGGGCGGCGCGCGTTCCGGGATCACCTCTCGGTCGACGACGACACCTGGCTGAGGGCGCGTGGATACGCCCTCCACCAGGCCGCTTTGATCATTCCCTACTACCGACAGACCAACCCTGCCTTCGTCGCGTCAGCCGTTCGCACTATTCGCGAAATCGACTCGGACGCGACCAGCTGAGGCGCCGAGCACGGCAGTGCAATGGGCCTCGAGAGCGCACGGCACGGTCGTCGGTTTCGGGGAGGCATCGCAGATCTGACGTCATCGATGTGCCGGTCAGGTTCACCTTGACGAGCTTGCCGATCGACTGCGGTTCCGTTTCACCGAGATCGAGGGTGGTGATCAGTCGAGGTAGGTCGTCGTGACCAGGATGGCGCGGTGGTCCGATGCCCCGCGTGGGAGGGTCTTCACATCGTCGATACCCATGTTGACACTCGTCACGAAATCGAAGTGGCCCCGAAAGATCTTGTACCTGGCGTAGGTGCGCGCGTTACTCAGCGACAGCTCGTAGCCCATCTCCTGCACCCGTCTGCGCAGATTGTTCTGGAAGATCGGGTAGTTGAAATCTCCGACCATGACCGTAGGAATGCCCTCCGCGAGCGAGTGGAGCTCGGCGTGAGCGGTGGTGATCTGGTGGCGACGCAACGAATTCAGTGCGGTAAGCGGAGCAGCGTGGAACGACGCGACGAGCATCTCGCGGTTCGCGACCTTGTCGAACAGTTTCGTCGCAATGAGGCGTTCATGCGCCGGGGAGAACAGTCGGTCGTGCATCGACTTCTTCAGTTCGAACGCCGTCGTGGATACCGCGGAGAATCGATTCTCGTTGTAATAGATGGCCAGACCGAGGCGGTTAGCCTTCGTCGAGTCTGCGAGCCGAAGGCTGCCGACGGTTTCAGGCAGCAGTTCGCTGTCTGCTTCCTGCAGGCAGAGCACATCCGTGTCGTAGAGCGTCTCGAGGCCGACGAGTTCAGCACTCGCCGCGTGCTTGCGGAGGTTGTAACTGATGATTCTGATGAGGACTCCCCGTCCGACAACACCGAATGTCCGCTGACATCGATGACAAAATTCTATCCCTCAGGATCGCGAACTCAGCGCCAGCCGTAGCGGGATGCCAGTGCCCCGGTGACGCGCTCGAAGTTCTCCCGGTCCAGCGCCGCGGCCTCCCGGCGCATCCCGTCCGGGTGCACCCGGAACACACGATCGAGGCCGACCCAGCTAGGCCGGCCTTCGGTGTCCCAGCGGCCCCGGCCGATCGCGATGAAATCGTGGTCTCCGCCGTGCGGTTTGCTCGTCAGTTGAAGAGCAAGGGTGGTGCCGGTCGACTCCGTTGCGACGAGCAGAACCGGACGGTCTTTGCCCCGGCCGTCCTGCTCTTCGTACGGCACCCACGTCCAGACGATTTCGCCCGGGTCCGGGTTTCCATCTGTCGACGGAACATAACCCATCTCGACGGTGCCGATCTGTGACGGCGAGACCTCAACCGTTGCACTCGTTCCATTTCGGCCCTGCTCACCTCCGATCGGAGTGGAGGTCGGCCCCGTTCGAGCAGAGGTCGTGCGCATGACTGACGCGGCAACCGAACTGATGACCGAGCGAAGAGATATCACTGCATCACCCTAGCGGCGGTGCGGTTCTGGCGGCGCCTGAGGCAGGTCCCTGCCAGCACAGACGAGACGGGATGCCACCCCGAGGTGACATCCCGTCTCATGCGCTGGGAGCGCTGCTGTGTGTGTCCGGTTAGACGACCTCGAGGGCGTAACCCTCTTCGCCGTGAACCGTGGTGTCGACGCCGGCGATCTCGTCTTCGTTCTTGACCCGGAAACCAAGGGTCTTCTGGATCGCGAAGCCGACGACGCCTGCCACGACGAAGGAGTAGATGAGAACGGCGAATGCAGCGATGAACTGAACGGCGAGCTGCTCGAATCCGCCGCCGAGGAAGAGACCCGTCTCTGTCGCGAAGAAGCCGAGGTACAGCGTTCCGACCATTCCACCGACGAGGTGGATGCCGACGACGTCGAGCGAGTCGTCGAAGCCGAGCTTGAACTTCAGCTCGATGGCGAGGGCACAGATCGCACCGGTGAGAACACCGAGCAGCAGGGCCCAGCCCGGGGTGAGGTTGGCACACGCCGGGGTGATGGCGACGAGGCCGGCGACGGCACCGGACGCGGCTCCGACCGATGTTGCCTTGCCGTCCTTGAGCTTCTCGATGATCAACCAGCCGATGATCGCCGCGGCGGTCGCGCCGAGCGTGTTGATGACGATGAGGCCCGTGTTGGCGAGTCCGTTGAGCCATTCGGCTCCGGCGTTGAAGCCGAACCAGCCGAACCAGAGGATCGAAGCACCGAGGAGGGTCAGAGGAACGTTGTGCGGCTTCTGGATGCCCTTCTGGAATCCGACACGCTTACCCAGGACCAGGGCGAGTGCGAGGGCTGCTGCACCGGCGTTGATGTGGACAGCGGTTCCACCGGCGTAGTCGATCACGCCGATGCCTGCGTCTTCGCCGAAGAGAGCGGTGCCGAGGTTCATGATCCAGCCGCCACCCCAGACCCATGCCGCGATCGGGAAGTAGCCGATCGTCGCGAAGATGCCGGCGAAGAGCATCCAGGATCCGAATTTGGCGCGGTCGGCGATGGCACCCGAGATCAGGGCCACGGTGATGATGGCGAAGGTTGCGCCGTAGGTCGCGCCGAGGAGGTTCGTGTTCGCGTCGGCACCCTGCGAGAGGGCGGTGAGGCCGAAGTCCGAGAAAGGGTTCCCGGCGAAGTCCAGCGGGTTCGCGACCGCGCTCATGTTGAAGCCGTAGAGAATCCACAGCACGCTGATGAGGCCGAGTGCGCCGAAGCTCATCATCATCATGCTGATAACGCTCTTGGCCTTCACAAGGCCGCCGTAGAAGAATGCGACGCCAGGCGTCATCAACAGCACCAGTGCGGTGGCTGTGATGGCCCAGGCAATGCTGCCGGTGTCCATATCGTGTCCTTAGTTCTCTCGAGTGCATCGGGCTGACCGACGAAAGGACGCGATGCGCCAGTCGGTGTGAAGCCAGCATGCTTTGTGGACGTTTCGAGAGCGGTGCACCCGATGTTTCGGGTCTGTTACGTGAGGGGTGCCTGTGTAAAAACCACGTTACGGGCGGCTACGAAACCTCGGTCAGCGCGATCATCCGCGACATCGAGCGCAGGTACTTCTTGCGGTACCCGCCCGACAGCATGTCACCGGCGAATACTTGGTCGAGAGGGAGGCCGGTCGCCGCAATCGGGATCTGAGCGTCGTAGACACGGTCGATGAATGCGACGAGGCGAAGCGCTTCGGTCTGGGAGTGAAGTTCGTGGACATCCCGAAGGCCGATGCGGTCGACGCCATCGATGAGCTTGATGTACTTCGACGGATGGACGGTCGCCAGGTGGGCGATCAGTTCGTCGAACGAATCGTCTGACACCCGCTCTCCTCCGTCCAAAGCGGAGGTGTACTCCTCAGCGGAGAGCGTGTTCGAGTTGCCCTCGGTGGATCGACGGCGGTAGTCATTGCCGTCGATGCGGAGGGTTGTGAAGTGCGCAGACATGGCGTGGATTTCGCGGAGGAAGTCCGCAGCAGCGAACCGTCCTTCGCCGAGCGCGTTCGGCGGCGTGTTCGAGGTCGCGGCGACGCGAGTCCCCGTCGAGACGAGTTCGGTGAGGAGGCGGGTCATCATCATCGTGTCGCCCGGGTCGTCGAGTTCGAATTCGTCGATGCAGATGAGCGTCGACCCGGTGAGCGCCTCCACGGCCTTGGCGTAACCCAGAGCGCCGACCAGCGCTGTGTACTCGATGAAGGTGCCGAAGTACTTGCGGGGCCCGGGTGCCGCGTGCCAGAGCGCTGCGAGCAGGTGCGTCTTGCCCACACCGAATCCGCCGTCGAGGTAGACGCCGGGCTTCACTTCCGGTTCCTTCTTGCGCCGGCTGAAGAATCCACCGGAGCGAGCAGGCGCCCATCCCGTCGAGAAAGCCTGGAGCAGTGCGACCGCTTCCTGTTGCGAGGCGAAGTCGGGGTCGGGGCGGTAGCTCTCGAAGCTGGCGCTGGCGAACTGACGTGGCGGCGTCAGGCTCGAAGCGATCTCGTCCCCGGTAATCGTCGGAGTGCGGTCGGCGATCCGGATGCGTGCCGTTTCGGCGGTGTGACTCATGGGATAATACCTCGTGTGTCGAAGTCTTACGGCGTGGCCGCCGCGAGCGGTGATGCTGCGTATCTTCGCAGGGAGAACGAGTCCCAAGCCTAAGCCAGTCAGCGCCCCGCCAGCACGAGCTGGGGCCGATTCCGGAGGTAGATCATGCCCATCGAAACAGACCCGTCGCCGGCTTTCGCCGAGTATGCCCACCCGGAGCGACTCGTCACGACCGAGTGGCTGGAACAACGCCTCGGTGCACCGGGGCTCGTCGTGGTCGAATCAGATGAGGATGTGCTCCTCTATGAAATCGGCCACATTCCGGGTGCGGTGAAGATCGACTGGCACACCGACCTCAACGATCCTGTGCTCCGCGACTACATCGATGGAGCAGCATTTGCTGCACTCCTCTCCGGTCGGGGAATCTCCCGCGACGACACCGTCGTCATCTACGGAGACAAGAACAACTGGTGGGCGGCCTACGCCCTGTGGGTCTTCACGCTCTTCGGCCACAGCGACGTGCGGCTTCTCGATGGCGGTCGTGACAAATGGATCGCCGAAGGTCGCCCGATCACGACGGATGCCACCACACGGCCCGCCGTTGATTACCCCGTCGTCGAGAGGGACGACGCTACTATCCGTGCCTATAAGGAGGATGTCCTCGCTCACCTGGGCAAGCCGCTCATCGACGTCAGGTCGCCGGAGGAGTACAGCGGGGAACGGACCACAGCGCCTGCGTACCCCGAAGAGAGCGCGCTGCGAGCCGGACACATTCCGACCGCGCAGAGCGTGCCCTGGTCGCGAGCTGTGGCCGAGAACGGCACCTTCCGCCCCCTGTCCGAGCTCGACGCCATCTACCGTGACGGTGCCGGCCTGAACGACGGGGACGAGGTTGTTGCGTACTGTCGCATCGGTGAACGCTCCAGCCACACCTGGTTCGTGCTCCGGCATCTTCTCGGCTTCGAGAACGTCCGCAACTATGACGGCTCGTGGACCGAGTGGGGCAGCGCCGTGCGAGTGCCTATCGCCATCGGCTCCGAACCGGGCGAACTCCCCCGCTGATGGCTCCGGCCGGTCAGAGGACCGGCCGGACTCCGTCGTGCCGTGGGAGAATAAGGAGATCATGACGCAGACACTCCCCGACCAGATGGCTGAGATCCGCGACGAGTTCCTCGCGGTCGATGAGAAGTCGCGACTGCAGCTGCTCCTCGAGTTCTCGATGGAACTGCCCGATCTTCCCGCCCGCTACGCCGACCACCCCGATTTGCTCGAACGCGTGGTCGAGTGCCAGTCTCCGGTGTTCATCTTTGTCGAGGTCGACGAACAGGGTGTCCACCTGCACGCCACTGCCCCGAGGGAGTCACCGACAACGCGCGGGTTCGCGAGCATCCTGGCGCAGGCGGTCGACGGTCTCAGTGCAGACGAGGTTCTCGCGATCCCATCCGATTTTCCGCAAATGCTCGGCCTCGGGCGGGCGGTGTCCCCGCTGCGTCTCAACGGGATGAATGGGATGCTCCAGCGGATGAAACGCCAGCTCGCTGCTCGCGCCGCAGTCTGAGCTGCACGAGCGGACGGGTCAGGCCAGCGCTCGAGCCCAGTCCTGGATCGCCGATGTCCAGCGATCCTCGTCGTAGTTCCACAGCTTGGTGTGGCGCGCGACGGTGAAGGGAACAAACGTGACGAGATCGGGCCTGGCGACCGCGAGCTCGTGTGAACCGGACGATGGCACGAACCCGTCGTCGTCGCTGTGCAGGATGAGTACGGGAGTGGCGAGGTCGTCGGCCCGGCTGACGACGTCGAGACCGGTGAAGTTCACTGCCGTGTCGAGTCCGGTCAGCGCCCGACCCCACGGATTGCTGATGGCCGCGATTGCGGCCATTCGAAGGGGGACAGGGATGCGTGTGGCATCCGCCTGGAATTCGAGAACCCGGCCCCAGTCGAGCACCGGAGATTCAAGGACGATGCCGCGGATCAGGTCGGCCTGCGCGCTCCGCAACGCGGTCTGAACGACGATGGTGCCGCCCATCGACCAGCCCATGAGCACGATGTCCGTCGCCCCACGACTGACGGCCTCGTCGATCGCGGCGTCGACGTCATTCCACTCGGTGTCCCCGAGCCCGTAGAGGCCATCGGCGCTCGGCGGGGCTTCGCCGTCGTTGCGGTAGGAGACGAGGAGTGTCGTGTAACCGGCGTCCCGCCACACCGGAACGGCCCTCAGGCATTCGCTCCTCGTCGTCCCTCGACCGTGCGCGATGATCACCCAGCGACCCGAATCGGTCTCGGCAGGGAACAGCCAGGCCGGCGCTGGCCCGACGGGCGTCTGCACGTCTACGGCGCTGTACTCGAGACCGAGCTCCTCCGGTCGTGAGAAGTACCAGCCGCTGAAGGTCGCGGGGCCGCGGGACGGGATACCGCTGACCGGTGTTTCGAGACGTCGCGTGACCGTCGTTCCGATCGGGCCGATCACCGGACCGAGTCGGAGATAGTGTTCCGGCTCCCCGAAGAAGAGACCGTATCGTCCCGGCAGTGTCGTGTCCGGATTCGTGCCGAGGGTGATGGTTCCATTCTCGGTGTCGACGGAATGCACGTCGCTCTCACGGATCCGGGTCCTGGCCGGAGTCACCACGCGACGCGCGATCGTTCCGACGGCGATGACGAAGCTGCCGGCGAGCGTGATCAGGATTCCGGTGGCAGCGAGCCCCGTGAGCCAGAGGCCCGCTGATGTGCGGGGGGCTGGCTGGTCGGCGTGGCTGTGACGTTTCATGAGCAAGTAACTCTAGTCTCTCAACCGTGGCTGATACACCGACGAGTGCCGACGTTCCGGCAGAGTTCCAGAGAGCGCTGGATTCGGTCCGCCGCGCGCAGTCGCGGCCCGAGCTGGCCATCAGCGAAATCGCGGCTCCAGCCAACCTCGCGCCGTTCGCCGTTGCGCTGTCAGCAGACGTGAGCCCGTCGCGGCACGGGGCAGACTCCGACCTCGGAACCGGGCGCTTCATCCTTCTCCATGACCCTGCCGAACCCGAAGCGTGGGGTGGCGCCTTCCGCATCGTCTGTTTCGCCCAGGCCCCGCTCGAAACAGAGATCGGGCTCGATCCGTTCCTCGCCGAAGTCGCCTGGTCGTGGCTGGTCGACGCCCTCGACGCGCGATCGGCTCAGTACGGCGCGGCTTCAGGAACAGCGACGAAGATCATCTCGAGCGGGTTCGGTGAGCTCGCCTCCCAGGGGGACGGCGCACAAATCGAGCTGAGGGCGTCATGGACTCCCCTGGAGAGCGACATCTCGTCGCATGTGGAAGGCTGGGGGGAACTGCTCTGCATGCTTGCAGGGCTTCCGCCAACAACCGAAGGTGTCACTCTGTTGTCTAGCCGCAGGACGGCACGTGACTGAACGCCACGTCATCGAGTCGAGGGACGAATACCTCGACGCTGTACGCATCATCGCCCAGGGCACCGGGCCGATCGCGGTCGACGCCGAACGGGCATCCGGATACCGGTACTCACAGCGCGCCTATCTGATCCAGCTGTACCGGCGTGACGCCGGACTGTTCCTCTTCGATCCCCCAGCGGTCGGCCGGTTCGACGAGCTCAACGACGCCATCGGCAATGAGGAGTGGGTCCTGCACGCCGCCAGCCAGGACCTCGCCTGCCTGCGCGAGGTAGGTCTCAACCCTTCGACGATCTTCGACACCGAGCTTGCAGCCCGACTTCTCGGGCTCCCCCGGGTCGGGCTTGGCACCGTTGTCGAAGAGCTTCTCGGCATCCATCTCGCCAAGGAGCACTCGGCCGCCGACTGGTCGACACGGCCTCTCCCCGCGGCGTGGCTCGAGTACGCCGCGCTCGACGTCGAGCTCCTCATCGACGTTCGAGACAAACTCGCCGACATGCTCGACGCCGGCGGCAAGCGCGCGATCGCCTCCCAGGAGTTCGACGCCACGCTCGCCCGGCAGCCGAAGGTTCAACGCCAGGACCCCTGGCGCCGGCTGTCCGGCCTCAACACGGTACGCGGTGCGAGAAACCTCGCGATCGCCCGCGAACTGTGGACAGAACGGGATGCCGTCGCTCGCGAGAGCGACACTGCGCCCGGCCGTCTGGTCCCCGACGCGTCACTTGTCGCCGCGGTGAAGGCGGAGCCACGTACCGGCTCGGCGCTAGCTGCTCTCCGCGAGTTCAAGGGACGGGCGTCCAGAACGGAGCTGCCCCGCTGGTGGGCCGCGATCGAACGTGGTCTCCGTACGGAGGATCTCCCGCCGCTGCGCGGCTCCTCCGGGGACACGCTGCCTCCTCCCCGTGCCTGGGCCGACAGGAATCCCGAGGCCGATGCGCGTCTCAAAGCCGCGCGGGAAGCCGTAGCTGCGATCTCCGACGACCTTGCGATTCCCATAGAGAACCTGCTGACCCCTGACACAC
Organism: Mycetocola sp. CAN_C7; assembly: GCF_015752285.1. Classification (NCBI taxonomy): domain Bacteria; kingdom Bacillati; phylum Actinomycetota; class Actinomycetes; order Micrococcales; family Microbacteriaceae; genus Mycetocola; species Mycetocola sp. CAN_C7. The sequence continues at coordinate 378,013 of NZ_JADOUY010000002.1, forward strand.
TTCGGCGGGTGGCCTGGAATCCCCCGGAGCCCCCGACCGCCGATGCCGTCGCAAACGCCCTCGCAGGGCTCTCGGCCCGGCCCTGGCAAATTGACGCAACTGCACAGGCAATCGCCGCTGCTTTTGTGGAATCCAGCCAAACGGTCGCCGATGCGCCGAAAACCGAGTCGTAGGAAGAATCAAAGGATTCCGGCCTGTTTTCCGCCCTCAATAGGATCGATGACGAATCCGAAAATTGGGAGGCAACGTGGCCGAAATAGCCGACGTCTTTTTTGTTGATGGTGTGCGGACCCCGTTTGGTCGCGCCGGAGAAAAGGGCATGTACTGGAACACCCGCGCAGACGATCTCGCCGTCAAGGCGATGATCGGGCTTCTCGAGCGCAACCCGGATGTTCCGAAGGACCGCATCGACGAGGTCGCCATCGCGGCCACCACCCAGCAGGGCGACCAGGGCCTCACCCTCGGACGGACCACGGCGCTTCTGGCCGGACTCCCCCGGTCTGTCCCCGGCTACGCCATCGACCGCATGTGTGCGGGTGCGATGACCGCCGTCACCCAGGTCGGGAGCGCGATCGGGTTCGGGGCATACGACTTTGCCATCGCCGGAGGCGTTGAGCACATGGGCAGGCACCCTCTTGGTGCCGACGCCGATCCGAACCCTCGGTTCCTCAGTGAGAAGCTCGTCTCCGCCGACGCGCTCGACATGGGAAAGACGGCGGAGCGGATCCACGACCGGTTCCCCCACCTCACCAAGGAACGGGCCGACCGGTTCGGAATGCGCAGCCAGCACAAGCTGCAGGCCGCGTACGACGCCGGCAAGATCCAGCCGGACCTCATCCCCGTCGCCATCCGCAGCGACTCGGGCTGGGGCCTTGCCACTCGCGACGAGGGAACCCGCCCTGAGACGACGATGGAGGGTCTCGCCACCCTCAAAACACCGTTCCGCCCCCACGGCCGCGTCACTGCTGGCACCTCCTCACCCCTCACCGACGGCGCGACGGTGAGCCTGATGGCCGGTGGTTCCGCAGTGAAGGAGTTCAAGCTCAAGCCGAAGATGCGCATGGTGAGCTTCGCTTTCGCCGGTGTCGAACCGGAGATCATGGGTATCGGCCCCGTCCCATCGACGGAAAAGGCGCTGCGTAAAGCCGGACTCACCATCGACGACATCGGACTGTTCGAACTGAACGAGGCCTTCGCCATCCAGGTGCTGTCCCTGCTCGACCATTTCGGGATCGACGACGACGATCCCCGGGTCAACCAGTGGGGCGGCGCAATCGCTGTCGGACACCCGCTCGCTGCATCCGGTGTGCGGCTGATGACGCAGCTGGCGGCGCAGTTCGCCGAACGCCCTGACGTCCGTTACGGTCTCACCGCCATGTGTGTCGGCCTCGGCCAGGGTGGAAGCGTCATCTGGGAGAACCCGAACTGGAAGGGAAAGAAGTAACCGCGATGACCGACTATTCGACAATCGATTTCAGCCCACTGCTCGCCCATGCGGAGGATGAGGTCGTCACCCACTCGTTCGTGCGCGACGTCACCCTTCCGGACGGAGCGGTGATCGCACTTCTCACCCTCGACAACGGCCGCGACCACACCCGCCCGAACACGCTCGGTCCTGTCACTCTGCTCGAACTGGGCGCTGTGCTCGACGCGCAGCGCGACCGGGCATCCGCCGGAGAGATCGCGGCCGTCGCGATCACCGGCAAGCCGTTCATCCTCGCGGCCGGTGCCGACCTCAGCAAGGTCAGTGAGGTCGATTCCCGCGACTCAGCGCTGCTCCTCGGTCAGCTGGGTCACCACGTCTACGGCAAGCTCGAGACCCTCGGCGTTCCATCGTTCGTCTTCATCAACGGTCTCGCGCTCGGTGGTGGCCTGGAGATCGCGCTCAACGCGACATACAGGACCGTCGACGCATCCGCGCCTGCCATTGCGCTGCCTGAGGTCTTCCTCGGGCTCATCCCGGGCTGGGGCGGCGCTTACCTGCTGCCCAACCTGATCGGCATCGAAAATGCCCTCAAGGTCGTCATCGAGAACCCGCTGAAAATGAACCGGATGCTGAAGGCGTCCGACGCGTTCGACCTCGGGATCGCCGACGCGATCTTCCCCGCTGCATCCTTCCTCGAGGATTCGCTCCTCTGGGCCGGCCGGGTGCTCGCACACAAGACCACAGTCGATCGTAAGAATACGCCGGGCAAAGTCGAACGACTCGTCAAGTGGGATGCCGCTGTCGGTATCGCCCGCAAGATGCTCGAATCGAAGATCGGCAGTGTTCCCGTCGCCCCGTACCTGGCACTCGACCTGCTCAAGGCGGCAAAGAGCGGGACGAAGGCCGAAGCGTTCGCGCGCGAGGACGAGGCTCTCGCGACCCTCGCCTGTGGCGACCAGTTCCAGGCCAGCGTGTACGCGTTCAACCTGGTGCAGAAGCGAGCGAAGCGCCCGGCAGGCGCTCCAGACAAGGCACTCGCGCACAAGGTCACCAAGGTGGGAGTGATCGGTGCAGGGCTCATGGCCAGCCAGTTCGCATTGCTGTTCGTGCGCAGACTGCAGGTTCCTGTCGTCATCACCGACCTGGACCAGTCGCGCGTCGACAAGGGTCTGGATTACATCCGCGGAGAGATTGCGACGCTCCTCGAGAAGAAGCGCATCTCACCTGATGAGGCCAACCGTCTGAACGCCCTCATTTCGGGAACGACAGACAAGGGTGATTTCTCGGACTGCGACTGGGTCATCGAAGCAGTCTTCGAAGAGCTCGGAGTGAAGCAGGACGTGTTCGCTGATGTCGAACAGTACCTCTCAGACACGGCCATCCTCGCGACGAACACCTCGTCACTGTCTGTGGAGCAGATCGGTGCGAAGCTCGCTCACCCCGAGCGCCTTGTCGGGTTCCACTTCTTCAATCCCGTAGCCGTGATGCCGTTGATCGAGGTTGTGAAGACACCGCACACCACAGTCGAGACCCTCGCCACAGCCATGGCGACTGCGGCGAAGCTGCGTAAGAACGCGGTCATCACCAGGGACACCCCTGGCTTCGTGGTGAACCGGGTCCTGGCGAAAGTGCTCGGCGAGGCCATGTTCGCGGTCGACTCGGGCACACCGTTCGCGGTCGTCGACGAGGCACTGGCGCCGCTGGGGCTCCCGATGCCCCCGTCGCAGTTGCTCGACCTTGTCGGGCTCAAGGTCGGCGCTCACGTGCTCGACACGCATCACACGGCGTTCCCTGATCGCTTCTACCGGAGCGAGAACCTCCACAAGCTCGCCGAATACGGCTCGCTGCTCGACAAGGACTCCAAGGGTCGGGTGAAGGGCTTCGATAAGGGCGCACTCAAGATTGTCGCGGGCGGCGAGGACCCGCTCACGGCGGATGCCATCCTGCGAAGGCTCGAGGACGGTCTCGCTGATGAGATCCACCGGATGCTCGACGACGCGGTCGTCGAGGCTGCTGAGGACATCGACCTCTGCATGATCCTCGGAGCCGGCTGGCCATTCCATATGGGCGGTGTGACACCGTACCTGGACCGCGTCGGCGCGAGCCGGCGCGCCTTCGGAGGGACATTCCACGACCCGGAGATCCGCGGAATCCGCGACTGATCCTGCGGTACACGGAAGGACCGGGTGCACCAGCTCCCGGTCCTTCCGTTGTATTTCCGCTGTCCTACCGTGGCGCGTGCGGGTACTCGGCTGACCGGTTCTGGAAGGCGAGGATCGCCGGATTCTGGATCACACCATCGCGGATCTCGACCGCGCGCCTGATGGTTTCGTTCCGATCGGCATCCGTCGGCCCATCCATCACCGTCCGAAGGAAGGGCAGCAGAGCCTCGCTGACCTCCCAGGTGGCAGAATTCCACAGGTGTGACGGGGTGTGATCGACCGCGTAGTAGCGGATGTGGTCGCCCACTTCGAAGATCGGACCGTCGAACGACGTCATCGTCGCCCATTCGAAGCCCATGCCCTCATCGCAGGACACATCGACGATCAGGCTGCCCGGTTCGAACAGGGCGAGATCGGATGTCGCAAGGTAGACGACCGGGTTGTTCGGATCCTGCAGGGTGCAATTGACGACGATGTCGTGCTCCGCGAGGAACGGCGCAAGCGGTTTGCGCTCATCGCCGTCGATGACGGCAGAGAGGAACGTCCCGTCGTCGTCCTGATCGAACTGGACGATGTCTGCCGAGTGGATCGGCGACCCGACCGCGGCGATGGCGCGGCTCGTGAGCACCTGGACGTCGTGGATCCCCAGCGCATTGAGTGCGGTGACGGCGCCCCGCGCTGTCGCCCCGAATCCGATGACGACGGCATTCATCCGCTTGCCGTAGTGCCCGGTCGAGCCGGTCAGTTCGAGGGCGTGCAGAACAGATGCATATCCGGCGAGCTCGTTGTTCTTATGGAACACATGGAGCGCGAATCCGCCGTCCTTGGTCCAGTGGTTCATTGCCTCGAAAGCGACCAGGGTCAGCCGCTTGTCGATCGCTGCCTGGGTGAGTTCGCTGTCCTGCACGCAGTGCGGCCATCCCCACAGGACCTGACCTTCGTGGAGCTCCGCCAGGTCGGCGGCCTGCGGCTTCGGCAACAGAACGATGTCGGCGGCGGCGAGGAGCTCGGCCCGGTCGGCGATGCGACCGACCAGCGGAGCGAGCTGGGCATCGGAGAACCCGAACCTGACACCGTAACCGGTCTCAAGGACTATCCGGGCGCGCAGGTCGGAGTCGATCCTCGCGAGGTGGCGCGGGTGGATGGGAAGTCGGCGTTCGTTGGGCTTTCTCGATGTAGCGAGGACACCGAGCAGCCCGGTCGCGGGCTCAGCTGGCGTTCTGGTCGTGTCGGTCATCTCGTGCTCCTTTGACGGGAAAGACGGCGACGGGTACGCAGCCGGGTAGTGACGTTCAGCCCTGCTGGACTGCTCTGGCGGAGACCTCGGCAGGCTTGGCGACCGGGATCCGCTCCCCCGACACCTGGGCGATGATGTCGCGCGCGATCGCGCCGGCGGTGAGGCCGGCATCCTCGAGAATCTGCTCACGAGTGGCGTGTGCGAGGAACTCGTCGGGAAGACCGAGCTCGTCGACTCCGGTGTCGACGCCTGCCTTGCGCAGTTCCTGACGGATCCGGGTACCGATACCGCCCACACGGATGCCGTCTTCGATCGTGATGACGAGTCGGTGGGCGTCGGCGAGGGACACGATGCTGCCGGCGACGGGTACGACCCAGCGTGGATCGACGACAGTGGCTCCGATCCCGGCGTCATCGAGCAAAGCAGCGACGTCGAGTCCGAGCTGGGCCATGGGACCGACAGTGACGATGAGCACGTCGTTGTGGCCGTGCTCGGCGAGCACATCGACGCCGTCGTCGGTGCGGCGAAGAGCCGGAAGTGAGGCGCTCACGCTGCCCTTGGGGAAGCGGATGACACTGGGAGCGTCATCGATGCCGACGGCCTCGGAAAGCTCTTCCGCGAGCCGTTCGGCATCGCGCGGCGCTGCCAGGTGGATGCCGGGAACGACCTGCAGAATCGAGAGATCCCAGATGCCGTGATGTGATGGTCCGTCCGGGCCGGTGACACCTGCGCGGTCGAGAACGAAGGTGACTCCCGCCTTGTGCAGGGCGATGTCCATGAGGATCTGGTCGAATGCCCGGTTGATGAAGGTCGCGTAGATCGCGACAATGGGGTGAAGACCACCGAAGGCGAGACCGGCAGCTGACGTTGCAGCGTGCTGTTCGGCGATGCCGACGTCGTGGACGCGATCCGGGAATCGCTCGGCAAGCTTGTGCAGGCCCGTCGGACGCAGCATCGCCGCTGTGATGCCGACGATGCGGTCGTTCTTCTCGGCCAGCGAGACGAGGGTGCTGCTGAAGATCCCGGTCCAGGTCGGCGCACTGCTTGACGAGATCGGTTCACCGGTTTCAGGATCGATCTTGCCGACCGCGTGGAACTGGTCTGCCACGTCGGAGACGGCCGGCGCGTAGCCCTTGCCCTTCTGGGTGATCGCGTGGACGATCACCGGTGCGCCATAGTTCTTGGCCTGGCTGAGTGCCTCTTCCATCGCCTGCTCGTCGTGCCCGTCGATCGGGCCGATGTATTTGATGTCGAGATTGGAATACAAAGCTTCGTTGTTGCTGAAGCGAGCGAGGAACCCGTGCATGCCGCCCCGGACGCCGCGGTAGACCGCGCGTCCGGGAGGGCCGAGCCTGTCGAAGGCCTTCTGGCTGGAGAGATACAGGTCGCGGTAGGTCCTTCGGGTGCGAACCGTGTTGAGGAACCGGGCCATTCCGCCGATCGTCGGCGCGTACGAACGCCCGTTGTCGTTCACGACGATGATGAGTTTGCGGGTGTTGTCATCACTGATGTTGTTGAGGGCTTCCCACGTCATTCCGCCGGTGAGGGCGCCGTCTCCGACGACGGCGACGACGTGTCTGTCGTTCTGGCCGGTCATCTCGAACGCACGAGAGATGCCGTCTGCCCAGCTCAGCGAGCTTGATGCGTGGGAGCTCTCGACGATGTCGTGGGGCGATTCACTGCGCTGGGGGTAGCCGGCGAGCCCGCCTCGCTCGCGCAGCGCTGTGAAGTCCTGCCTGCCGGTCAGCAGCTTGTGCACGTACGACTGGTGTCCGGTATCGAAAACGATCGCATCCGTTGGTGACGAGAACACCCGATGGATGGCAAGGGTCAGTTCGATCACGCCGAGGTTGGGTCCGAGGTGGCCCCCTGTCCGCGACACTTCGCTGACCAGAAACGTCCTGATTTCGGCAGCGAGCTGGGTCAGCTGTTCTCTTGAGAGGGCGTCGAGGTCGCGAGGACCCCTGATCGTCTCAAGTAGACCCATCGCGTAACTCCTCTGTTTGTTCACAGCGGCCGGCGTGACGCCGACCTGTCCACTCTACGCGGCACCCCTCCGCGATTCCTGATGAATCGCGGAGGGGTGCACGTCGTGGTATGTGCCTAGACCAGGCTGCGCAGCACGTACTGCAAAATGCCACCGTTGCGGTAGTAGTCGGCCTCACCGGGGGTGTCGATCCGCACGACGGCATCGAACTCGACGGTCTGCTTGCCTGCTGCCGAGTGCTCGGTGGGCTCGGCGACGACGTGGACTGTCTTCGGGGTCGTCCCCGCGTTGAGCTCGTCGAGACCCGAGATCGAGATCGACTCGGTACCGTCGAGACCCAGCGACTCCCAGCTCTCGCCGACCGGGAACTGGAGCGGGACGACGCCCATCCCGATGAGGTTCGAGCGGTGGATCCGCTCGAAGCTCTCAGTGATGACGGCCTTCACTCCGAGGAGGCTGGTGCCCTTCGCTGCCCAGTCGCGCGATGAGCCCGAACCGTACTCCTTGCCGCCGAGGATGACGAGAGGGGTGCCGGCTTCCTGGTAGTTCTGCGAGGCGTCGTAGATGAACGACTGGGGGGCATCCGCCTGGGTGTAGTCGCGGGTGTACCCACCCTCGACGCCATCGAGGAGCTGGTTCTTGAGGCGGATGTTGGCGAAGGTGCCGCGGATCATCACCTCGTGGTTTCCACGGCGCGAGCCGTATGAGTTGAAGTCCTTGCGGTCGATGCCGTGGTCAGTCAGGTACCGGCCGGCGGGGCTGTCGGCCTTGATCGATCCTGCGGGGCTGATGTGGTCGGTGGTGACCGAGTCGCCGAGCTTCGCCAGCACGCGAGCGCCGGTGATGTTTGCGACGGGGGTGGTCTCCATCGTCATGCCTTCGAAATACGGAGGCTTGCGCACGTAAGTGGACTCGGCATCCCAGTCGAAGGTGTTTCCTGCAGGGGTCGGCAGCGAACGCCAGCGCTCGTCACCTTCGAAGACGGAGGCGTACTCGTGGGTGAACATGTCGGTGTCGATCGACGTGTCGATCGTCTGCTGCACCTCGGCGGCATCCGGCCAGATGTCCTTGAGGAAGACGTCATTGCCGTCATGGTCGGTCCCGAGAGCATCCGTCTCGAAGTCGAAGTTCATCGAACCAGCGAGAGCGTATGCGATGACCAGGGGCGGGCTGGCCAGGTAATTCATCTTCACGTCCGGGTTGATCCGGCCTTCGAAGTTGCGGTTACCGGACAGCACAGCGGTGACGGCCAGATCGTTGTCGTTGATCGCAGCGGACACCTCGTCGAGAAGCGGGCCCGAGTTGCCGATGCAGGTGGTGCAGCCGTAGCCGACGGTGTAGAAGCCGAGGGCCTCGAGGTCGTCGGTGAGTCCGGCCTTCGCGTAGTAATCGGTGACCACCTTGGAGCCCGGCGCCAGCGTCGTCTTGACCCAGGGCTTCGAGGTGAGGCCCTTCTTCGCGGCATTGCGGGCGAGCAGGCCCGCAGCGAGCATCACAGACGGGTTCGACGTGTTGGTACACGACGTGATCGCGGCGATCGTGACGGCGCCGTGGTCGAGCGTGAACGACGAACCGTCCTCGAGGGTGACCCGGCTGGGCTTCGACGCGGTCGACGGAGCGTGGCTGTGGTGGTGGTGCGTGTGCGTGCTCTGGCCGTTCTCCGGGGTGTTCCCTGGAGGGTCGGATGCCGGAAAGGACTCGGCGATCTCGAGATCGACGAGATCGTGGTCGATCTCGGCGTAGTTGTTCAGGTCGAGCTCGAACTGGTCCTTCGACCGGCTGAGTTCGATGCGGTCCTGCGGGCGCTTCGGGCCGGCGATGGACGGAACGACGGTGGACAGGTCGAGCTCGAGGTATTCACTGAATACCGGTTCGATGGCCGGGTCGTGCCACAGGCCCTGGATCTTCGAGTATTCCTCGACGAGCTTCACTTGCTCTTCGCTGCGACCGGTGAGTCGGAGGTATCCGAGGGTGACGTCGTCGATCGGGAACATGGCGGCAGTCGAGCCGAACTCGGGGCTCATGTTGCCGATGGTTGCGCGGTTTGCCAGCGGAACCTCAGCGACACCCTCGCCGTAGAACTCGACGAATTTGCCGACGACGCCGTGCTCACGGAGTTTCTGCGTGATGGTGAGGACCACGTCGGTCGCGGTCACGCCGGTCGGGATGGCGCCGGACAGCTTGAAACCGACAACCTTCGGGATGAGCATCGAAACGGGCTGGCCGAGCATGGCCGCCTCGGCTTCGATTCCGCCGACGCCCCAGCCGAGCACGCCGAGGCCGTTGACCATCGTGGTGTGCGAGTCGGTACCGACGAGGGTGTCGGGATAAGCCTGAAGGGCGCCGTCGACTGTGCGGGTGTAGGTGACACGGGCCAGGTACTCGATGTTCACCTGGTGAACGATGCCGGTTCCTGGCGGAACCACCTTGAAGTCTTCGAACGCGGTCTGTCCCCAGCGGAGGAACTGATACCGCTCACCGTTGCGCTCGTACTCGATCTCGACGTTGCGCTCGAGGGCATCCTCGGTTCCGAACAGGTCGGCGATGACCGAGTGGTCGATGACGAGCTCGGCAGGAGCGAGCGGGTTGATCTTGGTGGGGTCGCCGCCGAGCTCGGCCACGGCCTCACGCATGGTCGCCAGGTCGACGATGCACGGCACACCGGTGAAGTCCTGCATCACAACGCGCGCGGGTGTGAACTGGATCTCCGTGTCGGGTTCTGCGGTCGGAACCCAGCTGCCGAGTGTGCGGATCTGATCGGCGGTGACGTTCTTGCCGTCTTCGGTGCGCAGGAGGTTCTCGAGGAGAACCTTGAGGCTGAACGGGAGCTTCTCCGAACCCTCGACGGAATCCAGGCGGAAGATCTCATAGTCGGTGCCCCCGACTGAGAGTGTGTTTTTCGCCCCAAAGCTGTTTACGGTAGACACGTGGCCTTCTCCTTCGTTGGCACAGGCACGAACTCGCCTGCCATAGGTCAATAGTGGTTTCCCGACCGCGTGCGTGGCTAGCAAGGCGAACCTAACCAGCACTGCAGGAATCAGCGGGAAAACCGACCCGATTTATCTCGATGTCGAGATAACTCTATCAGGCTGACGCTGGCAGCTTGCGGTACACCGCGCGCACGACGAGCCACGTCAGAATGAGCAGCGGCGCGTACAGCGGGATACCCATGAGAAGTTTGGTCGCTGCAAGCCACTCCACGTTCCCGGCGAGATAGAGGGGCAGTTGCACGGCCAGGCGCAGGATGAACATCCCCGCCCAGCACAGGGTCAGGATGACGAAGACCCTCCGTTTGATGGCGACACGCCTCCAGGCGGTCCCCTCGTTCATGAGGTAGCCGGCGATGAGCCCGATCAGCGGCCACCCGACGGCGATCGAGATGAGCAGGGCGGCGGCGTAGGCGCCGTTGGTCACGAAACCCAGAACGAAATTGTCTTCAGGCCGGTTGGTGAGCAGGGCGAGTGCCGCGGAGGCGCCTGCCGCGATCAGCCCACCGAGTGCTGATGACACCGGCGTCTTCTGTACCAACCGGAGGACAGTGAAAACGGCAGCAACGCCAACGGAGATGCCGAGTGCGAGCGGAAGATTCTGGTCCACCGTGTAGACGAGGAGAAAGAGAAGGCCGGGAACAGTGGCTTCGACGATGCCCCGGATTCCCCCCATGGCCTCCAGGAGGACCTTGCCGTTCGGCTTGTCCGCGTTCGCGAGCGCGCCGAGCCCAGACTTCTGGGCTGCTCCCCCGATCGCAGCGGCCAGCGCCTCTGCGGTTTCGGGTTCTGCCGGTTTGCTGGATTCGTCCTGTGGGTGACCTGTCATCGCGGTGTCGATCAGTCGGTCGGTGTCGCCGACGCCGGCATCTTCAACGGAATGAGATCGCGTGGCGGCATCGGGGATGAGCCGCGGACGACGACGATACTGCGGAAGAGGTCTTCAACCCTGGCGGCGGCGGCCGGGTCGGTTGCGCCCTCTCCTGCGATGACTCCGCGAAGGAACCAACGGGGGCCGTCCACACCGACGAATCGGGCGATGCGCATTCCCGCGCTGCCCTCTGCTCCCTGAACGACGGGGACTTCCGCGATGAGTTCCGGCCCGAAGACGCCGTCGCGCTCCGTTGCGGTACCACCCTGCTTCGCGATCTGCTCCTGGATCTGCACGCGCGTTTCGTTCCAGAGACCTGTGCTCCTCGGGGCGGCGAATGGCTGCACCTGCAGCGTCGAACCGGCGTAGTCCAACCCGACGGCGACGATGCGTTTCGTGCTCTCCTCGACCTCAAGGCGCAGGTTCAGTCCTTCACGCGGCAGGATCTTCACCCCGCCGAGATCGATGTATGGTCGGACGGAGTTTGCCTCCGCTTCATCGAGCGGGCCTTCGGTCTCGCGGTCTTCCGGTGCCGACTTCGACAGGTCGGTACCGGCCTCCTCGCTGTCGCCATCCGTGGTCGCCAGTTCAGCGTCGACCGCGGGCGTCTCGAGGTCGGCGTCCGTGACCTCGATCTCGGCGTTCTTCTTTTTCCTGCTCATGTCTGGAGTCCTGTCTGTCGCGTGCTGTAGCCGGTCGAGCCGAAACCCTGCTCGCCGCGAAGGCTTCCCGGCAGCGTCTCAACGGGCACGAAACGCGCTTTGCTGACCGGCATGACGATCATCTGCGCGATCCGGTCTCCCGGTTCGATCGTGTACGGGGCCGACTGATCGGTGTTGAGAAGTGTGACCTTGATCTCACCGCGGTACCCGGCGTCGACGGTCCCTGGGGCATTGACGATGGTGATGCCGTGCTTCGACGCGAGGCCCGACCGTGGAACGACGAATGCCACATAGCCGTCCGGCAGGGCGATCGAGACGCCGGTTCCCACCATCGCGCGTTCCCCTGGGCCGAGCGTCAGGGCATCCGTCGATTTCAGATCGGCGCCTGCGTCGCCGGGGTGGGCGTATGCCGGGAGCTCCGGGGCGATAATGAGTACGTCAACGCTTTCGGTCACGTGTCGAGGGTAGTGCAGAAGTATGAATGAGATGAGCCGATGACCCCATATCGTGAACGTTTGTGGCCTGCGCCCTGGATGCTGATCGCCACGGCTCTCGTCATCCCTGCGAGCCTGCTCGTGCTCGCCCCGATTTCGTTCCCGGCCGGGGTGGTCACCGCTCTCGTCCTGTACGGCGGGTGCGTCGCCCTGCTCGTACTCGGAGCCCCGACGATCGAAGTTCGCGACGGGATGCTGCGCGCCGGCCGCGCATCGATCCCGCTGTCGGAGATCGGTGAGCCGTCTGCGTTCACCGGCGAGGAGGCCTCACTGGAGCGCGGGCAGCGGCTCGACGTGCGGGCGTGGCTTCTTATCCGCGGATCGATCGACCCCGTCGTGACCGTGCCGATCACGGACCCGGCCGACCCGACGCCATACTGGCTGCTGTCGACGCGTCGCCCACGAGAACTGGCCGCCGCGATCGTGAGATCGCAACGGCCAGATGATGCCCAGGTGGGTCGTTAGGCTGCGCACTCCGCGCAGATCGGTCCCAGCTTCGACTCGTGGTCGATCTGCGAGCGGTGCTTCACCAGGAAACAGTTCACGCAGGTGAACTCGTCAGCCTGAGGCGGGAGAACGACGACGTCGAGATCGAGGTCGGAGAGGTCCGCACCCGGAAGATCGAAACCGCCCGGGTTGTCGGCGTCATCGTTGTCGACAGAACCCGACAGCTTGTCTGGAACGCGCTCCTTGAGGGCCTCGATCGACTCCGAATCATCGTCGGTCTTGCGGGGGGCGTCGTAATCCGTTGCCATGTCCATCCACTTCTTATGTCATCGTCCGATCGCTGTCGGCGGCGATAGTTTGCATCATCGCGACCTGAATAGCAAACCGGCGCGGGTCCGGCTGTCGCCACTGCAATCAGAACCCACGGCACGCCCACGGTATTCCCGGCGAAACGGCCAAGCCGTGTCACCATTTAGCTAACAAATCGCAGCCTGAGAGGCAGTTGATCATGCACGACTTGAAAGTCATTGGTGTCGAGGACGGCGCGCTCATTGCCGCCACCGAGAGTGGGGAGCGTTTCCGCCTGCTCATCGACGAGGTGCTGCAGTCGCACGTGCGACGCAGTCGCCAGGATCCGTCGACCGCGCCGAAGCTCAGCCCCCGCGAGGTGCAGGCGCACATCCGGTCGGGATTGTCCGCGGAGGAGGTCGCCCGCCTCACTGGAGCGGATGTCGAGTACATCCAGCGATTTGAGGGACCGGTTCTCGCCGAGCGCGAACACATCGTGGGAGCGGCGCTCGCCGTGCAGGTCCTGACCGCGATCGAACCGACCACCGATGAGGACGACTCCACGTTCGGTTCTGCCATTCGCGCGAGACTCGAGTCACTCGGGGCCAGCGACGAGCGCTGGACGAGCTGGAAGGAAGCCGGCGGCGGCTGGACCGTGAAGCTGTCGTTCACCGCCGGCTCCATCGACCATGATGCCCGGTGGAGTTTCGAGCCCAAGAAACAGGCGCTCGCTCCGCTCAACGGCGAGGCGGTGACCTTGTCCAAGCAGGGTGAGCTGCCCACCGTGCTCATCCCCCGGCTCCGCGCGGTTGAGCGCGATGACGCCCACCCGGACGACAGCCGGTTCGACAGCGGAGCTTTCAACTTCCGCGACGCCAGTGACAACGGAGACTTCAGCCCGCACATCGAGATCGTCGCGCGCCCGCAGTCCTCGTCGAAAGAGGCAGCGGCCGCGGCGATCAACCGTGCCGAAGACCCCGGTGCGCAGTCCAACCAGACGGCAGACCTGCTCGAAGCGCTGAGGAAGCGCCGGGGCGAACGCGAATCGGCGCACCGGCCGGACGACGAGTCTTCTGCTCACTCGTCACCCCGGCTCGTCGACGTTCCACTCGACTTCGAAGCACTCGGCGACGAGTCCGCTCCTGACAAGCCGTCACCGACACCGTCATCGGCACCCCCATCGGCCGCCGCTCAGCCGTCGTCGGTCGGTTCAGCGTCCGGAACACGTCAGAAGCGCGGCCGCACTGCGATGCCGTCGTGGGACGAGATCGTGTTCGGCGCGCGGACCGACGAGGACTGACGCTCCGGGGCCACTGGTCCCCTGAGGTCCGGGCGTCGGGAGATCCAGGCGTTCGGGAGTGAACTGCCGCGATTCGTCGCCCACGAACAACCGGGGCGACGATTCACGGCAACTCGGGCCGTCCCTCAGCGCTGGAACGCCCCGAGTCTGACCAGCGGCACGATGCGTTCGTCCGGTGTGAGCGACCCGTGCTGCCCGATCATGTTGCGCGCCGACTGGTCCGCCGGGCGGGAGTCGTAATAGACGACCCGCTTGCGTGCGGCGATGAGCACGTCACCGATGCGTGGGAGAACCGTGTCGTCGACCTCGCCGAACAGGCCGGCGGCGACGGCATCCTGGCGTGACGCCACCCAGGCGCGTTCACCCTCGCTCTGTTCCCACACGCCGGCCAGCGCAGCACGGTCGGCGTCCGTGGCATCCGGGTCGAGATAGAGGTGCAGGCACCGGGGTTCGCCGCCGACATGCCTGACCCCAGCGATGAGTTCAGGGACCTGGTCGAAGAGGATGTGTGCGGAGTGCGGCACGTCGATCGATCCGTGATCGGCGGTCACGAGAACGCCGACCCGTGGCGGCAGGGAGCGGGTGAACGACTGCAACTCGGCATCGACGGCTTCGAGGGCACCCAACCACTGCGGCGACTCCCAGCCGTATTGATGGGACGCTTTGTCGAGCTCGGGGATATAGAGGTAGGTGAGCGACGGCTCACCGGTCGCCAGAATCGCGCGGGTCTCGGCGAATCGCTCGCCAAGAGAGTTCGCCCCCCGATACCGCGCACCACGAAGAACGGCCCGAGTGAAACCCGACGTCTGGAACCGCGCAGGACCGACGGCGAAACTGCGGATGCCGTCTGCCGCTGCCCTTTCGAACACCGTCGGCTGGCGCTGCCAGCTTTCGGGGCGCATCCCGTCGTCCCACCCGGTGAGCTGATTCACCAGCCGGTCACGTGCTGGATCCAGGGTGCGGTAGCCGACGAGCCCGTGCTGCCCAGGCATCGTCCCGGTTGTCAGGGTGGTCAGGGCTGCAGCGGTGGTCGTCGGAAACACCGACGTGACGGCCTCGCGAGGGTGGGAGGCGAGGAACCGTGCGTGACCGGCCCGGGCGGCCAGCTGTGAGCGGCCGAGCCCGTCGACCACCACGACCACCACGCTGCGCACCGCGCTGAGGTCGAGATCATTGGTTTCGCCCGCGAGTGCTCGCACCGAATTCGGCAGAACATCGGCAAGGCTCCGGGCGCCGGCTTTCTCGGTGGGTAGCATGGTGGCCATCCGGGCAATTCTGGCACAACCGCGACGCGGTCGCCGGTTCCCCGGCCTCGACGCCCTGCCCCTTCCCGAAGAAACTCCGGATGCCCCGCTCACAGACACCACCGCCAGCAGACGACGTCACCGAACGCATCGAAGACGTCGATGTCTCCGTCGAGATGCAGGGTTCGTTCCTCGAGTACGCCTACTCGGTGATTTACTCGCGAGCACTGCCGGATGCCCGCGACGGTCTCAAACCCGTTCAGCGACGCATCCTGTACATGATGACCGACATGGGGCTCCGTCCTGACCGTGGGCATGTGAAGTCCGCCCGGGTCGTTGGCGAGGTGATGGGCAAGCTTCACCCACACGGCGACTCGGCCATTTACGACACGCTCGTGCGGCTCGCCCAGCCGTTCACGCTGCGCGTGCCGCTCATCGATGGGCACGGCAACTTCGGCTCCCTCGACGACGGCCCGGCCGCTGCCCGGTATACCGAGGCGAGGCTCGAAGCCGCAGCGCTGGCGATGACCGACGAGCTCGACGAAGATGTCGTCGACTTCGTTCCCAACTACGACAATCAGCTGACGCAGCCCGACGTGCTGCCTGCCGCGTTCCCCAACCTCCTCGTCAACGGCGCGAGCGGAATCGCCGTCGGCATGGCGACGAATATGGCGCCGCACAACCTCATCGAAGTGATCGGCGCTGCGCGGCATCTGTTGTCGCATCCGAACGCCACCCTCGACGACCTGATGGAATACGTTCCTGGCCCTGACCTGCCCACCGGCGGAACCATTGTGGGTCTCGACGGGATCAAAGATGCCTACGCGACGGGACGCGGAAGTTTCAAAACTCGGGCGAAGGTGAGCATCGAAAGTCTGTCGGCCCGCAAGAGCGGCCTCATCGTGACAGAGCTTCCATACCTGGTCGGCCCCGAGCGCGTGATCGAGAAGATCAAGGACGGCGTCACCAACAAGAAGCTCAGTGGCATCTCGGACGTCACCGATCTCACCGACCGCAAGCACGGGCTCCGGCTCGTGATCGGGATCAAGACCGGGTTCAGCCCGCAAGCCGTCCTCGAGCAGCTGTACCGGTACACGCCCCTCGAAGACGGTTTCAGTATGAACAACGTCGCTCTCGTCGGCGGCGGACCGCAGACACTGGGCCTGCGCGAGCTTCTTCAGGTGTACGTCGATCACCGCATCGAGGTCGTCACCCGGCGGTCGGCGTTCCGGCTGGCTCGGCGCAAGGAACGACTGCACCTCGTCGAGGGGATGCTCATCGCCATCCTCGACATCGACGAAGTCATCCAGGTCATTCGCGCGAGCGACGACACCGATCAGGCCCGGACGCGGCTGATCGACGTCTTCGACCTGTCTGTACCCCAGGCTGAGTACATCCTCGAGCTGCGGTTGCGTCGCCTCACCCGTTTCTCCCGCATCGAACTCGAAACCGAGCGAGACAAACTCAAGGCCGAGATCGCCGATCTCGAGCGACTCCTCGGCAGCCAGGCGCTCATCCGCAAACAGGTCTCCGACGAACTCGCCGACGTCGCCGAGCGCTTCGGCACCCCGCGACGGACTCTGCTCACCGAAGCACGCCCGAGTATCGCGACGGCGGCATCCCGACGCCAGCCTGCGCAGCTCGAGGTCGCAGACACCCCGTGCCGGGTGTTCCTCAGCACGACGGGTCGAGCAGTGCGCATCGACAGGGTCGAGGGCGAAGAGATACCCGGCCCCGAGCGGGCTCGTCGGCGCAGCAAGCACGATGCGATCCGGGCCGTTCTCGACACGACATCCCGCACCGAGATCGGAGCGGTGACCTCCCTGGGTCGGCTGATCAGGTTCACCGCCGTCGACCTGCCCGTCGTGCCATCGAACTCCCTGCAGCTTGCAGCCGGTGTGAAGATCGCCGATTACCTGGCTTTGCCCAACAAGGCTGAACGGGTACTCGCACTCGTCTCTCTCGACAGCAGCGAACCGATCGCACTCGGAACCCGGCTCGGCGTGGTGAAACGGGTCACCCCGGGCGATTGGCCGAACAAGCCCGATTTCGAACTCATCGGGCTCAAGCCCTCCGACGAGGTCATCGGGGCCGCGGCCGCCCCGGACTCGGCTGAACTGGTCTTCGTCAGCTCGGCAGCGCAGTTGCTGCACTTCCCGGCGTCAGCTGTTCGACCACAGGGCCGCGCCGCCGGCGGAATGACCGGCATGAACCTTACTGCAGACACGCACGTGCTCTTCTTCGGAGCCGTCGACCCCGGAGCCGAGAATGTCGTGACGACGGTTTCGGTGGCATCCGGAACAATCCTGGGCACCGATCCCGGCCGCGCCAAGGTCTCGTTCTTCTCCGAGTTCCCGGCGAAGGGTCGGGCGACGGGCGGCGTTCGGGCGCACGCCTTCCTCAAGGGTGAAGACGGCCTGTCTCTTGCCTGGGTGGGCCCGGCGCCGGCTCACGCGGTGGGCGTCGACGGTTCCGCTCGCACGCTCCCCGAAGCCGGGGCGAAGCGCGACGGGTCCGGAACGGCGATCGACTCCATCATCGGCTCTATCGGCGCGGAGATCGCGACGGCCTGATCGGCTGGGTGACCTGAACGAACGGATGCCGCGGCGACGGCGAGGACCGTTCGTTCGACTCGCGGCTTCATCCGTCGCGACCGTCGGGTTTTGGCCGTCACAACCGTCATACGTGACGGATGAGCGGCGGCACTCTGTGGATGCGACGATTCATCCGTCGCGAATGTCGGGTTCGGGCCGTCGCGACTGTCAGACGCGACGGATGAATCCCGCGTCGCGCCGGACGCTACGCGTCGATACGGTCGCGGTTCAGTCGGTCCGAACTTTCGACGATGAATTCCTTGCGCGGGGCGACATCATTGCCCATGAGCAACTCGAACACATGTGCTGCCTGTTCCGCGTCACCGACCTGCACCCGGCGAAGGGTGCGGTGTTTACGGTCCATCGTCGTTGTCGCGAGCTGGTCGGCATCCATCTCGCCGAGTCCCTTGTATCGCTGGATGGGTTCCTTGTATCGCCGGTTCGACTTCTTCAACTTCGCCAGGAGGGTGTGGAGTTCCTGCTCCGAGTACGTGTAGATGGTCTCGTTGGGCTTCGAACCGGAGTTCATCACGACGACCCGGTGCAACGGCGGGACGGCCGCGAACACCCGGCCCTCGGTGATCATGGGTCGCATGTAGCGGAAGAACAACGTCAGCAGCAGGGTGCGGATGTGGGCGCCGTCGACATCTGCGTCACTCATGATGATCACCTTGCCGTACCGCGCCGCCGAGATATCGAAGCTGCGGCCGGAACCGGCACCGATGACCTGGATGATGGCGGCGCACTCTGCGTTCGAGAGCATGTCGGAGACCGACGCCTTCTGCACGTTGAGGATCTTGCCGCGGATCGGGAGCAACGCCTGGAACTCGCTGTCCCTGGCGTTCTTCGCCGTTCCGAGGGCAGAGTCGCCCTCGACGATCATCAGTTCACTGTTGGCGACGTCGTTGCTGCGGCAGTCGACGAGCTTGGCCGGGAGTGACGAGCTCTCCAACGCGTTCTTGCGCCGTTGCGTCTCTTTGTGGGCCCGGGCGGAGATCCGGGACTTCATCTCGGAGACCACTTTGTCGAGCACGAGGGCGGTCTGCGCCTTGTCGTCGCGCTTCGCGGAGCCGAAACGCTCCTTGAGGGCGCTCGTCACCACGCTCGCCACGATGCTGCGGGCAGCAGGCGTGCCCAGGATCTCCTTGGTCTGACCCTCGAACTGCGGCTCAGGCAGCCGAACGGTGAGCACGGCGGTGAGACCGGCGAGCACGTCGTCCTTCTCGAGTTTGTCCGACCCGACCTTGAGCCGTCGCGCATTCTGCTCGACCTGCTGGCGGAGGAACTTCAGCAGCCCCTGTTCGAAACCGAGCTGATGCGTCCCGCCCTTCGGCGTCGCGATGATGTTGACGAAGCTTTTCGCGACGGTGTCGTACCCGGTGCCCCAGCGGAGGGCGATGTCGACTTCGCAGGTGCGCTGCAGCTCAGTGGGAACCATGGCGCCGGAATCGGTCAGCACCGGCACGGTCTCGGTGAACGTACCGCTGCCGTGAAGACGCCAGGTGTCCGTGACCGCTGTGTCTGTTGCGAGGTGCTCGACGAACTCGGAGATTCCGCCCTCGTACTGGAACAGGTGGGTGTCGGCGTCTGTGGTCTCGCCGGCGCGGCGGTCCTCGATGGTGAGACCGAGACCGGGAATGAGGAACGCCGTCTGACGTGCACGCCCGATGAGGTCATCCATCTGGAACGCGGCACCCTTGGTGAAGATCTGCCGGTCGGCCCAGTAGCGAACACGGGAACCCGTGACGCCCTTCTTGACCTTGCCGACCACGCGGAGTTCGCTCCCGAACTCGAACGGCGTGAACGGAGCATCCGGGCTCGGCTCTCCGCTGTCGGTGAAGATTCCCGGCTCGCCGCGGTGGAACGACATCGCCCAGGTCTTGCCGTCGCGGTCGACCTCGACATCGAGCCGTTCGCTCAATGCGTTGACGACGGATGCACCGACACCGTGAAGCCCACCGGATGCCGCGTACGAACCCGACCCGAACTTTCCTCCGGCGTGCAGCTTGGTGAACACCACCTCGACGCCACTCAGCCCGGTCTTCGGTTCGATGTCGACAGGGATGCCTCGGGCGCGGTCGCGCACTTCGACGCTCCCGTCTTCGTGCAGGACGACGTTGATGTGGTCGCCGTGGCCGCCGAGCGCCTCGTCGACCGAGTTGTCGATGATCTCCCACAGGCAGTGCATGAGGCCGCGGGAGTCGGTTGAGCCGATGTACATCCCGGGACGTTTACGCACCGCTTCCAGTCCCTCGAGGACGGAAAGATGGCGGGCGGAATAGTCGGAACTCACAATATTCAAGCCTACCGACGAAGCCGGGAACGGCCGGAAGTGACACGATTTCGGGGACTACCCGTACGCGTACAGCGAAATAGCCGGCCGGATAGGAAGATATCCAGCATCGCGTGGTTTCATTAGGGGACAACAGATGCTTGCACGCCAAGGTCAGGAGGAGCTCATGTCATCAGGAGAACACGGTACCGGTCGAGTTGAAACCGGCAGTGTCGACACCCTTGAGCCGCAGCTGACCGCCGCAGACCGCTGCGACAGCTGTGGAGCACAGGCTTACATCCGTGTCGTTGTGAACAGTGGCGAACTGCTGTTCTGCGCGCACCACGGCAAGAAGTACCAGGACAAGCTGTCGGCGATCGCCCACAGCTGGCACGACGAGTCGTCGAGGCTCCTCAACGACCAGCGCGCCTGACCCGGCAACGTCCGAAACGACCGAAAGCCGTCGCCCGATCCGGGCGGCGGCTTTTTGTCTGCCCGGTGTCGGCCTGCCCGGACCCGGCCGCTCCTCTAGGCAGAACGGCGCACCGACGGCAGACTGGTCGCGTGAGTTCAGAGCGCGAACCGTGGGTGCTGCACGTTGACCTCGACCAGTTCATCGCTGCCGTCGAAGTGCTACGGCATCCTGAACTGGCCGGCATTCCGGTGATCGTCGGAGGACGCGGCGACCCCACCGAGCGTGCCGTCGTGTCTACTGCCTCGTACGAGGCCCGCGCGTTCGGTGTTCGATCCGGGATGCCCCTGCGAATCGCAGCCCGTAAGGTGCCGGACGCGGTGCTCCTGCCCGTCGACGCAGACACGTACACGGCGGCGTCGCGGGAGGTGATGGCAACACTGCGCGAGCAGCCGGGTGCGCGGGTGCAGGTGTTGGGCTGGGATGAGGCGTTTCTCGGGATCGAAAGCGATGACCCCGAGGCCTATGCGCTGCAGGTCCGACGAGCGGTCCTCGAGCGCACGCGGCTGCACTGCAGCGTAGGCATCGGTGACACCCTCGTCCGGGCCAAAGTGGCGACCGGATTCGGCAAACCGCAGGGGGTGTTCCGGCTGACTGCCGCGAACTGGCTGGAAGTGATGGGCGACAGGCCGACCATCGATCTGTGGGGTGTCGGATCGAAGATCTCCCGTCGACTTTCCGGGCTCGACATCGTCACGGTCGCCGATCTCGCTGCCGCAGGGGCGGAGAAGCTGGTTACGGAGTTCGGTCCGAAGATGGGGCCCTGGTATCGTCAGCTGGCGCGGGGTGAGGGCGGCCGTGTGGTCGACGACACACCGTGGGTGGCCCGCGGTCACAGCAGGGAGACGACCTACCAGCAGGACCTGGTCACATCCGATGAGGTTCAGACGGCGGCGCGCGAACTGGTAGCCCGCGTTCTCGAGGACGTCGCGGCTGAATCACGCCCCGTCATCGGTCTCACACTTAAGGTGCGGTATGTGCCGTTCGTCACCCGGGTTTTCACGAAGAAGATCCCGCAGACCGTCGACCAGGAGGTCGTACGTGCCCGGGCGCTTGACCTCGTCGCCCGGATCGAGGAGGGCAGACCGATCCGCCTGCTCGGCTTCCGCGCCGAAATGACTCTGCCTGACGACGCTCGTGACGGACACACACCGATCAGGAGCGGCTGGTGACCTCCACCAGGGCTGACACCCGGCCCCGGCGAATGCGGGGGCCAGATGCCGACCAGACGGTCAGGCTGCTGGCAGCTTCGCGAGGAGGATGTTGCGGGCGAGGTCGACGACCTGGTCGAGGTCGGCGTGCTCGGGACCTGGACGGTAGTCCTCCCCCGCACGCTGCGCCGCCAGACGGATGAGGTGATCAGCCATCGTCGGGTTGAGCACGAGGAAAGGCCCGTGACAGTGGGTGCCGAGGCTGTTGCGCACGACGGCGCCGTCGGTGCCGTCTCCGTTACCGAATCCGTTCCTGACCCGCCCCAGCGGCTTCTGATCAGGCAGACCGGTGTAGGTGGATGTGTGATTCTCGGTACCGATCAGCAGACCGAAATCGCTCTGGATGGCGAACGCCTCTGTGATGATCCGGCGCGACGTGTTGTCGACCGAACCTCCGAACACGCCTGCCCCGGGAATGACCTCGGTGGGGCTCAACCGGACGGATGCGGAGAGCAGATGGAATCCGGCTCCGGCCGCCACCATCACCACGCCGTCGTCAGACCAGGCCCGCAGCGTTGGCGCGATCCGCTCCACGTCAGACGCGATCGAACGCACGGCGCTCGACGATCCCGTACCGATGAGCACGATGTCGGCGGATGCCGGAAGCTCGCTCCCCGGGGAGTAGCTGAGCTCCTCGACGTCGAGACCAGCGAGGCGCATTCGCCGAACAAGAGCTGTGCGGTTGCCGACATCGCCGTTCAGCGACAGATCGGTGGGGTAGAGCTCGAGGACTCGGATCGTCATGCAGCACCCGCTTCCAGGTCCTTGTAGCCGAGGTATCGGCGGGTGGCCATCATCTGGTCGTAGTCGAGGAAGAAGGTGTGGCGACCGCTGGCGGGAACGGGGCCATCCAGCATCCTCTGAACTGCCTTCGTGACGTCAGGCTCGATGACACCGAAGTCCTTGCCTTCGTAGGCGAGCCGCAGCGCGACGAATGCGCCCTTCGGCCCGGAGATCACGTCGACGTGGTCGAGACGGCTGAGGTCGGCAGCGTAGAGCCATGACGGATCCTTGCTCGATTCGTCGTACGCGAAGAGCACCGAATCCGGGGTGCCCTGCAGGTAGTCGAGGTTGAGCTGCAGGCTCGCGAGATTCTTCAGCATGAGGATCTCGATCTCGACGCCGTCGACCGTGAGGATTTCTCCACGCCCGTAGACCGTCTTCGTGGTCTGGACCGCGGAGACAGCCTTGGCGATGTCGAACTTCGGTCCGAGGTTGCGAGCGGCAAGAGTGAACGCCGCGGCGATGTCGACCGCGTAGTGGATGCCGCGCGACGGCATCCGAACGTCGTGAATGGTGTCACCGAACCTGATTTTCGCGTCGTATCCGTCTGCGTGCACCACTTCGGCGACCGCGTGGCGGAGCTCGGCGGCCGCAGCGCCGGAGAAGTCCCTGGCAGACACCTGACCGTGCGGGGCTGACGCCTGTACCTCGGGAGTCACCCCGAAGTATTCGACGGCGAGCCGGCCCTCGGCCTCGAGTTCGCTACCGAGCGTTCCGAGGAAGTTGTCGTCACGGTTCAGCACGATCGATGACCCGATCTCGGCGGCGATGCCTCGGAACATCTGAGCGACCTTGTCTGGTTCACCGAACCGGTAGATCTGGTCGACGAGCAGGTTGAGGATCACGGCCGTGTCCGGCTTGAGCTGACGGGCGATGACCGCACCGTAGCCCTCATCGATTTCGAGGATGGCGATGTCCGCATCCATCCGGCCGGTCAGTGACGTCTCAGCGAGCATCGCCGATGCGATGCCCTGGGGCATGTTCGCACCGGATGGGTTCGTGAAGACCCGCAGTCCGTGTTCGCGCATGATCGCTGACAGCAGATTCGTCGTCGTCGACTTGCCGTTCGACCCGAGGACGAAGACGACACCATACGGAAGCTGCGACGCCACATCACGCATGACGTTCGGTGCGAGCTTCTGGACGACGACGCCGGGCATCGCACTGCCACCGCCGCGCAGGCGCGTAGCGAAACGCGTCAGGCGGCCGGCGAGGATGGGAAGGACGTAGTGCAGACCGGTCGGTTTACTCAAGGTAGTCACGAAGCGACTGCGACCGCGACGGGTGGCGCAGCTTCGCCATCGTCTTCGACTCGATCTGGCGGATCCGTTCGCGCGTCACGCCGAAGGTGTCACCGATCTGGTCGAGGGTCTTCGGCATACCGTCACCGAGACCGAAGCGCATCCGGATGACGCCGGCCTCACGCTCGCTCAGGGAGTCGAGCAGGCTCTCCAGCTGCTTCTGCAACATGGTGAACCCGACCGCGTCAGCAGGCACGACAGCTTCGGTGTCTTCGATCAGGTCACCGAATTCGCTGTCACCGTCTTCACCGAGCGGGGTGTGCAGCGAAATCGGTTCGCGACCGTACTTCTGCACCTCGATGACCTTCTCGGGGGTCATGTCGAGTTCGCGGCTCAGCTCTTCAGGCGTGGGTTCGCGACCCAGGTCCTGCAGCATCTGGCGCTGGACACGGGCGAGCTTGTTGATGACCTCGACCATGTGCACCGGGATGCGGATGGTCCTGGCCTGGTCGGCCATGGCACGGGTGATCGCCTGACGGATCCACCAGGTGGCGTAGGTGGAGAACTTGAACCCCTTGGTGTAGTCGAACTTCTCGACGGCACGGATGAGGCCCAGGTTGCCTTCCTGGATCAGGTCGAGGAACTGCATTCCACGACCGGTGTATCGCTTGGCGAGCGAGACGACGAGCCGCAGGTTGGCTCCGAGCAGGTGGCTCTTCGCGCGTGCGCCATCCTTGGCGACCCACTGCAGTTCGCGACCAAGCTGCGTGCGCTTCTCGGTGTCATCCATTTGCGAGAGCTTGTCTTCGGCGAAGAGACCAGCCTCGATCCGCATGGCGAGCTCGACTTCTTCGGCCGCGTTGAGGAGAGCGACCTTTCCGATCTGCTTGAGGTAGTCCTTGACAGGGTCGGCGGTTGCGCCGGTGATCGCTGACGAGTAGACGGGTACTTCGTCCTCGTCGTCGACGAGCGACAGCACGAGGGCACCCTGAGGGAGTGCTTCAGCCTCTTCGGCCTTCTTCTTGCGGGCTTCTTCGGCTTCGTCGCGTTCGGCATCCGTCTGATCGACGTGCACCTCTTCGTCGTGCTCGTCTGCCTTCTTCTTGGCAGGGCCACGTTTCGCGGGCGCCTTCGCCGGCGCCTTCGCGGCCGGAGCGTCAGTCTCTGCAGCTTTCTTCGCAGCTGCTGCCTTCGTCGTGGTCTTGGCAGGTGCCTTCTTTGCTGGCGCCTTCTTCGCGGGAGTCGTCTCCGCGGACTTCGTTGCGGCCTTCGTTGCCGTCTGTGGATCTTCCGTTGCCGAAGTTTGTGCGGCCTTGGTGGCCATGGGAGCACCTTTCAGTCCCGGAGCGCCGCTGTCACGGACGAGCGCTGAGGGCCCAGATTGTTTTCGGACATTACTAAGACCCATGTCAAGTCTTTGCGCTGGGCACGCCTCGGGAGGCGGCGGCAGAACGGACTTGAACGGGTCCTTACTTCACATTATGTCACGGTTTGTGGGAACCGAGAGCCACGGTGCGCTGAGAGGCACTGGCGGCCTCTACGGGTGACGGCGCCGAAAAGCTTCCATGGCTGCAACCCAGAGAGGCCCCACCTGTATTCCCTCTTCCTCAATGATTCTCCGACGGGTCCGTCGCCGGGCGAGCAACAGCATGACGACGCCGAAACCGATGACGAGGTACTGCACGAGGAAGGCGAGCCGGAACGACTCCAGGCTGTACAGCTCGCCGGTCGATGCGCCGGGACCTGCCTGCGAGTCGAGAATGAGCCCGATGAAGAACATCATGATGAAACTGGCCATGAAACCGCCGACGTTGACCACACCGTTCGCGGATCCGAGGACCCGAACCGGGTTGAAGGTGCGGGCGAAATCGAACCCGATGAGCGACCCGGGGCCACCGGCACCGAGAACAACGAGCAGCACGACGAGAAGCCAGAACGGCGGGCTGCCCGGCCAGAGCAGCAAAGCGGTCCATGCGGTGCCGATCGCAAGTACGATGCCGAGCACGAGGTTGCTCCTGCGGTAGGGGTACCGGGCGCAGAGCAGGCCGAGCAACGGACCGATCAGCACCCCGGATGCCACGACGACGAGCAACATCGATGCGGCCAGCGGTTCGCTGAGCCCCAGTCCGTAGACCATGAACGGATATCCCCACAGGAGCGAGAACACGGTTCCGGATGACTGCGTGACGTAGTGCGCCCAGAAACCCAGTTGGGTGCCGGGTCTCCGGAAGCTTGCGGCCAGCTGGGTCAACGCCTCACGAAGGCTCGACGCGCGATGGGCTTCGGTCGAACCGGCGGGGCTGTCCCTGATCACGGCGAGGGCGAGAACCAGGCCCAGTGCGACGAGGGAAGCTGCGGCGAGGAACGCAGGGGTCCAGCCTGCTGAGTGCAGAAGCCACGCGAACGGGATCGCCGACAGGATCTGTCCGGCCTGGCCGAGGTTCCCCATCCACTGCGACAACTGCGGAACGACCGGTCCTGAGAACCACGACGTCACCAGGCGCATGACAGACACGAAGATGGCCGCGTCTCCTGCTCCGACCAGAACCCGCCCGATCACCGCGACGGAAATGGTCGGCGCGAATGCCAGGACCACCTGGCCGACGACGAGGAAGCTGAGGCCGGCAGCGATCAGAACGCGAGGTCCGAGCCGGTCGATCAGCACGCCGACCGGGACCTGAAGCGCTGCGTAGACGACGAGCTGCAGCACAGCAAGAGAGGAGAACGCCGACGCGGATGCATCGAACCGTTCGACCGCTGAGACCCCTGCCACGCCGAGGGTGGACCGCTGCATGACTGCGGTGATGTAGGCGAAGACCCCAACCCAGAAGACGAGCCAGGATTTCGCGGAATTCACCTGACCAGCCTACGCCCACCCATCAGGCGGGCAGGCCGCCGGGCGCATTCCGTTCGTCAGGTCCTTTGCGACCGGCGAGGAACTTCTCGAGTTCGGCGGCGATCTCGTCAGCGGACGGCAGCGAACCGTCGGAGTCGGTGAGGGGCGACTTCAGCGCGCTTCCCTCCATGTAGGTGTCATAGCGCTCTTCCAGCGTGCCGACCAGGCGCTTCAGCTCGTCGTTTCCGCCGACCTGCTCATCGATGCGGGAGACGAACTCCCTTCCTTCTTCGCGGAGCTCGTCCGTGGGCAGGATCAGCCCGGTTGCGGCGCTGATGCTGTCGATGGCGGCGATCGCGGCCGTCGGGTATTCGGTGTCTGCAAGGTAGTGCGGGATGAGCAGAGCAAAGCCGGCAACCCCTGAACCCCGTTCGGCGAGCCGGTATTCGAGAAGGTGAAGCACGTTCGACGGCACCTGGGTGTGCGGCCGCCAGACGCTCATCGACTCGATGAGCTCCTCACGCGTTCCGCTTACGGTGACCCCGATCGGTCGGGTGTGCGGGACCGGCATCGGAATCGCGTGGACCCACGTGGTCCTCGCGACGCGGAAACGGTCGACGAGGCCCAGCACGTCGCGAACGAATCGTTCCCAGAGAAAATCGGGTTCGTATCCGGTGAGGAGCAGGAAGGGATGATGCAGGTCGTCATAGGCCAGCGAGATCTGGAGCCGCGGCGGCGTGTACTCGGTCAGATGGTCCTGGTCGAAGTAGATGATCGGGCGTCGAGCCCGGTAGTCGAGGAGGAGATCGTTGTCGAAGATCGCGACGGGTTCACTCTCGAATGCGCCCTGCGAATACTCATTGAACTGGCCAGCGGCCCCACCGGCATCCGAAAATCCGGTGAGAGACACGACGAGGTCGAGACCGTCAGGAACGTCGGATGCCGCTGCCGTCAGCTCGAACAGATCGTCGGTAACACTCATACATCCACTCTAATCGGCGACGGGAACACCCGAGCCGTGCCGGCGCACGCGCTCAGCGAACAGGGGAAGGTGCTCTGAGGCGCGCGTCTACCATGGGAGGCATGTCTGTCCCCGCGCTCTCCGTGTCCTCCTCCCCCGCCATCGAATCCTCGGCCGACGTGCTCGTCGTCGGCGCACTGAGCTCCGGCTCGGCCGCTGTGCTCCACGCGGTGTCCGGGTTCGAATCACTCGGCGACCACTTCGCCTCGATCGGGGTAACCGGAGCCGCAGACCAGTTGGTCCGCGTTCCCGGATCCGTCGGTTCTGCGGGAAGCATCGCCGTCATCGGCATCGGCCGTCAGGCAGACGAGAACAGTTTGCGCAACGCCGCGGGATCGGCCGTGCGTCAGCTCGCCGGGGCGGGCACCGTTGCATTCGCGTTCCCGACGTCGTCTGCGAGCGACGTCGAGGCGATCCTCGAGGGCGCCGCTCTCGGCGGCTACACGTTCAGTGCCTATCGCTCGTCGACGCTCGACTCGGTGAAGCCCGGTGTCACGGCCGTCACCGTTCACCTCGCTGACACGGTCGGTGACGCGGACTCCTTCGCCGCCGCTGTCAGCCGGTCGGTCATCGTCGCGGAGGAAGTCGCCAGGGTCAAGGATCTCGTGAACACCCCTCCGAGCGATCTCTACCCCGAGACGCTCGCCGCAGCGGCAGCCGATGCCGTCGCCGAACTGCCGATCGAGGTCACAACGTGGGATGACGACGCACTCGCCGCCGATGGATTCGGCGGGATTCTCGGCGTCGGCCAGGGGTCCGACCGCGGACCGCGTCTCGTGAAGCTCGCCTACGACCCGTCCGGCGCAACGAAGCACCTCGCTCTCGTCGGTAAGGGCATCACTTTCGACACCGGTGGACTGTCGCTCAAGCCGCCGGCATCCATGGTTGGCATGAAATACGACATGACCGGTGCAGCATCCGTGCTCGCCGTCGTCGCAGCGGTGGCGCGACTCGAGCTGCCCGTGCGGGTCACGGCGTGGCTGTGCATCGCCGAGAACATGCCGTCGGGATCGGCGCTTCGCCCGAACGACGTCCTCCGAATTCGGGGCGGCAAGACCGTCGAGGTGACCAATACGGATGCCGAGGGCCGGCTGGTCATGGCGGACGGTCTCGTTGCTGCGAGCGAAGAGCATCCCGATGTCATCATCGACATCGCCACCCTCACCGGCGCGGCCGTCGTCGCACTGGGCAAGCGCTACACCGGGGTGATGGGTGACGACGTCGTCGTCGACCAGGTCCTCGACGCTGCCCGTGGCGCCGGCGAGCCGATGTGGGCGATGCCGTTCGCCGAAGAGCTCACCTCCGTGCTGCGCTCTGACGTCGCCGACCTCGCGAATGCGAAGCTCGGCAACACCGCAGGCGGGATGCTCGTCGCCGGAGTGTTCCTGCGCGAGTTCATCGGCAAGCAGAGTGACGCAGACGGCGCACCCACGATTCCGTGGGCACACCTCGACATCGCCGGCCCCGCAAACAACCCGGATAGCCCCTACGGCTTCACCGCAGGTGGGCCGAGTGGGGTGGGCGTGCGCACGCTCGTCAAGGTGGCCGAACAGATTGGTCGCCCGTAGTAAGGTCGTATGGGCTAGTCAGCCCCCAACCGTCGCCAGCTCGAACCCGTGTCGGCGGCATCAGCACGAACCCAGATGCACGAGGGAGAAGCTCAGTGTCGGAGCAGAATTTTGACATCGTTATTCTCGGTGGTGGAAGTGGCGGATACGCAGCAGCATTGCGCGCGTCAGAGCTTGGTTTCACCGTCGGACTTGTAGAGAAGGACAAGCTCGGGGGCACCTGCCTGCACCGCGGCTGCATCCCGACGAAAGCGCTCCTGCACTCAGCAGAGGTAGCGGATGTGTCACGCGAGTCGTCCAAGTACGGAGTGAACACCACCTTCGACGGAATCGACATCGCCGGTGTGACCGCCTACCGCGAGGGCATCGTCGCGAAGAAGTACAAGGGCCTTCAGGGACTGATCAAGGCTCGAGGAATCACCGTCGTCGAAGGCGAAGGTCGACTGACCTCCCCGACGACGGTCCAGGTCGGAGACACGACCGTCACCGGTAAGAACGTCATCCTGGCCACCGGCTCGTACAGCCGATCCCTCCCCGGCCTGGAGATCGGCGGGCGCGTCATCACGAGCGAGCAGGCACTCCAGCTGGACTTCATCCCGAAGAAGGTCGCCGTCCTCGGCGGCGGCGTGATCGGTGTCGAGTTCGCGAGCGTCTGGAAGTCGTTCGGCTCGGACGTCACCATCATCGAGGCACTCCCCCACCTCGTCCCGAACGAAGACGAAGCCATGTCGAAGGGTCTCGAGCGTGCATTCCGCAAGCGCGGGATCAACTACTCGCTCGGCGTCCGTTTCAAGGGCGTGACCCAGGATGAGAACGGCGTTGTGATCACGCTCGAAGACGGCAAGACCATCGACGCCGAGCTTCTGCTCGTTGCCGTCGGTCGTGGTCCGTCGACGGCCAACCTCGGCTACGAAGAAGTCGGCGTCACCATCGACCGCGGATTCGTGATCACGAACGACCGCCTCGAAACCAACATCCCCGGCCTGTACGCCGTCGGCGACATCGTCCCCGGCCTTCAGCTCGCTCACCGCGGATTCCAGCAGGGAATCTTCGCGGTCGAAGAGATCGCCGGCCTCAAGCCGGTGCTCATTCCCGACGTGAATATCCCGAAGATCACCTACTGCGACCCCGAGGTCGCGTCGGTGGGCCTCACCGAGGCGAAGGCCGCTGAACAGTACGGCGCTGACAAGATCACCGCGTATGAGTTCAACCTCGCCGGCAACGGCAAGAGCGAGATCATCGGGACCAGCGGAAACGTGAAGGTCATCCGGGTCAACGACGGCCCCGTCATCGGCGTGCACATGATCGGCGCCCGCGTGGGCGAACTGATCACCGAAGGACAGCTGGCGGTGAACTGGGAGGCATACCCCGAGGACCTCGCTCCTCTGATCCACGCACACCCGACGCAGAGCGAAGCTCTCGGCGAAGCGTTCCTTCATCTGGCGGGCAAGCCGCTCCACGCACTGTAGGTCGCGCCCGCCCGGGTGCGATCGAACTAAGCTACATACGTAAGAACTGGTTTCAAAGGAGACAAGGTCATGGCAGAATCCGTAAGCCTTCCGGCGCTCGGCGAGAGTGTTACCGAGGGTACGGTCACCCGCTGGCTGAAGAACGTGGGAGATCGGGTGGAGGTCGACGAGCCGTTGCTCGAGGTATCAACCGACAAGGTCGACACCGAGATCCCCTCGCCGGTCGCTGGTGTGATCGAAGAGATCCTCGTTCAGGAAGACGAAACCGTCGAGGTCGGCACCGCGCTCGTGAAGATCGGCGACGGTTCGTCGTCAGGTGGCGACGAGCCGGCGGATGAGGCTCCCGCCGAAGAAGCTCCCACCGAGGAAGCTCCTGCGGAAGAGGCCCCGGCCGACGAAACCCCCGCCGAGCAGCCAGCGGCAGAGTCGCAGGAAGAAGCGGCCCCCGCCGTCGAGCCGTCGACCGAGGTCCCTGAAGAAGCCGAAGCACCTGCGGAGGGCGACAGCGCTCCGGCAGACGCCCCCGCTCCCCCTGCGCCGGCTGCGCCAGCGCCTGCTCCCGCAGCTTCGTCTGCACCTGCGCCTGCCCCGGCAGCGCCGTCGGCTCCGGCACCGGCTGCTGCTCCTGCTGCACCCGCAGCTCCCGCCCCGTCAGGAGAATCTCTCGGCAGCGGGTACGTGACTCCGCTGGTCCGTCGACTGGCCAACCAGCAGGGCGTCGACCTGTCGACGATCACCGGAACCGGAGTCGGCGGACGCATCCGCAAGGAAGACGTTCTCCAGGCAGGCGAAGCAGCAGCCTCGTCGAGCGCGCCCGCCAAGGCCGCCCCGCTCGAGGTGTCGCCGTTGCGCGGAACCACACAGCCGATGTC
Organism: Mycetocola sp. CAN_C7; assembly: GCF_015752285.1. NCBI lineage: Bacteria > Bacillati > Actinomycetota > Actinomycetes > Micrococcales > Microbacteriaceae > Mycetocola > Mycetocola sp. CAN_C7. Next base: position 409,457 of record NZ_JADOUY010000002.1, read on the forward strand.
TCGCCTCCGTAAGGTCGTCGCTGAGCGAGCGGTCATCTCGATGCAGACTTCGGCGCAGCTGACCAGCGTCGTCGAGGTGGATGTCACGAATATCGCCACCCTGCGCGACCGGGTCAAGGCTGACTTCCACTCGAAGACCGGCTCCAAGCTGTCGTTCCTGCCGTTCTTTGCTCTTGCCGCCGCTGAGGCGCTGAAGGCGTACCCGGTGGTCAACGCGACCATCGACGGCGACTCGATCGTCTACCCCGAGCACGAGAACATGAGCATCGCAGTCGACACCGAGCGCGGACTCCTCACGCCAGTCGTCCGCAACGCCAGCGACCTGAACCTCGCCGAGCTGGCCGGTCAGATCGCCGATCTTGCCGAGCGGACGCGCGACAACAAGCTCAAGCCAGACGAATTGGCCGGTGGCACCTTCACCCTCACGAACACGGGCTCGCGTGGCGCGCTGTTCGACACTCCTGTCGTCTTCCTGCCCCAGGTCGCGATTCTCGGCACGGGGATCGTCACGAAGCGACCCGTCGTCGTCAAGGCTGCAGGGCAGGAAGCCATCGCGATCCGTTCCATGGTCTACCTCGCACTGTCGTACGACCACAGGATCGTCGACGGGGCCGATGCCTCACGGTTCCTCGTCGCGGTGAAGAACCGGCTCGAAGAGGGCAACTTCGAGGCCGACCTCGGAATCTAGTCCGCCTCGAACAGATCACGCAGACGCCAGCCGGTGTCCGTTCTCACCACGAGAACGAGCACCGGCTGGCGTTTCGCTGTGTCGGGGACAGCTCGGAGGAGGACCGCATCGCCATGGGCCTGGACCAGCTCGATAGTCTTTCGCGAGCCAACCGAGACGAGCAGCGCACGGTCATCGGTGCCGTTGGTGAGCGTGTGCCGATCCATGACGTCGACTGCTGATTCTCTTTCTGCATAGCCGCTCACACACACGGTCGTTGTTGATTCCTTGTTGCTCGCGGACGCCACACACTGCGCGCGAATCGCCAGCAGCGCAACCGTAGCGGCCACCGGATCGTCTGTGGAGAGAGCGGTCGCCTCGTCGGCACCGACCGATGGTGTCGATGTCGATGTCGATGTCGGCGTGTCCGTGGCAGGCGGCGGGCTCGACTCGCTGCCGGTCGATCTCGTCGTCTCGCCCGTGGTCGACGAACCCATCGGTGGAATCACCCACAACCCTGCACAGAGCACCAGGACCAGGACACCGACACCGACACCGATCATCAGCGCCCTGCCGCGGGCGACGCGTCGAAGAAAATCTCCGAGGCCGTAACTCTTCAGAGGGCGCCGCCGTCTGGCCGTCAGCGGCAGTGTGGCTACCGCCCTCCACAGCGCGGTCAGGCCACGGCTCGCCTCCGTGCGGGCTGAGGTCACATCGCCAGGCAGTGCCGAGGCGTGCCGATCAGCCACGAGGACCACAGGAAGGGCAGGGGCGATTGCGAAGATGCGGCACTCCAACTCCATCGCAAGCGCAGTGGCGGAACCGTGTTCTCCAGCTGGATCGAGCCAGGTCGCGATCTCTGCGAGAGCCGACTGAGCGGTTGCGTCGTTCACAACCTCGGAAACTGCCCGCAAGACGGCCCCGATGGCACGGAAGTCGTCCTCTGCTCCGGAAGACAGCCTCACTCCGCCGTCTCCGCGTGGCCGGTCGACCGGATCGACACGGCTGCTTTCCAGCCCACCGATCACCGGGCGACCATCCGACGTGAAATGGATCGTCGCTGCAGTCAGCCTGCCGTGGACGCGCCCTGCCGCGTGAATGGCGGCGACGCCGGCGACGAACGGGGCAAGGATGGTGACCGCTTCGCCCGCCGAGATCGAGGCCCGGGAGGCGAGAAGGGTGGCCAGGGTCCAGTCGGTTGCCTCGGTCACGAGGAGAATTCGCCCGTCTGCCAGAGTCGCGACATCCCACAATTCGACGACATGGGACGACCGGATTCGGGAGTGGGCGTCGATTCGCCTGGTGAGGGCATCGCCGGTCGTGGCGATCGTCAGCAGTGCTGTCTCGGCGGTCGAGTCGTTCTCGCTCCTGGCAAGCCAGGTGATATTGCCGTCGCTGCGGGCGACCTGGCGCAGGAGACGGTAGCCGCCCACGGCGGTGCCAGGGGCCGGAAAGATCTGGGTCATCCGGCCATCGTCATCGGCGCCGGCCGGCTGGTCGGCGCCCGGGAGGAAGCTGTGGACGACCTCCAGGGATGCGACCGGGTGTGAAGGGACGGCGGGCAGGGCGGAGGTCCCCGAACCGCGCCGTGCAGGGTCGATATTGCCGGTATCCTTATGTCATGGCACGCAAAGAAAAGCCCGTCAAGGCTGCGAAGGAACCCGGTCGGCTGAAGCAAATGGGGCAGGTGTTCCAGATGACCCGCCGCTACGACAAGAGCGTTGTCTGGTGGATGCTTCTCGGATTCCTCGGTCCCATCGCGCTCGGCGTCCTCGCCGCCCTGTTCCTCACCGGTGGCAACGTTTTCGGTCTGGTCCTTTGGATCATCGCCGGTGTTCTCGCGGGCGTGCTCGCCGCCATGATCATCCTCGGCCGTCGCGCCGAGCGAGCGGCATACGGTCAGATCGCCGGCCAGCCGGGAGCAGTCGGCGCGGTATTCCGCAGTTCACTCCCTCGTGGCTGGCAGGGCAGCGAGATGCCCGTCAACGCCAACGCGAAGACCCAGGATGCCGTCTACCGTGCCGTGGGGCGGGGTGGCGTCGTTCTCGTCGGAGAAGGTCCCCGGTCACGTTCGACCCGCCTCGTCGAAGAAGAGAAGCGCAAGGTGAACCGGATCGTCCCCAACGTTCCCGTCACCATCTTCTATGTCGGCCCGGACGAAGCCTCTGTTCCGCTGTACAAGCTCACCAAATCATTCCGGTCCGTGAAAAAGACCCTCACGAAGCCTGAGGTACTCGCCGTCGTGAACCGCCTGGCCTCGCTCAGCGCCGGATCGCTTCCGATCCCGAAGGGCGTCGACCCGTTCAAGGTGCGCCCCCAGCGCGCACGCTAGTCGGACTGCAGAGACAGAAACCCGCCAGGACCTCGATGTCCTGGCGGGTTTCTGTCTTCACTGCCGGGTATCAGCGCACGGACCAGACATCACACGCGGATGAGAACGGTACCGGCGATCTTGTCGTGGAAGCCGCGCTGGTCAGAATCCCAGACCAGGGCAGGAAGGATCACGACGAGCAACAGGCTGCGGACGACGGGCCGCCAGAGACCGACGTATCCGCCACCGAGCGGAACCACTCGCAGCCCGACGATGCGATGGCCGACACTCGCGCCTGTCGTGATGAGAAAGAGAATCTGAAGGGCAGCGAAGACCAGGCTGTTGGCCCAACCATTGCCGATGCCGGTCGCACCAGGGAAGAACGCCGCGACGATGAGGAGAGCAGAAGTCCAGTCGATGGCGAGAGCCAGAAGTCGCCGGCCAGCGCGGCCGATGCTGCGAGGCCCGTGCTCAGGAAGACCGAGTCGCTCGCCCGGATATCGACTCGGAGTGAGCCCACCGGATTGCGGAGGGGAATTCGGAACACTCGTCACAGTCAGATCCTACGTGCCGCCGGACGTGTAACATGCCAGAAACATGGGTGTGACCCCGGGGTAATCCCCTGTCATTACCCTCTCAAGAGGTTGCACGTTGCATCCTTCTCGGTACCAACCCTTTTGGAGTTCTCCATATGTTCAGCGATTCTTCCGAGGTGCTCAAGTTCATCAAGGATACGGATGTCAAGTTTGTCGACATCCGCTTCACCGATCTCCCTGGTGTGCAGCAGCACTTCAACATCCCGGCATCGACCGTCGACGAGGAATTCTTCACCGTCGGCCAGCTGTTCGACGGCTCGTCCATCCGGGGATTCGCGAGCATCCACGAGTCGGACATGCAGCTCATCCCCGATGTGACGACGGCGTACATCGACCCGTTCCGCATCGAGCGGACCCTCATCGTCGTCTTCGACATCTACAACCCGCGCAACGGCGAGATCTACTCCAAGGACCCGCGTCAGGTCGCCAAGAAGGCTGAGAAGTACCTCGCATCGACCGGCATCGCCGACACGGCCTACTTCGCCCCGGAGGCAGAGTTCTACATATTCGACGACGTGCGCTACGAGATCAACCAGCACTCGAGCTCCTACTCGGTCGACTCCAGCGAAGGCGCCTGGAACTCCGGCCGCGAAGAGCCCGGCGGAAACCTCGCCAACAAGACCCCGTACAAGGGCGGCTACTTCCCGGTCAGCCCGGTCGACCAGCACGCCGACCTGCGCGACGACATCTGCCTCAAGCTCATCGACGCCGGTCTCATCCTCGAACGCAGCCACCACGAGGTCGGCACTGCAGGACAGGGCGAGATCAACTACCGCTTCGACACGATGGTGCACTCGGCAGACGACATCCTCAAGTTCAAGTACATCGTGAAGAACACGGCCCAGCAGTGGGGCAAGACCGCGACGTTCATGCCGAAACCTCTCTTCGGAGACAACGGTTCGGGTATGCACACCCACCAGTCGCTCTGGAACGGCAGCACACCATTGTTCTACGACGAGGCGGGTTATGGCGGACTGTCCGACGTCGCCCGCTGGTACATCGGTGGCCTGCTCAAGCACGCCCCCGCTGTTCTCGCCTTCACGAACCCCACCGTCAACAGCTACCACCGTCTGGTTCCCGGTTTCGAAGCCCCGGTCAACCTGGTGTACTCGGCTGGTAACCGTTCGGCCTCGATCCGTATCCCGATCACGGGAACGAACCCCAAGGCCAAGCGCATCGAGTTCCGTGCGCCTGACGCATCCGGTAACCCGTACCTCGCATTCGCCGCTCAGCTGATGGCCGGTCTCGACGGAATCAAGAACCGTATCGAGCCGCACGAGCCGGTCGACAAGGACCTCTACGAGCTGCCCCCGGAGGAAGCCAAGAGCATCCCCCAGGTTCCGTCGTCGCTTGAGGGTGCACTTCAGGCACTCGAAGCCGACCACGAGTTCCTGCTCCAGGGCAACGTGTTCACGCGTGAGCTCATCGAGACCTGGATCGACTTCAAGCGCGAACACGAGATCAAGCCGCTGGCCCAGCGCCCGCACCCGTTCGAGTTCGAGCTCTATTACGGCGTCTGATTCGACCGATTCCACACCGGGCCGTCCACCTTTCGAGGTGGGCGGCCCGGCGTCGTTGAAACGGCCAGCGGCTCGGCCGCGCCAGCGGTGCGTGGATTCAGCGCGGTGTCGGGTCAGGACGGGTCTGCGCCCCGTAGAACGCCTTCTCGAAGACGCTGCGTGCTCGCCTCGTGACCTGGAGGTAGTCCTCCTCGAGCTGCGCAGCTGATCCGGGCGGATACTCGAGCACCCGGGCGATGCCGTCGAGCTGCATCCGGTCGCTGGGGAGAACATCGGTGGTCTTGTTGAGCCACAGCGTCATGGCCGACCTCAGGCGCGACGCGAAGATCCACGCAGCACGCAATCGATCGGCGGTATCTGGTTCGACCAGCCCCGTTTCGGTGGCGACGGCGAGAGCACCGAGCGTGCTCGTCGTCCTCAGGCCGCCGATCTCGCCTGCGTGCTCGAGTTGAAGCAGTTGCACGAACCACTCGACGTCGCTGAGCGATCCCCTGCCGAGTTTGACGTGCCTGGACGGGTCTGCACCCTGCGGGAGTCTCTCGTTCTCGACGCGCGCCTTGATGCGCTTCACCTCGCGGACCGCGTTCTCGGTGATCTCGGCGGGATACCGGATGCCGTCGGCCATCGCCTCGAAGTCGGCCCACAGCCGGGCGTCGCCTGCGACTCCCCTGGCACGCAGCAGAGCCTGCGCTTCCCAGGTCAGCGACCAGCGTGAGTAGTACGCCCGGTAGGAGTCGAGTGAGCGGGCGACCGGCCCGTTCTTTCCCTCAGGGCGAAGTCCTACATCGAGGTCGAGCGGGAGTCGGTGGTCCTCGCTGAGCCTGTTCAGTTCGGAGATGATCCGGTTTGCGGCGAGATGGGTCTTTTCCGGCTCCAGCGCCGTCGCTCGGTAGACATACATGAGGTCGGCGTCAGACCCGAAGCCGAGCTCGGCACCGCCGTAGCGTCCCATTCCGATCACCGCGAATTCCAGGGCATCCGGGCCGAGGCCGTCAGCGCGACGGATCGTCCGCAGGATGCCGTCGATCGTTGCGGTGGTGACGTCGGTGAGCCCCCCGGCCAGGTCCGAGAGGGCCAGTGTGCCCGTCACCGAACCCAGGGCGAGTCGGAGGATCTCCCGACGCCTCAGCCGGCGGATGGCCGTCGCAGCGGGCTCGTCGGATTCGTGGCGGCCGAGGATCGAGGAGATCTCCTCGGTCAGGGCATCGAGCGAACGGGGCGTCAACTCGCTGTCGTGTTCAAGCCAGGCCGCGGCCTCGGGGATCTGGTCGAGGAGTTCGCCGATGAAGCGCGACCCGCTCAGCACGCGGGTGAGCTTCTCGGCCACACCGGATGAGTCGCGGAGCATCCTCAGGAACCAGTGGGTCCCACCGAGAGATTCGCTCAACCGGCGGAAGGCGAGGAGACCATAATCGGGGTCGGCTCCGTCGGCGAGCCAGCGCAACATCACGGGCAGGAGGTTGCGCTGGATGATCGCGCGTCGAGAGACCCCCGACGTCAACGCTCCGATGTGGGTGAGCGCGCCCTGCGGGTCACGGAAGCCGATGGCGGCGAGGCGGGCGCCGGCCTGGGCGGGGCTGAGCAGGACCTCTTCCTCAGGGAGACCGGCGACAGCCGAGAGCAGCGGCCGGTAGAACAAGCGCTCGTGGAGCCCTCTGACCTCGTGCTTGGTCTTTTCCCACAGGGTGACGAGTGCCTCGCCGTTCGGCGCGAACGTCGAAGCCCGTGCGAGCACCCGCAATGCATCGGGGTCCTGAGGCATGAGGTGGGTCCGGCGGAGACGGGTCAGCTGCAGCCGGTGTTCGAGAACCCGGAGCAGACGGTAGTCGCCCGCGAACTCCGCCGCTTCCTCCCTGCCGATGTACCCGTGGTCGGAGAGCGCGTTCAGCGCATGAATTGTGCCCCGTTTCCGTACCTCAGCGTCGGCGGAACCGTGGACGAGTTGCAGGAGCTGCACGGTGAACTCGACGTCACGCAGTCCCCCAGGACCGAGTTTGAGCTGGAAATGCACCTCGTTCGTCGGAATGTTCTCGGTGACTCTTTCACGCATCCGCTGCACGGATTCGACGAAGTTCTCCCGTCCTGCGCTCGACCACACGAGAGGTGATACGGCGTCGACGTACCGTTGGCCCAGCTCGAGGTCACCGGCGAAGGCCCGGGCCTTGAGCAGAGCCTGGAACTCCCAGCTCTTGGCCCAGCGATCGTAATAGGCGAGGTGTGACTCGAGGGTACGAACGAGCGCACCCTGTTTGCCTTCGGGGCGGAGGTTGGGATCGACCTCCCACAGTTCCGGTTCGATGTCCGGCTGGCTGATGACCCGCATCGACACGACCGCGAGCCTGGTGGCGACGTCGACGGCGCGCGCGTTCGTCAGCCCGGATGCTTCGTCGCCCTCGGCCACGAAGATGACGTCGACGTCGCTGACGTAGTTGAGTTCACCGGCACCGGCCTTGCCCATACCGATCACGGCGAACCGGGTCGCTTTCACCTCGTCGGGCTGGAACTGTCCCGGACCTGAGCCTGCGACGCTCACCTCGGCCCTCGCGACAGCGATCGCTGCTTCCAGCGCTGCAGCGGCGACATCCGACAGCGCGCGCGCGACGTCATCGAGCACATCGCGCGGGTCAGGTGCGCTGAGATCGTACGAAGCGATCCGGGCGAGCCACCGTCGGTAGCGGACCCGCAGCCGGGTGTACGCCTCGCTGTCGATGCACTCCGCGACACCGTGCTCGGCACCGACGGCATCGAGCAGGTCGGCAACGAGCTCGTCGCGGCCCGGCAGGCCGTCGGACCACCCGGTCACGAACGCGACCTCTGCCGGGTGACGGTGGAAGAAGTCAGCGAGTCCGGCGGATGCACCGAGCAGGCGAATCAGGCGGAGTGCGTCGTCCTCTGAGTTCAGCGCTTCCCCCACGGTGCCCGGGTGCGACCGAGCCAGATCGACCAGACGGCTGAGCGCCTGGTCAGGGTCGGCCGCCCTCGAGAACACGGGCAGCACGGCGTCCGCCTCGAACGGCACAGCATCGTAGAGCTCGTCGAGCTGTGCACGGACACCGCTGAGCGAAGCGAAGCCGAGTCGTGCGAGTTCGGTGAGGGTGGCCTGGTCGCGTCGCATCCTGGAACGTTCTAGAGGATCTCGATGTTCTTGGAGAGTTCGAACGGAGTCACCTGGGCCCGGTACTCCTGCCACTCCTGACGCTTGTTGAGCAGGACGTAGTTGAACACCTGCTCCCCGAGAGTCTCGGCGACGAGTTCCGATTCCTCCATCAACTGGATGGCGTGATCGAGGCTGGCAGGCAGTGCCGAGTAGCCGAGCGCACGGCGCTCCGAGTCGCTGAGACTCCAGACGTTGTCTTCGGCCTCGGGTGGCAGCTCGTAACCTTCCTCGATGCCCTTGAGCCCTGCAGCGAGGAGCAGCGAGTAAGCCAGGTACGGGTTCGCCGCCGAGTCGATCGCGCGGTATTCGACCCGCGCACTTCCACCCTTGTTGGGCTTGTACAGCGGCACACGCACCAATGCTGACCGGTTGTTGTGGCCCCAGGTGACAAAACTCGGCGCCTCGGCCAGGCCGTTGTTGCCGACCGTGCCCCAGAGCCGCTTGTACGAGTTGACGAACTGGTTGGTGACCGCCGTGATCTCCGGTGCGTGCTGGAGCAGGCCGGCGATGAACTGACGACCGATCTTCGAGAGCTGGTACTGCGCGCCGGCCTCGTAGAACGCATTCGCGTCGCCCTCGAAGAGCGACATGTGGGTGTGCATGCCGGAACCCGGTTTGTCGGAGAGCGGCTTCGGCATGAACGTCGCGTAGACGCCCTGCTCGATCGCCACCTCTTTGATCACGGTGCGGAAGGTCATGATGTTATCTGCGGTGGTCAGCGCGTCCGCGTAGCGAAGGTCGATCTCGTTCTGGCCGGGCCCGGCTTCGTGGTGACTGAACTCCACGGAGATTCCGAGGTCTTCGAGCATGCGGACCGACCGGCGACGGAAGTCGTGGGCGGTGCCGCCTGGAACGTTGTCGAAGTAGCCGGCGGAGTCGACGGGAATCGGGCCCTCCGGGCCGATCTGAGCCGATTTCAGCAGGTAGAACTCGATCTCGGGGTGGGTGTAGAAGGTGAATCCGTGATCGGCGGCCTTCGCCAGTGTGCGTTTGAGAACGTTGCGCGGATCTGACAGAGCCGGTAACCCGTCAGGCGTCGTGATGTCGCAGAACATGCGCGCGGTCGGATCGATCTCACCGCGCCAGGGCAGCAACTGGAACGTCGTCGGGTCAGGGACCGCCAGCAGGTCGGATTCATAGGACCTGCTGAGACCTTCGATCGCTGAACCGTCGAAGCCCAGGCCTTCGGCGAATGCGCCTTCGACCTCTGCAGGGGCGATCGCAACGGACTTGAGGGTGCCGACGACATCGGTGAACCAGAGGCGGACGAACTTGACTCCCCGTTCCTCGATCGTACGAAGAACGAAGTCGCGCTGCTTATCCATCTGATCCCCTCGAAAAGTCCGTCTCGCTGCTGCGGTTACAGGCTATCCGTTTCACGCTCGTCGCGTGGGCTGCCGTGCCGATCTTCGCGTTCGGCTGATCGCTAGACTTGCGCCATGTCTGAGCCATCGAAGCCCGCAGCGTCCAGCCCGGCCCGCGTCCGGATCCGCCACTTCCAGAGGGCGAAGGAACAGGGCATCAAGATCACCGGCCTCACGAGCTACGACATGCTCACTGCGACGATTTTCGACGAGGCCGGTATTGATTTCCTTCTCGTCGGTGATTCCGCCGGCAACACCGTGCTGGGGTTCGATACGACGCTTCCGGTGACCGTCGACGAACTCATCCCGTTGACCCGCGCCGTCGCAGGGGCGGCACAGCGCGCACTTGTCATCGCCGACATGCCGTTCGGGTCGTACGAGAACGGCCCGGAAGACGCGTTGAAGACGGCGTTCCGGTTCATGAAGGAGACCGGAAGCCAGGCGGTGAAGCTCGAAGGTGGTGAACGCAGCCACGAACAGATCCGTCGCATCGTTTCCGCCGGCATCCCGGTGATGGGTCACATCGGGTTCACTCCGCAGAGCGAACACGGTCTCGGCGGTCACATCATCCAGGGCCGCGGCCAGGCAGTGGAGCAGTTGCTCCGCGACGCGCGGGCGGTGCAGGATGCTGGAGCATTCGCTGTCGTCCTCGAAATGGTTCCAGCCGAGGCTGCGGCCAGGGTCACGGCCGAACTCGATATCCCCACCATCGGGGTCGGTGCCGGCCCTGACGTCTCAGGACAGTTGCTCGTCTGGACCGACTTCGCCGGTCTCACGACCGGACGCATCCCGTCGTTCGTCAAGAAGTACGCCGACCTGCGTGGAGCGCTGACGGATGCCGTCACGACGTTCCGCTCCGAAGTCGCCGACGGTGTGTACCCCGGAGAAGAGCACAGCTACAGCTAGTGGGGTCAGCGGTCTTCCGCTGCTTCCTCTTCTGCCCATTTCGCGCTGCGTTCGCGGAGGACCTGGGGAGCTCGAGCTGCCTCGTCGGCCGTGGCGAACGGCCCTGCCCGGTCGGCAGACGGTGACTCGTAGCCGTGTTCGACCTGCCCGGTTTTCAGGTTGTACCAGTACTGCTTCGACGGATCTTCTGTCATGAGAGTGCCCTTCGCTGAGGTGGCTTAGGCTTGATCCTATGCCCAAGGACCCTCACGGACACCTGATCGCCGGAGCCGTCTCCGCTCCCAGAAACGTGCCTCCTGGCATCCCTCGCCCGGAGTATGTCGGCCGGCGGGCACCCCGCCCGTTCACCGGTTCCGACGTGTATTCGCCCGACGCCGTCGAGCGCATCCGCCTGGCCGGGAGGATCGCAGCAGACGCCATCTCCCTGGTCGGTGAGAACGTGCGAGCAGGCGTGACGACAGACGAACTCGATGAGATCGGCCACCGCTTCCTCGTCGAGAACGGCGCATACCCGTCGACGCTCGGCTACCGCGGATATCCGAAGTCACTCTGCAGCTCCGTCAACGAGGTGGTCTGTCACGGCATCCCTGACGACACCGTGCTCGAGGACGGAGACATCGTGAACATCGACATCACGGCGTTCGTCGACGGCATGCACGGCGACAGCAACAGGACCTTTCTCGCGGGAACACCCACCGATGACGTCCGTCTGCTCGTTGAACGCACCGAAGAGTCGCTCCGCCGGGGTATCAAGGCTGTCGCTCCCGGTCGCCAGGTCAACGTCATCGGACGCGCGATCGAGTCGTACGCCAAACGGTTCGGGTACGGCGTCGTCCGGGACTTCACCGGGCACGGGGTCGGCGAAGCGTTCCACTCGGGCCTGATCATTCCTCATTACGATTCGGCTCCGCAGTACGACACCGTGATGGAGGTCGGCATGGTGTTCACCATCGAGCCCATGCTCACGCTTGGCACGCACGAATGGGACATGTGGCCAGACGACTGGACCGTCACCACGAAGGACAAGAGCGTCACCGCTCAGTTCGAGCACACCCTCGTCGTCACCGAGCGCGGTGCCGACATCCTCACCCTGCCCTCCTCTAAGGTGACAGCATGATGGGAACAGCGGTAGGGATCGACATCGGCGGCACGGGCATCAAAGGGGCGCTTGTCGATCTCGCCACCGGTGAGCTGCTGACCGATCGCATCAAGATCCCGACCCCTGCCGGCGGAACGCCCGACGGCATCCTCGCCACGACAGTCGAGCTCGTCACCCAGTTGCAGGTTCACGACCCGGATGCTCCGGTCGGCGTCTGCTTCCCTGCCGTGGTCAAGCATGGCGTCACGCTGTCTGCAGCGAACATCTCGAAGAAATGGATCGGCCTGCACGCCGAGAAGATGTTCGAAGAGGCGCTCGGGCGCAACATCACGTTTGCCAACGACGCCGATGCAGCCGGGTACGCCGAAGCGTCGTTCGGAGCCGCCCGCGGTATCGACGGGGTCGCGATCATGACCACACTCGGCACCGGCATCGGCACCGCCATCCTTCACAACGGTGTGCTGGTTCCGAATGCCGAATTCGGACACCTCGAGATCGATGGGCACGACATCGAGACACGCGCGTCGAACGCTGCTCGTGAACGCGAGGACCTGTCGTGGACGCAGTGGGCCAAACGGCTCCAGAAGTTCTACAGCGCGCTCGAGGTCTACCTGTCCCCTGACCTCTTCGTCGTCGGAGGAGGCGTGTCGAAACAGCACGAGCACTTCCTGCCGCTGCTCACGCTGAACGCACCGATCGTTCCCGCTGTGCACCGCAACAATGCCGGCATCCTCGGGGCCGCTGCTCTCGCCGTCCGCACCATTCCGCCGCTCAGCTGAGCTGCCGGGTACGGATGCTGCAGTTCCATTCGAGTGCTGCAGTTGCAACAGCGGCACTCGAATGGACGTGCGGCACTCGCGCGAAGCGATGATCTGGACGGCTAGGTGACCGCCGTTCTGGCGTAAAACTCGGGCCGGTCCCATGCGCCGGTGTCGAGCAGGTCACGCAGGATCTCCACCGCGTCCCAGACGTCGGTGTAGCCGAGGTAGAGAGGCGTGATGCCGAACCGCAGCACTTCGGGCTCGCGGTAGTCGCCGATCACCCCGTGCGCGATGAGGGCCTGCATCACCGCGTACCCCTCCGGGTGCCGGAAGCTCACGTGGCTGCCCCGTGCCGCCGGGTCCCGTGGCGTGATCAACGTCAGCGGATGCGAACCACACCGTTCCTCGACAAGCGCGATGAAGAGGTTGCTGAGTTCGATCGACTTGTGCCGGATGACCAGTGGATCAGCGCGAAGCGCGATGTCGAGCCCGCACTCCGCGAGCGACATCGACACCACCGGTTGTGTGCCGCAGAGGAACCGCTGGATGCCGACGTGGGGCTCGAAAGACGGTTCCATCGCGAACGGCCTGGCGTGGCCCCACCATCCGGAGAGCGGCTGCCGGAAGTCGTCGTGATGGCGGGGGTTCACCCAGAGGAAGGCAGGAGACCCCGGGCCTCCGTTGAGGTACTTGTAGGTGCAGCCCACGGCGAAATCGGCATCCGCTCCTGTGAGATCGAGCGGGACCGCTCCGGCGGAGTGTGCGAGGTCCCAGACGACAAGGGAGCCTGCCTCGTGGATGACGCTGGTCGATGCGGCCAGGTCGAACATCGCCCCGGTGCGATAGTTCACGTGCGAGAGCAGGACAACGGCGACGTCGGGACCGAGCGCCCCGGCGAGGTCGTCCGGTCCGTCGACCAGCCGCAGTTCATAGCCACGGTCGATGAACTCGATCAATCCCTCAGCGATGTACAGGTCGGTGGGGAAGTTGTCGCGTTCAGACAGGAGAACGCGCCTCGACGGGTCGCGCACGTCCTGGATGCGGATGGCGGCGGCCAACGTCTTGAAGATATTGAGTGTGGTCGTGTCGGTGACGACTGTCTCGCCATCGGCTGCACCGATCAGCCGCGACACCTTGTCGCCGAGGCGGGAAGGCAGTGTGAACCAGTCGGCGTCATTCCAGCTCCGGATCAGACCGGATCCCCACTCGTCCGCGACGACGGATCTTGCCCGCTCGAGGGATCTCACCGGTCGAGGCCCCAGCGAGTTGCCGTCGAAATACAGGATGCCCTCCGGCAGCACGAACTCGGCACGGAACGCCGACAGGGGGTCGCGGCGGTCGGCCGCGACGCAGGATTCTCGGTTCATGATGGCATCCGTCAGGTCAGCGGGGTGAATGGGCCGGCTGATACGCCGGGTTCTGTTCAGGCGCTTGCGCACCCTGGACGACCATCTCTCTCGAGACTGCGTTACCGCAGCCTTCCAGCGGTCTACCCGAGGACGGGACGAGCAGCCCCATAGTCCTCTGTCTGACCTTGCTCCGGGCGAGGTTTACCGAGCCGGCCGGGTCACCCCGGCCGCTGGTGGTCTCTTACACCACCGTTTCACCCTTACCTGACGCTTGCGCGCCGGGCGGTCTGTTTTCTGTTGCACTGTCTCGCGGGTTACCCCGGGTGGGTGTTACCCACCGCCCTGCTCTGTGGAGCCCGGACGTTCCTCGGCACCATTCCTGGCGACGCGGCCGTCTTGCCGACCCATTCACAGGACGAGCTTACCGGGCAGCCGGCAGCGGGCTTCGCTGCGACGGCGTCACCAGAGCCCGGATTCCTCCGTGCGCACCATGATGGCCGAGCACTCAGGGCACTGCAGAACCTCATCGATTTCGGCCGCACGAACCTTCTGCAGTTCGTTTCCGGTCAGCGTGATTGTGCAGGCTCCACAGGTTCCGGCGCGGAAAAGCGCTGCGCCCGTTCCCCCGCGTGTCCTGAGTTTTTCGTACAGCGCGAGCAGGTCCGTCGCGACGGAGTCCTCCAGGAGTCCGCGTTCGGCAGACAGATGCGCGCGTTCCTGAGCGAGAGCGTCGAGCGCTGTGGATCGTCGCTCGGCCACATCCGCCAGTTTCGCCTGCAGTTCGTCGTCAAGAAGCTGCGTCGACGCGAGCTGGGATTCGGCCTGCTCGACCCGCTCCATCACAACGAGTTCCATGTCTTCGAGGTTGTTCTTGCGGCGATACAGTGATTCGAGTTCGCTCTCGAGCGCTGTGACATCCTTCACCGACGAGGAGTGGGTGACCCGATCAGTGTCGCGAGCGATCCGGGCATCGACAACAGCCGCATCCGACTCCAGACGACCGAGTTCCGTCTTCGCGTCTTCGAGCACACCGCTTTCGGCCGCAAGTCGCGCGCTGAGAGCGGTCCGCTCCCCCGACACCTGGATGTGCTCAGCGATCTCAGGCAGACTGCGTTCGCGGTGTGCGACACGGGCCAGTCCTGAGTCGATGTTCTGCAGGTCGAGCAGTTTCTTCTGCTCTGCGTGGCTGGATTTCACGTGAGATCTCTCTGAGTGGCGCGATGGTTCCGGGATGGCTGGTTCGTCTTCTGCCAGATTACTGGGTTCGAACCCGTCGGGCACCGGCTACTGCGTGACGACGAACTCCCAGGGGTCGGTGCGCAGGTCACTGACCCGGATATCGAGGCCGGGCAACGCCTCGCCGAGCTGTGAGGCCGCGCGATCCAGCCAGAGCCACTCGCTTGCCCAGTGCGAGACGTCGATCAGTGCAGGTCCGCCGCCTGTGCGGAACTGCTCGATCGCTTCGGACGCCGGGTGATGGCGCAGATCGCTTGTGATGTAGACGTCGGCGGAGTGCACGGCAGGCGAGCCGAGCAGCGAATCCCCGGCACCGCCACATAGCGCGATGCGCTCGATCACACGATCGTAATCCCCAGAGACCCGGATGCCGGTCGCCGTTGCTGGCAGGATCGACGCCAGCCGGTGGGCGAGATGCCCGAGCGTGGTGGGCTGCTCGAGAACACCGACGCGTCCGAGTCCGGTGGTGCCGTCTGCCGCCGGAACGAGCGGCTCGACATCGGTGAGGTCAAGGAGCTCCGCGAACACGCCAGACGTCCCTTCGTCGACCACATCGGCGTTCGTGTGCGCAGCAAGCAGCGCACAGCGAGCCCGGATGAGCGCGGTGAGCACCGCACCCTTGTAGTGGTCGGCAGCAACGCTCGTCACCCCGCGAAGCAGCAACGGGTGGTGAACGAGAAGCAGGTCTGCGCCAGTCTCGAGAGCTTCGCGAACGACCAGGTCGACAGCGTCCACGGCAAGGAGCACACGTGTCACAGCGTCGTCTGGATGCCCGGCGATCAGACCGGACGCGTCCCACGACTCCGAGCCAGACATCGGCCAGAGACGTTCGACGGCTGAGCAGACGTCAGAGAGTGTGTACGACATCCGCTCAGCCTATCGAGCGTGGGAAACCCGGGTCGGTTCAGTACCAGTTCACGGCCTGCGAGTGGGACCAGGCCGAGCAGGGGCTGCCATAGACACGGTCGATGTAGTCGAGCCCCCAGGCGATCTGCGTTGCGGCGTTGGTCTTCCAGTCCGAACCGGCTGTGGCCATCTTGCTGCCAGGAAGAGCCTGCGGGATACCCGTTGCACCGCTCGATGCGTTGTATGCGGTGTACGACCAGCCGGATTCCTTCTGCCACAGCTGATTGAGGCAGGAGAACTCGCCGGAGCCCCAGCCATAACCAGACGATGCCAGCGACGCGGCTGTCGCACGCGCGCCGTCCGGCGTGTTGCCTGCGCGGAGCTTCTCGGCAGCGGCTGCAGCCCGCTCGGCGGCTTTCACCGCGGCGATCCGGTCTGCTTCTGCCGCTTCGGCAGTGATCTTCTCGGCCTTGGCTCCGGTGTACGACGCGAGCACGACCACCGTTTCGGGTTCGAGCGTGCGGTAGTCGGCGAGGGAGGCAACGGATGCCGACAGCGGAGTGGTGTCGACCTTCTCCTTCGTCGCAGCAACGACAGCATTCGCCTCGGCGATGGTGCTTTCTGCGAGCTGGTCAGCGTGCGCCTCGGTGATGGCGCCGGTCTTCTCAGACAGCGTGCCGTTGATGCCGGTCAGCGTCTCGGAGAGTTGTGCGCCGGTCTCCGCGTGAACGGCGTTGGCCTGAGCGGTGAACAGTCCGGCGACAAGGATGCCGGCCGCGGCAACAGCGGCCGCAATTTTCGTCGAGCGGGTGATGGTGTGTCTTGACGTGAGCATGTATCTCCGGGGTTGCGTTCCTCTGCCTTCAGCGCAGGCGGGAACAGAGCCTCGGCGAGGCGCTCCGTGGTTTTGCTTCCGGCGGGAGCGTCCTCCACCATCGTGAGGTGCGCGGGCGGGGCCGGCGCTCACTCAGCGGCTGTGTGGGGTGACGGGCGGTGTCGGTCGTGCAGCGGCTCTGTTGGCTCGCTGTTCGCCTGTGCGAAATCGGGTGTGCACAGGCGGCTGAAGCGCCCAGTCTTCATGACGCCGCTGGGAGACCCCTCCACCGAACCTGTGTAACCCGTGTGTCTACTCGAATTTCGAGCGAGTTCAGGACGGCTTCTCGTCCACGATCCCGATGAAGCGACTCCCAATTCCATCGACCTCGGAACGGATGTGTCCAGGTAACAGTGCGGGCAGTTCGTCGGACCCGTGGTGTTCACACGAGAGATAGGCGAACTCAGGCCACCACTTCTTGGGGCGGACCGCTTCGCTGAAGCCGCAGATGTCGCAGGTGAGCTCCACCCACACCTTTTTCTTGCCGGTGCGGTTCGCCCGCGACTGGACGAGCCACGCGGGCGGATTCTCGTCGAGATGCGTGACATCCGCGTCGGTGAGCCGCGACGGAATGCCGTGACGCACCGCCATCTCCAGCGGAATATCCAGGCGCAGGGCAGCTTCTCGTCGAGTAATCATGTGCTCCCATCGTAGGTCACACAGCCCGACCGGCGGGCGAGTCTAGACCTGCGTCAGGTCCCGGTCCAGTGCCTCCCGCAAAACCAGCTGGTGCCGGAGGCTCGAGAAAAGGGCGGCGACCGTTCGCCTGACATCACCTCGGGAGGATTTCGATGTATTTCCACGTGCAACAGCTCATTCATGAGATCACACAGGACGAACCGGATCCCGCAGCGGCGAACGCGTTGCAGGAGGGGCTCGGCGGACAGTTCGGCGAGATGCGCACCATGATGCAATACCTCTTCCAGAGCATGAACTTCCGCGGAGCGGCCGCGAAACCGTACCGGGACCTCATCCAGGGCGTCGGTACCGAAGAGATCAGCCACGTCGAACTCATCGGAACGACGATCTCACGCCTCCTCGACGGGTCGCCGCGCTACCAGGGCAAGCCCACCGATCCGCTGGACAAACCGGGTGCAGGAGGAGCGACACCGCTGAGCATCGCCCTCGACACCAGCAACATCCACCACTATCTCGTCGGAGCGCAGGGAGCATTGCCTGTGGATGCAGCGGGGAACCCGTGGCTCGGCAGTTACGTCTACAACTCGGGAAACCTTGTCCTCGACCTGCTGTACAACCTCATGCTCGAGTCGACCGGGAGGCTGCAGAAGTGCCGAATCTACGAAATGACCGACAACAAGACGGCGCGCTCCACCCTCTCCTATCTCATCGTGCGTGATCAGGCCCACGAGAATGCATACGCCAAGGCCCTCGAGAGCCTCGGAGTGAACTGGAATACCCTGCTGCCGATACCGAAGACCAACGCAGAGAAGTTCCCCGAGGTGAAGAAGCTCCTTGACCTGGGGCTGCAGAGCAAGCAGTACAGTTTCGACCTCGCCGGGCAGTCCGAGGCGGGCAAGATCTTCCGCGGGATGTCACCATCGAACGACGGTACGCAGCTGGATGCGAGCGAGCAGGCACCCGTCGGGGTTCCGATCACCATCGCGCCTGAGCGCTTCGAGGAGTTTGCGCCGGGGCTGGACCCCGAGTTGCTGAAGCTCATCCAGGCGACAGCAGATCTCGAGTTGCAGGAGATCGACGCGATGTTCGGTCCGGTCGCCAGTAAAAAGTAGCCGGAGCCAAAGCCGATTCGATGCGCCAACCGCCTGATGCGTCGAATCGGCTTTGTGCATCCGTGCCGGACGCTGGCGGTCGAACTGCGCTTCGCGGTAACGTGAGCATCCGTACATATCCTGGGGGCTTCATGATCCGCAGAACGACGTCGTTTGCGTTGATCGTCGCCGCCTCGATCGGCCTGGCCGGGTGCGCTGCTACGACCCCGGCATCAAGCGGCGCAGATGAAGAGGGTGTCGACGACGTCTCGACTCCCCCTCCGGTGGAAACGACAATCGAAGATTTCGACTTCGGAACCACCGACTGGAGGTTCTCCTCAGGCGGGAGCGACCTTCCGATCGACGTTTCACTCGTCGACGGTGCGTCGACGGTCGATGTGTTCCAGTACGAAGTCGGCGATCCCGTCTTCGGCGATGCGGACTCGGATGGACGCACGGATGCCATCGTGCCGATCAGTCGACTGGATGGCAACGGATCAGACACGGTCTGGTATCTCTGGTACGACAGTGGGGACGACGATGGCGTCGGCATCCGTCAGATCGAGTTCCCGATCGCCCAGCAGTCCCGTTGCGGGAGATTCGTGGAGTCCGTCACTGCGGCTGATGGCGGGTTTGTGGTGCATGAGTTCTTGAGACTGACGGGGACGGACGACACGGTGCCGTGCTCGGAGCCCGGCACCGGCGAACTGACACGGACGGTCGCTCTTCATCGTTCGGAGGACGGAACGCTCTGGCCGGTTCAGACGTCCCCCATTCCCGCGTACGGCGGAATCTGCCCTGGCTCGCCCTGGCTGGATGGGCCGGGGGAACAGCTGACGCTCCTCAGCGCCCCGGTTGACGGGGCACCGGTCGCAACGTCCGCTGACCAGCAGGTCGGGGTCTTTGAGTTGTACCAATCCCACATCACCGCAATCGACGGTTGGGGGCTTGTCGGCTTCGTCCAGGGCGAGGTGGATACCGGAGCCGTGAGGCTCTTCTGCGGGTGGCAGAAGCTCTAGCGACGACCGTCGCCCCTCACAGTCGATAGGTGGTGGGCCCTACCGGGATCGAACCGATGACATCCACGGTGTAAACGTGGCGCTCTACCAGCTGAGCTAAAGGCCCTCACTGCGTGATGCAGCGAATTCATGTTACACAGGTTCTGACCGGCGCGGAAAGACCGTGCTGATCAGGCAGGCTGCCGTTGCAGGCTGTCGACCGCTGCGCGGTAGGCGGCCAGCGAGCGAACCTCCCCCGGTGCTGTGATGAAACTCGCCCGGATGATGCCGTCAGTGTCGATGAGGAAGGTCGCCCGGTTGGCGAAACCCTTGTCCTGCAGGAAGACGCCGTACTCCTTGCTGACCTGCCCGTGCGGCCAGAAGTCCGCGAGGAGGGTGAAGTCGTACCCCTCTTCCTCCGCCCACGCCCTCAGCGTGAACTTGGAGTCGACGGAGATGCCGATCAACTCGATTCCCGACTCCTGGAACAGAGCGAGGTTGTCGCGCAACTCGCACAGTTCGCTCGTACAGCGCCCGGAGAACGCCAGCGGGAAAAAGACCAGCGCGACGGCCCGCTTGCCGCGGAAACTGCCCAGCTGGACCAGCTCACCGAACTGGTTCGGTAGAACGAAATCGGGGGCTCGAGTGTCATTCTCGAGAGCCATGAGGTACATCCTTTCAGGCGGAGCGCCTGGATACGGATGCGACGGAGACCGCCGCATTGTGCAGCTACACATGCTAACCCCGCCGCCGGTGTGGTCCAAGGCGACCGCTATGTCACCCAAGTCGTGCGCAAGTCGCTAGGCTGATCAGTGGTGCCCGCGCGGGTCAAAACCTGACCTTCACTGACAATTTGCACCGTGAGAACCAGGCACGATCTGCCCATACAGAAAGGTCGACGGTGACTGTAAACGACCAGGACCCCTACTCGGTTGACAACTTCGACGCTGATCCCGAAGAGACCGCGGAGTGGCAGGAGTCACTTGACCAGCTCGTAGCGACCCACGGTCACGGCCGTGCCCGCGAGATCATGCTGAGCCTCTTGAAGCGCTCGCGTGAACTGCACCTCGGTGTTCCGATGGTGCCGACGACGGACTACATCAACACCATCGCCCCGGAGAACGAACCCGAGTTCCCCGGCAACGAAGACATCGAGCGTCGCTACCGCGCCTGGATCCGCTGGAACGCAGCGGTCACCGTGCACCGCAGCCAGCGCCCCGGGATCGGGGTCGGCGGACACATCTCCACGTATGCGTCATCCGCTGCACTCTACGAGGTCGGCTTCAACCACTTCTTCCGCGGCCAGGACCACGAGGGCGGTGGGGACCAGATCTTCATCCAGGGCCACGCTTCCCCCGGCACGTACGCCCGCGCCTTCCTCGAAGGCCGCCTGTCGACCGAACAGCTCGACGGATTCCGCCAGGAGAAGTCCCACGGTCCGAACGGTATCTCGTCGTACCCGCACCCGCGCCTCATGCCGGAATTCTGGCAGTTCCCGACCGTCTCTATGGGACTCGGTCCGATCAACGCCATTTACCAGGCGCAGGTCAACCGCTACCTGACCAACCGCGGGATCAAGGACGCATCGGACCAGCAGGTCTGGGCATTCCTCGGCGACGGTGAAATGGACGAGGTGGAGAGCCGCGGCCAGCTGCAGGTCGCTGCCAACGAAGGCCTGGACAACCTCAACTTCATCATCAACTGCAACCTCCAGCGCCTCGACGGTCCTGTGCGCGGCAACGGAAAGATCATCCAGGAACTGGAGAGCTTCTTCCGCGGTGCCGGCTGGAACGTCATCAAGGTCGTCTGGGGCCGCGAGTGGGATGACCTTCTCTCCCGCGACGACAGCGGCGCCCTGCTCAACCTGATGAACGCCACCCCCGACGGTGACTACCAGACCTACAAAGCCGAAAGCGGCGCGTTCGTCCGTGAACACTTCTTCGGTCGCGACGAGCGCACGCGCAAGCTGGTCGAGAACTACACCGACGAGCAGATCTGGAACCTCAAGCGCGGTGGCCACGACTACCGCAAGGTGTTCGCGGCGTTCAAGGCAGCAGCCGAGCACAAGGGGCAGCCAACCGTCATTCTGGCGAAGACAGTGAAGGGCTACGGCCTCGGCCCGTCATTCGAGGGGCGCAACGCGACCCACCAGATGAAGAAGATGACGCTCGACAACCTGAAGACCTTCCGTGACGAGATGCGCATCCCGTTCACCGACGCTCAGCTCGAAGAGAACCCGTATCTTCCGCCGTACTACCACCCGGGCGACCAGGACGAAGCAATCCAGTACCTCCACGAGCGTCGTCGCGCGCTCGGCGGATACGTACCGGAGCGCCGCTCGAAGTACACCCAGCTCTCCCTGCCGGATGCTTCGACCTACGCGATCGCGAAGAAGGGTTCAGGCACGCAGGAGATCGCCACGACGATGGCGTTCGTCCGGCTGCTCAAGGACCTCATCCGGTCGAAGGACTTCGGCAACCGGATCGTCCCGATCATCCCGGACGAGGCTCGCACCTTCGGAATCGACGCGTTCTTCCCGACCGCGAAGATCTACAACCCGAATGGCCAGCACTACACCTCGGTCGACCGTGAGCTGCTTCTCGCCTACAAGGAAAGCCCGCAGGGTCAGATCCTTCACGTCGGCATCAACGAGGCGGGTGGCGCTGCGGCGTTCACCAACGTCGGAACGTCGTACTCCACCCAGGGCGAACCGCTCATTCCGATCTACGTGTTCTACTCGATGTTCGGGTACCAGCGCACCGGCGACGCCTTCTGGGCCGCCGGAGACCAGATGACCCGTGGGTTCATCATCGGTGCGACCGCAGGACGCACCACCCTCACCGGTGAAGGTCTCCAGCACGCCGACGGCCACTCGCCGCTCCTCGCGTCGACGAACCCGGCCACCGTGAGCTACGACCCCGCATACGGCTACGAGATCGGGCACATCATGCGCTCGGGACTCGAGCGCATGTACGGCGGCGAGCACGAAGACCCCAACGTGATGTACTACGTCACCGTGTACAACGAGCCGATCGTGCAGCCGGCCGAACCGGAGAACCTCGACGTGGACGGCGTGATCAAGGGCATTTACAAGCTCAAGGACTCGTCCGCCGACGGGCCGAAGGCTCAGCTGCTCGCGTCGGGTGTTGCCGTTCCATGGGCACTCGAAGCCCAGGAGCTGCTCGAGAAGGACTGGGGCGTTTCCGCCGACGTTTGGTCCGTCACCTCCTGGACCGAGCTGCGCCGCGACGGTATCAAGGCCGAGGAACACAACTTCCTCAACCCGGATGCTGAGAAGAAGGTCGCATACGTCACGTCGAAGCTGCAGGAGGCGAATGGCCCGTACATCGCGGTCTCAGACTTCATGCACGCAGTTCCCGATCAGATCCGTCAGTTCGTTCCTGGTGACTTCGCGACGCTCGGTGCAGACAATTTCGGGTTCTCGGATACCCGCGCCGCCGCTCGCCGGTACTTCAAGATCGACGGACCGTCGATGGTGGTCCGTGCTCTCGAACTGCTCGCCGACCGCGGAGAGATCGACCGGTCGGTGCCCGCACAGGCAATCGAGAAGTACAAGCTGCACGACGTCAACGCGGGAACCACCGGCAACGCCGGTGGTGAGAGCTAGACCATCAGTTCCCCGCTCGTGCCGCGTTCGAAAAGCGAGACGCTCGCCTGGCTGCGCCGGTTGTCAGGCGAACTGGCAACGACCACTCTGAAGAAACTCGAAGACACGCTGCCCTGGTACGCAGAAATGCCGCCAGGGCGGCGGTCCGCGGTCGGGCTCGTCGCCCAGGCAGGCATCGCCTCCTTCATCGCCTGGTTCGACGACCCCAAGTCGACGCCGTGGATCGCGGCGGATGTCTTCGGGGCGGCTCCGCGGGAGTTGCTGAGATCGGTCAGCCTGCAACAAACACTCCAGCTGATCCGCGTCACGGTCGAGGTCGTCGAGGCCCGGCTGAAGGACGGCGGCGCCGAGGATCTCCGTGAGGGAATCCTGCTGTACTCGCGGGAAATCGCCTTTGCCGCAGCAGACGTGTACGCGCGGGCCGCTGAGGCCCGCGGCCTGTGGGACGCCAGGCTCGAGGCCCTCGTTGTCGATTCGATCCTGTCGGGTGAGGCCGACGACGAACTTCCGAGCAGGATCGCAGCGCTCGGCTGGCATGGTCACGGCGAAGTCGCCGTGCTTGTGGGCACCACTCCCCCACAGCTCGA
This sequence comes from Mycetocola sp. CAN_C7, assembly GCF_015752285.1. Classification (NCBI taxonomy): domain Bacteria; kingdom Bacillati; phylum Actinomycetota; class Actinomycetes; order Micrococcales; family Microbacteriaceae; genus Mycetocola; species Mycetocola sp. CAN_C7. The sequence goes on from NZ_JADOUY010000002.1 coordinate 433,086, forward strand.
TGTCGACCAGCTCCGCCGGACGGCGAGGCACATGGCCGCTGATGTCCTCATCGGCGTTCAGGGCGGCAGGCTTGTGCTGGTGATCGGTCGGGCCGAGACCTCACACGGCGTCGACGACGAAGAGATCGGAACGGCGGCGTCGCTCAGTTTCGTCGAGATCGCCACGCAGCTCGAGCCTGGTTTCGGCGCCGGTCACCTCGTACTTGGCCACGCGGTTCCCACACTTGTTGAAGCATCCAGGAGCGCCCGCGCTGCCCTGGCCGGATTCGCCGTCGCACGTGCCTGGCGGAACGCACCCCGGCCGGTGCAGGCAGACGACCTCCTCCCCGAGCGGGCCCTCGCTGGCGACGCCCTCGCCCGGACGACCCTGGTCGAGCGGATCTACCGTCCTCTCCACGCCCACTCCACCGAACTGGTCACCACCCTCTGGTGTTACCTCGACAACGGCCGCTCGCTCGAAGCAACGGCCCGTGAGCTCTTCGTGCACCCGAACACTGTTCGCTACCGCCTCAAGCGGGTGTCCGATGTCATCGGCTGGGATGCAACAGGCGCACGCGAGGCCCTGATCCTGCAGGCGGCGCTCATTCTCGGTTCGATCGCGGAACCCGATGCCGTCAAGCGTCGGCGCTGAGAGACATCCCGGCGTGGCTATGTGTGACATGCACAAACGATCCTGCCATTCTTGTGTGATGATCAACACACTCTCGTGGTCGGCGATTGACAGACTGGTATCGTGATCGTTCTTGTCTGCCCAGGTCAGGGCTCCCAGACCCCCGGCTTCCTCATCCCGTGGCTCGAAGACCCCGCCAACCGCACGCTGGTCGACCAGTACTCGGAAGCGGCCGGGCTCGATCTGGTCCTCCACGGCACCGAGTCGGATGCCGACACGATCCGCGACACCCGCGTGGCCCAGCCGCTCATCGTCGCCGCCGGCCTGCTCACGCTTCGTGCTCTCGCCCGGACCGGCGCCATCCCCGCTGACGTCGGGATCGCCGGCCACTCGGTCGGGGAGATCACCGCAGCCGCCGGTGCCGGTGTCCTCGACGACCTCGATGCGATGCGCTTCGTCGCGGCCAGGGCCACGGAAATGGCCGCCGCTGCCGCGGCGACTCCCACAGGGATGAGTGCGGTCCTCGGTGGGGACGTTGACGCACTTCTCGCCCGGCTCGAGGAACTCGACCTTCAGCCCGCGAATTTCAACGGAGGTGGGCAGATCGTCGTGGCCGGAGCACTCGACGCACTGGCCGATTTGAGTTCCGCCCCCCTGCCGGGCACCCGAGTCATCCCCCTGCAGGTCGCCGGGGCGTTCCACACCCGCTACATGGAACACGCCCGAGAGGCACTCGCTCCGGCGGCAGCGGCACTCACTCCCGTCGATCCGGCGCGACCGCTGTGGACGAACGCCGACGGCTCACTCGTTGCGTCTGGTGCGCGATTCGTCGACCTGCTCGTCGGGCAGGTCGCGTCTCCTGTGCGCTGGGACCTCACCATGGAGTCGATGCAGTCCGCAGGAGTGACCGGCATCATCGAACTGGCCCCAGCCGGCGCACTCACCGGGCTGGCGCGTCGCGGCCTCAAGGGAACTCCAGCCGTGGCGATCAAGACCCCGGACGACATCCAGGCCGCACACGATCTGCTTGCCGCCTGAGCGGCAGAGCTTCTACCCGAATTCGGATCAGACGAGGAAGACGCATGACCACACCCATTCTGAAACAGTCCCAGGGCCCTGCGTTCACCCGAATCCTTGGACTCGGTGCGGCGCGCGGGGACATCTCTGTTCCCAACGACGATCTCGTCGGTCCGATCGACTCGTCGGATGAATGGATCCGCCAGCGCACGGGCATCATCACCCGTACCCGTGCAAGTGAGGACGTCCTCGCGGTCGACCTCGCCACAGACGCCGCCAGGGAGGCCATCACCGTCTCCGGCGTTGACCCGAGCCAGATCGATGCGGTCATCATCGCGACCATCAGCAACATCCAGCAGACGCCGTCGATGGCAGCCGTCGTCGCCGACCGTGTCGGTTCGAACCCGGCAGCCGCATACGACCTCAATGCGGCGTGCGCCGGCTACCCATACGCGATCGCCCAGGCAGACGCCCTGATCCGGTCGGGCGCAGCTCACTACGTTCTCGTCATCGGGGCAGAGAAGCTCTCAGACGTCGTCGACCCCGCCGACCGGTCCATCTCGTTCCTCCTGGGCGACGGGGCAGGGGCAGCGGTCGTTGGACCGAGCGAATTCCCCGGGATCTCGCAGACCGTCTGGGGCTCGGACGGGTCGAAGGCGGGAGCGGTCGGCATGAATGCCACCCTCCAGCAGTACCGCCGCGGCGAGGCCGAGTGGCCGACGCTGCGCCAGGAAGGGCAGACCGTCTTCCGCTGGGCCGTCTGGGACATGGCGAAGGTCGCCAAGCAGGCGCTGGATGCCGCAGGCGTCACCGCAGACCAGCTCGCAGCCTTCATTCCCCACCAGGCGAACATGCGTATCGTCGACGAGTTCGCCAAACAGCTGAAGCTGCCGGAGAGCGTCGTCATCGCACGTGACATCGCCACGACCGGAAACACGTCGGCGGCATCCATCCCGCTGGCCGCGCACCGTCTGCTCGCCGAGAACCCTGAGCTCAGCGGCGGTCTCGCCCTGCAGATCGGATTCGGAGCCGGCCTGGTGTTCGCCGCGCAGGTCGTCGTCCTTCCCTAGAACTCTCTGTTCCCCCGCGCGAGTCCCTCGCGCCATCACCCGAATAGACTGTTTCACGGTCAATCGATACCCAAGGAGAAAAACAATGGCACTGTCCACCGAAGAAGTCCTCGCCGGCCTGGCGGAACTCGTCAACGATGAGACGGGCATCGCAGCCGACACCGTCGAACTCGACAAGTCGTTCACCGACGACCTCGACATCGACTCGATCTCGATGATGACCATCGTCGTCAACGCCGAAGAGAAGTTCGACGTCAAGATCCCCGACGAAGAGGTAAAGAACCTGAAGACCGTCGGCGATGCCGTCGACTTCATCGTCAAGGCGCAGGCCTAACAACCCCGTCCCAGCGGCGTGTGGGAGACGGACCGAGCATTCGGACCGTCTCCCGCCCGCCGAGGACCCGCCTTTCCCCTTCGTATCGCTGACCACGCACCAGGAGAGTTCCACGCATGTCCAAGAAGATCGTCGTCACCGGCATCGGCGCCAGCTCGCCCCTCGGCGGAACGGCCAGGGAATCCTGGAACGCACTGCTGGCCGGTGAATCCGGCATCCGCACCCTCGAGTACGACTGGGTAGCCGAACACAACCTTCCCGTCACCTTCGCCGGCGAAGCCAAGGTGCGTCCGTCGGAGATCCTCGAACGCCAGGAGGTGAAGCGTCTCGACCCATCGAGTCAGTTCGCTCTCGTCTCCGCCCGCGAAGCCTGGGCAGACGCCGGTTCCCCCGACGTCGACCCGCTGCGCGTCGGTGTCGACTACTCCACCGGCATCGGTGGACTGTGGACACTCCTCGACGCCTGGGACACGCTCAAGGAGAAGGGCCCGCGCCGGGTCCTCCCGATGACCATCCCGATGCTCATGCCCAACGCCGCCTCTGCCGCGATCAGCATGGCAATCCCTTCTCGCGCTTATTCGCGGACCGACGTCTCCGCCTGCGCGTCGAGCACCGAGGCGATCGCGAACGCCTACGAGCACCTGCAGTCCGGTCTGGCGGATGTCGTGATCGCCGGCGGCACCGAATCCGTCGTCCACCCGCTTCCGATCGCCGCGTTCGCCGCCATGCAGGCGCTGTCCCGCCGGAATGATTCCCCCGAGACGGCATCCCGCCCCTACGACGTCTCCCGCGACGGATTCGTGCTCGGTGAAGGTGCCGCGTCGATCGTCCTCGAGACCGAAGAGCACGCCCTCGCCCGCGGGGCCCGGATCTACGCCGAACTCGCCGGTGGTTCGGTGACCAGCGACTCGTACCACATCACGGCCCCTGACCCCGAGGGATCGGCCGCTGCGCGAGCCATGCTCGCTGCCGTCGAAAGCTCGGGAGCACGTCTCAGCGACGTTGTGCACGTCAACGCGCACGCCACAAGCACGCCGGTCGGAGACATCGCCGAGTACAACGCTCTGCTGAGGGTCTTCGGTGACCACCTGCCCAACATCGCCGTTTCGGCGACGAAGGCGGCAACTGGCCACCTGCTCGGCGGCACCGGCGCTCTCGAAGCGATCTTCACGATTCTCGCTCTGCATGAGCGCACAGCACCGCCGACGATCAACCTCTCGGATCAGGACCCCGCTATTCCGCTCGACGTCGTCACCTCACCCAGAAACCTCGGTTCGGGCGACCTGCTCGCGATCAGTAATTCCTTCGGGTTCGGCGGCCACAACGCGGTCGTCGCATTCAGGAGCGTCTGAACCGTCACAGCACAGAACCCCCGGCGAAGACATTCGCCGGGGGTTCTTCTGTAAACAGGATCGCGCCGTTTCAACGACGAACCGGCCAGGAAATCACCAACCGGAACATCTGAGGCCACTGGCACTCATCTGTAGCTTGTTCTCGTGATCAGCCGACTTTATGGAGCCAGACGACCGAGGAGTCGTCGGAGGCGTGCCTGAACGGTTCGAGCTCATCGTCCCAGGCCTGGCCGAGTGCGACGCGCAGTTCGCGCTGCAGTTCGGCGGCGTTCGACCCGGCGACCTCCATGGCGTAGCGCACGCGATCCTCAGGGATCACGACGTTGCCGGCGGTATCGGTCTGGGCGAAGAAGATACCGAGGTCAGGAGTGTGCAACCAGCGGCCGCCGTCCGACCCTGGAGTGGGATCCTCGGTCACTTCGAACCGAAGGTGTTCCCACCCGCGCAGCGATGAGGCGAGAGCGGCGCCCATTCCCTGGTAACCCTCCCAGTAGAACTCGGTGCGCTGGGCTCCTGTGAGAACCGGCTGATCCTCCCAGGAGAAATTCACGGCGCGACCTAGAGCGCGCCCAGCTGCCCATTCGACATGCGGGCAGAGCGCGCGCGGAGAGGAGTGAACTAAAATCACCCCTCGTGCGACAGATGCCACCATGATCTCCTCCATTTCCTGTGGTACGTCTTCCCCAACGACCGTGGAAATGCCTGAGTGGTGCAGCATCCTATGAAATTGTCGGCTCGAGGCCGTTGCAGTCATTATGCCTTACCCGACCGCGAAATCACAACGATGTCATTCAGTGAGGCACTCCTCGTTGCCCCGAACGCCACAAACCTGAGCTATACCCGGTAGAGTTTTGAGGTGCTCCTGGCCTCTCGCCGGGTGAAAGGCAAGGTGAGTCATGGCTATACGCGACGGAATCCTGGCAGTTCTTTCTCTCGGCCCCGGCTATGGTCTCGCTGTGCGCGACGAACTTCTCGCCCGTGCCCCGCACCGTACCGATCTCAACGTCGGTCAGGTGTACAGCACCCTCGACCGCCTCGTACGCGACGGGCTGGTCGACACCGGCACGTTGACGGACGACAACCTTCCCCTCTACACGATCACGCCAGAGGGCTTGGAGGCCGTCGCGCGGTGGCTTTCGCTCCCCGCGGCTCCTGATCCCCGGTCGTGGTCCGACCTGATGGACCAGGTCCTGATCGGCTCGAGCCTGCCCGGTCGGGACTGGGAAGAGCTACTCGACCGGCATGACGTGGCCTGGCGGGCGGCACTGGCGGCGCCGAAGCCGGATGCTGTCCGGCCGGCACATCTCCTCGCGGAGTCGGCAATGCTGCACTGGGCACAGGCCGCCCTGGCCTGGCTCGATGACGCGCGCGTCGCTTTCGGTCGCTCCGATCCTGCCTTGCCGCTCCGAGGCATCCGTCCGTTGCGTGGCCGTAGACCACAGCACACACCAGAGGCACACCCTTGAGTGAGTCCCCCGGCGGCGATACGCTGCCCGGCATGACTTACCACTTCACCGTAGCGGTCCCGCCAGGCGGAAAGGCTGCCTGAGTCATGGTCGCGCGCGGAGGAGACCGCCAGGCCGTGATCGTCGACGGCCGCCGGATCACCGTCACCAATCTCGACAAGGTGATGTACCCGGAGACCGGAACGACAAAGGCCGACGTGTTGCGGTACTACGCCGAGATCGCCGATGTGCTGGTGCCGTACACGGCCAACAGGCCGGCGACACGCAAGCGATGGGTGCACGGAGTGGGAACCACTGAACGGCCTGGTGAAGTGTTCTACCAGAAGAACCTCGATGAATCGACGCCGGGATGGGTGTCGCGCCGGTCGATCGAGCACAGTGCAGGGCCCAACGAGTATCCACTCGTCAACGACCGGGCGACGCTCACCTGGCTCGCACAGATGTCGGTGCTCGAGATCCACGTGCCTCAGTGGCAGTTCGAACGCACAGGAGGACGGCGCAACCCCGACCGTCTCGTGCTCGACCTCGACCCAGGAGACGGCGTCGGCCTGGTCGAGTGCGCCGAGGTCGCACGCTGGGCGCGGGAGATCCTCGTCGACATGGGACTCGAGCCGTACCCGGTGACGAGCGGCAGCAAAGGTATCCACCTCTACGCTCCCCTCGACGGGCGATGGACCTCTGACCAGGTCTCGACCGTTGCCCACGAACTCGCCCGCGCATTGGAAGCCGATCATCGGGAACTGGTCGTCAGCGACATGAAGAAGACGCTGCGCACCGGCAAGGTTCTCGTCGATTGGAGCCAGAACAATCAGGCCAAGACGACGATTGCACCGTACTCGTTGCGTGGCAGGCTCCATCCGATGGTGGCCGCTCCCCGGACCTGGCGGGAACTGTCGTCGCCGTCACTGGCACAACTCGACTTCGAGGAGGTTCTCGAGCGGGTCGACAAGCGAGGAGATCTGCTCGCGCCCCTCCTCGCATCCCGCGACGCCGGGCTCGGACCGACTCCCGCCCACCAGGCGACGTTCGATGCCACTCCCGAATCACTCGACAGACTGGCGAAGTACCGGAGCATGCGCGACGGCAGCAGGACGCCCGAGCCGGTACCGGATGCCGCGGCGCAGGTCACCAGCGGAAATTCGTTCGTCATCCAGGAACACCACGCCCGGCGCCTGCACTACGACTTCCGGCTCGAGTACGAGGGTGTGCTCGTTTCGTGGGCCGTGCCGAAAGGCCCACCGCTGGACGGCGCAAGCAATCACCTCGCGGTTCAGACCGAAGACCACCCGCTCGAGTACGGGACGTTCGAGGGTGTGATCCCTGCGGGCGAATACGGCGCGGGAAACGTATCGATCTGGGATCACGGCACGTTCGAGCTCGAGAAATGGCGCGAAGGGAAGGAGGTCATCGCGACCCTCACCGGCGCACCGGACGGTGGTCTCGGCGGTGTCGCCAGGAAATACGCACTCATCCATACATCGCGCCCCGGCGCGGAGAACAACTGGCTCATCCATCTCATGGACGGGTCAAAACACCCGGCGGGCCGCGGCAGTCGAGCACTGAGATCAGGGGTCACTACCCGGACGCTCGCTGCTGCTGCTGCTGCTGCTGACGATGTCGCTCCGATTTCACGTCCGTTGCGCTCCCCCATGCTTGCGACGAACGGAGTGCAGGCCGACATCGATGCCGATGAAGACTGGGCGTTCGAGATGAAGTGGGATGGCTACCGGGCCATCGCCTACCTCGACGGCACCGACGTGAGGCTGGTCAGCCGAAACGGCAAGGACCTCACGTCCACATTCCCGGAGCTGGTGCGCCCGCTCCGAGAAGCGGTCACACCACGCTCTGCTGTTCTCGATGGCGAGATCGTCGCGCTCGACCGCAAGGGGAGGCCCAACTTCGGATATCTCCAGTCGCGCGCCGGACTGACCGAGGAGCAGTCCGCAGCGCGGTCCGCCACAATCGAGATGATGCTGTTCGACCTGATCGAACTCGACAATCACGACATCGCCGGCGATGACTACGACGTGCGCCGGGCGGCACTCGTCGCGAGCGTCACACCCACGGGGGCGATCCAGGTGCCGGAGGAATTCGACGGAGACCTCGACGCTGCACTCGCCTCGAGCACGAGCCTCGGTCTGGAAGGGGTGATCGCGAAGGTCAGAGACAGCCGATACGCAGAAGGTCGACGGTCTCGGGCGTGGATCAAACTCAAGCACCAGAAGTCGCAGGAGGTCGTCGTCGTCGGCTGGCGGCCTGGCGCGGGAAGCGCTGCCGGCGGCATCGGGTCACTCGTGCTCGGTATCCCGGATGCCGACGGCATCCGCTATGCCGGGCGGGTCGGCACCGGGTTCTCCGATTCTGAGCGGCGCGCTATGGTCACCCGCTTTCGTACCATGGCGCGAACCTCACCCCCGATTCACGATGCACCGCGTGACGAGCTACTGCACGTGCACTGGATCGACCCTCTCCTCGTCGGGGAGGTCACGTTCATGGAGTGGACGAGCGCAGGGTCGCTGCGGCATTCATCCTGGAAGGGGTGGCGACCGGATAAATCACCGGAGGACGTCAGCATCGAGTAGCCCGTGGTCGGGATACCGTTTCTTCCGCGTTCGCCTGGCTGTCGGTTGCGGGTGCTTGACTGATGGGATGCAGTCGTCCACAGAGCTCCCACTCGGTTATCACGTCGAATTCCTCGCGGTCTCCGTTCCCCTGCCGACCGCCACGCGCGATCTCGTCGAACTCGGTTACGTGCATTTCACGGTGCTTCTCGACGCGAAGCGACGGCTCGCGGCGGCCACCGCTGTGAATATCGACGGCGCGGCGCTCGTGGACCTCGGTCGGGGAGACGACTGGCATCTCGATTCGCGAGTCTCTCCCGATGAGCAGGCCGGACCAGACCTCTACCGCGGCAACGACCTTGATCGTGGTCATCTCGTGCGCAGGCGAGACCCCGTCTGGGGAGAAACCGCACTGGCTTCCCGGGCTAACGCCGATACGTTCGCGTACACCAACGCGGCGCCGCAGGCTGCCGACTTCAACCAGTCCAAAGAACTCTGGCTCGGGCTCGAGGACTATCTCCTCGACTACGCCGCGACGACCGATCAGCGACTCACCGTTCTGACCGGTCCCGTGCTTGACACCGCCGATCCGGTCTATCGCGGCGTCGGTATTCCGCAGGCGTTCTGGAAGGTCGCAGCGTGGATTGTCGAACGAGCCGATGGGCCTGAATTGGCTTCCACCGCCTATCTCCTCGACCAGAGCCCCCAACTCGACGAGATCGATCTCCCCGGAGCACGACAGCGCCTGAGCACGGTCGGCGCTCCCCCGGCCCTGGGTCCTTTTCGGACGTTCCAGGTTCCGGTGCGCGACATAGCGAGGATGACCGGATTAGGTCTCGGCCCGCTCGTGGCCGCAGACCGACTGGAGCGTACGCAGGGAATCCGTCCGCCGTCGACCGGCTGGATCGCTCTGGCTACCGTCGACGACATCCGATTGTGAGTGCTCCTCCTCGGCGGCGCGAAACCCCGTTGTCACTTCCGTACGGCCGGAGTACGGTGACGAGGAACGGCGCCGCAACCAGTCGCGTGAGCCCCCCTACGACGCCTTCGCGAAAGGAGGCTCTGTGATGAAGAAACTCCCTCTCAGATGCCGACTTCTCATGCACAAATGGGTCGTGATGCAGGACGCCTCGGATGCTCCCCGATACGTCGGGTGCAAGCGGTGCGGTCGAATGAAGGTTCTCGACTCGATGGGCGGCGTCTGGGGACTCGGACGGAACCTGCTTCTCGATGAGAATAAGGATCGCCAATAGCCTGCTGGCAGCGGTGTCGGTCGTAGGCCGTACCGTTGCAGCATGACCGGATGCTCGATCACACTCGACTCGGGAGCAGCCTGTGGCGGGGCCGTCGGCGCAGAGTCACCGCTTCCGCTGTGCGAGAGCCACCTTCTCAGCGCATACGAGTGGGTGAGCGGCCGCGTGGGCGTCACCGATCTGCTTCCGTCCGCGTGCCTCGCCTGTGGATCCCGACTCGGCGTTCGCTACCCCTCCGGCTGGCTGTGCGCCGTCTGCGAGTGGCGGGTTGGTGACATCCCCGATGGGGAGATCGCTCGCAACAGGGTCGACGTCATCTACTACCTCCGGTTCGCTGACCGAATCAAAATCGGAACCTCGGCGAACCCACGCCAGCGGCTCGCGAGCATCCGTCATGACGAGTTGCTCGCGTTCGAGCGCGGCAATCGCCTGACCGAACAACGGCGGCACGTTCAGTTCGCGAGCACACGATTCGCCCGGACCGAATGGTTCGCCATGTCAGATGAGCTCCTCGCGCACGCGGAGAGCCTGCGTGCAGGTGTCGGCGATCCGTGGGCTCAGTACGCCCTCTGGCTGAGCCAGGAGGCGGCACTGCGCGGCTGACCGTCAGGCCCGAATGACGAGTTCCGTCAGCGGCACTGCTGCTGGGCGCTCGCAGGTGCTTGAGATCTCGACCGCCTGCCCCGTGTGAGCCGACTTCAGGATGGACTCCATCACGTCGAGCGCATGGAAGGCAAGGTGGGCCCCTGCCCGAGGCTCCGCATCCGAACCGGTGAGCGCGAAATCCTGCAGGCCGATTCCGCGGCTTGCACCGACGTAACCCGCAGACACGGGCAGAGTCTCCCAGTCGCTGGAGCCGAGTGACCGCAATTTGACGTCTCCGGCGAAGTGATTGGGGTCAGGAACGATCAGGGAGCCGGTCTCGCCATGAACCTCGATGTTCGCCGACTGCGTTGCGACGGCGTCAAAGCTCATCACAAGCGTCGACAGCGCTCCTGACTCGTGCACGAGCACGCCGGTGACGTGGGTGTCCGTCGTCACCGGAATGGACTCCCCAGCGCGCGGCCCCGAACCTATCGTGCGGGACGCCCGGGTATGACTTGCCGCTCCGATGACCGACGCGACCGGACCGAGGAGGGTGACGAGAGCCGAGACATAGTACGGGCCCATGTCGAGGAGTGGTCCACCACCGGGGACATAGTAGAAGTCGGGGTGAGGGTGCCACCGCTCGTGCCCGGGTGTCACCATCGTCGCCGTAGCAGAGATCGGGGTTCCGATGAGGCCGTCGTCGATCGCACGGCGGGCGGTCTGCGTGCCCGTGCCGAGGACTGTGTCGGGTGCGCAACCCACTGTGAGGCCGGTTTCGGCCGCCGCCTCAAGGACCGCCGCCGCCTGCTCGGAGTTCGCGGCAAGCGGCTTCTCTCCGTAAACGTGCTTGCCTGCAGCAAGGGCTTGCAGCGCAACCGGGGCGTGCGCGGCCGGGATGGTGAGATTCAGAACGAGCTGCACGTCGGCATCCGCCATCAGCTCATCGACGCTGAGCGCCCGAACTCCAGGGTGCTCAGCCGCAACGGCTTCAGCGCGGGCCCGATCCAGGTCGGCGACCGCGACGAGCCGAACGGCGTCGAGCTTCGGGAAGGTCTCGAGATAAGCAGCGATGATGTTGCCGCACCCGACGATTCCGATGTTCAGTGGTACTAGCGGCTTGCCCACAGCATGCCCCTCTCGATGATGGTCTTGACGTTCTCGTTTCGGAGCACGTCGACGGAATGGCCGGGCGTCGCCACGAAGATGCGGCCTGCACCCCACTGTCGGGTCCAGATGGCCGGGGCGACGACCGGACGCGTCCAGGCATCCCAGTCGCGCGCGGCCAACGTCGTCGTCGCGAGCACGTCGATGTAGTCGTCGTTGAGTACCCAGTACTGCTCGGTGGTCAGGTCGAAGTCGTCGATGCCTGCGGTGATCGGGTGGCCGGCGCCTGCATCCGTCATCTCGACCCGGTAGTCGATGAAGTTGTCGGTCGCATCTCCCACACGTTCGTCAGGATGTTTGCCCGGGTGGCAGGCGAACTGTCCGCCGATGAGGTGCAGGTAGTCGGAATTGTTGCGATACGAGTCGGCGATGCCGCCGTGCCATCCCGCCATTCCCGTGCCCGCCTCGATCGCCGTGCGCAGGCCGAGAAATTCGTCTTTCTCAATCGTGTTCATCGTGTTGCACTGCACGATGAGATCGACGGTTCCCATCACCTCGGCGTCAGCGTAGACAGCCGGACCCTCTTCGACCCGAACGCTGAAACCGCTCGCTTCTAGGAACGGGATGAAGAGCTCGGTGGCTTCGACCGGCTGATGCCCGTCCCATCCGCCGCGGACCACCAGGGCGATTCGGTCGTGTGTCATGCGCTTCTCTCCATTGATCAGAGCCGGGTTGTCGGTCTCAGAGGGGAACCACTGTCGAAAGTTTTCGACGCGTTCGCACCTCTCGGTCGAATGTAGTTGCAGGCGACAAACACTGTCAAGGCAATGCCATCGCGCGGCTGGCTTTTTGGTCGCCCGTACACGACACTAGAGGCTGAGTCGAAATATTTCGATGCCGAGGAGAGCGCCACGACCATGAAAGCCCCGAAGAGCAAACCATTGCTCACGACCGTCGCCGCACTGGCCGGGGTGAGCGCACCCACCGTCTCGAAGGTGGTCAACGGTCGGGCTGACGTCTCCGCGACGACTCGGCTACGCGTGCAGGCTGCACTCGACGAACTGGGATACACCTCGCCGATGCAACGCCGGATGCGCTCGGGCGGCCCGGCAATGGTCGACCTCGTGATCGCCGATCACGACGGCGCGTATTCGATGGAGGTACTGCGGGGCATCCTCGACCACGCGGAGACCGTGGGGGTCGACATCGTCGTGAGCAGTCACACCCCGAACAAGCTCGCCAGGGTCGACCATCACGACTGGGCGCAGCGCATGACGGACTCTGGCCGCAGCGGCGTGATCTTCGTGACATCCGAAATGACCGCAGGTCAGCTGCGCGCCTTTCAGCAGCGAGACATTGCCGTGCTGGTGATCGACCCGCTCAATCCGCCTCCAGGTGGCTACGCGAGCGTCGGTGCCACCAACTGGGCGGGCGGAAAATCAGCGACGGAGCACCTGCTCGGGCTCGGGCATGACCGCATCGCGTTCATCGGGGGCCCTGCGGCTGCGGAGTGCAGCGTCGCACGACTTCACGGCTACCTGGCCGCACTGGCTGGTCGGGGAATCCCTGCACGCCAGCCGTACGTTTTCGACGGTCCGTTCTCGCAACGATCCGGAGCCATCTGCGCCCGACAGGCCCTGGACCTCGAGAACCCGCCGACGGCGATCTTTGCCGCGAGTGACACCATCGCCCTCGGCGTGCTCGAAGTGGCACGGGAGCGCGGACTCCGGGTTCCCGATGATCTCAGCGTGGTCGGTTTCGACGGGACACCGCTCGCCGACCAGACGCTCCCCCGGCTGACCTCGGTCGCTCAACCGTTGCAGGAGATGGGGCGTGCCGCGCTCCGCGCCGTCCTTGCGCTCTCGCGTGGCGAAAGGCTCGACTCAGCCCGCACCGAGCTTGCGACCGAACTCATCGTCAGGGATTCGACCGCCCCATTGCTTCGCTGACAGCCACTACTCCGCTAGTGAGCTGCGGTGACCGGCTGGCCCTTCTTGGAAAAGCGTGACACGAACAACACGACTCCGGCGATGAGAAGCCCGAGAACGAGACCGAAGATTGCGGACAGCGCGGTGTCGACCAGCCAGACGATGACGGGTCCAGCCGCCTCGACCGCGTGGGTCACCACGTGCAGCAGATCGTAAGGCACGTGCCAGAACGTCTCGTCAAGGTTGACGATCACGAGATGTCCACCCACCCAGAGCATCGCCACGGTGCCCAGAATACTGATTCCGCGGAACACTGCTGGCATCGACTTCACGATGCGCGCACCCGTACGTCGTACCTGCTTCGATGCGCTCTTCATCAGGCGCAAACCGATGTCATCGATCTTCACCAGAAGCGCGACGGCACCGTAAACGACAGCGGTCATGGCCAGGCCGATGACGGCCAGCGCGCCCAACGTCATCCAGATCCCGAAATCAGGATCGAGGCTGGCCAGCGCGATGAGCATGATCTCCGTGCTCAGAATGAGGTCGGTCCGGATAGCGCCAGACACGAGTTTCTTCTCGTCGCGTGCTTCTGTCTCATCGGCAGCGTGATGGACGCCGAACCACTCGGTGACCTTTTCCGCGCCTTCGAAGCACAGGTAGGAGCCTCCGATGATGAGCAGGAACGGTAGCACCCACGGTGCGAATGCCGAGAGCAACAGCGCGACAGGGATGATGATGATGAACTTGTTGAAGAGGCTGCCAAGGGCAATCCTCCATACCACGGGCAGCTCACGGGCCGGTGTCAGCCCCTGGACGTACTGCGGAGTGACGGCAGCGTCATCGATGACGACGCCAGCGGTCTTTGCGCTCGCTTTCAGCGCAGCGGTGAGGATGTCATCGACGACAGCGAGCAGGCCGACAGACATGTGCTTCTCCTTGGTCATGGCTGCCGACGTCGTGTCGGTGCCCATACAAAACTAGCGGATGGCGGCGGACGTCTGGTTCTGCGGGCGATCGGCGAACGGACATGGTAGGGCGGATGGTCACTCCGGGTCGCGGCTCTCCGACTCGGCACGATGGGGCACCCCAAGCAAAGGAGAGTCCCGTGGGCAAGGTGGTCATGTACAGCTCGGTGTCTGTGGACGGCTTCGTCGCGGACGAGAACGACCAGCCCGGACCTCTGTTCGACTGGTTGTCCAGCGGTGACGTCCCATTGGACGGGAGCGGCGAGCTCAAAGTCTCGCAGAGCACCTTCGACTACACCCGCCCGTACTGGGACCAGATCGGCGTGACAACCGTCGGCCGCCACGTCTTCGACAAGCGCTACTTCGGGTCGGTTCATGCACAGCACCTGTTGGGGGATGCCGACGCGGTGGTTCAGGGCAACCGGGTCCTTCACCTGCGGTATCCGGTGCGCCGTCGACCGGTCTGAGCGGGTACGCGATGACCACTGCAAACGGTGACACACGATCGGCCTCCGTCTGCCGTCGCCGCCCCGGGGACCGACGCGCCGGCTCGGGAGATCAGGTCGCGATCCCAGTGTTTACACAGTAGGGCGGACGGGACTTGAACCCGTGACCGACGGATTATGAGTCCGTATCCCCAGCTTTTCCGCCGCGCACCGCCTCACTCCGGAGCGCTCCGCGATGACCCGGTTTGGCCCGGTATTACGCGGAAGTTGCAGAGACCCGACAGCCCGACTCGGAGCGGCATGGAGCGCGGCGGATTGCCCCGGAGCAGCGCGGTTGGACGGGTTTTCGACGGGTTTTGCCGGGACCCCGTCAGTTTGAAAGGCGAACCGTATCGACTGTCGCAATGTCCTCAGGCGATAGGAAGTACGCACACATGAGTGTCTCCTCAGCCTTCGATCCTGAGCCGCCTCCTGCACACTCAGATCACGCGGCCTGTAGTCCGGCTTGATCAGATTGCGTCCCGGACCACCACCGAACTCGCTGTGGTCTCCGTAGTCGCGGTTGCTCGGGTTATGCAGATCGTCTCGGGTGTACATAGCGTCCTCCTGGGTTTGGGGTTGCCTTCAACGCTACGCTCCCCCACCCTCTCGGCGCTCGACAGCCACGGTTACAGAAGTGCAGATCAGGAGTGCATTCCTAATGCCAATTGTTTTCGAGCACCGTTCAAGCGGCGGCGATAACTTTCCCGGTAAAATTTCATTCAGATGGCAAATATCTACCCGGTATATGTTTCTTGCCGGGGTCGATCAGCAACAGGAAGCAGGACACCGTGGGACTACGAGGACCCCAACCACAGGGCAACGATGTACGACTTGACCTCACTGTCTCGTCCAACGTCGACCGGGCGCTAGACCAGCTTGTCGAGTTGAGCGGCGTTGCAAAGGCAACGTTCGTCCGACAGGCCTTGCTGGACATGCTCAGCACGTTGGGTCTCGTTTATCCCGAGGTCGCAGAGTCCCTGAAACCAACCCGTACAGCTGGGCGAACCTCGCTCGCTAGAACACAGAGAAGGAAATGACCATGGCAACACAGATTCAACTCCCCGAGTTCCCGAAGCGCGGACACGGCACGGCGCTCCAGCTGGAGAGCCAGCGCAAGCGCTATCGCATCGCGGGTGACGCACTGCGCCGGGAACTCGCCAAGGCGGAAGACGCATTCGCAGCCGTGCTCGCCGACCGAGACCAGCGCGATCAGACAAAAGCTCGACTCGCAGCAATGGCGCGGAAGAACCGCGCCGACAACCTCAAAAAGTAGAACGGAACTCGACCCATGAGCAACCAGAGCAACGTAGGTATGACCATCGACGACATGCGAGCAGCCGCAAGGACGCTTGCCTATCCCAACACCGAAACGGAGCGTGCGAACATCAAGCGAATCGACGAGGAGATCTTCGAGAAGGTCCGCGTTCTTGAGAATGGCATCCTCGCCAATGCGACGGAATTCATTACCAACAGCGCCGTCGACCTGACCGCCGCGTCCGAGTTCACAGACGCAATCCTGGAGGACGTTGTCTATGCCCTCGACACCAGCAACCCGGATGTTGACGCGATTGCCGGACGCTACGAGCAACTGCGAGGTCAGGCCGAGCGTGTGGCCAAGACTCTCGAACGGCTCGACCGTGAAGCCGCCTGGCACGCCCAACGGGTGGAAGACCCCTACGGCAGCTATGTGTCCTTGGTGTCGAAGTACCCGACGCTCCGCCCGTCCATCCGACTTCAGTGACCAATGGAACAGCGGCCTAGGTCAACACCACCCAGACCGCTGTCTTACCCCGAAAGGCAACCCAATGAACGCCCTAACTTTAGCCCCGAACCCGATTGCGCCGCTCTACGACTACTGGGCACGCGTCCTCAACATGGAGAAATCCACAGTCTCGATGGAAACGCCGGACACCACTCCGATGCGTTACCTCGGTCAGGTCGAGCTTGCCACCGTGCGGGTACGACCCCGTCCGTTGTGGCTGACCGAGCCAACGCGCTCCGGCATGCCGCACGAAGCCGCGTTGCGCCTCGCCATCTGGCAGGAGCGCGGCGTGCTCAACTACAAGAGCGGCTGGAGACTCGCGAAGGATCTCCAGGAGTTCTACTGGCCCTACGCACACTCAGCGCGGGAGCCGTGGCGCGGTCTCGACCTCCTCCGCGCTATCGACCTGACCAGCAACGAGCACGGTGTGGAGGTCTGGATTGATGCGGAACCGTCCGCCGATGGTCCGAATCACTACCGCCGGATAAGACTGCACAAGCGTCTTGCAGAGCTCGCGGCGGCACAACTCGGCAGCACGCCGTAGCAAGCGGACTATTACGGTAAACTTGAAACGCCCGGCCAAGCCGGTGATACGCAACTGATGTGAACTCCATACATAACTGAAGCGACGAAGCAACAAACCACCATTCAACTGTGGTCGCACCCGTGGTGTGAGAAGCGTTGTGGGCCTCCGGACAATGAGTAAGCCGGAACCGGGTCTGTAGCGAACCCGCATCACCAGCAGTTGGACTGGCCTACAGCCGATTCTTAGCAATCCAGGCGTACGGCGACGTGGTCATCTTGTCCAGTTCTTATTGGACAGAGACCCCCTCATCGTGCGCCTTTGTGCATTTAACGGTCTCTGTCAGAGAGGCCATCATGGCGACCACAGAGACCACGACCACCCCAACGCGAAACTGGTTCGATTACGACAGTGGTAGTGAGTATCTCGGCATCTCGCGACGCGCGATGCAGCGTCTCGTTGCAGACCACAAAATCGGCTACACGAAGCTCGGACTGCGCACGCTGTTTAGTCAGGAACAGCTTGAGCAGTTCATAGCCGACTCAACTGTCGAACCGACGAAGTAAGCCGGGTTCACCCAATGAACACGGACAGTTGGCCCGAGCCAACGCCAGAGATACAAGCCATCCTCGATGTGCTCGATGATGCATCCCAGACCGGTCCGACGCAATGGACAGCCCGTTGCCCGGTGCCGGACCACAACGATTCGCGCCCGTCCTTCCAGATCTCGGAGGGCGACGCACAACCCGTCGTCGTCCAGTGCATGGGCGAGTGCGACTTCGCGGAGGACGTTTCGCCTGCGCTGCGCGGTCTGGACATCCCTGCCGAGTACTTCGGCGGCGGAACTCAGAAGCTCCTGCATCGCGGACGCAAGAAGCCCGTCATGAAGAAGCTCCCTCGGGCGAAGCCTGTTGAGCAGGTGCCGCTGGAAGATCAGGATCAGCCGCATGAGTGGCACGCCATGCTCATGGCCGGGAAGTTTCCCAAGTTCCTGGAGTTCTTGACCAACGAGCGCGGTCTCACGACGGAGACGTTGGAGCGGTTCTCCATAGGCACAGACGGCGAGCGGATCACCATCCCGGTCCGTCCCAGCTATGGCGAGCGGATCACCATCCCGGTCCGTCCCAGCTATGGCGAGTGGATCAACGTCCGCCGCTACAAGCCGCACGCCAAGCAGAACAAGGTCCTGAATCTGACGGGACACGGCCGAATAACGTTCTACCTTCTGGAGGTTTTGAAGGAGGACAGGTCTCCGGTCCTCCTGTGCGAGGGAGAGTTCGATGCGCCCCTCGCGAATCAGGAGAGCAACGGTCTGTATGTCGCCATTAGCGGCACCGGTGGTGCTGGCAATGCACCGCGCGATCTCTCGCCGTTGCAGAATCGCGAAGTGTTCGTGGCCTACGACAACGACGACGCCGGTGCCAAGGGCGCTCAAAAGATTGTCGACAAGCTCAACCTCGCTGGGGCCAAGGCACGCGTGCTGGACATCCGTGAGTTGGGTGTGACGGGTGACAAGGAAGACATCACCGACTGCTTCATGCAGTACGCCGGTACCGCGGAAGCGATCGTCAAGGAAATGGACCGCCTTCGGTCGGGACAACGTCTGCGGTTCGAGGCGGTCTCCGCTGCGGATCTTGCCGAACCGGTGCCTCCGATGAAGTGGCTCGTCAAGGGCGTGTGGCCGGAAGGCTCCTATGGGACGCTCGCTGGCGAGAAGAAGACGCTCAAGACGTACACCGGTTTGTCGTTGGCGTTGGCCGTAGCGAGCGGAGAGCCATTCCTCGGACAGTTCCCTGTCCCGGAACCCCGCCCGGTGTTGATGTACCTCGGAGAAGGTGGCGACGGACCAACGCGGCGTCGGCTCCAGACCATCGCAGAGTTCATGGAACTCGACCTTGCAACGCTCCCGTTGCGCATGGTCTACGACGCTGGCGACATCACCGGCGAAGAGTTCCTGTCGTCGTTCAAGCGACACATCGAGGAGGAGATGCCGGGGCTGGTGATCGTGGACCCGTTCTACGCTTTCCATCCTGCCGGGATAGAGGCTCAGAATCTCTACGACCGGGGCGCAATGCTCGCAGAGGTGCAGCGGATGATCCCTCCCGGCTGTGCGTTCGTCCTCGCTGACCACTTCCGCAAAACCGGTGGTAAGGACCTCGACCTCGACTCAATCGCACAGTCCGGCGTTGCACAGTGGGCAGACAGCTGGATTCTCCAAAACCACGACACCCCTCCCCGCGTTGACGAAGGGCAGTTCTCGGTTGGCATGCAGTTCGGCTCACGGCAGTGGGGCGGGAGGCAGTTCGTCGTGGATTGGAACATCGGTCACATGGACGAAGACTCCGGCGAACACGTCGGCGACCTGTCTGTGTCGGTGCGTGCAACGGAATGGGGTGCCAAGGCTTCGACTTCCACGTACAAGTCCGACGTCACCGCTTCGACCATCCTCAATCTGATCGAACCGGAACCGTTGGTCTACACCAAGACCGAAGTCCGCGAAGCCGTCAAGGCTCAGGCCCAGGTCGGCGTCGCAACGTTCAACGCGGCATGGGAGGCACTCGTAAAGGACAACCGGATCGTGAGTGAGAAGGCACCCGGCAACGAGGGCAAAAACCGCGACCGCTGGCGCAGGTCTGACGTGGTCCGGGAGGCGCTTTCTGTGTCGGGCGGGAGCGCAAAATGACCGGCAATCCGACTCCGGGCCGGGTCGACTTGAAATTGGCCCTCCGCAACCCGACTCGGAGCGGGGTCGACTTGGAGTCGGGTTGCCGGCTGAATGCCCATGCTTCCCAGTGTTTACCTGCGAAAGCAACTCGACTCCGACCCGAGTCGACTAGGAGTCGCCTTGCTAGGCCGGAACACGGGAAACCGAGGTCGGGAGGGTCAACCCGACTCGACTCGGTTTCCTTAGGGAGTCGGGTCGACTTGGAAATGGCTGTACCTAGTGCCCAAGACACAAAAACTGCAGAGCCGAATACACCCATACAGAACAAGGAGAAATGCAATGTCGAGTAACAGCAGCAAAGACCTATCGAGGGTCGAACCCTTCAACAGGTGCACAGCACATAAGAAGAATGGTGACCAGTGCAAGAAGTCCGCTATCCGAGGAGGTCGCGTCTGCCGATCCCACGGAGGTGCTGCTCCACAGGTGCGGGCGCGCGCTGAGAGACGGATTCTTGAAGCATCTGACAAGGCTGCCTCGCTCCTCGTGGAGATGATGAGCGACAAGAAGACTGCACCGGCGCTCAAGATCAAAGTAGCTCAGGACCTGCTGGACCGTGCTGGGATCTCCGGAAGGCAGGCTCTGGACATCAGTGTCTCGGAGAAGCCCAAGTGGGAAATGGTGGCAGAGGACATCCTCATTGACATCGAAGAAGACGATGACAACTTCTTCCCTCAAGGCATTGTCGATGTTGAGGTTGTCGAGGACGATCCCGAGGCTCTCGCCCAACGCGACCGTGAGGACGAACTCAAGGCCGTTGAACTGGAACGCCGCCAGAAGCGTGTCGCCCGTCGGGGGCGCTGAGCAATGGACACCTACGACCCCACGAACGGTCCTCATCCCGGTCCCGGTCCCGACTGTCACTTCGGCGCGCAGATCGCGGTGGCGCTGTACTCCGCTCAGGATCCCGACCTTTGGCTGGAGGCAGAAGACCTAAAGCGGCGTGCTTTTGAGGCCGGTTATCAACGACGGTTCGGACTGCGTGACGCATCTGGCACGGAGCCACAAGATATTGGCGGCTAGCCGAAGAGAGGGCCAACCCCTCACCCCTGTGTGGGTCGGTCCGTAAAAGTGCCAGAGGCGCCAATTTTGTGCGGAGTTGCCAAACCGTCCGGTTTGGCGTTCGATTCGACCTCGAACAAGCACGCCAAACAGGAGGACAGCAACGTGAACACGGTGATCGGATACACCAGAGTCAGTACTGAGGAACAGGGTCGGAGCGGCCTCGGTCTCGAAGCACAACGCGCCACCATCTCTGCACACGCCAACGCCAAGGGCTGGGAGGTGGTCTGGGTCACGGACGAGGGCATGTCTGCCAAGTCGCTCGACAGACCCGGACTCCAGGATGCACTTCGGATGCTCAAGCGGCACGAAGCCGACGCAATCCTCGTGGCCAAGCTCGACCGGTTGAGCCGGTCGGTGCAGGACTTTGCAGGGCTGTTGGAGGTAGCGAAGAAGCAACGCTGGTCGATCACGGCGCTTGACGTTGGTGTGGACACGACGACGAGTGGTGGTGAGCTTGTCGCCAACGTCATGGCTGCTGTTGCACAGTGGGAGCGCCGGACCATCGGTGAGCGCACGTCCGTCGCGTTGAAGGCGGCACAAGCTCGCGGCGTTCACGTTGGCAGACCTGCCGCGTTGTCGAAGTCCGCTGAGTCACGTCTGCATGAACTCCGCGCCTCTGGGCTCTCCTTCGCCAAGGTGGCTGCTCACCTCAACAACGAGGGTGTTCCGACGGCTCATGGCGGGAAGGCGTGGCACCCGACCACCGTGGCTCGCATCCTCAAGCGGCAGGAGATAGCAGCATGAATGAACTCGACTTCCGACCGAAGACGAAGGGCGTTCCCGCTCGCTTGATCCGCGTTGGTCAGGTCGTCATGGAGTCCTACGAGCACCCCTGCAAGGTGGTCGAGATCAACGACAACCCCGTCAGCAAGTACCGCATCATCTCCGCCCGGTACGTCTGGCAACGCGACAGCGAGCCACCATGGCGACTCGGCACCTTCCACCCCGAAGCACTTCTCGAAAGGGCAATCTGATGGCACACGTCCGCACCATAGAGCGCAAGACCGGCACCGCCTACGAGGTGCACTGGCGCGCAGGCACCACCAAGAAGCAGCGCACCTTCACCGCCAAGCGCACTGCCGAACGTTTCGCCATGAAGGTCGAGACCGAGCTTGCAGAGGGCAACAGCACCGAGCCCTTAGTCAAGAACGCGAAGACCGTCGCCCAGGTCATCGCGGCGTCGATGGCAGCGAGCAAGCCCGAGTTGAAACCGCGCACATTCCACTCTTACGAGTTGCTTTACGCCAACCGGATCTTGCCAACGTTCGGAAGCCGCCGCGTCGGCACCGTGACCCGTGCCGATGTGCAGACGTGGATCACCGCGCTTGCCGGAGAAGGACTGTCGGTGACGACGGTGCACCATCACTACGTCGCGCTGAAGAAGGCGTTTCGGTATGCACAGCACGACCGGCTGATTACCTACAACCCCTGCGACGGGATCAAGATGCCGAAGAACCACGATGCAGAACAGTTCCAGTCAGTGTTTCTCAACGCAACACAGGTGGAGGCTGTCGCGCGTGAACTGGCGTCCTTCGCTCCGTACGACCTGCTGGTGCGGTTCGCCGCGTACACCGGGCTGCGGGCTGGAGAGATGGCCGGGTTGCGAGTGCGGGACCTCGACCTTGTGGCTGGTCACGTTTCTGTCCGTCAGACCGCGCAGCGCATCGGCGGCGAGTGGGTGTACGGCACACCGAAGTCTCGACGGTCGGTGAGGGACGTGCCGCTGATGCACAGCGGCACGATTGCCGAGCTACGCCGGTACAAGATGCAGCACCCGAACTCTGGCAACCCGGACGCGCTGTTCTGGCCCGGTCGGCACGTTGGGTCGAACCGGTTGGACTACAGCCGCGTTATCGACATGGGCAGCTTCCGCCGGAACTATCTACAGACCGCGCTCACCAACGCCGCGTTGCCAGCAATGCGGTTTCACGACTTCCGCCACACCGCCGCGTCCCTCTGGCTCGCTGCCGGCTTCAAGCCCTACGAGGTCAGCCGATGGCTCGGACATGCCAACGTCTCGACAACAGACGGTATCTACGCACACCTGTATCCAAGCGACTACTCACAGCACGTCGCCCGGTTCGACGCGTTTGTTCAACGGGGCTAACGACGCGGCGGGCGGGGTGGTAGCGGGTACCGCCACGTGTCACGTTCGGACTCGGCGTCAGATTCCGTCGACCATTCGACTGTAATGGTGGAGTCGGATGTGCCCATCGTACGTGCGGCTATGAAGGTAAGTGCCTCACCGGGTTGCACGTTCTGCCGCTCGGGAAGACCATGTGTGATCAAAGATTCGTGCGCGCCAACAGCCACACCGTATGCAGTGGCGTCGCCCGTGTTTTCGAGAAGATACTTGTCCCCGGAATGGTGCTTTAGCGACCAGGAGACTCTACGGGGCGGCTGCGCGGCGAGTACCGAACTAACTGAACTGTCATGTGTGGCCCGAGCGGCCATGTCTTCGAGTGCCTCCGCGATGCGCGACATGTTGTCAATTGTGAGGGCGGCGGCGTTCTCCGAGCGTATAGCGCTTGCCTCAGCCGCCTTCTCTGCAGACCTCGCATTCTCCAAATCTTGCTTGTGGCCCCGCCTTGTCAGGATTACGGTTGCCGCGACACCACCAAGTGCAACGAGCGTCGCGACCGCCTGAATAATGGTCGCAGTCGCATCCCAGTCCCACGCCCCGCCAGTAGTATCCACGGACCCATCGTGGCATATCGAGGGAACCCCATGACGCGGCGTCAAGTGTCGGCTCTTGGTGCCACACTTGGCCCATGCCTTCACACACATGTGCCTATTGCGACCGCCATTCGAACATGACCCGAAGGTGGGCGGCATATACCGCGCCGCAGGAAGGTGGCCGTCGTCACTTGCAAGCTGCCTTCATCTGTGACTTCTGCACCCGCGCAAGCATTGGGGCGTCACCAGTCCGGTCCGGGGAGAAGCTCGATTATCCCGACTCAGCGACCGATCAACGAAAGGATGAGGACTGGAGTTGGCTCCCTCGCTCGGGCATTGCGCCCGATTTTCCGGACGTCCCCGAGACGATTGCGCACGCTGCAAAAGAAGCGCACGAAACTTCCAGCATCAATGCTCACATGGCCGCGATTTTGATGGCTCGAACGGTCGTGGAGGCTTCGGCGAAGCACCACGGCGTAACCAAGGGCGATCTGTACAAAAAAATAGACAACCTGAAGGATCTGAACCTAATCCGCCCGGGTATCGCAGAGGCCGCGCACGAGATCCGCCACCTTGGCAACGAGATGGCGCACGGCGATCTGGAAGACAACCCGAACGGCGACGACGCGGCCGACGTACTGCAACTCATGGATCAGCTTCTAAATGAGCTCTTTCAGGGACCAGCACTGGTTGCCAAGATGCGCGCGCGCCGAAATGCGAAATAGATTCGACGGCGGGTTTTGGACGGGTTTGCTCTGTCCTCACTTGGGGAGAGCACAACGCGATCCCTTTGTTTACTTGGTAGGGCGGACGGGACTTGAACCCGTGACCGACGGATTATGAGTCCGCTGCTCTAACCAGCTGAGCTACCGCCCCGAGCGGCGTCTAATCGTCTGACACCTGGATGGGAATCGCCTCGGTGACCGGATCCGTCACCGATTCCCCACGATACATGCTCTCGAAGATGGCGAGCGTCCGCTGGATGTCGTGCGCCTTGATCATCTGGAGCGACTCGCGTTTCATGGCCGTGAGCTTCTCCGGCGACGCGGTGAGAACATCCGTCAACCGCGCGGCGAGTTCATCGACGTTGCCCGGCTCGAACAGGTAGCCGTTCGCGTCGTCGTGAACGAGGTGCGGCAACGCCATCGCGTTGGCGGCGACGACGGGGAGAGCGGATGCCATCGCCTCCATCGTGACGATCGACTGCAGCTCAGCGATCGACGGCATGGCGAGCAGGGTGGCACGGGTATAGCTCGCGCGCAACTCCTCGTCGCTCACATAGCCGGTAAAGGTGACGCGGTCGCCGAGGCCGAGCTGGGCCGCGAGATTCTCGAGGTTGCGCTTCTGGTCGCCCCCTCCGACGATCTCGAGCTTGGCGTCGAGCGACGGATCAAGTCGTGCGAATGCGTTGATCAGCACGTCGATCTGCTTCTCACCGGTCACCCGTCCGACGAAGATGATCCTGTTTTCGGTGCGTGGTTCGAAGCTCGGCGTGTACATGTGCGCGTCGATTCCACAAGAGATGGCGTGGACCCCGTTGAGGCCGGTGTACTTCTCGAGGAAGTCGGCCGCCCGCCGTGTCGGCGTCGTGACGGATTCGGCGAGGCCGAGGTTGCCCCTGGCAAGCTTCCAGGCGAATCGGACCAGCCGCTCGCGGAATCGCTCAGGAAGCAGCGTGAACTCGAGGGCATTCTCAGGCATCAGGTGGTTGGTGGCGACGATCCGGATGCCACGCTTCGTCGCGGCGTTCGAGAGGCCGCGTCCGACGACGAGGTAGGACTGTGAGTGGATCACGTCGGGCTTCACAGCGTCGATGATTCGGGCGGCGTTGCGGTTGATCGTCCAGGGAAGGGCGAATCGCAGCCAGTCATGCGGGTACCAGCGCCAGGAGCGCAGGCGGTGCACCGTCATCTGCTGGCCTTCGTGCGTCTCGGTCCAGGTCCCGCGCTTGCGTGAGGCGGCTGGAGCAACGACGTGGACCTCATGCCCGCGTGCGACCATTCCTGCCGCAAGGCGCTCGGCGAATCGCGCCGCACCGTTGACATCCGGTGAGAAGGTGTCAGCGCCGATGATGATGCGCAGCCGCTTCTTTCCATCGTTCGGGGTCGAGTTCGAACCGCTGCTGGTCGAATTGAGTGAGTCTGGCAAGATGGGGGTTTTCCTCCGTCATCGGCCGGCGCTGAATCAGCCGGCCACATCCCTTGGCTGGTGGCCTCCGGGGATCGATCGCTCCATTCTAAGGGGCAGCCGCCGCTCCACGGCGAACCCATCGCGGCGTGCCCGAGGGGCAGTTTACTGGGCCTGGGGGTGGTGCCGGGCGAGTTGGAACACTCCCCAGACCGCGATCACCCCGGCGACGACGAAGCCGATCATCGCCCACAATGGCGCACCACTGGCCTCGTCGAGCACGACGATCCCGATCGCGACGGCTACCATCGGGTCGACCACCGTGAGCCCGGCGATCACCAGGTCCGGTGGCCCAGAGGAGTATGCCGTCTGAACGAAGTACGCACCGATTCCGGTGGCGACGAGCAACGCGACGACACAGAGCACGGTCAGCCAGTCGAAGTTCTCGTTGACGATCCGGTTGATGACGACCTTGGCAAGTGTCGCGACGAAGCCGTAGATGATTCCGGCCGCGAGGATGAAGAACAGGGCCTTCGAGCGTTTGCGGAAGAAGATGAAGCCGGCCGCGAAGATCACGAGCACGATGCCAAGCATGACGAGGACAGTAAGGAGGTCCGTCGTCG
The DNA here is from genome assembly GCF_015752285.1 of Mycetocola sp. CAN_C7. Lineage (NCBI taxonomy): Bacteria > Bacillati > Actinomycetota > Actinomycetes > Micrococcales > Microbacteriaceae > Mycetocola > Mycetocola sp. CAN_C7. The sequence goes on from NZ_JADOUY010000002.1 coordinate 459,323, forward strand.
TGACGGCCTTCTCCCCTGCGACCAGGGCCGCGATGGTGACGAAGAGACCGACACCGCCCACACAGGCCGAGATCGCGATCACCGACGCCCGGTTGGGTGTGACCTTGTTGATGCGGGCGTTGAGAACCGACGTGATGACCAGGGCGATGGCGCCGAGTGGCTGCACGATGATCAGCGGTGACCAGATGAGAGCGGTCAGTTGGAAGGCGATGGCGAAAGCGAGCATCAGCGTGCCGAGCACCCAGGACGGCCGGGCGAGCAGCAACCTCATCTGACCGACGTTGAGACCGCTCCGCGCGTCCACTCCGCTGGACGATTCGACCTTGGTGACCCCACGGTGCTGGAACTGCGCGCCGAGCGACAGGAATACCGCCCCGACGATGGCAAGAGGGATGCCGATCAGCTGGGTGGGATTGCGAACAAACTCCGCCGTCAGGTCGCCGAAATCGTTGCTCGCAAACATCACCTTGCGAGCCTACAACGGGCACGTCTTGGTTAGGCTCAGGAAATGGCCATTCTCCCCATTCGCATCACGGGTGACCCGGTGCTCCACTCCCCGGCTGAGCCGGTGACAGACTTCGATGACTCCCTCAGGCAGTTGGTGACCGACCTGTTCGACACAATGGATGCTGCGCCGGGCGTCGGTCTCGCTGCCCCACAGGTCGGAGTCCCACTGCGGGTCTTCGTGTACGGCTACGACACCGACGAATACGGTCCGTGGCGCGGCGTCGTGATCAACCCCGAGCTGTGGATCACCCCTCCTCCTGCCGGAGAACCCGACGAGGAACTCGAGTCGGAGGGCTGCCTGTCCTTCCCCGGAGAACGATTCCCGCTGCGCCGCGCCGATGAGGCGATCATCACGGGAGTCGACCTCGACCGGAACCCGGTCGAACTGCGCGTCGACGGCTGGCGGGCACGGATACTGCAGCACGAGTACGACCACCTCGACGGCTACCTCTACCTGGACCGTCTCGGCCGCCACGACCGCAAGATCGTTCACAAGGTCACGCGCAAGATGGGCTGGGGTGTTCCCGGAGTGAGCTGGATGCCTGGAGAAGACGACCTCGACGGCTGACGGCATCCCGGGAAAAAGAAAAGACCACAGGGGTGGAGCCCTTGTGGTCTTCTCAGCTCCTCGACTTGGACTCGAACCAAGAACCTACCGGTTAACAGCCGATTGCTCTGCCAATTGAGCTATCGAGGATTATGTGTTGCGCATTTACTTTACCAAAGGAATTGCAGACTCCAAATCGAGCGCGCGATCCGGCCTATTCGGCGTCGGCAGGAACCCGATGATCCGATTCCGCGAGTCCGACGAGGAACGGATGCCGCCCGTCGGTGAGCAGGTCGTCGATCGGCGCGAGTCCGACCATCCGGCCCTGATGGAGAGCGGCGACCCTGCTCGTCGCGTGCCGCAGAAGCGGCAGGTCGTGACTGACCAGAACCGCCGAGAAGTCGCCTTCATCCTGCAACCGGGCGACCAGATCGTTGATGGACGAGCGCACGGTGACGTCGATTCCGGCCGTCGGCTCGTCGGCGACCCAGAGCCGCGGCCCGAGAACGAGTGAGCGTGCGATCGCGACCCGCTGGCGCTGCCCGCCGGAGAGTTCGAATGGGTACTGCTCGAGGACGGCGAGGGGCAGCTGGACGGCGTCGAGCATCGTGGCGACGCGCAACCCGACGGCCTTGCGGTTGTAGTGCTTGTCGCGCTGCAGGATGGGCTGACCGATGACCTCGGCCACCGTGAGTTCCGGCGGAAGCCGTGTGGCGGCATCCTGCGGCAGGAAGGCGACGTTGAAGGTCAGCCGTGTGAGGTCACGACGTCGGATGCCCCTCAGCCGGTAACCGAGCACCGTCGCGTCTCCCCCCACGACCGTCGGCGGCGCATCCGTTCCTTTCGGCGCGAGCACGTTCCCGGCGAGCACACGTGCGAGAGTGGACTTGCCCGACCCTGACTCCCCCACGATCCCGAGGACTTCGTTCGCCTCGATGTCGAAGCTCACGCCGTCGAGTGCTCGGTGGGCGGGTCTCGACCTCCGCGCCGGATACTCGACAGCAAGGTCGTCGATGCGGACGGCCGGGCCGGATCCTTCCGAAGCACTCATGACACCCATCCTGCCCTAGAAGGGGCACACAACCGCCGATCCGCGCCGGTCAGCCCTCACGAAGTCGACGGCGTTCCACTTCGAGCGCCATCAGTTCGCCCTGCAGCGCCCGGTAGCTCTCGCGCTCCTTCGGGTCGATGCGCTGAAGCCGTCCGAGCATGTCATGCGATTGCCTGAGCAGGTCTCGATCGATGAGTGCGACGGTGATCTCGCGGACGTATCCGGTGAGCTCACTGTCGGCCCGCTCGGGGATCGGGGCGACCGCGAGCTGCTGCACCAGGCCGGCAAGCGGCGTCGGCACGGTCTCGCTGACCCGCGCGAACCAGTTCGGCGTGCCGAAGCTGTCGAGGGTCGCGGCGATGGCGTCTCGGACCACGGCAAGGGTTGCGTTGCCGAAGCCGGTGAAGACCGCGCGCTGCACCAGTTCACGCCCAGCGAGTTCCGGATGCTGGAGGATCGCCATCAGCGCATCGCGCTCGAGACGAGTGGTCGGGTCGCTCGGCAGATCCCGGAGCGATGCGGGCCGCTCGGCCGGAAATTCGCCTTCGGTCGTCGATCCAGGAGAACGAGGCCCGGTCTGTCGGCTTCCCGCTTTCCCCGCGCGCCCGATGGCGGCCTGCACTTCGGCGAGGTCCATACCGAGGTGACGGGCCAGCACCCGCGTGTAGCCGGGGCGCAGAGACGGGTCACGAATGTCGGCGATGACGGGGGCGGATGCTTTGAGCGCGCCAACCCGCCCCTCGACAGTCTCGAGGTCCCAGGCGGCGAGTGTCTGCCTGATGACGAACTCGAACATCGGCTCTTTCGCGTCGATGAGCCGGCGGACGGCGTCGTCGCCACGATTGAGCCGCAGGTCGCAGGGGTCGAGGCCGTCAGGCGCCACGGCGACGTATGTCTGTGCCGAGAATCGCTGTTCCTCGGCGAACGCTCGCATTGCGGCTTTCTGGCCCGCGGCGTCGGGGTCGAAGGTGAAAATGACCTCACCCTTGCCGGAGTCGTCGCCCATCACGCGCCGAAGGGTCTTGATGTGGTCGACGCCGAAAGAGGTGCCGCAGGTCGCGACCGCCGTGGTGACGCCGGCGAGATGGCAGGCCATGACGTCGGTGTAGCCCTCGACGACGACGACTCGACCGCTCCGCGAGACGTCGCGCTTCGCGAGGTCGAGGCCGTAGAGCACCTGTGCCTTGTGGTACACGGCGGTCTCGGGAGTGTTGAGGTACTTCGGGCCTTTGTCGTCATCGAGGAGCTTGCGCGCACCGAAGCCGACGGTCTGCCCGGTGACGTCGCGGATCGGCCAGACGAGTCGCCCTCTGAACCGGTCGTAGATGCCTCGGTCGCCCTGCGAGACGAGCCCGGAAGCGGTGATCTCCTCGACGCTGAATCCTTTGCCGCGGAGGAAGCTGGTGAGGGCATCCCAGCTCTTCGGTGCGAAGCCGACACCGAAGCGCTCGGCTGCGATCTGGTCGAAACCGCGTTCGCCGAGGAAGCGGCGCCCGGGGTCCGCGCCGGGGGTTCCCAGCTGTTCCTGGAAGAACGTCTCGGCAGCGGCGTTCGCCGCGAGCAGCCTGGCCCGGTTGCTGTGGTCGGTGGCGCCCTCGCCGTCTTCGTAGGTCAGCTGGAAGCCGGCGCGAGCGGCGAGCCGCTCGACGGCATCCGTGAACGTGACGTGGTCCATTTTCTGAAGGAACGAGATGGCGTCGCCGGATTCGCCACAACCGAAGCAGTGGTAGAAGCCGAGCTGAGGGCGCACATGGAAGCTGGGGCTGCGCTCGTCATGGAAGGGGCAGAGGCCCTTCATCGAACCCACGCCCGCCGACTTCAGGCTGACGAAGTCCCCGACGATGTCGGCGATGTTGGTACGTGACTTGACCTCGTCTATGTCGCTTGAGCGAATGCGGCCGGCCATCGTCCCATCCTACCGAGGATCGGCGCGGAGACGGCCCCGCCTCCAGGGAGGGAGCTCAGGCGCGACGTGTCAGGCGCTCGTGCCAGGCAAGTGCCGACTGGTCGGTGAGGCTGGCCACCTGGTCGACGACGACACGCTTGCGGGCGGCGTCATCGGGCGCACAGGACCAGTCATCGGCGAAGCCACGGTCGAGCGACTCGGGGCCGCCCGCATACAGGCCCTCGGCGAGGTCGGTGAGGATGTCGCGCTGCTGGCGGTAGATCGGCTGCCGGGCGTCGCTCGCCATCACGAACGCGGCGACGACCCCCTTGAGCACGGCGATCTCGGCCTGCACCTCGTGCGGGACGAGAACGCTCGCGCCGAACCGGATGAGGCTCGACTGCGGGTAAGCCTCGCGCGTCGCCTGTGTGGCGGACTGCGAGAAGTGACCGATCATCTGGCTGGTGAAGTTCTTGAGTTTGCCGAGGTCGCGCCTGGAAGCATCCCAGCTCGTCATCCAGACGTCGTAGCCGGCGAGGCGGTCGAACGCAGCAGACATGTCGTCGAGGGTGAAGCTGTCACCGGCCCACGCCTGCACGGCCCTGATCAGGGAGTCATGGCCGGCGCGGGCGCTGAGGAATGCGGGATCGATGTACTCGTTGACGATGGCGTCTTCGAAGTCGTGAACCGAGTAGGCGATGTCGTCAGAGAGGTCCATCACTTCGGCTTCGATGCAACGCTGGCGGGGCGGTGCTCCGGCGCGCAACCAGACGAATGCGTCACTGTCGTCGTCGAAGAAACCGAACTTGGCCCGTCCGCCCGGATCGCTGACGGCCTGAGCTGCCGGCCACGGGTATTTGCAACTCGCGTCGAGGCTGGCGCGGGTGAGGTTGAGCCCGTACGACCGGCCGTCTGCGCCGAAGACCTTCGGCTCCAGGCGGGTGAGGATGCGCAGTGTCTGGGCGTTGCCCTCGAACCCGCCGATGTCGTCGGCCCAGGTGTTCAGCGCCTTCTCACCGTTATGCCCGAACGGCGGGTGGCCCAGGTCGTGTGCGAGGCAGGCGGTGTCGACGACGTCTGGTTCGAGACCGAGGCTGGTGGCGAGTTCTCGGCCCACCTGTGCCACCTCGAGGGAGTGGGTCAGCCGGTTGCGGGCGAAGTCGAGTCCGGCGGTCGGGCTGAGCACCTGCGTCTTTGCGGCGAGGCGGCGGAGGGCGCTCGAGTGGAGGAGGCGGGCGCGGTCCCTCGCGAAATCGGTGCGGCGGGACGAATGCTGTTCGGGCAGGGCACGCTCGTTGTCGTGCACCGAATACCCCCCGCTATCCCCCACTGGTGTCTGCTTCCGTCTCGGTGAGCGTTCCGCGATCGGTGACGTTGATGCTGCGTGAGTCGAGCCAGCCATCAGGCAGCACGGTGCGCTTCGGCGAGCCGGCGCGACCACGCTGGCCTTCTGCGGCCTCTCCCGGGTACGGCTCGTCCCAGTCGAGTGTGCCGAGCAGATCGTCGAGCTGGGCCAGCGATTCCACCGTTGCCAGCCGGGAGCGCAGGTCGCCACCGACCGGGTATCCCTTGAAGTACCAGGCGACGTGCTTGCGAATGTCACGGCATCCGCGTTCCTCGCTTTCGAAGAACTCGGCGAGCAGTTCGGCATGCCGACGGAACGTCTCGGCCACCTGGCCGAGACTCGGCGTGAACCTGGTTTCTGAGCCGGTGAATGCGGCGGCGAGGTCGCCGAACAGCCACGGCCGCCCGAGGCAGCCGCGGCCGACGACGACACCGTCGCAGCCGGTCTCGCTCATCATCCGCAGGGCGTCTTCACCCGACCAGATGTCGCCGTTGCCGAGCACGGGCACGCTGGTGACGGTCTCCTTGAGCTTCGTGATGGCCGACCAGTCGGCCTGGCCGGAGTAGAACTCCGACGCCGTCCTGGCGTGCAAGGCGATGCTGGCGACGCCGGCTCCCTCCGCGGCCTTGCCCGCTTCGAGGTAGGTGAGGTGGCCCGCGTCGATTCCCTTGCGCATCTTCACGGTGAGAGGAACGTCGCCTGCGGCCTTCACAGCACCTTCGACGATGTCGCGGAACAGATCCTGCTTCCACGGCAGCGCGGATCCGCCGCCCTTGCGAGTGACCTTGGGAACCGGGCAGCCGAAGTTGAGGTCGATGTGGTCGGCGCGATCCTCAGCCACGAGGATCGTGACGGCCTCAGACACCGTCTTCGGGTCTACCCCGTACAACTGGATGCTGCGCGTCGTCTCCGACTCGTGGTGCGTGATCAGCCGCATGGTTTCCTTGTTGCGCTCGACGAGCGCTCGGGAGGTGATCATTTCGCTGACGTAGAGACCGACCCCGAATTCGCGGCAGAGCCGACGGAAAGCGGTGTTCGTGATCCCGGCCATGGGCGCGAGGACCACCGGTACGTCGAGCTCGAGCGAGCCGATCGACAGCGCCGGGGCGTGGCTTATCGTGGGGATGGCAGACATGTCCATCAATTCTCCCAGAAAGCTGACGAAATCATGACCGAGCAGGCTTCGACCGGTGGACTCGACCGGATGCGGGCAGATGCCCTCGCACGCGGGCTGGCCGTCGAGGTCGTTCCGCGGCCTCAAGCCTCGAGCCTCGAGGAAGCCGCCGCCCTGCTCGGTATCGAGCTGCGCGAGATCGTGAAGACCCTCGTCGTGAAACGCCACGACGGTGATTTCGTGTTCGCACTCGTGCCCGGTGGGCGCAAGATCTCCTGGGCGAAGCTCCGCACCCTCGTCGGAGTGAACAAGCTGTCACTTCCCCCGGCGGATGCTGCGTTGGAGGCGACCGGTTATGGACGCGGCACGATCACGCCGATCGGCAGCACCACCGCTTGGCCGGTCTTCGTCGACGTTTCGGTCGCCGGATGCCGGGTGGCGCTCGGAGCGGGCGAGCACGGCTACAGCGCGTTCGTCGATGTTGACGCACTCATCACGGCTTACGACGCAACGGTCGCCGACATCACCGAGCCCGAGGTCACAACCCCCGGGTGAAGGCTTTCTCGACGGCCGCGGTGACCTCAGCCAGTGTGGGGATCGCACACGCGTCGCCCTCGCAGCTGACGGCGTCTGTCGCACCGAGCACGGTGAGGGCTGGTCGGTTCCTGGTGTCGGTCATGCGGATGCTCCTTCTCGTTCGGTCCAGACCTGGCTGAGGACGCCGGCGAAGGTGTCGGCCTCCTGGGCGCCTGACACTCCATACTTTCCGTCGATGACGAAGAACGGGACGCCCTGGATGCCGTATTCCTGGCCGAGAGCCTGGTCAGCGCGAACGTCGTCGAGGTAGGCGTCCGTCGCGAGGGCGCGGAGGGCAGCCTCCCGGTCGAGGCCGATCTCGGCTGCCAGGTCGGCAAGGTCTGCACTGCGTCCGACGTGTCGACCCTCGGTGAAGTAGGCACTGAGGAGACGCTCCTTGGCTTCGAGCTGCTTGCCGTGAGCCTTGGCGAAGTGGAGCAGCTGGTGCGCTTTCACCGTGTTCGTGTGCCTGAGTGCGTCGAAGTCGTAGTCGAGTCCGGCCTGTGCGGCGATGCCCGTGACACGGTCGAGCATCTGGGTGACCTGGTCGGCCGGGATGCCCTTGTGCGTGGCGAGGAAGTCGATCTCGCTGCCGTCGAAGTCGACGGGGGTATCCGGTGCGAGTTCGAAGCTGTGGTATTCGATGACCACGTCGGGGGCGTCGCTGCCGAGCTGACCGGCAAAAGTCGTGACGCCATTCTCGAATTTGCGCTTGCCGATGTAGCACCAGGGGCACGCGATGTCTGACCAGATGTCGATTTTGATGGGTTCACTCACGAGAGGTGTAACCCGGTCGCCCGCTGTGTATTCCCGGCCGTGCATGGGTTGGCGGCGGTTCGGCATCCGTTCATCCGTCGCGTCGGGCGACAATCGCAACCAGAACCGCGCGCATGCGACGGATGAGGCGCTGCGGGTGGCCGTCACCCGCCCTCACCTCCCGCGACCTGCTCAGGCTGTGCCGGGTGTGTCGACCGCTCCCCCGAACCGACGGTCACGGTCGATGTAAAGCCCGATCGCCTCCCAGAGGTCTTCGCGCGAGAAGTCCGGCCACAGGGTGTTGAGAAACACCATTTCGGCGTACGCGCTCTGCCAGAGCAGGAAATTGCTTGTGCGCTGCTCGCCCGAGCTCCGCACGAAGAGGTCCACATCGGGCAGTTCCGGCGTGTACAGGTGACGCTGGATCGACTTCTCCGTGATGCCGGACGGTTTGAGTCTGCCGGCTGCGACCTCCTCGGCGAGCTGCTTCACGGCATCCGTGATCTCGGTCCTGCCTCCGTAGTTCACGCACATCGTGAGGGTGAGGGTGTTGTTCGTTTCCGTGAGCTTCTCGGCGAACTGCAGTTCTTTGATGACGGATGCCCAGAGTCGCGGCTTACGGCCGGCCCACCGCACGCGCACGCCCCACTCATTGAGCTGATCCCGCCTCCGGTGGAGCACATCGCGGTTGAAGCCCATGAGAAACCGGACCTCGTCTGGTGAACGCCGCCAGTTCTCGGTCGAGAACGCGTACACCGAGAGGTGCTTCACACCGATCTGGATGGCCCCGGCGACGACGTCGAGCAGAGCTGCCTCGCCCGCGCGGTGACCCTCCACCCGGGGGAGGCCCTGACGGTTCGCCCATCGTCCGTTGCCGTCCATCACGATCGCGACATGTTCGGGGACAGCGCGTGCCGGCACCGTCGGCGGGTAAATCCCGGTCCAGTCGAGAGGGCGGAACTCGACGGCGTCGCGATGGGTGAAGGGTTTCGGTGTCAACTGTCGGCTCGCTCTCGGGAAACGTGGACCAGGGATTTGAGACCCCGCTCGAGGTGCCACTGGGTGTATGCGGCGGCGACCCCGCTGGCACGGGAGCGGGTGTCGTCGGTCGAGGCGTCGGCGTGATCCCAGTCCCCGGTCAACAGTGACGACAGCAGAGCGATCGTCTCGGTGTCGAGTCGCGGGCTCCCGGGAGGCGCGCACTGGTCGCACACCACACCGCCGAGCTGGACGACCGCGTGACTGTGCGGCCCGGGCGCCTGGCACCTGGCACAGTCGAAGAAGCTCGGCGCCCACCCAGCAAGCGAGAGCGCGCGAAGCAGATACGAGTCGAGAATCAGTGACGAGTCGTGGTCGTGCCGCGACAGGGAGCGCAACGCGCCGACGAGGAGCAGGTATTGCTGCAACGACCCTTCCGACTCGGTGAGCTTGTCTGCTGTTTCGACCATGACGGTCGCCGCGGTGTACGCGCTGTAATCCGCGGCGATCAGCGCCCCGTACGAGGCGAGCGTCTCCGCCTGGTTGATGACGTCGAGCGATCGGCCTTCGTACAGCTGCAGGTCTGCGACCATGAACGGCTCCAGTCGAGCGCCGAACTTGGAACCGGTGCGCCGAACGCCCTTGGCGACAGCCCGCACCTTACCGTGCTGCCGCGTCAGAAGCGTCACGATCCGGTCGGCTTCGCCCAACTTGTGGGTGCGCAGCACGACGCCTTCATCACGGTAAACAGGCACAGTCCAGTATCCCGCGGATACGGGAACCGGACGGACGCCTCGCCTACACCGATGCCAGCGCGCGGTCCGGGGTCGTGGTCCGGATGGCCCGGTTGACCGCTGAGACGACCGCCTTGAGGGATGCCGTCGAAATGTCACCGTCGATCCCGACGCCCCAGAGACGCCGATCGCCGACCTGCAGCTCGACATAGGCAGCCGCCTGGGCGTCGCCACTCGCACCGAGCGTGTGCTCGACGTAGTCGTACAGGGTGACCTCGATCCCCCGCTCGCGCAGGATGCTGAGGAACGCGGCGATCGGGCCGTTTCCGGATGCTGCCGCCTCGGTGACCTCGTCACCGTCGCGCAGGTCGACGGTGAGATCGACGCCGGCCATGCGACTCGATGAGCGGGTGGCCTGCAGTTCGAAGCGGCCCCATTTCTCGGTCTCGGTCGCCGATGGGAGGTACTCGTCCTGGAAGATGCCCCAGATCGCCTCACTGGTGAATTCACCGCCCTGTTCGTCGGTCTTCGCCTGCACGACCCCGGAGAACTCGATCTGCAGCTTGCGCGGCAGGTCGATGGCGTGGTCGGCCTTGAGCAGGTAGGCGACGCCGCCCTTGCCCGACTGCGAGTTGACCCTGATCACGGCCTCGTAACTGCGACCGAGATCTTTGGGGTCCACCGGCAGGTACGGAACCGCCCACAGGAGTTCGTCGACGTCTTTGCCCTGCGCCGCGGCATCCGCAGCCATGGCCTCGAAACCCTTCTTGATGGCGTCCTGGTGCGATCCGCTGAACGCCGTGAAAACGAGGTCGCCGGCCCACGGGCTGCGCTCGTGAACCGGCAGCTGGTTGCAGTACTCGGCAGTGCGTTTGATCTCGTCGACGTCGCTGAAGTCGATCTGCGGGTCGATGCCCTGGGTGAAGAGGTTGATGCCGAGGGCGACCAGGTCGACGTTCCCGGTGCGCTCTCCGTTGCCGAACAGACATCCTTCGATCCGGTCGGCACCCGCCAGGTAACCGAGCTCTGCAGCGGCGACGGCCGTTCCCCTGTCATTGTGCGGGTGGAGCGAGATGATCACGTTCTCGCGGTGGTTGAGGTGGCGGGACATCCATTCGATGGAGTCGGCGTAGACGTTCGGCGTCGCCATCTCGACGGTGGACGGCAGGTTGATGATGACCTTGCGCTCCGGCGTCGGCTCAAAGATCTCGAGAACCTGGTTGCAGACGTCGGCCGCGTACTCGAGCTCGGTGCCGGTGTAGCTCTCTGGGGAGTACTCGTAGTACACGGTTGTCTCGGGGATCAGTTTTTCCATCTCGCGGCAGACGCGCGCGCCATGGAGAGCGATGTCGATGATGCCCTGCTTGTCGGAGCGGAAGACGACCTCACGCTGCAGCACGCTCGTCGAGTTGTAGAGGTGCACGATGGCCTGTTTCGCGCCGGCGATCGATTCGTAGGTGCGCTTGATCAAGTGGTCACGGGCCTGGGTCAGCACCTGGATCGTGACGTCATCCGGGATCGCGTTCTCTTCGATGAGGCTACGCACGAAGTCGAAGTCGGTCTGGCTCGCACTCGGAAAACCGACTTCGATCTCCTTGTAGCCGATCCGTACCAGAAGATCGAACATGATTCGCTTGCGCTCAGGGCTCATCGGGTCGATGAGCGCCTGGTTCCCGTCGCGCAGGTCGACAGCGCACCAGCGCGGTGCTTCGGTGATCCTCTTCGTCGGCCAGGTGCGGTCGGGCAGCTCGACGGTGATCTGCTCGGAATACGGACGGTACTTGTGGACCGGCATGGCCGAAGCCGTCTGGTTGTTTCTCATTGGTCTATTCTCCTCGCGAAAGTGGAAAGCCACGACAATCTCCGCGACGAGAGGGCTTAGAAGGAAGCCTCGTCGCGGCAGCTAAGGAGCAGAACGCCAAACAACACAGGAACAGGCTAACACCGTTTCGCCTGCCCCTGCGCTGTTTTGGTGCATTTTGTCAGCGCAACAGCCGTCATCGCAAAGAAATGCTCGGTAGCTACTCCACAGCCAGCGCGGCAACGGGCGAGATGCGAGTGGCGCGCCGTGACGGCGCGACCGATGCCGCTGTCGACAGCACGCCGGCTGCGACGACAGCGAGCACAACCACGAGCCACGGAACCGATGGCAGGGAGAAGTCACTGCCGAGAATCGAACCGAGCAGCGACATGGCGCCTGCCCAGCCGTAGATGATGCCGAGCACGAGTCCGAAACCGACCGCAGCGACACTCATCTGGATGCTCTCAGCGAGGATCATGCGGCGGATCTGACCGCGAGTGAAGCCCAGCGCCCGGAGGAGACCGAGTTCGCGCGTTCGCTGCAGCACGCTGAGCGAGAGGTTGTTGACCATCCCCACCGCGGCGATGAGAGCCGAGAATCCGAACAGGACGGCGAACACCGTGATGGTCAGGGCAAGGACCTGGTCGGAATCCCCGTAGTCGGCCGGATAGGCCTCCCTGCTGGCGTTGATGATGTCGACGTAACTCTGCGCAGCGACCGCGAACATCGTGACCAGCGTGACACCGATCACGAGGCCGATCGTCGCCCGCGTACTCCGCGCCGGGTTCCGGATCGCATTCGCTGCCGCGATCCGTCCCGCTGGCCCGCGGCCGAGCATCCGTCCGACCAACCGCAGGATCGGCGGCATGAACAGCGGTGCTCCGAGGATGATCCCGCTGAACGACAGGATGCCCCCGAGCAGGCCGACGAGGACGCCGAGCATGCTGACCTGGCCGAGAAGCACCCCACCCGCGAGCAGAACGCCCCCGATCCCGATCAGGGTGAACGCCGTGGCGTTCCGAACCGCACGTGACGCCGTCTCCTCCTGGGATGGCTCCACCGCCGCCGCACCCGCCTGGATCGGGGTGACCTCGAGGATGCGCTTCGATCCGACCCAGCTGGCCAGCCAGGTCACGAGAACAACGGCGATGACAGGAGCGACGAGTTGCGGCGAGAAGATCTCGTAGGACAGAGCCGGGATCGCGCCGGTCGACACCCCGACGGAGACCGAGACCGAACTGATCAGGCTGGCGACTCCCAGACCGAGGATCGAACCGACCACTCCCACGATCAGTCCATCGACGGCGACCGCGCGCCTGAGGCTCGTTGCGGTTGCACCGACGAGACGATACAACGCGATCACCCGGGTTCGACCCGCAATCACCGTGCCGACGGTGTTCGCTGTGACCACCCCGCCGACGTAGACGGCAATGGTGAAGAAGACGGCAGCAACAAGGCTGAGTGCGACCTGCACCGACTCCTTCTCCCCGATGGTGTCGCCGGCGATCAGGGTGGTGAGCACCGCGGTGCCCTGCAGCAGAAGCACTCCGAATGCGGCGGACAGCATGGTCACGAGAACGGACGCGGTGTAGTCCCGCAGACGCATCCTCATGATGCCCGGTCCATGGCGAGCATGAACCCGGAGATCTCCTCAGGAGTCGACCTGTCGAGTACATGCACGATGCGACCGTCGGCGAGGATCACCGTCCGATCGGCGTAGCTGGCGGCGACCGGGTCGTGAGTGACCATCGCGATCGACTGACCGAACCGGCTGCACGCCTCAGCGAGCAGGGTGAGGACCTCACGACCGGTCCGGGAGTCGAGGTTGCCGGTCGGCTCGTCGGCGAAGACAAGGTCGGGGCGGGTCGCAAGCGCCCGGGCGATGGCCACCCTCTGCTGCTGGCCTCCACTCAGTTCGTGCGGCCGGTGGGTCATCCGGTCGGTGAGACCGAGTGTGTCGCAGAGGGTGTTGATCCAGCCCTGCTCATCGAGAGTGGGGGTACGGCCGTCCAGTTCGAACGGGAGCAGGATATTGTCTCGTGCCGTCAGGGTGGGCACGAGATTGAAGGACTGGAAGACGAACCCGATCCGGCGACGCCGAAGTTTGGTCAGCGCCGTGTCGTCGAGCCGGGTGATTTCGGTGTCTCCGAGCCACGCCTCCCCCGACGTCGGCTGGTCGAGCCCGGCCATGACGTGCATGAGGGTCGACTTGCCCGAGCCGGACGGACCCATGATTGCGGTGAACTGGCCACGGCGGATACCGATGGACAGGTCTGAGAGCGCGACGACGGCTCCCTGGCCGACTCCGAAGCTCTTGCTGATGTGAACGACACGAGCGGCGAGGCCGATGTCCGATGGAGAAATTTTCATGACTCCACCGTAAGAAGACAACGCCGGCGGCCGCGTCGGCCTGTGGGCTGAACCCGGGTCATCCTCCCGGATGATCACCGACGTTCAGCCCGTGCTCGTAGGCGAAGATCACCAGCTGCACACGGTCGCGAAGTCCGAGCTTGCCCAGCACCCGTGAGATGTGGGTCTTCACGGTCGCCTCGCTCAGGTATTCCTGCGCTGCGATCTCGGAGTTGCTCATCCCGCGGGCAGCGAAGGCGAAGATTCCGCGTTCCCTGCTGGTGAGGGTCTCGAATGTGGCCGGCACGACGGGGACGGATGCCGGTGCCCTGAAATGCGCGAACAGGGCGTGCGTCGCGCCCGGTGCGATGACGGAATTTCCTGAGTGAACGGTCCGGATCGCTGCGAGAAGAAAATCCGGCTGTGTGTCTTTCAGGAGGAACCCGCTGGCACCCTTCCGGAGCGCCGATGCGGCCCCCTCGTCGAGGTCGAACGTGGTGAGCACGATGATCCGCGGGGCGGGCCGGCTCTCGGCATCCGCTGCCTCGAGGATCGCGATGGTCGAAGCGATACCGTCCATGACCGGCATCCGGACGTCCATCAGCATGACGTCGGGCCGGGTGCTGCGAGCGAGCTCGAACCCGGCTCGTCCATCGGCCGCCTCTCCGACGAACTCGAGGTCGGGCTGCGAATCGATGAGCATGCGGATGCCTGCCCGGAAAAGCTGCTGGTCGTCGACGAGCGCGACGCGGATGGGGTTGTCGGTCATCGAAACTCTCCCTGACTGACGGGCTGGGGCACAGGAACGAATGCGGTGACGACGAATCCACCTGCTGCTGTGGCTTCCGCGGTGAGAGCCCCTCCCACAAGATTGGCGCGCTCGCGCATCCCGGGGATGCCGTGGCCGAACGGCTCTCGGGTGACGGCGGGCGCTGAGACATTCTCCACCCGCACGGTGAGCCCGCCCTGGCGCCAGGCCAGGTCGACGAGAACCGGCATGTCAGGGGCACCATGCCTGAGCGCGTTGGTGAGCGCCTCCTGAAGAATGCGGTACACGGCGATCTGGTGGCCGACCGGTAACGGATGCTCCGGCCCCGACCGGGTGAGTTCGAGCCGGAGCCCGGCACCGCGCATCTGGTCGAACAGTGCGTCGAGGTCGGTCAGGAGCGGCTGGGGGCCCTCACCCTGCCGGTGTCTGAGTTCGGCGAGAAGCATCCGGACGTCACCGAGTGCGCTGCGAGCCGTCTCGGCGATCGTTCCGAGCGTGCCGTCCATAGCGTCGGCATCGCCTCGATACGCGTACCGCGCACCGTCGGCCTGGGCGATGACCACGGCCAGTGAGTGCGCGACGACGTCGTGCATGTCACGTGCGATCTTGTTGCGTTCCTGCTCGACGACGACAGCCTGTTCAGCGAGGCGACGCTCCTGCTGCGCCTGGTACCTGCGGGCTCCTTCCTCGCGGGCTGCCCTCGAGGTTCGGACGAGCAGGCCGACGGTCCAGGACAGGCCGAAGACGAAGATCGCGGCGATCGAACCGACCAGCGACGTGAAGACCACCTGGGGCATGCTGCCGATGGAGAACGGGCTGGTGCCGCCGTAGAGAGTGAACGTCGTATAGGTGGCAGCGATGACCCCGCCCCCGATGGCGGAGACGAGTCCGGCCCACTTGACCCAGGTGCCGCCGTAGCACGCGGTCGCGTACAGCACACAGACAATGGCCATGTTCGACGGCACGGCCTGCATCCCGCTTCCGAGCTGGATGGCGACGGTGATCCATGCCACAGCGAGGGCGAGACCTGGCGAGAGTCGCCGCAGGGCGAGCGCTCCGGTCATTCCGAGGATGACGACGACCGGGCTCATGCCGTCTGACGCGGGCAGCTCGAGACCGGCGACGACCAACGCGAAGACGCACGCGACGACGAGGTCGATGGCGACCTGGACGGGCGTGAGGCGACGGAACATCCTTCAACGGTAGTTCGTCAGCGCACCGCACGCCCCGGATTCGGGCGTTCAGGGGCGAAGATCATCCTCGGGATGTATGCGTCAGAAGCCGAGGCGGCCGAGGAGTTTCGGGTCGCGCTGCCAGTCCTTGGCCACCTTGACCCTGATCGAGAGAAAGACCTGCTTGCCGACGAGCTTCTCGATCGGAACCCGCGCCCGCTGACCGACGTCGCGCAGCCGTGAACCGCCCTTGCCGATGATGATCGCCTTCTGGCTGTCACGTTCGACGAATACGTTGGCGAAGATCTCGAGGAGGTCCTTGTCTTCGCGTTCGATCATGTCGTCGATGGTGACAGCAAGGGAGTGCGGGAGCTCATCGTGGACGCCCTCGAGGGCGGCCTCACGGATGTATTCGGCGATCCGGTCTTCATCGTTCTCGTCGGTAATGGCATCCGCAGGGTAGAGGGGCTCCGCCGACGTCGGCATGAGGGCGATGAGCTCGGTGACGAGGGTGTCGAGCTGGATGCTGTTGGTCGCCGACACCGGGATGATGAGGTCCCATGACCGCAACTCCTGCACCTCCATCAGCTGTTCAGCGGTGACTGGGCGGGCAGCCGCGTCGATCTTGGTGACGATCGCGACCTTCTTCGCCCTCGGGTACTGGTCGAGCTGTTCGTTGATGAACTTGTCACCAGGGCCGATCTTCTCGTTGGCCGGGATGCAGAGCCCGATGACGTCGACATCGTTGAGGGTCGACTGCACGAGGTCGTTGAGTCGTTGACCGAGGAGCGTGCGCGGGCGATGGATACCCGGGGTGTCGACGATGATCAGCTGGCCCACCTCATCGTGCACGATGCCACGGATCGCCTTACGGGTTGTCTGAGGTTTCGAACTGGTGATCGCGACCTTCTCGCCCACCAGGGCGTTGGTCAGCGTCGATTTGCCGACATTGGGTCGGCCGACGAACGAGACGAATCCCGCACGGTACCCGGTGTCGGGGAGGACCTCCCGCTGCGGCTGCTGCGGCTCGGTCGGCGCGCTGACGTCTGTGGGTTCTTCGGTGTTCTGATCGTCATGTGTCATGACTACTCCTCTATCGATTCGAATGATCTCTGCACGTCGCGCAAGGCAGCACTCCGCGTCACGATCACGGTGCTCACCCGCTTGCGCCGACCCTCTGTCCGTTCGGCGGTCAGCCGGAGCCCGTCGGTCTCAGCGACCGAACCGGAAACCGGAAGCCGGCCGAGCACCTTCGTCAGCAGCCCGCCGACGGTGTCGACCTCGTCGTCGTCGAGTTCGAGATCGAACAGCTCACCGAGCTCGTCGACCGGAAGCCGGGCACTCACGCGGTAGCGGTTGTCGTCGAGTTTCTCGACGTCAGGTGAGTCGGTGTCGTATTCGTCGGAGATCTCGCCGACGAGTTCCTCCAGCAGGTCTTCGAGTGTGACGAGGCCGGCGATTCCGCCGTACTCGTCGACGACCATCGCCAGGTGGTTGGATTCGAGCTGCATCTGCTGCAGCAGCGAGTCCGCCTTCTTCGATTCGGGCACGAAGAGTGCGGGGCGGGCGAGTGCCCGGACGCTGACGCTGTTCGCAGCAGCATCCCCCTCATGGATGAGACGGACGACGTCCTTGAGGTAGAGAATGCCTGCGACCTCGTCGACCTCACCGTCGGTGACCGGGATCCGCGAAACACCGGTGCGCAGGAACAGGCTCATCGCCTGCTGCACTGTGACGCTTGCGTCGACGGTGACCATGTCCGTGCGGGGAATCATGACCTCGCGCACCACGGTTTCGTTGAACTCGAAGATCGAGTGGATAAGTTCCCGGTCATCCTCTTCGAGCACATCGAGTTCGGTTGCCTCGTCGACCATGTTGAGCAGCTGTTCCTCGGAAGAGAACGACGCTTCGCGTGCGACTCCAGGGGTGACCCGGTTGCCGAACGCGACGAGGGCGTTCGCCAGGGGGCCGAGCAGAACGCGGACCGTCCGAATGATGGGTGCAGTGACCAGAAGTATGACGTCCGAATGCGACTTGCCGAAACTGCGCGGACTCGCGCCGACCAGGACGAACGACACGGCAGTCATGATCAGGGCCGAGAGCAGCAACACAAGCCACGGCGAGTCGATCGAGAAGGCGAAAGCCAGCGTGACGAGAACCGCCGCAGTCGTCTCAGCGAGCACACGGATGAAATTGATGGCGTTGAGATGGGCGCCGGGCTCGTCAGCGATGGCCCTGAGGTACCTGGGACGTCGCGATCTCTCGGCCAGCTCGGCCATGACGGCTCGCGACGTCACTCCGATGGCCGCGTCTGCCGCCGCCATGAGTCCGCCGAAGGCGACGAGGACGAGCGCGATCCCGATGAACCAGTACAGGAACATCAGCGGGATGAACGTTCCTGCACGGAGAACCCGAGCAGGATGTCACGCTGGATGCCGAACATCTCGCGTTCCTCGGCTGGTTCCGCGTGGTCGAAACCCAGCAGGTGGAGGATGCCGTGTGTCGTGAGGAGCAGCAGCTCCTGCAGCGTCGAATGACCGGCTGTCTCGGCCTGGCCTTCGGCGACCTGGGGACACAGCACGATGTCGCCAAGAAGTCCTGCGGCTGTCGGGGAGTCCTCCGTCCCTGGTCGCAGCTCGTCCATCGGGAAGCTGAGGACGTCGGTGGGGCCTGGCTCATCCATCCACTGCACATGGAGCTGTTCCATCGCGGCTTCATCGACGAGAACGATGTTGAGGTCTGCCTCCTGGCTGACGTGCATGGCGCCAAGAGCGTAGTCGGCGAGCCGCAGAAGCGCGGCCTCATCGACGGGGATGGTGGATTCGTTGTTGATCTCGATACTCATGAACTCGTGCCCCTCCGAGGCATCCGATCCCGGGGAGATGCTCCCCGCCGCTCGGCGCGGTTCGCGAATTCCTTGGCCTGCCCGCGTTCGAACCGCTCGGCCTGCTTCACAGCGTCGTATTCGCTATAGGCGTCGACGATCTTCGCGACGAGGCTGTGACGCACCACGTCGTCGCTGGTCAGGCGGGCGAAGTGGATGTCGTCGACGTCTGACAGCACGCGCGTCACGAGACGGAGCCCCGATGCGCCCTCTGGCAGGTCGATCTGGGTGATGTCGCCGGTCACGACGATCTTCGAGCCGAAGCCGAGCCGGGTGAGGAACATCTTCATCTGCTCGGGTGACGTGTTCTGCGCCTCATCGAGAACGATGAAGGCGTTGTTGAGCGTGCGGCCACGCATGTAGGCGAGCGGCGCGACCTCGACCGTGCCTGCGGCGAGAAGCTTCGGCACCAGTTCGGGATCCATCATTTCGTTGAGCGCGTCGAAGAGCGGGCGCAGGTAGGGGTCGATCTTGTCGGTCAGAGTGCCAGGGAGGAACCCGAGCCTCTCCCCCGCCTCCACGGCTGGACGCGTGAGAATGATCCGTTCGACCTCTTTGCGCTGGAGCGCCTGCACGGCCTTGGCCATGGCGAGGTAGGTCTTGCCGGTTCCGGCCGGGCCGATCCCGAACACGATGGTGTTCTCATCGATCGCGTCGACGTATTCCTTCTGGCCGAGCGTCTTCGGACGGATGCTTTTGCCACGCGACGTCAGGATGGCCTGCCCGAGAAGGTCGGCCGGTTTGCCCGAACCGTCTTCGAGGATGCGTGCTGACGAGAGAACCTCCACAGGCTCCAGATCCTGGCCCTGCCTGACCATGTCGATCAGTTCGGCGATCAGACTCTCGGCCGCGCGGACCTGCGCTGCGTCACCGGTGAGGGTGATGTCGTTTCCCCGGACGTGGAGCGAGACAGACGGGTACTGCTTTTCGATGGTCGTCAGGAGACGATCCTGCGCCCCGAGGAGTCGCACCATCGCGACGCCGTCGACATGCAGCTTTGCCTCAGCGATATCCGGACGGATGTCCTGGTCATCGGCGGGAAGTAGCGGATCATTCATTTTCGGCACGTGGATCCTCTCCGAGGTCGCCGATGAGTACGTGAGCATGAACGTGGAAAACGGTTTGTCCTGCGCGTTCGCCGGTGTTGAAGATGAGACGGAACTGCCCGCCGTGTGGGTCTGCAAGCTCCTGGGCGAAAGCGATGAGCTCGGCCAGCAGGGCCGGATCACCCGCGGCCAGCTCGGCGACGGTGGCGAACTTCCCGGTCTTGGGGATGACGAGGATGTGGACCGGGGCTTTCGGCGCGATGTCGTTGATCGCGATGAGCCGGTCGGTCTCACCGACGATGGTGGCGGGAATCTCGCGCGCGATGATTCGGCTGAAGATGCTGGGTTCGGTCGTCGACATGGTCCTATCCTACGAAGCCCCGGCGACGCGCGGGTGCCGGGAAGCCGCTCACCAGCGTCCGAGGGCCGCGTTGAGCACCGCGATCGCAGCAGGTCCCGCTGAGGACGTGCGGAGGATCGTGTTTCCGAGCCGTACCCGTTCGGCGCCCGCGGCGGAGAGCGCGTCGAGTTCATGGCCACTGATCCCACCCTCAGGGCCGACCACGAGCAGCAGGTCCTTGCCGTCCGGGTCCGGGGCGAGCGCACTGAGCCGATCCGTTGCTGTCGGGTCGAGGAGAAGAACCCGGGATGTCGCGGCCAGCCTTTCAAGGTCCGCGCTCGTCGCGAGTGGACCGACCTCGGGGACGTAGAAGCGGATCGACTGCTTGGACGCTTCCCGCACGATGGTCTCCCACCGGGAACGGCCCTTCTCTTTCTTGGCACCCTCCCAACGGGAGACGCTGCGAGAGGCTGCCCACGGGAGGATCGCTGACACTCCGAGTTCGGTTGCGGCCTGCACGGCCATCTCGTCGCGATCACCCTTCGCGAGAGCCTGCACGAGCACGAGACGGGGCGTGGGCTCCGGCTCGCTCTCGACGGAGGAGATCCGAACGCCGACCGTTCCCGGTTCGGTGGATTCGATCCTGCCCGTCGCGATCAGTCCCCGGCCGTTGCCGATCAGGATCTCGTCACCGACGCGCGACCGGTTCACGGTCACTGCGTGCTTCGCCTCGGCACCGGTGAGGTCGACGAGAGCCCCGACGGTGGTGCCGTCGAGGTCCTCCCGCAGGTAGAGGCTGCTCATGTCAGCCGAGGAAGCGGTCGCGCAGCTTCGAGAACAGTCCCTGCTGGAATGAACCGAGCTGGGCACCCTTCTGATCGCGCCCCGCGGCGAAGGTCTTGATCAGTTCGCGCTCACGGTGGTCGAGGCGGGTGGGGGTGACCACCTGCACGCCGATCCGAAGATCTCCTCGCCCGTTACCGCGCAACTTCGTGACTCCCCGCCCCTTGACGGTGAGCACCTCGGAGCTCTGAACACCCGGCTTCAACTCGACGTCGACGTCACCGTCGAGGGCGTTGATGGTTGTCGTGACGCCGAGGATGGCATCCGTCATCGGCACGTCGAGGGTGCAGAGCAGATCGTCGCCGTTGCGGCTGAACCGATCGTCGCTGCGCACCTTGATCTCGAGGTAGAGGTCGCCGTGCGGGCCGCCGGCCGGACCGATCTCGCCGCTGCCCGGCATCTGCAGGCGGAGTCCGGTGTCGACTCCCGCCGGGATATCGACGGGAACCGTACGGCGATCGCGCACGCGCCCCTGACCCTGGCAGGTGACGCACGGGTTGGGGATGACCGTCCCGTACCCGCGGCAGGTGCCGCACGGGGTCGAGGTCATGACGTTGCCGAGAAGCGAGCGGACGGCGCGCTGGATCGAGCCGGTACCGCGGCAGATGTCGCACGTGATCGGCGAGGTGCCCGGCTGGCAGCAGGATCCCTGGCAGGTGTCACAGAGAACCGCGGTGTCGACCTCGAGGTCGCGATGGGTGCCGAAGATGACTTCGGCGAGGTCCACCTCGACCCGCAGGAGCGCGTCCTGGCCGCGTTCACGACGCGATTTGGGTCCGCGTTGCTGCTGACCGCCGAAGAAGGTGTCGAAGATGTCGCCGAACCCGCCGAACCCGCCGCCCATTCCGCCGGATCCGCCCATGTCGTACTGCTGGCGCTGTTTGGCGTCGCTGAGCACGTCGTATGCGTGGGTGACTTCCTTGAACCGTTCGGATGCCTCTGCACCGGGATTCACATCGGGGTGCAGCTCGCGCGCGAGGCGTCGATACGCCTTCTTGATCTCGTCTGTGGTCGCTTCGCGCGACACTCCGAGAACTTCATAATGGTCAGCCACTCAAGGCCTTTCGTCGTGGGGTCGTCGTTGTGCTCGGGAAACGACCGGGGGGATGGTGAGCTGTGCCGAGTCCAGCAGGTCAGTTGTCGCCGAGCTGGTGCGACAGGTATCGCGCGACCGCTCGGACGGCTGCAAGATTGTTGGAGTAATCCATTCTCGTCGGTCCGAGCACGCCGAGTCTGGCAAGTTCGCCAGCAGAGGAACGATAGTTGCTCGCGATGATCGAGGTTTCCCCGAGCCCGAACGACGCGTTCTCCCGGCCGATCGACGCCGATACCCCGTTCAGATCGACCGCCATCTCGCCGAACAACCGCAGAAGCACCACCTGTTGTTCGAGGGCCTCGAGCACCGGGTAGATGCTTCCGGTGAAGTCGTCCTCCGTGCGGGCGAGGTTTGCGGCTCCGGCCATGACGAGTTTGTCGTGCCGGTACTCGTCGAACTGTTCGGCCAGGGCGTGGGTGACTCGGGCGACGAGCAGTTCGTCTTCCTGCTCGGATTCGGTGCGAATGGCGTCGAGGATCGCCGAAGATGCGTCGACGTTCGTTCCACCCAGTCTCGCATTGAGCCGACCCTTCAAGCGCTCCAGGCGTGGGGCGTCGACCGGATGTTCGATCTCGACAACGCGCTGCTCCACCCGCCCGGTGTCGGTGATGAGCACGGTCAGCAGACGGTGTTCGGTCAGGCCGACGAGCTCGACATGACGAACCTGCGCCCGGGCGAAGGAGGGATACTGCACGATCGCCACCTGGTTCGTGATCTGCGACAGCAGACGCACGGTTCGCAGGAGAACGTCATCCAGTCCGACCGACTGGCCGAGGAACGTTTCGATGGCTTCCCGCTGCGCCGGCGACAGTGGTTTGCGATCGGCGAGCTGATCGACGAAGAGGCGGTAGCCCTTGTCTGTCGGCACCCGTCCGGACGACGTGTGAGGAGCAGAGATGAGTTCTTCCTCTTCGAGCTGCGCCATGTCGTTGCGGATCGTCGCGGCGGAGACGCCGAATGAATGCCGCTCGACGATGGCTTTCGACCCGACGGGCTCACGGCTGGCGACATAGTCCTGCACGATAACGCGGAGGACTTCGAGGCTTCTCTCGGAAACCATGTGCCCCTCCTCCCGCTGAACCGGCCTCGAACCTTTGGCACTCCAAGACCCTGAGTGCCAATTCTAGCGCGCGCCTCGCGGGGGAGGTAATTGCCGAACGCCCTGAACAGCAGTACTTTTAGCTCAAGCCCGCCACGACAGTTCCTCAGCAGGAACGCGTATGGACGGGCGCACAGTGCATCAGCGCCACCGATCGAAAGGCTTGGCCATGACCGACCCCAACGCGCAACCCCCGGTTGATCCCGCCCAGAACCAGCCGCAGCAGGCGCCCCAGCCACCGCAGCAGCCCCAGGCACCGCAGCAGCCATACGGTGGCCAGCCGCAGCAGCCGTATGGCGGTCAGCAGCCGCAGCAGCCCTATGGCGGTCAGCAGCCGCACCAGGGCCAACAGGCTCCCTACCAGGGGCAGCAGCCGCCCTATGGCCAGCAGCAGTATGGCCAACAGCCTCAGCCCGGCCAGCAGCCTCCCCAGTACGGCTACCAGGGGCAGCAGCAGGCAGGAGCACCGCTCACGCAGGCAGAAGACAAGCAGTGGGCGTCGTTCGCTCACTTCGGTGGCGCACTCGGTGCGTTCCTCGGCGCCGGAACCGCTGGGTGGATCGCTCCGCTCATCATTTTCCTGGTGTTCAAGGACCGCGGACCGTTCACTCGCCAGGAGGCGAAGGAATCCCTGAACTTCCAGCTCACCGTGACGATCTTCGTTGTCGGACTCTACATCGTCGGCACGATCCTCGCCTTCGTGCTCATCGGCTTCCTGCTCTACCCGCTGGCCTGGATCGTCGGAGTACTCGGAATCATCTTCGGCATCATCGGCGGCGTCAAGGTCAACAACGGCGAGGCGTACCGCTACTTCTTCGCCTTCCGGATGGTGAAGTAAGCAACCGACCGGTTCATTCGGTCAGCCTGCGGACGACCGCGTCCGCGAGAAGCCGCCCGCGCAGGGTCAGTTCCACTGTTCCGCGCAGGGCGGCTTCGGCGTTCACGAGCTCGTCTGCGATCAGTCCCGCCACAGCCGTCCTGGCTTCTGCGGCGAGCGATGGGATTGCGATCCCCTCCCGCGTCCTGGCCTCGAGGAGAACCCGTTCGAGTTCCCTGGTCGAGGCATCGAGCGTCTCACGTCCGGCTCCGGGTGACAGGCCCTCGCTCATCCTGGCGGCATACGCAGCCGGATGCTTCACGTTCCACCACCGCACACCCCCGATGTGGCTGTGCGCCCCAGGCCCGATTCCCCACCAGTCCTGGCTACGCCAGTAGGCGAGGTTGTGACGCGAACGGAACTCGGCCCCCTTCGCCCAGTTGCTGACCTCGTACCAGTCGAACCCTGCGGCCGCGAGCCGTGCGTCGACGAGCTCGTACATATCGGCCTGCAGGTCTTCATCCGGTCGGGCGACGAGGCCTGACCGGATCTGACGTGCCAGTTTCGTGCCGTCCTCGACGATGAGCGAGTACGCCGACAGATGGTCGGGATGGGTGCTGAGCGCCGCATCGACGGATGCCGACCAGTCGTCGATGCTCTCCCCCGGTGTTCCGTAGATCAGGTCGACACTGACCTGTAGTCCTGCCCGCCGTGCCCAGTCGACGACGAGAGGCACCCGATCGGGATCGTGGGTGCGTTCGAGAGTGGCGAGCACGTGGGGAACGGCTGACTGCATCCCGAACGAGACACGCGTGAATCCTGCGTCCGCGAGGGTCGCCAAGTACTCGGCGTCGACGGAGTCCGGGTTCGCCTCCGTGGTGACTTCGGCTCCCGCGGCGATGCCGATCGAGTCGCGAACGGAATCGAGCATCCGCACCAGGTCGGTCGCCGGCAGGAGGGTCGGGGTGCCTCCGCCGAAGAACACGGTGCCTGCGGGTCGGTCGGAGAACCCGGTGGCGCGGAGGGTGGCACCGGCGAAAGCGACCTCGGCTGCGGCCTCCGACGCGTAATCCGACTGTTTCGCCCCACGCAGCTCGGTGGCCGTGTAGGTGTTGAAATCGCAGTAGCCGCACCGCACCCGGCAGAAAGGAACGTGCAGATAGACCGACAGCATCCGATCCGATGCGCCGTCGAGTACGGATGCCGGAAGGGCGCCATCGAGGGGCGCCGGGTCGGCGATGGGCTGGGGCCCGGCCATCAGGGAGACCGGAAGGGGATGCGGTTCACGTCAGGCCGTCGGGGTCGACCACAGCGGCGAGAGGGAGCGCAGGAATGCGGTGGTGAATTTCTTGCGCCTGGCCTTCACCAGTGGCGGGACGAGGCGGTAGAGCAGGGAGACGGATCGCGTGAACGAGCGCACCTCGAACCAGACGGAGTCGTCGTCGCGTCGCTCGACCCGGAACGACTCCTCGCCGCTCACGCGGTGGGCGCCGACGGTCCCGTACGCGAAGGACACCGATGTGGGTTCCTCGACGACGTAGACGATCCGCACCCGTTCGTCCATCCGGAACGCCCCGACATGCCCGCGGAGACGGGCCGTGGACCCCGACGCCACATATGGCGTGCCGTCGGCCGCGAACCGTTGCTCGCCGGACACGGCGATGGGTTCGAGGGCTGTTCCGTCTTCGGCGTATCGGATCCCGCCGTATCGCTGTCCGGCCTCGGCCTTGACCTCGAGAACGTCGAGTCCTGCACCGCGAAGCACGTCCCAGCTCAGCAGGGATGCGGTCGCCGACTCGAAACGCTCGACCCCGCTGCCGAGCCTGATGGACGCCTCATACGGTGTGAAGCCGCGCGGCGGGTAGGTCATCAGGTCGTGGGCCTGTGTCGCCCCGACCGCCGCATAGTCGACGGGCTGGTCTTCGAAGTTGCTCCGGCGCATCCGCTTACTTCTTGTCTTTCGTCTCGGTCTCCCCGGACAGTGCGGCGATGAACGCCTCCTGGGGGACCTCGACCCTGCCGACCATCTTCATACGCTTCTTGCCCTCTTTCTGCTTCTCGAGCAGTTTGCGCTTGCGGCTGATGTCGCCGCCGTAGCACTTGGCGAGAACGTCCTTGCGCATGGCGCGGACCGATTCCCTGGCGATGATCCTGGCCCCGATGGCAGCCTGGATCGGCACCTCGAACTGCTGCCGAGGGATGAGTTTCTTCAGACGTTCGGTCATCAGCAGGCCGTATGCATAGGCTTTTTCGCGGTGCACGATCGCACTGAACGCGTCGACCTGTTCACCCTGCAACAGGATGTCGACCTTGACGAGGTCGGCGCTCTGCGAACCGGACGGCTCGTAGTCGAGTGATGCGTAACCCTGGGTGCGGCTCTTGAGATGATCGAAGAAGTCGAAGACGATCTCGCCGAGAGGCATCGTGTAGCGCAGCTCGACCCGGTCTTCACCGAAGTATTCCATGCCGAGCAGGGTTCCTCGCCTGCCCTGGCAGAGTTCCATGATCGTGCCGACGTAATCCTTCGGCGAGAGGATGCCGACCTTCACCATCGGCTCCTCAACCGACGCGATCTTGCCGCCGGGGAACTCGCTCGGGTTCGTCACCGTGATGATCTTCTTGTCGTCGGTGGTGACTTCGTAGGTGACGCTCGGTGCCGTGGCGATGAGGTCGAGGTTGAATTCGCGCTCGAGACGTTCGGTGACGATCTCGAGGTGCAGAAGTCCGAGGAAGCCGCACCGGAACCCGAACCCGAGGGCGACGGATGTCTCCGGCTCGTAGTTGAGCGACGCGTCAGACAACTTGAGCTTGTCGAGGGCGTCGCGGAGCACCGGGTAGTCGCTGCCGTCGATCGGGTACAGACCGGAGAACACCATCGGTTTCGGGTCGGTGTAACCGGGAAGCGCCTGGGTCGACGGCTTCGTCGCGGTGGTGACCGTGTCTCCGACCTTCGACTGGCGCACGTCCTTCACCCCGGTGATGAGGTACCCGACCTCGCCGACACCGAGGCCTTTCGTCGGGGCGGGCTCAGGCGAGCTGACCCCGATTTCGAGCAATTCGTGAACGGCCCGTGTCGACATCATCTGGATGCGTTCGCGCGGGCTGAGGTGGCCGTCGATCATCCGGACGTAGGTGATGACGCCCCGGTAGGTGTCGTAGACCGAGTCGAAGATCATGGCGCGCGTCGGTGCGTTGGGGTCGCCGACCGGGTTCGGAATCTTCTGCACGACGCGGTCGAGGAGCTCCTCGACGCCGACGCCGGTCTTCCCCGACACCTTCAGAACGTCTTCGGGTCGACCGCCGATGAGATTCGCCAGTTCCTTGGCGTACTTCTCCGGGTCGGCGGCCGGAAGGTCGATCTTGTTGAGGACGGGGATGATCTCCAGGTCGTTCTCCATCGCCAGGTACAGGTTCGCGAGCGTCTGCGCTTCGATCCCCTGGGCGGCGTCGACAAGGAGGATCGCGCCCTCACACGCGGCGAGCGATCGGGACACCTCGTAGGTGAAGTCGACGTGGCCGGGGGTGTCGATCATGTTGAGCGCGTAGGTCTGGCCATCGAGCTCCCACGGCATCCGCACGGCCTGGCTCTTGATGGTGATGCCGCGTTCGCGTTCGATGTCCATCCGGTCGAGATACTGCGCGCGCATGTCGCGATCGGAGACGGCCCCCGTGACGGAGAGCATCCGGTCGGCGAGCGTCGACTTGCCGTGGTCGATGTGCGCGATGATGCAGAAGTTGCGGATGAACGATGGGTCGGTAGCGGCAGGCTCGAGTGCCTTCGCAGCTTTGGGGCTCACGCGTTCCTCAGGGTTTGTTGCTCGATGGGAATGGACTAACTCCCTATTGTCCCACGAACCGCAAGTGAGGTGATCCTGCGGTGCAGGCAACGGATGCCGTACATCCGTTCATCCGTCCCGAACGAGGGCGGTGTGGGCGCATAGCCGCAGCTTGTGACGGATGAAGGGGCCGCGAGTCGGGCGGCATCCGAACCACCCCCAGCCGCAGTTCGCGGTTCGCTCGCGACAGATTTCAGAGAATGCCCCAGAGGCTGGTATCGTTGCTCCTTGACTTGCGTGTGGGTCGCCCCGCACGATTTTCGCCGCAAAGCGCCCTCTCTCGCCCAGCGGCACTCCCATTCGAACACAACGGAAGCGTATAAACGTGGCAAACATTAAGTCGCAGATCAAGCGAATCGGCACCAACAAGAAGGCAACGGAGCGCAACAAGGCGATCAAGAGCCAGCTCCGCACCGTCGTCCGCCAGGCCCGCGAGGCCATCGTCGCCGGCGACAAGGTCAAGGCAGAGGCAACTCTCAAGACCGCCGCGAAGAAGCTCGACAAGGCCGTGAGCAAGGGCGTCATCCACCAGAACCAGGCAGCGAACCGCAAGTCGGCTCTCGCCAAGAAGGTCGCTGCACTCTAAGCAGCACGTCTTTTCACACAGGGCTCCGCTACTGCGGGGCCTTTTGTGTACCCCGATGCTCCCTCGACGGCCGATGCCGACGGCACCGTTTCGATCAGCGACCGCGCCCGGCCACGGTGTGGATCATTCGCTCCAGAGCGTAAACCGGGTCGCGCCCGCCACCCTTGACGTTCGCGTCGGTTTCAGCGAGCATCTGGATGCACCGCCCGAGGCCCTGATCGGTCCAGCCCGAAAGATCACGGCGTGCGCGGTCCACCTGCCAGGGTGCCAGACCGAACTGCCGTGCGAGGTCACCGGACGACCCGCGCCCGCCCTGGATCTTCGCCATCGTCCGGAGTTTGCTCGCGAACGCGGCGACGATCGGCACCGGGTCTGCTCCCGAGTCGAGGGCGTGGCGCAGTCCGACAAGGGCTTCGGCGTACCGGCCGGCGATCGCGGCGTCCGCCACCGCGAAAGCGTTGGTCTCCACCCGCCCGCCGTAGTAGCGGTCGACCGTGGCTTCGGTGATTTCTGAACCGCTGTCGGCGATGAGCTGGGCGCAGGCGCCGGCGAGCTCAGCGAGATCGTCTGCGAAGGCCGAAACCACCGCGCGAAGTGCCGCCGGCCGGATCGGCTTGCCCGCTGTCTTGAACTCGGCCGCCGCGAAATCGTACTTCTCGGACTCCTTCTTCAACTCGGCGCAGACCACCTCTATGGCGGATGCCTTGCTGGCCCGGACCGCATCGAGGAGCTTCTTGCCCCGGACTCCCCCGGCATGCCGCAGAACGACGTATGCGCCCTCGGCAGGCGACTCCAGGTAGGCGAGCGCTTCGGCCATGAATGAATCGGAGCACTTCTCGACGTTGGTCACCCGGATCAGCCGCGGCTCGCCGAACAGAGAGGGGCTTGCGAGGGTGATCAGCTCGCCGGGTGCATAGCTGTCGGCTTCGATGTCGTTCACCTCGAGGCTGGGATCTTCGGCTTTGAGGTAGTCGCGGAGCAACCGGATGGCCCGGTCGGCGAGGAAACCCTGGGTGCCCGAGACGAGGACGACGGGGGCCGGGCGAACGGAGTTCCAGCCCAGTTGGGGAATAGCGACCTTCGACGCCGCCTTCGCGGTGGTCGTACCACGCGCAGCTGCCACGGTTCACCTACCTTCCTCGACAAGACTACCGGTGACCTCCGACCCTCCTCAGCAGGCCCGTTCCGTCCAGACAGCCGGTTCCGATGCGGTTCCTCCGACCACGACGAGCCCGCACCGGTCGGTCCTGAAGGGCGTGGTGCCCACCTCGGCGAGCACGGCAAGGATCGAAGGGGTCGGATGCCCGTACCCGTTCTCTGCCCCGACCGACACGATCCCGATCCGGGCGGCAGCAGCCTCGTAGATACCCGGACTTTGATCGGCGGACCCGTGGTGGGCGACCTTCACGAGATCGACAGGACCACCGAGCCGGTGGCCGGCGACGATGCGGGCCTGTTCCCGTCCGCCGAGATCGCCGAGGAAGAGACCGCGGATGCCATCGGGGTGGTCCGGTTCGATAACGAGTGTCACGCTCGCCGCGTTCCCCTCCCAGAGCGAAGCGGATCGCGGCGGCGGCCAGAGCACCCGCCAGCCCGCGGCGCCCAACCGGCCCTCATCGCCGGAACTGACTCCTCGGACGACGGCACCGCCAGCAGCCAGCTCGGCGAGCATCCGTTCGTCTGCGGCGTTTTGTGGCGGGCCGGTGAGTACCTCGGCTGCGCGGCCGATCACGGCTCGCACCCCTCCGACGTGGTCGAGATCGAAGTGGGTGAGCACGAGCAGGTCGAGCCGGTCGATCGACAGCAGCTCCAGGCACTCCGCGACCGGGGCAGGCTCCGCGCCGGTGTCGATGAGCGCAACCGCCCCTGCGCTCCGCACCACGATCGCATCGCCCTGGCCGACATCGCAGGCGGCAAGGCTCCAGTCGTCCGGCATCGCCAGAGACGGCCCGATGCGCTGTGCGGCGAGAGTTCCCGCGTAGCCGCCTGTCGCGAGCACCAGCCCGGCCAGGCAGCACCCGGCGAGGAACCGCTTCCCGCGTTTCAGGGCAACGCCCCCGGCGACGGCGACCACGGTGAGCGCGGCGAGGCTGATCGCCCCTGCTGCTCCGGGAAGCCACGGCAGGGACGGGTTCGGTAGCGAGTGCACCGTTGTGGCGATTCCGGCGATCCAGCTGGCCGGGAGCCAGCCGAGCCACAGCAGAAGCCCGGCCAATGGTCCGCTGACGGGAAGCAGGATGCACCCCGCGAGTCCCAGGAGCGTCGCGAGCGGGGCCGCTGGCGCCGCCAGCAGATTCGCGGGGACGCCGAAGACCGGGAGCGCCGGGTTGAGGAGGATGAGCACCGGCTGGCAGGCGATCTGCGCCGCCATCGGCAGGGCGAATGCCGCAGCCAACCAGCGGGGCAGCACAGCGGAGAGCAAGCGGGTCAGCGGGCGGGTGAGTAGCAGCAGCCCGGCGGTGGCGAGGGCAGAGAGCACGAAGCCGTAGCTGCGTGACAGCCACGGGTCGGCGACCACGACCACGAGGACGACCAGGCTCAGAACGGGCAGCCCGGCGTGAGGTCGGCCGGCGCCGAGCGCGATCAGCACGGCGAGGGCCATGAGTGCGGCCCGAACCACGCTCGGCTCCGGTGTGACCAGCACGACGAACAGTCCGAGACCGACCAGGGCGCCGCTGATCCGTGCCGCCCGGGATGCTCCGCACACCGACAGCAGGCCGACGAGCACCGCCACGATGACCGCACAGTTCGCCCCGGACACTGCGGTGAGGTGGCTCAACGAACTCGATTTCATGGCATCGTCGAGTGAGGCACTCACCGCAGTGGTGTCACCGACTGCGAGGCCGGGTATCAGCGAGCCGCCGTTCCCCGGCAGGGAGGCCGCCGCCGAGACGAAACCTGCCCGCAGGTCCCGCGCCCAGGCCAGATAGCACGGGGGGCCTGACAGCACGGATACCGGTCGACTGGCGAAGAGAAGCACGGCGGCGCCGTCGCCGGGGTCGGTCAGTCGAGGAACGGCCACTACCTCGACGGCACTGCCGATGGCCACCGGTCGCTCGTCGTCGACCGTCGCGAAAACGAGTGCGGGTACCGCCGTGCGCCACCGTTGCTCCCCGATGCTCAGGGTGGTGAGAGTCCCGCGAATTCGTTGGGCAGTGCCGTCCTCGTCGTTTTCCCCGGCGCCGCCGGACCGGTCCCATACCGAACGACCGCCCCGTTCCTCGATCACCGACTTCTCGGTCACGTCCAGGATCACCGTCACGGTCCGCCCCGCGTCTGACGCCTCGACGAGCGGATGCGGTGTGCGGGCATCCGCCCTGGCGGCGACGGCCGTCGCAGCGAGCGCGGTCCCGAGAAGCGCCAGAGCGACGAGGGCCAGGCGGAGTGAGCTCACTTCGGCACTCGGATCATCGCGCCGGCTCGACCGCTGTCGGAGCACCACGACGCCGGTACACGCAGCCGCCGCGAAGAACGCCGCCACCGCGGTACCAGCCGCAGCACCTGGAATGCCGACCAGCACGACAGCTGTCAGCCATGCTGATCCGGCCGAAAGTACGATCCGGAGCGCGGGTGTCATACCGTGACCAGGTCGCGGAGGCCTTCGAAGGTCTTGTCGCCAATACCCGCCACCCCGAGGAGATCGTCGACACTCGTGAAACCCCCGTTTTCATCTCGCCAGGCGATGATGCGCTCGGCCATGGCCGGACCGATCCGCGGAAGAGTCTCGAGTTCTGAGCTGGTCGCCGTGTTGAGATTCACCTGTGCCCCTTCGCCGCCAGGAGCGGCCTCGCCGGGCGGAGGCGCGGCACCACGGACAGGGACAAGAATCTGTTCGCCGTCGCTGAGAAATCGCGCCAGGTTCACGGCCTGAGGGTCGGCTTCAGCGGTGTATCCCCCCGCAGCGGCGATGGCGTCGACCACGCGATCACCGTCCCGGAACCGGTAGACCCCTGGACTCGAGACGGCACCAAGGACATGGATGTACACGACGGCACCCGATGGTGCACTCGCCGTGGCGGTCGGTGTTCCTGAATCAGGCAGGGTGGTCACCTGTCCTGCCCCTCCGGAGAGGGTCACGACCACAGCGGCGACGAGTCCGCCGAGAAGCAGCAGCACGAGCGCTCCGACGCCGAGACGGATGCCGGACGAACGGCGCGACGCGAAAGGCAGACGCTCGGCGACACGGCTTCCGGGCGACCGCGCAGGGGCATGCCTGGCCATGTCGCCCAGCTAACCGTTCAGAAGGGCCCGCCGAGCGGTGGGGCGTCGAACTGGGGAGAGCGCACGAAGCGCCCGCCCCTGTGCAGGGACGGGCGCCGGCGTCACGCTGGATGTTACGGCTTCGTTGCGATACTCACGACCCGTGGGGGACGCACGACGACGTTGACGACCGACCGGTCCCCGATCGTCCGCTGGACGGCGGCGGATGCGCGGGCGAGTGCTTCGAGTTCGTCTGATCCGATCTTCGGCGAAACCTCGAGCCGGTCGCGTACCTTGCCGTCGACCTGCACGACACAGGTCACTGATTCCTCCACGAGGAGTGTCGGGTCCGCCTTGCGCCAGAGCACGTGCGCAACGGTGGGCTCGTAACCGAGCTGGTGCCACATGTCTTCAGCCGTGTACGGCGCGAACAGGTTGAGGGCGACTGCGGTGACTTCCGCTGCCTCGCGCACCGCAGCATCCGCAGGCCCTGCACCGGTGTCGATGACCTTTCTCGTGGTGTTCACGAGTTCCATCAGCCGGGCGATGACGACATTGAACTTGAACGATTCGACCAGGCCGGGTGCATCGGCGAGGAATCGGTGCGTGGCCCGGCGCAGCGCAGCATCCCCGGTCTTCCACACCACGTCAGGGGCGCTCGTGACATCGTGGGCGACGCGCCAGGCTCGTGCGAGGAATTTCGCGGACCCGGCCGGGGACACATCTGCCCAGTCGATATCGTCTTCGGGCGGTCCGGCGAAGACCAGCGTGACCCGAAGCGCGTCCGCACCGTACTGCTCGAGCTCGCTGGCGAACTCGACGAGGTTGCCCCGGCTCTTCGACATCTTCGAACCGTCCATGAGCACCATGCCCTGGTTGAGCAAGGAGGTGAACGGTTCGGTGAAACCGAGGTGACCGAGGTC
The DNA here is from genome assembly GCF_015752285.1 of Mycetocola sp. CAN_C7. Classification (NCBI taxonomy): domain Bacteria; kingdom Bacillati; phylum Actinomycetota; class Actinomycetes; order Micrococcales; family Microbacteriaceae; genus Mycetocola; species Mycetocola sp. CAN_C7. Next base: position 492,577 of record NZ_JADOUY010000002.1, read on the forward strand.
GTAGAGCACCTTGGTGATGAAGCGCGAATAGAGCAGGTGCAGGATGGCGTGCTCGACACCGCCGACGTACTGGTCGACCGGAGCCCATTTGTCGGCCTGGCGCGGGTCGAACGCCATGGTGTCGGACTGCGGGTTCAGGTACCGCAGGTAGTACCAGGAGCTGTCGACGAAGGTGTCCATCGTGTCGGAGTCGCGCTTCGCCGCCGCCCCGCAGCGCGGGCACGGCACGTTGATCCAGTCCTCGGCGGCTCCGAGCGGGCTGGTCCCCTTCGGCTGCAGGTCGAGGCCATCAGCCGGCGGCAGCTGAACGGGGAGCTGGTCCTCTGGCACAGGAACTTCGCCGCACACGGTGCAGTGGATGATCGGAATCGGGGCGCCCCAGTAACGCTGCCGTGAGATCAGCCAGTCGCGCAGGCGGTAGTTCTTGGCAGGCGTGCCGAATCCGGATGCTTTCAGCGCATCGGTGATCTTCGCGATCGCCGTGTTCTTGCTCAGCCCGTTGAACGGCCCTGAATTGATCAGACGGCCGGGTCCGACCAGTGCCTCGCCGGTGTCTGCGGGGTTGGTGAGTGGCAGGTCGTCTGGCAGTTCGCCGTCGACGAGGACCGGGATGGCACCGGTCACCGGCTGGTTGGTGTCGACCACCACACGCACAGGAAGATCGAATGCCCGGGCGAAGTCGAGGTCGCGCTGGTCGTGCGCAGGCACTGCCATGATCGCGCCGTGCCCGTAATCGGCGAGAACGTAGTCGGAGACCCAGATCGGGAGGCGTTCGCCGTTGAGCGGGTTGGTCGCGTAGCGACCGAGGAATACACCGGTCTTCTCGCGTTCGGTGCTCAGCCGGTCCATGTCGGTCTCACCCTTGACCCGGTCGAGGTACTCGGTGAACGCCGCCTTGATCTCGTCCGACGTGTCCTCGACGAGCTCGGCCGCCAGCTCGGAGTCGGCGGCGACGACCATGAACGTCACGCCGTACAGCGTGTCAGGGCGCGTCGTGTACACGGGAACCGGTTCCGCCCTGCCCTCGATGACGAAGTTGACGTCAGCACCCGTCGAGCGCCCGACCCAGTTGCGCTGCATACTCACGACCTTGGTCGGCCAGGCGCCTTCGAGCTGTTTGAGGTCGTCGATGAGCCGGTCGGCGTAATCGGTGATCCGGAAGTACCACTGCGTCAACTTCTTCTTGGTGACGAGGTTGCCGCAGCGCTCACAATGACCGTCGACAACCTGCTCGTTCGCGAGCACTGTCTGGTCGAACGGACACCAGTTGACGGCACTGGCCTTGCGGTAGGCGAGGCCCTTCTCGAACAGCTGGAGGAACAGCCACTGGGTCCAGCGGTAATACTCCGGGTCGGAGGTGTGGATCTCACGGTCCCAGTCGAACGACGGCGCATAGGTCCGAAAGCTGGACTTCTGCTGGGCGATGTTGTCGTAGGTCCAGCCACGAGGGTCGACACCGCGCTTGATGGCTGCGTTCTCGGCCGGCAGACCGAACGAATCCCAGCCGATCGGGTGGAGCACGTTGAAGCCCTGCTGGCGCCAGTATCGCGCAACGACGTCACCGAGACCGAACGCCTCAGCGTGCCCCATGTGCAGGTCGCCCGACGGATAAGGGAACATGTCGAGCACGTACTTGCGGGGGCGTTTGTCGGCCTGGTCGCTCGTCGCGAACGGCTTCATCCGGTCCCAGACCGGCAGCCACTTCTCCTGGATGGCGGCGAAATCGTACTTCTGACCGGCCTGGTTCTGCTCGTTCGACACGTGACTCTCATTCATCAGGGGGAAGACAGGTGGGGCGCTTTCCGAGCCACCCGAGGTCCAAGGATCTAGCCTACTCACTGTTCCACGACGCCCAGCGCGGCGAGAAGTGCGGCCGCCTTGATCCGCGTTTCCTCGATCTCTTCCGCGGCAACCGAGAGAGCAGTGATGCCTCCGCCCGTGCCGACGGATGCTCCCGTCCCGTCGATCAGGATGCTGCGGATGACCATGGCGAGATCGACGGCGCCGTCAGCACCGAGGTAGCCGAACGCCCCCGAATACACGCCGCGCGGGCCGGCCTCGAGGCGATCGAGGATGGTCATCGCCGAGAGCTTGGGCGCCCCGGTCATCGACCCTGCCGGGAATGCGGATTCGACGGCATCCACCCCGCTGATACCGGGAGCCAGTGAAGCGGTCACCGTGCTGACCAGCTGGTGGACCTGTGCATAGCTCTCGACCGCGAGGAGCTGTGTGACACTGACACTCCCGGTCACGGCGACGCGGCCGAGATCGTTTCGCATCAGGTCGACGATCATGAGGTTCTCGGCGCGCTCCTTCTCACTACCGAGCAGCTCCGCCTCCAGCGCCGAGTCCGCCTCGGGTGTCGATCCGCGAGGCCTGGTCCCCTTGATCGGCCGCGTGGTGACGGCGCCGTCAGGGCTGACCGTGAGGAACTGCTCTGGCGACGAACTCACCAGGGCGACGCCGTCGCAGCGGAGAAGGCCGCCGTGGTGACTGGGGCTCGCCTGCCGCAGCCGGAGGTACACCTCGACCGGGTCGAATTCGCCGTCGACGACGACCTCGTTGGTGAGGCACAGCTGGTACGCGTTGCCGGCGCGGATCTCGGCCTGAGCCTCGTCGATGAGCGTCGCATAGTCGGTCGGCGAATGACGCCACCGGGCGACGTGCTTCTCCGGCAGCCGGGCGGCACCGTCGTCAGGGTCGGGCAGGCCGGCCAGCGCCGACAGCCAGCCGAACGGCCGGGAAACCGAGGGGCCAGGGCTGCTGTGCGCTGTTTCGAGTGCAGTGACGGTGCGGGCGGCGTGGTCGAACACGAGCATCCTGGCCGGCCGGATGAACGCGGCGTCCGGGTACCGGGACGGATGCGACGGGGTCCCCGTCGACCTGGCGCCGGCTTCGTACCCGATCCACCCCACCCAACCCGGTGAGAACTGGCCGGCAGGCACCCGCGCCTGTTGGCCGGCGATCTCCTGGCGGAGCGCATCGAAGATGGTGCCGGGCGAACGGCTCGCCGACCCGCCGCTCCGGGAGAAGCCGACGGTCAGGTCGTCGACGGATGCCGTAAGCAGATCGACTCCATCGCCCAGGTAGCTGAACCCGGATGTCGCCGCGACGCCGCTGTCGAGCCAGAACGCGCGGTCCGACTCGGCAAAGAGCGCGAGGAACGCGGATTGCGGGTCCACCCACGCCGTCAGTCTCCTCGACGGCACGCTGGCATCCACGTCGTCCAGTGTAGATCGCGCGGGCATCTGCCCAGCCCCGGTGGGTACAGTGCGCTCATGGGCCTGATCACAGTGATGACCGATACCGGCATGCGCGCCATGAACGCGGTGCATCGAGCGATCCTGGTCGTCAGCCGCGGCCGGCTCGGCTGGCAGATCGGACGCCTCGTCGTCGTCGAACTGCATACGACAGGACGCTCGACGGGCGTCCGCCGTTCGACGATGCTCACGTCGCCCGTGCAGAAGGACGGCAGGTACGTTCTCGTTGCGTCGAAGGGCGGTGACGACAGGAACCCTGCGTGGTACTCGAACCTCTGCGCCTCCCCCGAGGTCGAGTTGACGATCCGTGGCTCGACCCGTCTGTTCACCACGCGGACCGCGTCGGCGGAAGAGAAGGCGCAGCTCTGGCCGCAGATCGTCGCCGCCTACCCGGGATATGCCGGGTACCAGCGGAGGACAGACCGCGACATCCCGGTGGTGATCTGCGACCCCGTCGTTCGTGAGACCGACTGAGTCGTCACAGTCATGACCGACCCGCTGCCACCCTGAGCAGTTCTCGCGCGCGGGCAAGCCACAGGCTCACATCGGAGTTCTCGGAGAACTCGGCGTACGTCCGCTGCAGAGCGAATCGGATCACGGTGTATGCCAGGGCGACAACCATCTCGGCTTCATCGCGCAGCCCGTCCGTCGGCCGCCCCGCCGCCCGGAACCGGTCGACGACGAGATCGGCCAGGTTCCGCTCCTGAGCGGTCATCCATTCCAGTTGCCGCCCGAGAAGTTCCGGCGTACGGGTGACCAGGCGAAACCGGGATCGCAGCAGAGCGGCATCCTGTGGGATGTCCAGAAACGGAGCAGCGATGAGGGCAGCGAGTTCGCCCACGACGTCCTCGCCTCCGCCCTCGATGAACCTGAGGGTCGCGGACTCGGTCAACGGCGCGGGTGCCGCGCCGAGGAACGCATGTTCCTTCACGCCGAAGTAATTGAAGAACGTCCTCGGCGACACCCCCGTCGCGTCGCAGATCATCTCAACAGTGACGTTCTCGTAGCCGAGTTCCAGGCCTAGCGCGACCGCCGCATGTTCGATCGACGATCGGGTTGCCGCTCGCTTGCGGGCCCTCAGACCGTCCGGGCGCTCCGTGTCGATTGTCATCCTTCTTTCTACCGCACCCGGCTGCACTGGCGGAGAAATCACTCTGCCGATCGGCGGGCCGATTCGGTGAGGATGCCGTCCCTCACGCGCAGGCGTCGATCCACCAGCCCGGGAGGGACGTCTGCGTGGGAGATGAGGACGATTGTCCGTTCCTCACGCCCGCCGGCTCGCAGCAGGTCGCGCAGCAGAGTATCGGCGAGATCGGCCTCCACATTCGCCGTCGGCTCGTCGAACACGAGAACAGGAAAATCGTGCAGGAGCGCCCTGGCCAGAGCGATCCGCTGGGCCTGGCCCCCGGAGACCAGCGCCCCTCGCTCGCCCACGCGGGCGTCGAGCCCGCCCCTCGATTCCAGCCAGTCAGCCAGACCGACCCGTTCGAGTACGTCGAGCAGCTCGTCGTCAGTGGCCGTATCCCGCGCGAACAGCAGGTTCTGCCTCACGCTTTCGTCGAACAAGTACGGGGTCTGCTCGCACAGTCCGACCGCCATCCGCACGGCGTCACTGCCGACTCGCCTGACGTCCTGGCCGCTCAGCTCGTAGAGACCGTCGTGGTCGAGGAAACGGACGAGCAGGTGAGCGAATGTCGTCTTGCCTGACCCGCTCGGTCCCTCGACCAGGATCCGCTCTCCGCGCTGCACCCGAAGCCTCGGCACGACAAGGGCCGGATCAGGCCGTCCGGGCCAGCGCACAGCCACGTCGCGAAGCTGGATGACCGGGGCGGCCGAGTCAGGGCGCACGACCTGGTCGCCGGTGTCTGCTGGTACCTCGGGCGGCGCGATCGAGGGAGCAACATCTGAGACCCGTGATGCACTCGATTTCACCTGGCGCCAGGCCCCCACGGCGAGGGGGACGGCCGCGAGAATCTCGAAGACGGCGAGGGGAACCAGGGCGATCACCGCGAGAGCCGGCCCTGAGATACCCCCGGCCACGCCGACTGCCGGGATTCCGGCAATGAGCGCCCACACGACGGCCAAGCCGGAAAACAGGGAGAGAACAGCGGCTGCGAGACCTGCTCCCCCTGCTCGTCGTGTCAGCGCGCGGGTGAGTGCTCTGTCTGCGGCGATCACCCGCGCCCGCGCTTCCGGTTCGGCACCGTAGGCGATGAGCACATCCAGGCCGCCGAGATAGTCGAGCAGTGCGTCTGCGAGTGCCGATCGATGTGGGGCGATCGATCGCTCTGCTGATGCCGCCACCGACGACGACGCAAGGGTCCCCAGCACGAACGCGGCGATCAGGCAGAGCGCCAGTCCACCGGCCGCTGCCGGAGACAACAGGGCAACAGCCCAGACGGCGATCGCCGCAATACCGAGAGACGTGACGAGGGGCTGCACGACCCGGAGCGGGAGGTTCTGAAGCTCGTCGACGTCGGACACGAGGGCCGAGAGCAGCGAGCCGCGTCGGCGGCGCCCCAGCCCGTCAGGGGCGAGCGGGATCAGGCGGCGCAGCAGGTCGACCCTCACGACTTCCAGCTGGCGGAAGGCGGCGTCGTGACTGGCGAGCCGTTCGAGGTACCGGAACACCGCGCGTCCGAGAGCGAACGCCCTCACCCCGACCACGGCCATCGACAGGAAGAGGATCGGTGGTTGTTCGGCTGCGCGGGTGATGAGGAACGCGCTTGTCGCCAGCAGAGCGACCGTCGAGAACGCCGCGAGGATGCCGAAGGCCATACCAGCGAACCAGCTCGCTGTCCGGGGCTGGGCCGTGCGCAGGACCGCTCGGGCACCTGACTGCACCCGCATCACGACCTGACCGTCTGTCGGATCGGAACGACCGGGACGACCGCATCCGCTGCGGAAATGATTGCCACCCGATGGCTCACAATGAGCACCGTGACACCGTCGTCGGCCAGCAGGCGCAAACCGGAGAGGAGCCGTCGCTCGGTGTCATGGTCGAGCGCCGAGCTCGGTTCGTCGAGCAGGAGAACCTGGCATCCACGCTCGAGGGTGCGATGAATCGCACGGGCAACAGCAACCCGCTGCGCCTGGCCTCCGGAGAGCCCCGCCCCTCCTGGACCGACCACGGCGTCAGCGGAAACGTCGTGCGCAGCGGCCAGGTCGAGCGCACGCCTGATCAGCTCGGGTTGCGGCTCTCCGGAGCCGAGTGAGACGTTGCTTGCCACTGTCCCGGAGACGAGCGATGGGCGCTGCCCGGTCCAGGCGAGCCACGGCCGTTCTGTACTCCTCGAATCGATCAGACCGCCGCCCAGCGTGATCGAACCCTCGTGCCGCGCGAATCCGGTCATTGCCGCAAGGAGAGTCGACTTGCCTGCTCCGCTCGGCCCGGTGAGAACGGTGACAGTGCCCGGTGTGAACGACCCGGACACCGGCTCAAGGACGGGACCACTGCCGTAGTCGACGCCGACCCGCTCAAGCGTGAGCGTCCCACCCCCGTCGGCAGGAGCCCGGGAGGCGACAGGAGCCACCTCGTCGAACTCTGCCTGCCGGTCCTCGTCGAGGATCGAGAACGCATCCTCGGCCGCTGCGACTCCCTCTGCGGCCGCGTGGAAGTTGGCGCCGACCTGCCGCAGCGGCAGAAATGCTTCGGGTGCCAGGAGCAGAACGAACAGTCCAACGGACAGATCCATCGAGCCATCGACGAGTCGAAGTCCGACCGAGACCGCCACGAGCGCTACCGACAGGCTGGCCGCGAGTTCGAGTACGAAGCCCGAGAGGAAGGCCACCCGCAGCACGCGCATGGTCTCGACCCGGTAGTCCCGAGTGATTGATCGCATCCGTTCGATCTGGCGGTGCTGTCTGCCGAAGATCTTGAGCGTCGCGAGACCCCCGAGCATGTCGATGAAGTTCGTGGACAAGTTCCCGAGCACGTCCCACTGGCGCCGCTGCACAGACTGGGTCGCCCACCCGATGAGAACCATGAAGACCGGGATGAGAGGAAGTGTCACGAGGATGAAGATCGCTGAGACGAGGTCCTGGAAGAAGATGATCGCCACGATCACCGGAGTGACGACGACGGTCAGCAGGAGTTGCGGAAGATACTTCGCAAAATAGTCGTCGAGCGCATCCATGCCCCGGCCGAGAAGAGTTGTCACCCTGCCGTCGCTCGACGTCGACAGCCACGCGGGCCCGAGCCGCCGTACCGCCGCGAGTACGCGCACCCTGAGCTCGCTCTTCACCCGGGCGGCACCGTGGGCGGAGAGAAGATCCTGGGCGTAGAGCAGCGCGGCCCTCACGGCTCCGACGACCGCAAGGGCTCCGACCTGTGGCAGGAGCGATTCGAGACTGTCGCCGGCGACCGCCCCGGTGATGCAGGCGGTCAGCAGCCAGGCGAAGGTCACAATGGTCACTGTCGTCGCGACTCCGACGGCGAGGCCGCCGGCGAGCAACCACCGCGCACTGACCGCGTAACGAAGGAGGCGTGGGTCGAGGGGGCGCACGTTTACAGGCTAGTGCGCGGCACCGGCGCCGACCTCGACGGTGCTGCGGGTAATCCGCTTGCGGAAGATCCAGTAGGTCCAGCCCTGATAGGCGAGGATCAGCGGCAGGAAGACCAGCGCTGTCCAGCTCATCACCTCGAGCGTGTACGGGCTCGACGAGGCGTTGGCGATTGTGAGGCTGTTCGCTGGATCGTTGCTCGCTGGCATGACTCCGGGAAAGAGCGCCGCGAACAAGGTCAGGACGGCGAAGGCGATGGTCGCAGCCATGAGCCCGAAAGCGATCCCCTCTCTCCCCCGCATGTTCGCGAGAACGGATGCCACGAGGGCGACGGCGGCCAGAACGGCGAGAACCGCAGCGGGTACGGTGCCGAACGCGAGGACCGTCCAGGCCAGGAACCCGGCTGCGACGACGACTGTGATCAGCCCGGCGCGGAACGCGAGCAGCCGTGCCCTTTCACGGATCTCACCGTCGGTCTTGAGGGCGACGAAAAGAGCGCCGTGGGTGAAGAAGAGCAGCAGGGTCGTCACCCCGCCGAGGAGAGCGTAAGGGTTGAGCAGGTCGAAGAACGTTCCGATGTAGTTGTGTCCCTCGTCGAGCGGGACACCCTGAACGATGTTCGCGAACGCGACGCCCCAGAGCAGAGCGGGCACGGCTGAGCCGATCACGATCATCCGGTCGAAGCGGAGCTTCCAGGTGCGTTCCGGGCGCTGGTGCCGGTACTCGAACGACACCCCCCGGATGATCAACGCGACCAGGATCAGCAGGAGTGGCAGGTAGAAGCCGCTGAACAGCGTGGCGTACCACTCGGGGAACGCCGCGAACAGTGAGGCACCCGCGACGATCAGCCAGGTCTCGTTGAGATCCCACACCGGACCGATCGTGTTGATGAGCACGCGCCGGTCTGTGTCGTCCTTCGACAGGAACGGCAGGCTCATGCCGACGCCGAAATCGAACCCGTCGAGAACGAAGTAGCCGACGAAGAGGAAGGCGATGAGAAAGAACCAGAGGACTGCGAGATCCATGTCGGACTCCTAATAGACCGTCGAGTGGACGAGGGGCTTGCCGGTTTCTTCGTCGGTCTCGGGCACGTCGTCCGGACCCTTCTGCGCGGCTTTCTTGATGAGGCCGAACTCGACGACGGCGAGCGAGCCGTAGAGGAGCGTGAAGACGACGAGTGAGATCAGGACTTCGACGCCGGTGACTCCCGGTGACACCCCGTCCTCCGTCTTCAGCAGGCCGAACACGAGCCAGGGTTGCCTGCCCATCTCGGTGAAGATCCAACCGACGATCATCGCTCCGAGCGACAGCGGGAACGACCAGACGGCTGCTTTCCAGATCCACTTGTTCGTCGGCATGCGGCCTTTGCGGGTGAGCCAGAGACCGACGACCGCGACGAAGATGTGCAGCAGTCCTAGACCGATCATCCAACGGAACGACCAGTAGGTCACCCAGACGATCGGGGTGTAGTCGCCTGGACCGTACAGCGTGACGTATTGCTCCTGCAGGTTGTTGATGCCTTCGACGGTCCCGTCGAAGGTGTGAGTGGAGAGGAACGACAACAGGTATGGGATCCGGATGGAGAACAGCTCGTGCACGCCGTCAGGGGTGCCGAGCGTGAAGATCGAGAACGAAGCATCCGCACCACTTGCCGTGTCGTACATCGCCTCAGCCGCCGCCATCTTCATCGGCTGGGTCGCGACCATGGCGAGGCTCAACTGGTCACCGGCGAGCACGGTGAGCCCGCCGGAGACGATCATGCCCCACAGACCGAATTTGAGCGCAGGCCGCATGGTCTCGAGGTGCTGGTTGCGTGACAGGTGCCAGGCCGCGACGGTGATGATGAGGCCAGACGACACCATGAAGCAGGCGAAGATCGTATGCGGGAACGCGGCGAGAGCGACCGGGTTCGTGAGAAGTTCGACGATGCTGGTCAGCTCGGCGCGGCCCTTCTCCTCATTGATTCGAAACGCCACCGGGTTCTGCATGAACGCGTTCGCCGCGATGATGAAGTAGGCCGAGAGGATGCTGCCGGTCGCCACGACCCAGATCGTCGCGAGGTGCAGCTTCTCCGGCAACTTGTTCCAACCGAAGATCCACAGACCGATGAAGGTCGCCTCGAGGAAGAAGGCGAGCAGCCCCTCGAACGCGAGGGGAGCGCCGAAGACATCACCGACGAAGCGGGAGTAGTCGGACCAGTTCATGCCGAACTGGAACTCCTGGACGATCCCGGTGACAACGCCCATCGCAAAGTTGATGAGGAAGATCTTGCCAAAGAAATGGGTGAGCTGGAGGTAGTGGGGCTTTCCTGTCCGAACCCAGGCGGTCTGGAAAATCGCCACGGTGAGCGCCATCCCGATCGTGATCGGTACGAAAAGAAAATGGTAGATCGTCGTCAGTCCGAACTGCCAGCGAGAGAGCAGCAGCGGGTCGAGTAGCTCGTTCACGTCACCTCCCGACGGATTTCTACAGCGTGTAGAAGCGTCTGCCACCGAGTCTACGGCGCATTTCTACGCTCTGTAGAACGTTTTTCTACCTTTCGTAGAAATTACTTCGACATCGCGGTATTCTCGTCATATGGCAACTCTCGGAGAACTCGAACGCGCAGTGATGGACGTGCTGTGGAACACAGACGAAGCCGTGAGCGCAAACGATCTCAGGGACCGCCTTGACGCCGCAGAAGACGGCTCGGCCCGTGACGTCGCCGTGACGACGGTTCTCACTGTTCTCTCGCGGCTCGAGACCAAGGGGTTCGTCTCGCGAGACCGTGCCAGCAGACCGCACCTCTATCGCTCCGTCACCACGCGGGCCGATCACACCGCCGGCCTGATGCACGAGGTCCTCGGCACAGCCCCCGACCGAGACGCCGCCCTGGCACGGTTCATCGGCCAGGTCACGCCGGCAGAAGCCGAGACGCTGCGTACCCTGCTTGGCTCGATGTCGCCGAACGAACGCTGATCGAACACCCCGGTAGGCTCCGAGAGTGATGTTGTTCGCCTCGGTGGCGCTTGCCGCCCTCGCCGTGCTCCTGGCATGGCCCGTACCCCTGGTCGTGGCCAGGGCGAGCTGGCCGAGTCGTGCGCCTGGCACCGCACTGGTGCTCTGGCAAGCAGTCGCACTTGCGGGAGGGCTGTCGATGATCGGCTCGCTCGTCACCTACGGCCTCATCCCGTTCGGCTCGACGATCTTCGAGGGGCTCTCGCAGCTCGTCCACTACTTCTTCGCCGGCACCCTGCCACCTGCTGCGAATCTGGCGCACATCTTCGCGCTGTGTCTCGCCGTGCTCCTGGCCGGCCACCTCCTCCTCAACCTCGGCCTCACACTGGTGCGGACAGAACGCCAGCGCTCGAGACACCTCTCCCTCATCAACCTGCTCAGCGCACCCATGCCTGACCGGCCGGGCACCCGGGTACTCGATCATCCGGCACCGGTCGCCTACTGCCTGCCAGGGATGTCGCGCTCGGTGACCGTTCTCTCCGAAGGGCTCGTCACGCTGCTCGACGCCGATCAACTGCAGGCCGTCATCGCCCACGAACGCGCGCACCTCCGCCAGCGTCACCACCTCGTCCTCGTGGCGTTCAAGTCTTGGCACACCGCCCTGCCGTGGTTCCCGATCGCGAACCGTGCAGAAACCGCCGTCGGGCTCCTCGTCGAAATGCTCGCGGACGATCAGGCCAGACGGGTCGTCGGTGACGCTACCCTCGCCACCGCGATCGCGCTCGTGGCATCCGAGGGCGCCGACCGCCCGGAAGGCTCCACCCTCGAGGGGCTCCACGCCGGAGACACGGCAACCGGATTCGCCAGTCAACGTGTCAAGCGCCTGGTCGACCACCAGGAACCGCTTTCCGCGGCTGCGCGAGCCTCTGTCTTCGCCGCGGCGACGCTCCTGCTGCTCGCACCGACCGTGCTGTTGGTCCTCATCTGATTCGCCTAGGCTGTGTCTGGTGAACGAGATATTGAGCTGGATCCTTGACCTCGTTCAGAGTGTCGACCCCGTTCTTCGAACGGCACTGGCCGGGATCGCCATCATGCTCGAGACATCCGTCCTCGTCGGGCTGATCGTCCCGGGAGACACCGTCGTCATCGTGGCGAGTACCGCCGTGGACGGCCCTGTCGAGTTCGTCTCACTCGTGATCGTCGTCGTCGTCGGCGCGCTGGTCGGCGAAAGCATCGGATTCGCACTCGGACGATTCTTCGGACCACGCATCCGCGGCAGCAGGCTCGGTCGAAAGATCGGCGACAGGCACTGGCAGCGGGCCGAGAACTACCTTGATCGCCGCGGAGGCATCGCGGTCTTCATCTCACGGTTTCTGCCGGTCCTACATTCCCTGATCCCCCTGACGGTCGGCATGAGCACCATGAGCTACCGCAAGTTCATCTCCTGGACCGTCCCGGCCTGCCTTCTCTGGGCCATCACCTACGTCTCGGTCGGCTCGGCCGCGGCGGGAACCTACCGGGAACTCGCTGACCGCCTGCACTATGCCGGATACATCTTCGTGGGAATCATCGCAGCGTTCCTGGTCGTCATTTTCATCGTCAAAAAGGTGCTGAACCGCACTCAGGAACGCCACATGAATCAGGCCGGGGATGGCGACGCGAACACCGTCGACGATGACGGGATGCCGTCGCGGTGATGTGAGCATGCCAGACTGTCGGCATGCGAACTCGCGAGCAACCGGGCCCAGGAGCGTCAAAAAAGGCCCTCACACTGCATCGCGCCGCACGGATCGACGACGCGTTCCTCGACTGGCGCGCTCGACGTGGCCGCAAGCGTGGCATGATCCCGACTGTCATCCCGTATACCGGTTACGGCTCCACCACGCTCGTCCGCGTTCTTGCCCGCGTTCTCCTCACCCGCCCGGATGCCACGCCTGCGGCCGCCCCCGTACAGCGGGTGCGTGGCTGGCGCAGTTTCACGAGCATCCCCGTCGTGAGTGCAGACGTCTCGGTCACGGTCGGCGGTGAAACCCACGTCGTGAAGGCGGACCGCGGTGGTGTCATCGATGCGGACATCTCCGTGGCGCTGGAGCCCGGCTGGCAGCAGATCACCCTGCAGAGCGAAAACTCACGGCCGGTGGTGTCGAACATCTTCATCGCTGACCCCGCCGTCACGGTCGGCATGCTCTCCGACATCGACGACACCGTGATGGTCACCCTGCTCCCCCGCCCCTTTCTCGCGGCGTGGAACACCTTCGTTCTCGACGAGCACGCCAGGACTCCGGTTCCCGGTATGGCGGTGCTGCTCGAGCGACTCGCGAGGAAGCATCCGGGCTCGCCCATGATCTACCTGTCGACCGGTGCCTGGAATGTCGCTCCGACTCTCTCGCGTTTCCTCTCTCGTCATCTCTACCCCGCCGGAGCCCTGCTGCTCACCGACTGGGGGCCGACTCATGACCGCCTCTTCCGGAGCGGGCGCAAGCACAAGGCGGACAATCTCCGCCGACTGGCCGCTGAGTTCCCCGATGTGCGATGGATTCTCGTGGGCGATGACGGTCAGCACGACGAGGAGATCTACGGCGAATACGCCGACGAGTTTCCCGACCGGGTCGCCGCTGTGGCGATCCGCCAGCTGTCACCGGGTGAAGCGGTGCTCGCCGGTGGTCGCTCGAAGGCTGAAAACCACGGTCGTGAGACCGCCCCGTGGATCTATGCCGCCGACGGCGCCGGTCTGTTGGAACAACTCGAGGCGCTCGGGCTGGCCTGACCTCAACCGAGGGACGAGCCCCGGCCGGACGGGTCGAGTGAGCCGAAGTCAAGCGTGCCCGGCTTCTGCTGACCCAGGTCGATCGAGTCGAGAAGCTGTGGCCCGTTGTTCTTCACGCTGTTGACGGACTTCGAGACCGGGTAGAAGGCGAAGTCGTGGGCGACCTCGAACGACGACGAGTCGAGCAGGTCGAGCGCATCGCCCGGTGACAGATCGGAGCCGAGCCAGCTGTCGAAGACGTCGGGGGCGAGGCACGCCGGCATGCGGTCGTGCACCTCACCCGGCGCAACATGGGCGTCGCGCGTGATGATCGCCATCGACAGGCGCCACCGCCCAGGGTCGTCAGCGCCCATGGACGGGTCTGCCCACGCCCGCACGATGCCGGCCATGGCGATGTCGGCATCGGGATGGTGGATGAAGTACGGCTGCTTCCCCTGCTCGGTGCGCTGCCACTCGTAATAGCCGGCGGCGCTGACGATGCACCGTGATGACGTGAACGCACCCTTGAAGAGACCGTTGCTCGTGACGGTCTCGATTCGCGCATTGATGATCGGTTTTCCGCCTCCGAACGTCGGTGACCTCGGCGACACGATGCCCCACCGAACCGAGTCGATCCGCCGGACCCCATCGTGCTCACGCACCACCGGCACCTGGTCGGTCGGGGCCACGTTCCAGGACGGCGTCCATTCGGATGCTTCCCCACCCGTCTCTGCCATGAACTCCCGGATGAGGTCGTCGGTTTCCTTGTCCATCGCAAATCGTCCGCACATACCCTCATCCTGCCGCAGACGGCAGACATCGTCAGGAAAAGAATTCGGCAGGTGACATCGCGCTGTCGGTCGTTCACGGCAGACTGGCACCATGGCAGGGCAGCGCTCCATCGACATCGCCCGTCTTCGGCTGCTCGCACAAGGGGTCCATCGTCCGGAGCCGCGAAGCCCTCTCGAGACTGTGCGGCATCTGGTGGCGATGCAGGGCCAGGACCTGCCCGGCGTGCTCTGGTCCATCGGGCTGCGTAGCCCGGGGATCACCGAGACCGGGGTGAAAGCGGCATTCGACCGCGGCGAGATCGTGCGCAGCTGGCCCATGCGCGGCACGCTGCACGTCACAACGCCTGCTGACCTTCGCCTGATCCTCCCGCTGTCGCGGAGCCGACTCGCGACGTCATTAGCCACACGACGCTCCGAGCTCGGCATCACTGAGGCGGATGTCGCCGTGGCCACAGAAGCAGCTCTCGCTGCGCTTCAGGTCGGCCCGAGAGTACGCAAAGAGCTGTTTGCCGTGTTCGAGTCGGTCGGCCAGACGACGTCCGGGCAGCGCGGCAGCCACCTCATCGGGGCGATCGCTCACGCCGGACTGATCTGCCTCGGACCGTTCTCCGGGCGCGAACAGGCATTCGTGGTCCTCGATCAGTGGGCACCACCGATCGGGCCACCACCGGATCGCGACAAGGCCATCGCCGATCTGGCCCTGCGGTACTTCGTCAGCCACGGGCCGGCGACCGAAGCGGATTTCGCCTGGTGGGCGAATCTCACGCTCCGCGACGTGCGCGCCGCCATCGGTCGGGTCGACCGTCACCTCGCTCGCATCCCCAGGAACTCGACGGTGTATCTCGCCGACCCGGCCCTTCTGGGCAATTCAGCTGCCGCACCTGGGCCTCGCGATGTTCACGTCCTTCCCGGGTTCGACGAACACCTGCTCGGCTACACCGACCGCAGCGCGACCCTGGCCGCCGAAAACTCCCAGGCCATCGTCCCCGGCAACAACGGGGTGTTCCGGTCAAGCATCGTTCTCGGCGGCCGGGTTGCCGGAACGTGGTCCAGACGTGAGACGGCGTCGACGATCCGGATCGGCGTGGAGCCCTTTTGGCCGCTCGGCACCGGGCATCGTGCGGCCCTCGAGCGCGCCCTCGACCGCTACGGCCGATTTCGGGGAAAGCGGATCCTCATCGACGCGCCAGGTACCGCTGACGGCACGGGAGCATCCGCCACGCTGTAGCGTTGCACGCGTGAGACGCCTCCGCGAACTGCGACTGCCGGCTTCGCTCCGTGCGCCCAGCCGCGTGCCGTTGCTGCAGGTGGTGAAGACCTCGGTCGCCACCGTCGCCGCATGGTTCGTCGCCGTCCTGGTTTTGCCGTCTGAATTACCGATCTTCGCGGCGATCGCCGCTCTTCTCGTCGTCCAGCCGAGCGTGAACCAGTCGTTCGGCAAAGCCATCGAACGCAGCGTCGGGGTCATCGCCGGCGTCCTGATCGCCTCCCTGATCGGCCTGGTCTTCAACAACCAGTCCTGGGTGATCCTGCTTGCGATCGTCGTCTCGATCTTCTTCGGCTGGCTGTTCCGGTTGACCCCGGGCTCGGCGAATCAGATTCCGATCAGCGCCATGCTCGTGCTGGCGATCGGGGCGGCCACACCCGGTTACGCCATCGACCGGATCATCGAGACCCTGATCGGAGCTGCGCTTGGCGTCATCGTCAACGTGCTCATCGTGCCTCCGGTTGTTCTGGCTCCAGCGGAACGTGACGTCAACCTGCTTGCGCAGGAACTCGCCGCCAGCCTCGAGCGGCTCGCGAGGTCTCTCACGACACGGCAGTCCCGTCAGCAGCTGGACGGACTCATGATCGAAGCACGATTGCTCCGTCCGATGCGGGAGTCAGCGGAGGCATCCGTACGACAGGGCGAAGAATCTCTCACCCTCAATCCGCGGCAGAGCGCCCACCGCAGACGCCTCGAGCACACCTCACAGTTGCTCGCGCGGCTCTCGCCCATCGTCACCCGGGTGATCGGGATGACTCGGGCTCTGCATGACCACTACGACCCGTCACTCCACGAGGAACCGGCTCTGCATTCGATAGCTTCCGAGCTGGGTCGCGCTGCCCATGATCTGCGGCTGCTCCCCCGGACTCCGTTCGGAGACCACGCCGAGGTTCCCGGTGCTGAGCCGCTTCGGACCGCAGAGATCCCGGTGCTGACCGCCCCGCTGACGATCGCCCGTCCGCACCCGGAACACTGGCTCCTCATCGGATCGCTGATGGAGGACCTGCGCCGCATACACGAAGAGATCGTCGGAGACTGAGGTCTCCGACGATCTCTCGATGTCGTGGTGCCGGCTCTTACTCGCCCGAGTAGACCGCCTGCAGTTCGAGCGTGATGGTGACCTTGTCACCGAGCAGCACGCCGCCGGTCTCGAGGGCGGCGTTGTAGTTCAGGCCGAAGTCTTCGCGGTTGATGACGGCCTTGGCCGTTGCTCCACCCTTGTAGTTGCCGTACGGGTCCTGGCCGAAGCCGCCGAACTCGAAGTCGAAGGTGACGGCCTTGGTGACGCCCTTGATGGTGAGGTTGCCATCGACCTTGAAGTCGTCGCCTTCCTGGCGGACACCGGTCGACACGAAGTCGATGGTGGGGTACGTGGGAGCGTCGAAGAAGTCTCCGGTGCGGAGGTGACCGTCGCGGTTGGCCTCGTTGGTGTTGATCGAGGCGACCTCGGCGGATGCCGTGACGCTGGAGTCGAGCGGGTTCTCACCGGTGACGAATGTGGCCGAGAACTTCTCGAACGTGCCTTTCACCTTGCTGATCATGATGTGGCGGATGCTGAAGCCGACCTCGCTGTGGGTGGGGTCGACGGTCCAGGTTCCTGCTTTGTAGCCGGGGATCGATGTCGCGGTCAGAGTGCTCATAGAGTGTGCTCCTTCTGGGGCAGGTCAGAGATCGGCGCTCGTGCGCCGTGATACATGCAAACGCATGTTCCAGGAATTCTATTCCCGCATTCTGAACGCCGGGTCGACGATGGCCGTCAGTTGAACGGTTGGCTTCGCCTGGCCGCCTCGTTGCGGGCGACGAGAAGCTTGAGTGCGGCCTCGTCCACCTGCTCCTCGGTGATGCGTCCACTCTCGACGGCGGCACCGATGTCGGCGACCAGCTGCGTGGGATCGACACCGTCGACCGCCGGTGACGAGCCCAGCACGAAGAGAAGCATGGTAGTGCCTGCTGCCAGCGCACGGATCGCGTTCTCGGACGGGTCCTGGTATTCGGCGAGACCGGTGTTGCGCAGCATGAGCATGTCGTCGGTGATCGTGATTCCATCGAAACCGAGGGTGTCGCGAAGGATGATGTGCCAGGTCGGCGACAGCGATGCCGGCTGGTCGTCGACCGCCGTATACGCCAGGTGACCGAACATCACGATCGGAGCGCCTGCGGCGATTCCAGCCGCGAACGGCACGGCATCCGTTCCTGACCATTCCTCCAGCGACTCCGCCGTCGCTGGAACGGTTGTGTGCGAGTCTCCTGGAGCAGCCCCGTGCCCAGGGAAGTGCTTGAGTGTCGACAGGATCATGCGCTTCTCGCCGTCCACCGCAGCGGCGACCCGTTCACCGGCGGCTTCGGGCGTGGTGCCGAGCGCGCGACGGAAGATGAACGAACCGGGGTCGTCGGTGACGTCGGCCACGATGCCGAAGTTCACCGAGATCCCCGACTGGGCGAGCAGGCGAGCTCTCAGGCCGAACGCACGCTCCGTCTCCTCGACCGGGCGGCTCTTGAGAGTCAGCGACGACGGCCAGTCGTCCGAACGGATGCGTCGGACGTCTCCGCCTTCCTGATCGATCCCGATGAGCAGCGGAAAACGGGCGTCGGGACTCGCGGCGTGGGCGAGAGCTGCGGTGTCCTCTGCACCGCCGGCGATGTTGTCGCCCATGAAGATCAACCCACCCGGCTGGTAGGTGTCGACGAACGTGCGCATGGCCGTGGCATCGGTGCCGGGAATGTGAAGCATGAGGAGGCTGGCGATTTTCTCCTCGCGCGTCATCGACTCGAGTTCGGTCCGGGCGGCCGCCTCTGCTGGCGTCGGTGCAGGCATCGCTGTCTCCTGGGTCGGCGTCGGCACCGGTGTCGGTGTGGAGGTGCTTCGGGGCGTGGTACACCCGGAAAGAACCATCGTCGCGAGCGCGAGAGTCGCCACAGACATCAGCAGACGTCTCGGGGCGAAACGGTTTCGGGTCATCCGTCCAGCCTACGTCGCGGGCGCCTGCGCTCAGGGAACGATCAGTGTCACTCCGGCGCCCCCACGCCCGTTGGCCAGATCGATCATCGCTGCCGGGGCATCGTCGAGCGGAATTCGGCGGGTGATGAGCTCTTCAGGACGCAGGCGCCCCGACGCGACGATGTCGAGCATCGCTGGGTAGTGGCGCGCATCCATACCGTGACTTCCGAGCACGGTGAGTTCGCCTGCGATGATCTCGCTCATCGGGACCCGCGGGTTCCCGGTGAACAGGCCGATCTGCACGTGCCGCCCGCGTCGGGCGAGTGAGCGGATCGCGATCGCCGTCGTGCTCTCACGACCGAGCGCCTCGACCGAAACGGCGGCGCCACCGGAGGCGAGATCGCGAACGGCGTCGACCACGTCGGCGTCGCTCAGCCGGCTGGAATCGATGACGTGCGCGGCTCCAGCCGCCGTCGCCAATTCGAGAGCGGTGGGATCGATGTCGACTCCGATGACCCGCGCGCCGAGCGCCGTCGCGATCATCACCGCGCTGAGACCGACTCCCCCGCAACCGACGACGACGACCCATTCGTCTTCACGGACCTTCGCCTGGCCGACGAGGCCACGGAACGAGGTGGCGAACCGGCAGCCGAGGATGGCAGCCGCGCCGGCATCGAGGGCATCGGGAACCGGGATGACGTTGACGACGGCGTTGCGGATGGCGACGTACTCGGCGAAGGACCCCCAGTGAGTGAACCCGGGTTGGGTCTGGTTGCGGCAGACCTGCCCGTTCCCGCTCTCGCACTCCGGGCAGTTTCCACAAGCGCAGACGAACGGGACGGTGACCCGCTGACCGATACGAAGCCCGCTGACCCCTGCGCCGATCTCGTGGATCCGGCCGACGAGCTCGTGCCCGGGAACGTGTGGGAGTCGAATGCCGGAGTCGTGGCCGGCCCAGGCATGAACGTCGCTGCGGCACAACCCGGTGGCGAGCACCTGGATCAGCACTCCGCCGTTCCCCGGGTCAGGGCGGGGTACGTCGGCGATACGGGGAACCGAGCCAAAGGACTCGTAGAGGACGGCACGCATCAGCCCAGTATCCCCCAGCATGTCGGCGCATCGCCTCCGATACGCTGGGAGGCGCGAACGGTGGTAGGTCGAACCGTGTGACACCCAGGAGCGGCAATGGACCAGACGGCAGAGACCTTCAGCCAGATCCTCCGATTCGTCGACCTCGCCGGTGTGCTGACGAACGCCATTCTCGGTGGGATCGCCGCACGGTCTGCCCGCCTCGACATCGTCGGATTCGTGATTCTCGCGGTGATGAGCGGGCTCGGCGGTGGCCTCATCCGTGACACTCTGCTGCAGCAGGGCACCCCCGTTGCGCTCACCGACCCCGCGTATCTCGCCCTGGCCATCGCCGGCGCCGTCATCGCCTTCTTCGTTCCGTTCCGTGGGCGATGGTCACAGCGATCCCTGATCCTCATCGATGCGCTCGCGATCGGGTGCTGGGCAGCGGTCGGTGCGCAGAAATCTCTCGACGCCGGGCTGGGATGGCTCGCGGCTGTAGCCATGGGCATCGTGACCGCGGTCGGTGGAGGTGCCGTCCGCGACGTCATGCTGCTGAGGATCCCGCGTATCTTCGGTGGAAACACCCTCTACGCGACCAGTGCCCTGGTCTCGAGCGTCGCGATGGTCCTGCTCAGTTCGCTCGGGATGCCGACTCTCGGCTCGGCTGTGGCACTTGCGAGCGGGGCGCTGCTCTCGCTGCTCGCCAGGCGGTTCGGCTGGACCCTTCCCACTGAGGTTCGGATCCCCCGTCCGCGCCTGCTGAGTGACATGCGTCGGCGATTCCGCCGCCGGGCAGGTACCGGTGAGTCACACGTCGACCCGCCGGCGTGACGGTCTCTCAGCTGGGCGACGATCAGACGGCGCCGAGGTAGAACCAGGACTGTCGTTCGCGCACGAACCGGCTGACCTCATGCTGGTCGCCTCGCCCATCGGCTGAGCGGTAGTACGCACGAAACTCGACGGTCCCGTCGACCCCGAGCGGGCCGCCCCCGTTCGTCGAGAGGATGTCGAGTCGGTACCAGACGAGGTCAGGGTCGAGTTCCAGAGTGGCCGGACGGGTTGTCGGATGCCAGGAGTCGAGCAGATAGCCGGCGTCGTTCACCGCGAACGCCGTGAACCGAGATCGCATGAGGCGCTCGGCCGTCGGGGCCGTCATATCACTGCGGTGGAGGGGGGCGCAGCAGTTGCCGTAAGTCTCCCCGCTGAGGCAGGGGCATCGGTCCGGGTCGGCGATCGCAGCAGGTGGCACACCGCCATTATGCGTCACCGGGGCGCGCACGCTCGACAGGTGCCGACTCTCAAAAGAGCGCACAATCGCCTGTCGAACGTGCGTCGGGTTCAGTGGTTCCTGTTGAGCGGAACACGATCGTCGGTTCGGGCGATGAGCCAGAGCGGAACGACCTGCAGTGCAGCCTCAGAGTGGAGATGATTCATGCCGCGCTCCATGCCGTCGTGACGGCGTGGACGGCGAGGCGGAGCGTCTCCGTCTCGGTCTCGACCCGCACCGCCTCGGCGGGCAGAGCGCGCTCCGTCATGAGCCCGCTGATAACCGTCGCGAGGAACCGCGCCCGCTGCTCGACCTCGCCCGCGGGAATCGCGCCTTCCTCGATGAGCGTGGTCAACCACCGCTCGACGCGGTGGCGACCCATCCGCTCGAGCGCGAGGTAGGTGGCCGCCTCGTCGTCGGAAGGTGTGGATGCCACGTACGTCTCGTACAGAGCGCCCCATTGCTCTCGGGCACGGCCGCCGGCACCCACTTGCGCGAGGATCAGTCGCAAGCACGCGATAAGGCGTTCGGTCGGCGCCAGTGCGTGATCGTGGATGGGATCGTCAGGAATTTCGACGTCGTATATCCCGGCGACGACAGTGTCGATGAGGGCACGCTGCGTGGGAAAGAAGTGCCGCAGCGAGCCCGTGCTTACGTGGGCGCGAGCGGCGACCGCCCGAACACTCAAGCGGGCGGTCGGGTTCTCACCGAGCATGGTCGCCGCAGCAATCAGGATCTTGTCGCGCGTTCCCGGGTCCTTCGATTTAACGCTCATGTCAGCCCTTCTCGTGACAAGTAGCTATCACAGTGTGCTAGCTTAGCCCTCTCAGCACCTATCACGCTGTACTAGTTTGACGTCGAGGTGGAGAAGATGGGAATCAAACATGGGCGCAACCGCCTGGTGCGTACCGGATCCGGCGAACCGCTGCAGCGCTTCCGCTGGTGGCAGACGTTCGGGCGGTCGTTACGCACGATCACACTCCCGGCTCCCGATGGCACAGCATCCGCCTACACGGTGGATGTTCGTCATGCCGGCGACATGACTGACGGCGAGGTACGGGCGCGTCTCTTCGTGAACGGATCACTGCGCTCGTACTCGAAGATGCCGACCCGCTTCCCGGTGCACGGCGGTCACATCGAGGTCGGCATCAACGGCTTCGGACTCAAACGCTGCCACTTTGTGCACGCAGACGGCAGTGCGATGCAACTGAGTCCCGACCCCGCCTCTGTAGAAGGGCGCCGCGCCCGACTGCACCACAGACATCCCGGTCTGAGCCGGCTCATCGGCGTCGTCTCGACGACGCTCGTGCTCGTCGGCCTGAGTGTCACTGTGCCGCAGATCATCGAATCGATCTCTCACATCCCGCCCATCGCCGAATCGATCGGAACCTTCACCTCTCCCGTCCGACTTCCGCTCCAGGTCAACCTGCTCATCGGGCTGGCGGCCGTCATCGGCCGCACCGAACGAGCCTTGCGGATGCGATCGAGCTGGATCGACGAACTCGCGAGCTGAACCAACGAAAGGACACAAACATGTCAAACACCGCCCCCAACTGGCTCCTCCAGCCCGACGACCCAGCTCCGACTCCCCGCGCTCCGGCCGCCGTCGAGTACCACCGCGTCTACGCGGGCGGGAAACGCAGAATTATCCGCGGCATCCTCGCGATCGTGCTTGTGTTCGCCGGACTCATCGGATTCGGTCAATTGTTCCTGCTCGGCGCCCGCCTCATCGACACGGAGATTCTTGGACGCGCCGGCTTCACCCCGCTCCAGCAGGCCGCCGGCGCACTCTCCCTCGCCGCGCTCATCCCCTACTGCATGCTGTTGCAACGACTGCTCTACGGAGTCCCCGCCGGCTCGCTGCACTCCGTAGCCGGACGCTTCCGATACGGTGTCTTCGGCCGATCGCTCCTCGCCTTCGGCCCCGTCCTGCTCATCGTCATCGCCGGCGGGTTCCTCCTGGCACCTGCTGATCGGATCCCCTGGACGACGGTCGATCTCGTTGCCTACTTCGTGATCGGAATGCTGCTGACACCGCTCGCTGCGGCCGGAGAAGAGTACGGATTCCGCGGCCTCATGTTCCGCGTCGTCGGCGGATGGACACGTGGGGCGCGCCCCGGCGCCGTGCTCGGCATCATCATCCCCACCGTCCTCTTTTCTCTCTTCCACGGGTCGCTCGACCCCTACATCCTGACCTCATACCTCGTGCTCTTCGGGTCGCTGGCGATCATCACCTGGCGCACTGGAGGACTCGAGACCGCCGTCGTCCTCCACGCCGTCTACAACGTCACGGCCCTCGTGCTCGGCACGGCTCTGCACGTCGACCTCGGCGGCGCACTCAACAGTCGCGAACACATCTCCGGCTCGATCGCCAACCTCATCCCCAGCGCCGCACTGATCCTCATCACCGCCGCCGCCTGGTGGATCACAAGGAAAACCGGCCCCGCACGCACCCCCGCACGCTGAACCGTCCTGGTCGGAACGGATGCGCTCACACTCCTGATAAGTGCGGCACAGACCCTGGTTCTTCGCTGTATGACGCGATCCGTTGTGGATCGCTGTGGAACGCGGGGCTACTTGAGAAAGGGCCCGAGGGACTTAGCGGCCCTTCCTTAACGAAAAGAACCCCTGAGAACCTTGCGTTCATCAGGGGTTTCGGTGGATCTGAGGGGATTCGAACCCCTGACCCCCTGCATGCCATGCAGGTGCGCTACCAGCTGCGCCACAGACCCATTCGGTTGCTCTGATCTCTCGGAGCAACCTGTTTAGATTACTACAAAATCTGCGGCGTCACGAATCGAGACGGCAGACGCGAACAGCGAACCTATTCGACGGGTGCTGCGGCCGAAACAGCGATCGGAACGACCGGGCAGTCCTTCCACAGTCGCTCGAGGGAGTAGTACAGGCGTTCTTCCTCATGGAAGACGTGCACGACGAGGTCGCCGAAGTCGAGAAGAATCCAGCGTCCTTCGGACCGGCCTTCTCGACGGAGGGTCTTGTGCCCCGACTCGTTCAACTTGTCTTCGATCTCACCGGCGACGGCAACGACGTTGCGCTCGCTGCGTCCGGTCGCGATCAGGAAGATGTCGACGAAAGGCAGAGGTCCAGACACGTCGAGGGCGACGAGGTCTTCGGCGCCTTTGTCGTTTGCTGCTGCTGCAGCGATGTTGAGCTGCTCGATGGTGGATTCTCGTGCTGTCACGTGCTGGTTTACCTTTCGGGGACTATCGCGACTGGAAAGCGCCGGCCGCGATACCGACGATGATGACGGACAACACGGCGACGGCGAGAACGCCGGCCGTGATGGCCAGAATGAGGAGCAGCCGGTTGCTGCGGGCGGGGGCCGGCGGGGTGATGACATCCCGAGTGGCGGTGTGGGTGCTGACGGCTTTGCTGGCCGAGACGGGTGTTCCTGCCGTGGCGGGTCGTGCCTCGTCCTCGGCATCGAACATGGCGTCGATGTCGGACTTGTCGAACTGGTCGGCGTTGCCGCTCGCACCCATCGACGACGGCAGATCGATCGAACCGGTGACGACCACATTTCCGTTCGCAGAGAGCGGTCCGGTCAGCGGGTGGGCGTTCGGCATGATCGGCAGGATGATCGAGCTGGTGCTCACGCCATTGCCCGCCTCCTCGAGGCCGCGGGCGATGATCTGGTCGAAGGGCTCGTCAGCCGAAACCGTCGGAGCCTCCACGGGCAGGCCGGTGTCGATCACGGACCGACCGAAATCGTCGGCGAGACGTGAAGCCTCGTCATCGCCGTTCCCCGCCTGGACGGTCGCAGCAGGGCCGAACGGCGACTCCGGGTGTGGCGACGTGATGAGTTCGAATGCGGACTGCCGTGACTCGGCTTCGGCGTCTGGCTCGTCTTGCACGATCTCAGCGTCGACGACGTCCGGCTCAGCGACGCGAGCAGACGACGGCACGAATGAGGGGATCCGGTTGCCCGCCTGCTGATCGCGCTTGCCATTCTTCTTCGTCGCGGGGACGCTGTCCCGCTCGACCACTGCGGGGACTGCGCCTACTGCCTGCACGCCGTCTGCCGGTGCGTCCTCGACGACGCTGCCCGGAGCATCCGTTGGCTCAGGGGTGACGACGGACAACGATGCCGTCCGGACGCGCTCGAGGTCGCGCGACTGACGGCGTGTGAGCGGCCGTCCTGATGCCTGTGCCTCTTCGAGAACCGTGACCTCGTCAGTCGTCAGATTCGGTTCAGCGGGCGTCGGGTTCACCTCGGGGATGTCTCCACCGGCTACGGGCGACGTCGTCGACACCCGTCGTGAACGTGGTTCGGTGGGCGCAGTGGGCTCGGTCGTTCGCTGCTGCTCTCGCAGCTGGCGACGAGAGAGCGGTTGCTCGTCGGGCAGCGGGGTCATGCATTACTCCGATATAGGTGATGTTTGGTGATGTACTGAACGACACCGTCGGGAACCAAATACCAGACCGGGAATCCCCGGCTCACCCGGCTCCGACAGTCAGTGGAAGAAATCGCCAGCGCCGGAACTTCCAACAAGCTTACGTCCTGCTTCGGCAAACCCGAAACGCTGAGAGCGTGTCCCGGACGACTCACAGCCACGAAATGAGCAAGCGACCACAACTCGTCGACGTCTTTCCAGTTGAGAATCTGCTCGATGGCGTCAGCTCCGGTGATGAAGAAGAGTTCGGCGTCCGGTCGCGCCTGATGAAGATCGCGCAGCGTGTCGATCGTGAATGTCGTCCCCTGCCGGTCGACGTCGACCCTGCTCACCGTGAACCGCGGATTGGATGCCGTGGCTATGACGGTCATCAGGTACCGATGTTCTGCAGAGGTGACGACGTTCTTGTGCCAGGGCTGTCCCGTCGGAACGAACAGCACTTCATCGAGATCGAATGACTGGGCCACTTCGCTGGCAGCGACGAGGTGACCGTGGTGGATGGGGTCGAACGTGCCGCCCATCACTCCCACCCGAGGTGGGCGTGGCAGATCCGCCATCGGGCGCTAGTGGCCGGGTCCCCGGGTGGAGCCGGTGCGTTCGCGAGCAGCGACACGTCCGCCGTGGCGGTTGGCGACGTCACGGTAGCTGAACGTCGCGATGCCCAGGAAGAGGAAGATGATGAGGGCGACGACGCCGTACATCCAGGCCGGCATCGGCAGTTCCGTGTGGTGCGCCGCTTCGGCGATCAGGGCTGTCGCAAACGACATGTGTACTCCATTCGGTTCTCTGCGCTCGTCGCGCCGCGTTCAGTCTACCGACTATGCACGCACCTGGCCTGTACCCCGAACGGTCCACTTCGTGCTGGTCAGCTCGGAAACCCCCATCGGACCACGGGCGTGGAGTTTCTGAGTCGAGATGCCGACCTCCGCACCGAAACCGAACTCCCCGCCATCGGTGAATCGTGTCGACGCGTTGACCATCACGACGGCTGAGTCGACCTCGGCGAGGAATCGTTCTGCTGAGACGACGTCGTCGGTGAGAATCGACTCGGTGTGACCGGTCGAATAGCGGCGGATGTGATCGAGCGCCGCGTCGAGGTCATCGACGATCCGCACCGAGATATCGAGGCTCATATGCTCGGTCGCCCAGTCGTCGTCGGTCGCGGGTACGGTGCCGGGCACGAGTCTGGCGACGTTCTCATCGGCGTGGATCGTGACACCGGATGCCGTCAGCCGCCCAAGAACGGACGGCAGCAGGCGCTCGGCGGCCGCGCGATGGACCAGCACCGTCTCCACGGCGTTACAGACGCTGGGCCGCTGGACCTTGGCGTTGTGCACGATCTCTGTCGCCCAGTCGAGGCGTGCCGTCTCGTCGAGATAGATGTGGACGACGCCGGCACCGGTCTCGATGACGGGCACGCGGGATTCGGTCACGACGGCCTGGATGAGCGATGCGCTCCCCCGTGGCACCAGCACGTCGACGAGCCCGCGCGCCTGCATCAGCTGAGTCGCACCGTCGCGTCCGAAGTCGTCGACGGTCTGCACGGCGTCGGAGGGGAGCCCGACGGAGTCGAGGGCATCCCGAATGACCGAGATGAGTTCACGGTTCGTGTTCTCGGCCGCGGTGCCGCCACGGAGAACGACGGCGTTGCCGCTTTTCAGGGCGAGGGCGGCGATGTCGATCGTGACGTTCGGGCGCGCCTCATAGATCGCCCCGACGACGCCGAATGGTACGCGGACCTGGTCGATCTTCACGCCGTTCGGAAGCCGCGACCCACGCACGGTCTGTCCGATCGGGTCGGTCAGTGCCGCGATCTCCCGGACGGCTGCTGCCAGCGCGGTCACCCGCGCCTCGTCGAGGCGCAACCGGTCGAGCAGCCCCGAAGCCAGTCCTGCGCCGGCCCCGTTCTCGAGATCGACCGTGTTGGCGGCGAGAACCCGGGTCGTCGCGTCGACGACCCCGACCGCTAGCGCTTCGAGGGCTCTGTTCTTGGTTTCCCCTGTCGCGGTGGCGAGGGCGCGGGATGCCTCGCGGGCGCGCATGAGTCGGTCGCGAACACCCTCGGCGACAGTGTCGCTCGGGACGGAAGACGGAGGCGCTGTCGGCGTTGCGATGCTCATGTCATCGATTTTAGCGAGGTGAGGGCGTGCAGGTGACCGGTCAGCCGCGCTGCATCGGTTCGAACCAGGTGCCGACGTCTTCTCCGTTGAGCGCCTGCGACACCTGTGCGGTGGAGGTGATGAGCACCCCTGCGCCTGATTCGGCAGCAAGACGGGCCGCAGACACCTTGGTCGAGGCTCCCCCGGTTCCCACCCCTGCGGCGCCGATGTCGCCGAAGGTGACCTGTGTGAGCGGGTCGCCGACCGTGACCGTCGCAATCAGTTCGGCGTCTGGCTCGGACGGAGGCCGCGTGTACAGCGCGTCGACGTCGCTCAGCAACACCAGTGCATCGGCACCGATGAGCACGGAGACGAGGGCGGCGAGCCGGTCGTTGTCTCCGAAGCGGATCTCGTGCGTTGCGACGGTGTCGTTCTCGTTGACGATCGGGAGGATGCGCAGACTCAGCAATCTCTCCATCGCGCGCTGCGCATTACTGCGATGCGCGGGGATCTCCAGATCGCCTGCGGTGAGCAACACCTGGCCTGCGACGATGTCGAAGCGGTCGAGGCTGTCCTGGTACCGGTAGATCAGCACGTTCTGGCCGACAGCAGCAGCCGCCTGCTGGGTGGCGAGATCGACCGGTCGTGAGGTCAGCTGGAGGTACGGCATCCCGATCGCGATCGCACCCGACGACACGAGGATGATCTCGGTACCGCGACCGTGCGACTCAGCGAGTGCATCGACGAGGTGCGTGATCTGTCCCGCGTTCTTTCCGCTGATCGACGACGAACCCACTTTGACGACGACACGACGGGCTGAACGGATGCCATCGCGACCGGTGAGCGCCATGTCCTACTTGTCCTCGTCAGCGCCAGATGCTGCCGCGGCAGCGGCCTGCTCGTCCGCCTCGTACTGGTCGCGCCACAGGCCCGCTTCGCGTTCGCGAATGAGTTCCGCTCGTGCTTCGGTCTTGGCATCCATCCGCTCGAAGTACTCTTCGCGGCGCTGGTTACGGGTCGGCCGGTTGTTGGCATCGAGTCGTGCGTCGAGTCCTCGCGGCGTCGTGATGAGTTCAGCAGATGACGTGAGCGTGGGCTCCCAGTCGAAGACAACGCCGTTGTCGCGACCGATGATGACCGTCGAGCCGCCGACGGCTCCGGCCTTGAACAGACCATCCTCGACGCCGAGCTTGGCGAGCCGGTCGGCGAGGAAGCCGATGGCCTCTTCGTTGGTGAAGTCCGTCTGCTGCACCCAACGCTCCGGCTTCGCACCGAGCACACGGTAGATGTTGCCGAAGCTTCCACCCTCGACCGAGACCGTGAACTTGGACTCGTCGACGGCCTTCGGACGGATGACGATGCGCGGCTTCTCGGCGGCCTCGATCCGTTTCGCTTCGCGTTCGATCGCGACGAGGTCTCCGAGCGCGTACGAAAGTTGACGGAGCCCTTCGTGGCTCACCGTCGAGATCTCGAACACGCGATATCCGCGGGCCTCGAGGTCGGGCTTCACCAGGTCGGCGAGCTCGCGTCCCTCGGGAACGTCGATCTTGTTCAGAGCGATGAACTGGGGCCGTTCGAGGAGTGGCAGCTGGCCTTCGGGGACCGGATACGCGCCGAGCTCTCCGAGGATGATGTCGAGATCGGTGATCGGGTCACGGCCGGGTTCGAGGGTTGCGCAGTCGAGTACGTGCACCAGCGCTGAACAACGCTCCACGTGGCGGAGGAACTCGAGGCCGAGTCCCTTGCCCTCGCTTGCGCCCTCGATCAGGCCGGGGACATCTGCAACGGTGTAGCGGTTGTCACCGGCCTGCACGACACCGAGGTTCGGGTGAAGGGTCGTGAACGGGTAGTCGGCGATCTTCGGCTTCGCTGCGCTCATCGCGGCAATCAGGCTCGACTTGCCGGCTGACGGGTACCCGACAAGCGCGACGTCGGCAACAACCTTGAGCTCGAGGGTGACGTCGCCGGCCCAGCCGAGAGTACCGAGGAGGGCGAAACCGGGTGCCTTGCGCTTGGTGGTCGACAACGCGGCGTTGCCGAGACCACCCTGGCCGGCCTGAGCGACCACGTAGCGGACCCCTGGTTCGGCGAAGTCGATGAGTTCGTTGCCGTCGACGTCCTTGACGACGGTTCCGACCGGTACCGGGAGTTCGAGCTCTTCGCCCAGCGTTCCACTGCGGTGGTCGCCCATGCCTGGGCCACCGTTCTGCGAGGTGCGGTGCGGCGAGCGGTGGTAGTTGAGCAGTGTCGTGACCTGGGGATCCGAGACGAGAACGATGTCGCCACCGTTTCCGCCGTTGCCTCCGTCGGGTCCTGCGAGCGGCTTGAACTTCTCACGACGCACAGACACGCATCCGTTACCGCCGTTCCCGGCACGCAGGTGCAGTGTCACCTGATCGACGAATGTGGCCACGAGAGCCCTCCAGATAGCTTGTATTTCACGAAAAAAGTTTGCGTAACAGACAGCGCTGCTTCACAAACAACTCAGGGGCGAGCCGAAGCTCGCCCCTGAGTTGAAACCAACGGATGCCTATTCGGCAGCTGCCGTCACAATGTTGATGACCTTACGGCCGCCCTTGGCGCCGAACTCGACCGAACCGGCCGAGAGGGCGAACAGGGTGTCGTCGCCGCCACGTCCGACGTTGACGCCGGGGTGGAAGTGAGTGCCACGCTGACGGACGATGATCTCGCCCGCAGAGACAACCTGACCACCGAAGCGCTTCACGCCGAGGCGCTGTGCGTTCGAGTCGCGACCGTTGCGAGTGGAACTCGCGCCCTTTTTGTGTGCCATGTCTGTTCTCCCTCAGGCTCTACTTGATGCCGGTGATCTTGACGCGCGTGAGCTCCTGACGGTGCCCCTGACGCTTCTTGTAACCGGTCTTGTTCTTGAACTTCTGGATGTGGATCTTGGGGCCGCGCAGGTTCTCGATGAACTCAGCGGTGACCGTGACCTTGGCAAGCTTCTCAGCGTCTGTGGTGATGTTCTCACCGTCGACGAGGAGGACGGCTGCCAGCTGGACCTTGCCGTCCTTGATGTTCTTGACCCGGTCCATCGTCACGATGGTGCCGACCTCAACCTTTTCCTGCCGACCACCGGCGCGCACTACTGCGTAAACCACTTCTCGTACCTACTTCTCTGGGGAGCTCTCGCTCCGAGCTCAATCTGTCAAGGAAAATTCACTGTGCGGTAGACCCCAGCGGGAAGGGAGGTCAAGCTGACAGAAAACCATGGGCAAAACGCGGGATAAGCCAACGTGCACCAACAGGAAACTTTACTTCATCGCACCCAATCCCACAAATGCGGCGGTTGCCGTGTCGCGCCTTTCTAAGATTCTCTCATGACCGTGCTCATCGACCCGCCGCGCTGGCCGGCCCATGACACGCTCTGGAGCCACCTGGTCAGCGACACATCGATCGACGAACTCCATGAATTCGCGGCAGCCGCCGGGCTCCCTCCCCGCAGTTTCGACCGTGATCACTACGACGTTCCGGCCGCCCGCTATGACGCGCTCGTCGCGGGCGGCGCAGTGCCCGTCGACGGGCACGAACTCGTTCGCCGGTTGATCGGCAGCGGCCTGCGCGTCACGGCGCGCCAGCGTCGGGCTCTCGGGCAGCAGCACTCCTGAAACGACGAACGGCGACAGGCCTTCAGAGGCCCGCCGCCGTTCTCCGAGTGAATCAGTCGCTCTGCGAGTGAGCTGCGTCTGCGTCGTGCGCCACCGGTGTACCGGTGAGGGCTGCGGTCGTCACACGACGACGGCGCGCCCGCCCCTTGCCCGGCTGCTTGGGCTCAGGCAACGCATCGAGCACGGAGCCGAGGAGGTCCTCGGCCGCTCGGGTGTCCACCCGCTGCTGCGGCTGGCGAGCTGGTTCGATCGGGATGTCGAGGATCGCGAGCGACGCGGCATCCGGCTGAGGGG
Source organism: Mycetocola sp. CAN_C7 (assembly GCF_015752285.1). Taxonomy (NCBI): domain Bacteria; kingdom Bacillati; phylum Actinomycetota; class Actinomycetes; order Micrococcales; family Microbacteriaceae; genus Mycetocola; species Mycetocola sp. CAN_C7. Next base: position 523,791 of record NZ_JADOUY010000002.1, read on the forward strand.
CGTCCTGTGCAGGCTGAGACTGCTGCGCAGGCGCTTCGGCGGACTGCTGCTGTGACTTCTGCGACCGACGGCGGTCGTTGCGACGCTCGTTGCGGTCACTCCGATCGCTGCGTTCGTTCTTGTCGCTTCGGCCGTTGTTGCGGTCGGTTCCACGGTCGTTGTTGCGCTCGTCGCGGCCTTCGGTGGCCTGTTCGGCATCGGGCTGGGCCTGCGCATCGTCATCGGTGTGGTGCGCGATCGTCGACGCGGCGATCTTCGCCAGCGCGTTCTTCGCGTCGTCGGTGATGGCGTGTGTCGGTGCCTTCGACGCTGAGCCGTTTGCGTTCGAACCGTTGCCGTTAGAGGAGCCGTTCCGCGGTTCGTTGCCGCGTGAATCGTTGCTCCCCGAACCCTTGCCGCGACGCTTGGTCTCGGGCTGCGGGCTCTGGCGGTGCTTGACGACGGGGTCATGGTGGATGACGACACCCCGACCAGCGCAGACCTCGCATGGTTCGCTGAAGGACTCGAGCAGGCCGAGGCCGAGCTTCTTCCTCGTCATCTGGACGAGGCCGAGCGAGGTGACTTCGGCAACCTGGTGCTTGGTGCGGTCACGGCTGAGGCACTCGATCAGGCGACGCAACACGAGGTCGCGGTTCGACTCGAGCACCATGTCGATGAAGTCGACGACGATGATGCCGCCGATGTCGCGCAGGCGCAACTGACGGACGATCTCTTCGGCGGATTCGAGGTTGTTCTTGGTGACGGTCTCTTCGAGGTTGCCGCCTGAACCGACGAACTTGCCGGTGTTGACGTCGACGACGGTCATCGCCTCGGTGCGGTCGATGACGAGCGATCCACCGGACGGCAGCCAGACCTTGCGGTCGAGTGCCTTTTCGATCTGCTCGGTGATGCGGTACTCGTCGAACGCGTCACGGGTGCCCTCGTAGCGTTCGACCCGTTCGAGGAGATCGGGGGCGACGCTGCGGAGGTAGCTTTCGATGACTTCCTGTGCTTCGTCACCGGCGATCAGCATCTTCTGGAAGTCCTCGTTGAAGACATCACGGACGATCTTGATCAGAAGGTCCGGCTCACTGTGCAGGAGCGCCGGCGCCTGAACGCTCTCGACCTGCTTGCTGATGTCTGCCCACTGGTTGATGAGTCGGTTCACATCGAGCGTCAGCTGCTCTTCGGTCGCACCCTCGGCCGCGGTCCGCACGATGACGCCGACGTTGTCTGGGAGTACCTCTTTGAGGATCTTCTTGAGTCGCGCACGCTCGGTGTCAGGAAGCTTGCGTGAGATGCCGTTCATCGAACCGTTCGGCACGTAGACGAGGTACCGGCCAGGAAGCGACACCTGGCTGGTGAGACGGGCACCCTTGTGCCCGATGGGGTCCTTGGTGACCTGAACGAGAACCCGGTCGCCGGGCTTCAGAGCGAGCTCGATGCGTCGCGGCTGGTTGCCGGTCTCGACGGCATCCCAGTCCACTTCGCCGGAGTAGAGCACGGCGTTGCGGCCGCGGCCGATGTCGACGAAGGCGGCTTCCATGCTCGGAAGCACGTTCTGAACCCGGCCGAGGTAGACGTTGCCGATGAGCGACGCTTCCTGGTTGCGAGCGACGTAGTGCTCGACGAGCACACCATCTTCGAGAACACCGATCTGGATGCGGCCGTTCTTGGAGCGGACGACCATCTTGCGATCAACGGACTCGCGGCGGGCCAGGAATTCTGCTTCGGTCACCACGGGGCGACGGCGGCCGGCGTCGCGACCGTCACGGCGACGCTGTTTCTTGGCCTCGAGACGAGTGGAACCCTTGATGCGCTGCGGTTCAGTGATCAGTTCGGCCTCGCGGGGCTCCCGCGGCTGGCGAACCTTGACCACCGTGTTGGCTGGATCGTTCTGGTTGGAGCGGCGGTCGTCGTTGGAGCGGCGGCGGGCGCGGCGACGAACGGTCGACCGGTCCTCGTCGTCGTCGTCATCCTCGTCGTCGTCGTCGTCTTCGCGGTTCTCGCGAGGCGGAAGCGGCTTGACGTCGGGCGCCTGGAAGAAGAGCGCGGTGGTCGGAGCGCCGGTGAAGACCGGAAGGGCCAGAGCTGCCTGCTCGTCGTCGGGAGTGACGGCATCCGTTACCGGTGCGGCATCCGTTTCGGCGTCGACTGCGGGTGCGTCAGCTTCGGGCTGCGCCGGGCTCTGCTCCGAGTCGCTCGATGTTGCGTCGGGAGCGGTCTCACCGGTGGTGTCGAGGGCTGCACTCTCGTCTCCGGGGTTCACCTGCTCCGTTGCGTCTGACTGATGGTCATTGATGCTGTCTGAATTTTTATTCACCATTTCTGGTGGACTCCTCATCCGGCGGGGCGACCGCGCCGCCCTTCCGGGAATTATCGAGCGGGTGACCGCTTGCGCGTTCCTCCCGCAAATCCTGTATGTGAGTGGCTGGCCCTCTGGCTCTCGCCCCACATCTTCTGTGTCGATCGTTCTGACCGACGAAACTCTGTTTCCATCGAACACCGGTTCCGTGCTGTTTCGTTACGAGCACGGTGCCGATAAGCCTTCAGTTGTCACAAGCGCAGGGCGCGGCCCTGAACTCGTCCTGCCATTATCGCATGGTCCGGCCGTGCAGACGCGACCACGCGCCAGACCTGATCGGCTCCGTGGGATAATCCGGGAGTGACTTCTCGAGAAACGCGCCCCCGTCCGCTGGGTCTCGGGATCTTCCTGATCGTGGCCGGCATCATCGGCTGGGTGGCCGCGTTCGCGCTGACCGTCGAGAAGTTTCATCTCCTCGAATCGCCCGACGCCGTGCTCTCATGCGACTTCAGCCTGCTCGTGCAGTGTGGTGCGAATCTCTCGTCGTGGCAAGGATCGGTCTTCGGCTTTCCCAATCCCATACTCGGTCTCACCGGCTGGGTGGCGCCGATCGTGGTTGGCGCTGCGCTTCTCGCCGGTGCGAGATTCGACCGGTGGTTCTGGCTGCTCTTTCACGCCGGGGTGGCGTTCGCGATGGTGTTCGTCATCTGGCTGATCACGCAGAGCATCTTCGTTCTCGGGACGCTCTGCCCCTGGTGCATGGTGACCTGGTCTGTGACGATTCCGGTCTTCTGGGCCGTCACACTCCGTAACCTCTCGACCGGCGTCATCCCGGTTCCCGCCGGCATCAGGCGCGTCGCCGCCGGGCTGTACGGCTGGATCGTCATCGTCACGCTGGCCTGCTACGTCATTGTCGCCGTGATCGCGCAGCTGCGGCTCGACGTGCTCGCGACACTCTGACCGGAGTCGACGCATCCGTCGTTCGTGGCGGCATCCGGTCAGAGAACGCTCATACGACACAAAAGGTCACAACCAGGCGCCAGGAACGACCCTTGCTGTCCGATGAACGGGACGATGACAGTTCACACGACACAAAGGGTCGCACTCGGGCGCCCGAAGTAACCCTTTCTGTCAGACGACCGGATGCCGCCACGACAGATCACTCGCCCCAACGCGCAAGCGGCGGCACCCAGGGGATACCGCCGCTTCGCTACAACAGGTCTACGCGAACCAGAGCGCCAGCTCTCGCTCAGCAGACTCGGGGCTGTCGGATCCGTGCACCAGGTTCTGCTGAACCTTCAGGCCCCAGTCGCGGCCGAAGTCGCCACGGATGGTGCCAGGAGCGGCGAGCGTCGGGTCTGTCGTACCGGCGAGGGCACGGAAACCCTCGATGACACGGTTGCCCGCGACACGGATCGCGACGACCGAACCGGAGAGCATGAACTCCATGAGCGGCTCGTAGAACGGCTTGCCCTCGTGCTCGGCGTAGTGCTCGGCCAGGACCGAGCGGTCCGGCTGTACGAGGCGGATGTCGACGAGCGAGTATCCCTTCGCCTCAATACGCCGAAGGACCTCGCCGGTCAGGTTGCGGGCGACGCCATCAGGCTTGATCAGTACGAGTGTTTCTTCAACCATGTGTCCTAGTTTCCCATCTCTCCTGCCGAAGCAGCTTTCTGGCGATCGATCCGCCCACCGACGACCATGCAGTAGATCCACATGCCGAGGAAAGCGAGGCCGATGACCCACATCACCGGGACGAAGATGCCCGTGGCAACGATAACGCCTTGCAGTACCCAGCCGAGCCAGAAGCTCCACTCGTAGCGCAGCAGGGCGAGGGTCAGGAGCAGCGCGAAAACGATCACTCCCCCGCCGACCAATGCGACCGGCCCCGGCAGGACCTTCAGCCCGAACGCGACCAGCGCGGCGAGGAACACCACGATGACCTCGAACGCGAGCACGATCGACGCCAGCGACTGGCGGACCCCGCGGTGGGAGCCCCTCATTCCTTCCATCCGTTCTCTTCGGCGAGTTCGATGGCTTCACCTGCGAGCACAACCGAACCGGTCACGACGACGAGCCTGCTCTCGCCCTCGTTGGCCCAGTCGCGGGCCTCGAAGATGGCGTCCTCGAGGGTGTCGTATGCATGAATGAGTCCTGGGGGAACGGTTGCCCTGGCACGGTCTGCGAGCTCGTCGACCGGAACCGATCGTGACGAGCTCGATGTGGTCAGGTGGATGCGCTGCGCGAGCGGGGCCAGGACGGCGAGTATGCCCTCGGCATCCTTGTCGCCGAGCACGCCGAGCACGAAGACGACGTCACGGAAGTCGAAGTACTTGTCGAGTGCAGCCGCGAGCGACCGTGCGCCGTGCGGATTGTGAGCCGCGTCGACGAGGATGGTCGGCTCGATTCCGACGAGCTGCAGCCTGCCGGGCGACTCCACTTCGGTGAGCCCCTCCGTGAGCGGATCGGTCGAGAGACGCTGCAGACCATTGCCGAGAAAGGTCTCGACGGCAGCGATGGCGACGGCGGCGTTCTGACCCTGGTGGTCGCCGTAGAGCGGCAGGTACAGATCCGTGTATTCCCCGGCACGCCCGCGCACGCTGATCACCTGGCCGCCGACGGCGACGACGTCGCCGGTGAGCGCGAAGTCAACGTCCTGGGCGATCACGGGCGCCTCGGACAGCTCGGCGGCGTTCACGATCTGAGCCATGGCATCCGGATGCTGCGCCGCGGTCACCACGGTGGCCGCCGGCTTGATGATCCCGGCCTTCGTCCGTGCGATCTCGGCGACCGTCGTGCCCAGACGGTTGGTGTGGTCGAGATCGATCGGCGTGAAGACGGCGATCTGGGCATCAGCGACGTTCGTGGAATCCCACTCACCGCCCATACCCACCTCGACGACGGCGACATCGATGGGGGCATCCGCAAAGATTGCGAAGCCGAGCACGGTGAGCACTTCGAAGAAGGTCAGGGTCGGTTCGCCCGCCTCCTCCAGTTCGAGATCCACCATGTTGACGTAGGGCTGGATGTCATCCCAGTTGCGCACGAGCGTCTCGTTGGAGACCGGCTCGCCGTCGACGACGATCCGTTCGTTGAAATGCACGAGGTGGGGGCTGGTGAACAGACCGGTGCGCAGCCCGTACGCCCGAAGGATGCCCTCGATCATGCGGCTGGTGCTCGTCTTGCCGTTGGTTCCGGCGAGCTGGATGATCGGGAATGCCCGCTGCGGGTCTCCGAGCAGATCCAGCGCACGACGCGTCGGCTCAAGCCGTGGCTGCGGCGCTCCCTCACCGGTGCGGCTCAGCAGCGCTTCATAGACGGCGCGACCCTGCTCACTGAATTCGTCGTCGATCTCAGACATTGATGCTCCTGACCGCGCGGCTCACAGCCACGGTGAATGATCCGGCGTTCGCAAACGCGCCTGCGGCGAACTCCTGGTAGAACTCGACGGGGCCGCCGAGAAGCCCAGGCAGCCACTCCGCCGGGGTTCCGGCTCGGGATGCCTCCGGGACTTCGTCGAGGACGTGGATGGTGGATGACGGGGCGAGGGTCTCGGCGGCGATGTCGACGCCGGTGACGAACGAGATGGCATCCGCGTCTCTGGGGTCTGCGAAGACCAGGCCGAGCCTGATCCGGTCGCTGACATCGAATCCGGCGGCCTTGCGGGTGTCCTGCACCGACCGCACGACGTCGCGCGCGAGTCCCTCGGCTTCGAGCGCCGGGGTGAGGGCGGTGTCGAGAAGCACGAAGCCTCCACCTGCGAGAAGTGCGAGTGCGTTGTCTGAGCCGCCCTCGCTCGACCCGGTCTCGAGCACGAGGTCGTACTCTCCTGCTTCGAGGGCGATTCCGCCCGCTTTGACGACGCCGTCGGATTCAGACCAGTCTCCCGCTCGCGCTGCCTTGATCACGGTCTGCACGTTCTTGCCGAGACGCGGTCCTGCCGCGCGGGCTTTGACAGTGAGCCTGGAGGTGATGCCGTAGTCCGCAGCGCTCGAATCGGAGAGCTGGACGAATCGCACCTCCTTGACGTTGAGTTCGTCGCGGAGGATGTCGTCGAACGGCGCAAGGGCTGCGGGGTCCGGTGCGACGACGGTCAGGCTGCCGAGCGGCAACCGCACGCGGCGTCCTGCCTGCTTACGCAGAGACAGCACAGTCGAACTGATCACCCGGATCGAGTCCATCGCGGTGACGAGGACGTCGTCTTCTGGCAGCTCAGAAGCATCCGGCCAGTCGGCGAGGTGGATGCTCCGCCCTCCGGTGAGATCCTTCCAGATTTTTTCGGAGACGAGAGGCAGGAGCGGTGCAGCGGCGCGGGTCAGCGTCTCGAGCACGGTGTACAGAGTGTCGAAAGCTTCGCTGCCCGTGCCGTCGTCGCTCACGCCGGCCCAGAAGCGGTCGCGCGAACGGCGCACGTACCAGTTGGTGAGAACGTCGGCAAAATCCCTGAGCGTTGCAGCTGCCATGGTGGAATCCAGGCCCTCGAGATGTTCGGTGACCTCGGTGAGCATCACCCGGCTCTTGGCGAGGATGTACCGGTCGAGCACGTCGGTTGAATCGGTGCGTCGTTGGGCGTCATAGCCGCCATCGCGCGCGGAGTTGGCGTAGAGGCTGAAGAAGTACCAGGTGTTCCAGAGAGGTAAGAGCATCTGGCGAACACCCTCACGGATGCCTTCCTCGGTGACGACGAGGTTGCCGCCGCGCAGAACGGAACTCGACATGAGGAACCAGCGCATGGCATCCGACCCGTCACGGTCGAAGACCTCGTTGACGTCGGGGTAGTTGCGGAGCGACTTCGACATCTTCTGACCGTCGCTGCCGAGCACGATGCCGTGGCTGACCACGTTCTTGTACGCGGGGCGGTCGAACAGTGCAGTGGAGAGCACGTGCAGCGTGTAGAACCAGCCGCGGGTCTGGCCGATGTACTCGACGATGAAGTCCGCCGGGTTGTGAGAGTCGAACCATTCGCGGTTCTCGAACGGGTAGTGCACCTGCGCGAACGGCATCGATCCGGAGTCGAACCAGACATCGAGAACATCGGTGATGCGCCGCATCGTCGACTGACCGGTGGGGTCGTCGGGGTTCGGCCGGGTCAGCTCGTCGATGAACGGACGGTGAAGGTCGGTCGGTCGCACACCGAAGTCCTGCTCGAGCTCGTCGAGGGAACCATAGACGTCGACCCGCGGGTAGTCGGGGTTGTCGCTCTTCCAGACCGGGATCGGGGAGCCCCAGTACCGGTTGCGGCTGATCGACCAGTCGCGGGCGTTGCCGATCCACTTGCCGAACTGGCCGTGCTTGACGTTCTCAGGCACCCAGTTGATCTGTTCGTTGAGGTCGACCATCCGGTCGCGGAACTCGGGCACGCGGATGAACCAGCTCGACACCGCCTTGTAGATCAGCGGGTTGCGGCAACGCCAGCAATGCGGGTAGCTGTGTTCGTAGCTGGCCTGCCGGAGAAGGCGGCCCTCCGCTTTGATCAGCTGAGTAAGCGGCTTGTTGGCGTCTGACCAGAGCTGACCGGCAACGTCTGTGACCTCGGGAAGGAAACGGCCGCCGTCGTCGAGTGAGATGACGACGGGGATTCCTGCCGCCTCGCAGATCTTCTGGTCTTCTTCACCGTATGCGGGAGCCTGGTGCACGATGCCGGTTCCGTCTTCGACGGTGACGTAGTCGGCCACGAGGATGCGCCAGGCATCCTGCAGTCCGAACTCGTCGACGTCGGAGTAGTAGTCGAACAGCCGATCGTAGGTGACGTCCTGCAGCTCGGAACCGACGACGCTTCGGGAGATTGCGGCGACGGCGTCAGCGGCGGACTCGTAGCCGAGGTCCTTGGCGTAGTTGCCGACGAGGGCGGTTGCGAGCAGGTATTCGCCGCCGAGCACCTCTGTGGTGCCGCCGTTCTCGTGCTTTTCGCGCAACACCGTGGCATCCGGGGTTCCATTGGGGCCGGCGGGAACGACCGCGTACTCGATGTCCGGACCGACCGCGAGGGCGAAGTTCGTCGGCAAGGTCCACGGGGTCGTCGTCCAGGCCAGCGCTCGGACACCGGTGAGGCCGAGCGACTCGGCCTTCATGCCGACGAGCGGGAAGGTGACGGTGACCGTCTGGTCCTGGCGCATCTTGTAGACGTCGTCGTCCATCCGCAGCTCGTGGTTGGAGAGCGGGGTCTGGTCGCGCCAGCAGTACGGCAGCACCCGGTAGCCCTCATAGGCGAGGCCCTTCGAGTGCAGCTGCTTGAACGCCCAGATGACGCTCTCCATGAAGGTGATGTCGAGCGTTTTGTAGTCGTTCTCGAAGTCGACCCACCGCGCCTGGCGGGTGACATAGCGTTCCCAGTCCTCGGTGTACGTCAGGACGGAGTCTTTCGCCGCCTGGTTGAAGGCCGCGATGCCCATCTCTTCGATCTGGCTCTTATCGGTGATTCCGAGCTGACGCTCGGCCTCGAGCTCGGCGGGGAGCCCGTGGGTGTCCCAGCCGAAGCGGCGGTGCACTTGTTTGCCTCGCATCGTCTGGAACCGCGGAAAGACATCCTTCGCGTACCCGGTGAGTAGATGACCGTAGTGCGGAAGGCCGTTCGCGAATGGCGGACCGTCGTAGAAGACCCACTCGTCGTTGCCTTCACGCTGGTCGACGGATGCCTCGAATGTTGCGTCGCTCTTCCAGAAGGCGAGGACGTCCTGCTCGATCTCGGGGAAGCTCGGCGACGGCGTCACGCCGAATGCGGCCCCTGATCGAGGCGTTTCGTCGTGGAACTTGGGGTACGGCATTTTTCTCCCGGCAGGTTTCGATTTTCACCTGCGAGGGCGGATCAGGATCGATCCGCGGTACCACCTCGCTTGCCGCGCATGTCGGCCGCTCGTTCATTGGCTGTGACGGGCCAGACCCGCCCGGTTCTACTGGGCGGCGATGGTGCATGCCGCTGTTCTTCCGGAGACTCCCCGGTGATGGCCGGTTCGCAGTCGTTGCTTCAAGGATAGCGGGTCGGTCGACCTCTCACGCGAGTTGCCGGGTTTGTGGGGGTGAGCAGACAGCCGCACCACCCCAAAGTCAGCAACTCGCGGTCATGACGATCGGGTCAGGGAGGTGAGAACTCCCGCCCCGACCTCGGCATCGTCGACCGTGACGACGAGACGGCGGCCATCCGTCCGGGTGATCTCGATTGCGGGTCCTTTGCGCATGATGATCCCGGATCGGCGACCGGACGCCATCCGCCAACCCCAGCCGCCGAAGTCGGCCGTGGGGTTCACCTCGATCACACGAACCTCGGCGATCTCGGCGTTCGGGATGCTGATCCGCGGCCATCCGAGGGCGCCCCGCACGAGAAATCCACGGCGGTCCGCCCTCACCCGCCAGAACGACATGCCCGTGTAGGTCAGGATCACACACACGGAGATTCCGATGGCGAACGGCAGACCGCTCGCAGAACCCAGGGAAGCGAGGATGCCGGCTCCCCCCGCGAACACGAGGACCCCGACGATCAGGGCGACCACCGCACCGGAGATGCGGACGGTGCGTTGCCAGAACACCCGCTCGTCCGGGGCGAGCTCGATCGGCTGGGCCTCAGCCTCTTCGTCGAAGCTCGGCGAAACCGCTTTCGGGAGGACGAACCACACAAGGGTAGCCAAGAGAAGTCCCCCGAGAACGCCGGCGAGCATCGGACCGGCGATGTCGGGGGCATCGGCCGCATCGTCGAGACTTCGCTGGGCAGCGAGCGAACCGATGGTCCCCACGGTGAGCAGAACGCTCAGGAAGTGGCGTCCAACGAAGAGGATCTTGTCGTTCGCCGTGAGACGGCCCCGCCGACGTGCGCTGCTGAGAGCGAGCTCGGTGAAAATGGTGAAGACGAGGGTGATCCCGATCGGAAGGAGGATCAGCGTCCAGGCGCTCCCAAAGCCGTCAGCACCCTTGCCGCCCCAGTGGATCGCGACAGGATCCGGAAGCTCGGGCAGCCAGGTGATGGCGAGGAGGGCTCCGCAGAGTGCGATGAGCATCGGAAGGACGGCGCCGATGATCAGGTGCCGTTTGCGGCCGCGAATCGTGCGCTGGTCGTCGGTCATCTGAATGTCTCCCGGAGCAGTGAATTGACGGTCTCTGGGCCGATGCCGAGGTTTCGAGCCTCGGTGACGACCGTGTCGATCGCGGCGCTGAGCTGGCTGTAGCGCTGGGCGCTGTCGGTGATGATTGCTCCCCGGCCCCTGCGGAGTTCGACAAGTCCCTCATCGCGCAGCAGCTGATACGCGCGGAACACGGTGTGAACGTTGATGTCGAGGGATCCGGCGAGGTCGCGAGCGGTCGGCAGCCGCTCGCCGGCCTTCACCCCGCCAGAGAGAACGGCGCCCCGGATACTGCCGGCCAGCTGATCGAACAGCGGAACCGCGGAGCCTGGGTCGATGCGAAGGAGCATGGCTCGATTTCATAGTTCTAGTTCCTCTAGAACAAGTAGGGATCGACCCCTGTCAGGCGCGGCTGCGACACTGTCGGAATGGACAACCAGGAACCCTTCGCCGACCAACGCCTGGTGCGCGAGATCCGACGCTCGAGTGATGCAATCATGTCGGGCGGCGAGTGGCCGGCATCCATTCCCGCTGTCGGAGCGCTGCTGGAATCCGGACTCCACCTCGGCGAGGGCGTCACTTTTCTCATCGGCGAGAACGGCAGCGGCAAATCCACCATCATCGAAGCCGCCGCAGCCGCATACGGGCTCGGACCTGAGGGCGGAACAATCCACTCCGCGCACACGACCACACCGACCGAGTCGCCGCTCGCTGACTGGATCAGCCTCGTTCGCCGCCCCGGCGCTCGAACCTGGGGCTTCTTTCTCAGGGCCGAGACCATGCACGGCTATTACACGTTCCAGAAAGAGCTGGCGGGCGGCAACGACTTCCACAGCATGAGCCACGGGGAATCGTTCCTGGCGATCGCCGAGTCCTACCTGACCAGTCCAGGGTTCTATTGCCTCGATGAACCGGAGGCGGCCCTGTCGTTCAGCTCAACGCTCGCCATGATGAGAGTGCTTGCCGACCTCGCCGCCAACGGGTCACAGGTGCTCTGCGCGACGCACTCCCCCGTCCTGGCATCGCTGCCGGGGGCGACGATCTACGAACTCGGCGAGCATGGCATCCGTCGGTCCGAGTGGCGCGACCTCGACATCGTGTCGCACTGGAAGACATACCTCGACGCTCCAGACCGTTACCTGCGCCACCTGCTCGACTGACCACTGTCATAACGCGCGGGTGAACCCGTCGCAGATGGGCGCGATGGCCGCGTCGACGTAGTCGGCGAGGGGGCGACGTCGGACCCCGGCCCTGGCCCAGACTCCTGCAGCTGCTGCTGCGGCCGCGAGCACGGCGAATGCGATCGCCTGTGTCGACTCGACGGACGTTCCCAGGCGTTCCACGAGATATCGGTCGAGGACAGCCGCCTGTTTCATGAAACGAGCCAGTCCTGACGCCTGGAGTTCGTCCTGGGTGCCCATGAGTTCGTACTGGGTGAGCGCCCACGGCACGCTGTCGGCAGGATGCGATGCGGCCACCGCGGTGATCGCAGCACGCACGGCATCCATCGGGGGCCGGTCTGGGTCGACCTCTGACAGTGCCGCCGCCAGCCCGGACATCGTCTGATCGAAGTCGACCCACAGCAGATCGCCCTTCGACGGAAAGTAGTTGAAGAAGGTGTTTCTGCTCACTCCGGCGCGCGCGGCGATCTGGTCGATCGTCGTTCCTGCATAGGTCTGCTCGAGGAAGAGCTCCGCTGCGGCCTCCTCGAGGATGCGCTGAGACGATCGTCTCGGGCGCCCGACCGCGCCGACCCCTTCACTCATGTCTGCTCATTCCTGTCCACAGAATGGTATCGACACCGGATGTCACAGCGAGCCTTGCCCGGACGCGCGGGAATTCGGTCGGCCACTTCCGGGTTAGTAGACTGAGCCCAGATAATGTCTCGATTCTCCGGAAGAACACCCCCCATGCATTCAGCTCTCCCCCCTCGCTCGCGCCGCGGCCTCGCCGCGGTCGGCGCCCTCGCGGCTGCCGCGCTCGTCCTGACCGGCTGTCAGGCGACGCCGACTCCCCCGAGTGACACCCCGACCTCCGGCGGGACGCTGACCTACGCGAGCGGCGACGCCGAGCCGACCTGCCTCGACCCGCACGTCGGCGGAAACTACCCGCAGGCCCTCCTCGCCACCCAGGTGTTCGACTCCCTCGTCTCGCGCAACGCAGACGGAGAGATCATTCCCTGGCTCGCCACAGCGTGGGAGGTGGCAGAAGACGGGCTGAGCTGGGAGTTCACCCTCCGCGACGACGTCACCTTCACCGACGGGACGCCGTTCAACGCCGAGGCCGTTGTGGTGAACATGAACCATCTCCAGGATCCGGCGACCGAATCCTCCACGGGGTACCTTGCGCTCGGCAAGGTGAGTGCGGTCGAGGCGGTTTCCGAGACCGTTGCGCGCTTCGAGCTCACCCAGCCGGACAGTGCCCTGCTCGAATCCCTTGCCCAGCCGTGGCTCGGCATCGAATCACCCGCCGGAATCGCGCGCGGGATGGAAGAGAACTGCGAATCCCCCATCGGAACCGGACCGTTCGTGATCGACGAGTGGGTCAAGCAGGACCACGTGAGCCTCGTCCGCAACGACGACTACGTCTCACCACCGGCAGACGCCTCACACGAAGGTGCCGCGTACCTCGATGGCATCGACTGGCGTTTCATCCCTGACTCCGCCTCGCGGTACGCCGCGCTCCAGAGCGGCCAGGTCGACGTCATCGACAATGCCCAGCCGGACACGCTCGCCGCGGCCGAGGAAGCCGGGACCCTGACCGAACTCGACGCCCCACGCCCCGGAGCATCCAATCGGATCGAACTCAACTCGGGCAAGGCACCATTCGATGACGTCCGCGTGCGCGAAGCGTTCGTTCGCGCCGTCGACATCAACGACGGCATCGACTCCCTCTTCTTCGGCAGCGCGACCCGGTCGTACTCGCCTCTCTCGAGCGTCGAAGTCGCCGCATACTCCGACGATTCCCTGTTCGACGTCGACCTTGATCGCGCGAACGAACTCCTCGATGAGGCGGGATGGAGCGAACGGGATGCCGACGGTTACCGAGTGAAAGACGGCGAGCGCCTCACACTCGACTTCCCGGTCTCGACGAACCAGTCGATCCCGGCCGAGCAGTCCCTGTTCGAACAGATCCAGGCAACGGCGAAGGACGCGGGATTCGAGGTCTCGATCAGCCTGCTCGACCTCTCCGGCTGGTACACCGCGCTCGGCGCCAACGAGTATGACATCGTCAGTGCGCCGTACACGAAACTCGGCCCGGACGTACTCCGGATCCTCTTCCACTCGTCAGGGATCACCCCTGCCCCGAGTGGTTACTTCGCCAACCACGCACAGGTCAGCATCCCGACACTGGACGAACTGCTGACCCGCGCATCCGAAGTGACGGATGAGACCGAGCGAGACGAGCTCTACGCCGACGCGCAGCGCCTGATCCTCGAGGGTTACTACGTTCTGCCTCTCTACGACCAGCAGAACCACTTCCTTATCGGCCCGGCCGTCTCCGGTACCCGTGCACTGCCGACGGTATCCACCCCGACGTTCTATGACGCCTGGCTCACGGACTGAGTCCGGCCGCCTGGCGCTGGGGAGCCGGCGCGTCTCGCGCTGGCTCCTGAGCCGCCTGGCAGGATCCGTCTTCGTGCTGTGGGCCGTCGCGACCCTCACCTTCTTCGCGATCAGACTCATCCCGGGCGACCCGGCCGAGGCCGTCCTCGGCGGACCCGGGTCGCAGGCCTCGGAGGAGACCCTCGAACAGGTCAGGCGAGATTATGGCCTCGACCAGCCGCTCGTTGCGCAGTATCTGCAGTCCCTCGGTCGACTGGCCACCGGCGATCTCGGGTCGTCCTATGCCCTCAAAGTGCCCGTCGGCGAACTTCTCGCTGCACAACTCGGTGGAACCATCCTCCTCGCCGTCGTCGCGCTGGCACTCGCGTGGCTGATCGCCATCGGTTTGTCTCTCTGGTCGACCACGGGCGGACGGGTCGCCGCCTCGGTGGGGCAGGGCATCGAACTCACGAGCGCCGCACTCCCCCACTTCTGGCTCGCCACGGTTCTCATCGCCGTGTTCAGCACACAGCTCGGCTGGTTTCCCCCGGTGTCGACGGGCGACCTCAGGGGCCTCATCCTCCCCGTGGTCACCCTTGCCCTTCCACTCTCCGGGTTCCTCGCCCAGGTGATGCGCGGGACGCTGCTCGACACCCTCGACTCTCCGTTCATCCTGTCCGCACGCGCACGCGGGGAGGGCGAGATCGGCATCCGCCTGCGCCACGCACTCCGGCACGCGGCGATACCCGGAATCAGTTTGTCGGGCTGGGCGCTCGGGTACCTCATTTCGGGAGCCGTCGTCGTTGAGACGATCTTCGCGAGGCCAGGTCTCGGGCGAACCCTGCTCCAGGCGGTGACCCTGCGTGATGTCCCCGTCGTCACCGGCGTCGTCATCGTCGTCGCGGTTGTCTATATCCTGATGACCGTCGTGACGGATGCCGCGTCCCGGCTCGCCGATCCTCGCTTGCGACTCGAGGAGACACGATGAGTGAACTCGAGGTCCGTACCGTCACCGCGACCGCTGCCAGACGGCGGCGCCGGATCGGGATCGGCGAACTGCTCGCTCTGCTTTTCGTCCTGTTTCTGCTGGCAGCGACTCTCGTACCCGGGCTGGTCAGCACGGCCGACCCGAACGCGATCGACGCCCGGGCGGCGTTCAGCACACCGAGCACGAGCCACTGGTTCGGTACAGACGAATCAGGTCGGGATGTCTACAGCCGCGTCGTCGCCGGCACCGGGACCTCCCTTCTCATCGGAGTCTCGGCCACGGCCATCGGTCTGTCCCTGGGACTGGTCCTCGGGGTGATCGCGGGTTTCGGTGGCCGGGTCCTCGACTTCACCGTCAACCGCGTGGTCGAGGTGCTGTTCGCCTTCCCCGGCCTGCTGCTCGCCCTACTGGTGATCGTCATCGCCGGCCCCGGCCCGGTGACGGCCACCATCGCCGTCGGACTCTCGACCGCCCCCGGATATGCTCGAATCATCCGGGGTCAGCTCGTCGGTATCCGCTCGTCAGCGTGGGTGGAATCCGCTCGGGTCCTCGGGCATTCGCCGACCCGGATTCTCCGCAGGCACATCCTGCCGAACGCCCTTGCACCGTTGTTCGTCCTGGCCACGCTCGGCGTCGGCCAGGCCGTCGTATGGGCAGCAGCACTCAGCTACCTCGGTCTCGGCGCTCAGCCGCCGGCCGCGGAATGGGGCGCGATGCTCTCAGCCGGTCGCACCTACATCGGCTCGGCCTGGTGGCTGACCGTGTTCCCCGGTCTGATGATCGTGCTCACCACCATCGCATCGACGGTGCTCGGTCGTAGCCTCGCGACGCGATCCAGGGAGGCCTGAGATGACCGAACTTCTCGATGTCGCAGGGCTGCAGGTCGCGTTCGGGGCGGCCGATGCGTCCACAACGGTCGTCCATGACCTCTCGCTGGGCATCGGCAGAGGCGAATGCGTGGCGATCGTCGGGGAATCCGGGTCGGGAAAGAGTGTCACAGCACGGTCGCTCCTCGGCCTGGCCGGACGCACGGCGACGGTGAATGCCGACCGCCTGAGGATCGCGGGTCAGGATCGATCGATCAGCACCGAGCGGGAGTGGCGCCGCGTGCGCGGGCGCGACGTCGGGCTCGTGCTGCAGGACGCCCTGGTGTCCCTCGACCCGCTTCGCCCGATCGGCAGGGAGATCGCCGACACCCTGCGACTCCACCGGCGGATGACCGCTGCGGCGGCGACCACCCACGTGCACGAACTTCTCGAGCGGGTCGGCATGCCCGACCCGGCGCGCGCAGCCCGACAGAGAGCCGGTGAACTCAGCGGAGGTCTGCGCCAGCGGGCTCTCATCGCCTCCGCCATCGCCCTCGACCCACCGCTCCTCATCGCTGACGAACCGACGACCGCGCTCGACGTCAGCATCCAGGCTCGTATCCTCGCCCTCATGACGCAACTGAAGCGGTCAGGAACCGGCATCCTGCTGATCAGCCACGACCTCGCCGTCGTCAGCGCGATCGCTGATCGCGTGATCGTGCTGCGCAACGGACGGGTGGTCGAGTCCGGGCTGACCTCGACCGTTCTCACCTCCCCTGCCACTGACTACACGCGCGAACTGATCGCCGCTGTGCCGTCCGGGCGACCGCGCGGCGTTGCCCTGCTCGACCCGGGGACAGAGGCCGCCTCCCGGGCGGCGTCCGTCCTCAGCGCACCTTTCCCCGCCGAACAGGCACCAGTGCTGCGCGGAACGTCACTCGTGAAGACCTACCCGTCTCCTGCCGGCCGATTCCGTGCGGTCGATGACGTCTCGTTCGAGATCCGCCGGGGCGAAACCCTCGGCCTCGTCGGAGAGTCGGGGTCAGGCAAGACCACCGTCGCCCGCCTCGCTCTCGCTCTGACCGCGGCGGACGCAGGCACGGTGACGCTGGACGGAGTGAACTGGCTGGATGCGCCTGAAAGAGAGAGGCGCCCGCTCCGGCGGCGCATCGGGGCGATCTACCAGGACGCGCTGAGCTCATTCGACCCACGGTTCAGGGTCGGGCGGATCCTCGAGGATGCGATCGGGCAGGCACCTCCAGAACACCGGGAAAGCGTCGACCAGCTTCTCGACTCGGTAGGACTCCCCCGCGACATCGCCGGATCACGCCCTCTCCATCTCTCAGGAGGCCAGCGGCAGCGGGTGGCGATCGCCCGGGCTCTGGCCGCGGCACCAGAGGTCCTGATCTGCGATGAGCCGGTGTCTGCGCTCGACGTGACGATCCAGGCGCAGGTCCTCGACCTCCTCGACGGGCTGCAACGCGAACGCGGGCTCGGCTACCTGTTCATCTCGCACGACCTGGGTGTGATCAGGCACATGAGCGACCGGATCGCTGTGATGCAGCGTGGGCGCATCGTGGAGTCCGGTCCGACGGCATCGGTTCTCGACGACCCGCAGCATCCGTACACCGCCCAGCTGGTGCGCGACACCCCGACGCTGAGCGTCTGACCCTCCTCCGCCGGGGCACCGTGGCGGTTCCGGTGCTCCAGTACGATGGAAAACGGACCAGACACACTCAGGCACGTTCACACGGTGCCGCCTATATCGAAACCGGAGTTCCCCATGACCGCGCACGTTCCAGACAAACCAGTGCTCGAAGGCCTCGAAGCCAAGTGGGGGCCGGTCTGGGAAGACCAGGGCACGTACCGGTTCAACCGGGCTGCAGCTGTCGAAGCCGGTTCCGACTGTGTGTACTCCATCGACACCCCGCCGCCAACGGCATCCGGCTCGCTGCACATCGGCCACGTCTTCAGTTACACGCACACGGATGTCATCGCGCGCTTCCAGCGGATGATCGGCAAGCAGGTCTTCTACCCGATGGGTTGGGACGACAACGGGCTGCCGACCGAACGCCGCGTGCAGAACTACTACGGCGTGCGCTGCGACCCCACCCTGCCGTACGACGCCGGCTTCGTGCCGCCGTTCGAAGGTGGAGAGGGCAAGAGCTCAAAGGCCGCCGATCAGAAGCCGATCTCACGCCGCAACTTCATCGAACTGTGCGAAAGACTCACCGCTGAGGACGAGAAGCAGTTCGAAGCACTCTGGCGCACCCTCGGCCTGTCGGTCGACTGGGCCCAGACCTACCGCACCATCGGTGACGATTCGATCCGATCGAGCCAGCTCGCCTTCGTGAGGAACGTCGAGCGTGGCGAGGCCTACCAGGCCATGGCACCGACCCTGTGGGACGTGACCTTCCGTACCGCCGTCGCCCAGGCCGAGCTCGAAGACAAGGAACAGCCGGCCGCCTACCACCGGCTCTCCTTCCATAAGCCAGACGGCGGAACGATCGAGATCGAGACCACCCGCCCTGAACTCCTCCCGGCGTGCGTTGCGCTCGTCGCCCACCCGGATGACGAGCGCTACCAGCCGTACTTCGGCACCACGGTGACGACCCCGGTCTTCGGCGTCGATGTCCCGGTGCTCGCCCACCACCTGGCTCAGCCAAACAAGGGCGCCGGCATCGCGATGATCTGCACATTCGGCGATGTGACCGACGTTGTCTGGTGGCGCGAACTCGACCTTCCGAACCGAACCATCATGGGACGCGACGGTCGCATCATCTCCGAGGCGCCGGATGTCATCACGTCGGAGTCCGGTCAGGCCGCATACGCCGAGCTCGCAGGCAAGACCGTCTTCAGTGCCAAGCAGGCCGTCGTGAAGCTGCTCGCCGAATCCGGCGACCTCCTCGGCGACCCCACGCCCATCACGCATCAGGTGAAGTTCTACGAGAAGGGCGACAAGCCACTCGAGATCGTCTCCACGCGCCAGTGGTACATCAAGAACGGCGCGCGCGACGAAGACCTCCGTGCCCGACTGCTCGAACTCGGCAACGAGCTGCAGTGGCACCCCGACTTCATGCGGGTCCGCTACGAAAACTGGGTGAGCGGCCTCACCGGTGACTGGCTCATCTCGCGCCAGCGATTCTTCGGCGTGCCGATCCCGATCTGGTACCCCCTCGACGACGACGGCAACCCGGTACACGACACACCGATCGTGGCGGATGCCGCCACACTGCCCGTCGACCCCTCGAGCGACACCGCTCCCGGGTACGACGAATCACAGCGCAACGTGCCCGGCGGATTCGTGGGCGAACTCGACATCATGGACACCTGGGCGACCTCGTCTCTCACCCCGCAGCTCGCAGGTGGGTGGGAGCGTGACCCTGAGCTCTGGAACCTCGTGTTCCCGTACTCACTGCGGCCACAGGGCCAGGACATCATCAGGACCTGGCTGTTCTCCACGATGCTCCGCTCCGTTCTCGAATACAACGACAAGCCGTGGGAGCACGCCGGACTCTCGGGCTGGATCCTCGACCCCGACCGCAAGAAGATGTCGAAGTCGAAGGGCAACGTCATCACCCCGGCCGACATCCTCGAAAAGCACGGTTCAGACGCGGTGCGCTACTGGGCGGCATCGAGCCGTCTGGGGACCGACGCCGGGTTCGACCCGCAGAACCCGACCCAGATCAAAATCGGGCGCCGTCTCGCTATCAAGGTCCTCAACGCCTCGAAGTTCATTCTCAGCTTCGAGTCAGCAGCGGATGCGTCGGTGACCGAGGCGATCGACCTCAGCATGCTGGCGACCCTGCGCACCGTGGTGGCGGATGCGACCACGGCGTTCGGGTCCTACGACCACGCCCGGGCGCTCGAGACCACCGAGTCATTCTTCTGGACCTTCTGCGACGACTACCTCGAGCTGGTGAAGGAGCGCGCATACGACCCCGCACACCCCGGGCAGGCGTCGGCCGTCGCGGCTCTCCGGAAGGCACTCAGCATTCTTCTGCGCCTGTTCGCCCCGTTCATCCCGTTCGCGACGGACGAGGCGTGGTCATGGTGGAACGACGGATCGGTTCACTCAGCGGCCTGGCCGACGATCGACGAGCTCGATGGTGCGGGTGACCCGGCGCTGCTCGTTCTCACCGGCCAGGCTCTCACAAGCATCCGCCGGGCGAAGACCGATGCGAAGGCGTCGCAAAAGGCGACCCTGACCGAGGCGACCATCACGGGAACCCCGGATCAGATCGCTCTTCTGACCCTCGCGCAAGGGGATCTCACCGCGGTCGGACGTATCGTTAGACTCAGGTTCACTCCCGGAGACGAGTTCGCCGTGAGTGACGTGGAATTCGCCCCGGTCGACGTTCCCACGTCGAACCCGAGTTGAGGAGCACAACAATGACGTTCGACATCCGCCCTGTCCGCGACGGCGACTTCTTTAACTGGCTGCCGCTGTTCGCTTCCTACGGGAACTTCTACGGCACCCCGGTTCCCGACGAGAAGGCCCTCCTCGTCTGGAGCTGGCTCACCTCTGGCACTCACGGCGTCTCCGGCCTGGTCGCTCAGAACGACGACGGCGCCCTCGTGGGGCTCGCCCACTATCGCACCTTCGCCCGGCCGCTTGCCGGTGGTACCGGTCTCTACCTCGACGATCTTTTCGTGAACGCCGACGACCGCGGCAACGGTATCGGGACGGCGCTGATCGGCCGGGTCACCGAGATCGCAGCCAGTCAGCATGCAGGGATCGTCCGCTGGGTCACTGCTCCAGACAACGACGAGGCGCAGGTGCTCTACGACAAGCTCGCTGAGCGTACGTCGTGGATCACATACGACCTCACCGTCTGACGGAGACGATCATGCAGCTGGGCACGCGGTGGACGGTCGGCGACTCGCCGCCGGTCGGACTCCCCGACGTCGTCGTCGCAGCCGTGCGCACCGCCGAGGATGAGCTCGCCGCCGAAGACGTCGATACGCGGGACTGGCGCTGGACTCTCACCTGGCTCGAACGCCGCCCGGTGATCGAGCTCGACGATGGGACCGTTATCACCTACAACCCGGTCTCCGACACCGCGACCATCCGTCAGCATGATGCAGACGAGGCACCGACAGACGACGACTGACGTCAGGTGCTCGGCGGATTTCGGGCTACTTGCGCGCGAGAATCTCGCCGTGGGGCATGGCATACCAGCTGCGCTCATCGCTGACCCACTCGGTCCACGCCGCCGAGATTTCCTCGAGGTCGGCCTGAGTGGCAGCGCCCGTCTCCAGCGACTGGGGGGCGAAGCTCGACTTGAGCGCGCGTTCCGCCCAGGCACTTCCCCACCAGTCCCTGTCGTCCTCGTCGGAGAAGCACCAGATCGACGCCGAGCTCTCCACCTCGGTGAACCCGGCTTCCATCGCCCACGCCTTGAGCGAGCGTCCGGCGTTCGGTTCGCCGGTGTTGGACCGTGCAACGGACTGGTAGACCCTCATCCAGGTGTCGAGACCAGGCAGCAGCGGATACCACGACGCTGCACCATAGATCACGTCGCGCGCCGCGACGATTCCGCCTGGCTTCACCACCCGGCGCATCTCCCGGAGAACGGCGATGGGGTCTGCCACGTGCTGAAGCACCTGGTGCGCGTGGACGATGTCGAACGTGTCGTCGGCGAAGTCGAGAGCGTACGCATCCCCCGCCATGAAGTCGACGTTGAGGATCTCGCTGTCCCTGGCGAGCGTCGATGCCTGAATGCTGACCTCAGCCGATGCATCCATTCCGACGACGGCGCCAGGATTCACCCGCGTCGCGATGTCGATGGTGATCGTTCCCGGGCCGCTGCCCACGTCCAGCACACTGACGCCCGGTGTGAGGTAGGGCGCAAGATAGGCGGCGGAGTTGTCGACGGTTCGCCAACTGTGGGTACGGAGCACACTCGCGTGGTGCCCGAGGGTGTAACGCTCGGATGATGCCATGGATCAAGCCTATGTGTGCGCCGACACCGGCCAGTGCCATGTGTCAGCCCTATGGTGGGTGAATGCCTGACACGTCGAATCCGTTTTCCGCGCCGAGCACGCTGCCGTACCAGCTGCCTCCATTCGCCGACATCGTCGACGATCATTTCCGGCCGGCCTTCCTGCAGGGAATGGCTGAGCAGCTCGCCGAGGTGAGAACCATCACTGCGAACATCGACGCCCCGACCTTCGCGAACACCCTGTTGCCGCTCGAACGTTCAGGACAGCTGCTCGACCGGGTCAGTTCCGTCTTCTTCAACAAGAGTTCGGCGGACTCGAGCCCGGCGACCACCGAGCTGGAGGAGGAGATCGCTCCGCTTCTCGCTGCCCATTCAGATGCGATCCGCCTCGACGCCGACCTCTACGCCCGGATCGACGCTCTGTACACTCGCATCGACGAGCTCGGCCTGGATGACGAATCCCGGTACCTCCTCGAGCGCTACCGAACCGAGTTCACACTCGCAGGAGCCGGACTGAACAACGCAGACAAGGACCTCCTGCGCGGGCTGAACAGTGCCCTGTCGACGCTCACGACACGGTTCGAGAAGAATCTCCTCGCCGACACCAATGAGCTGGCCGTCGTGATCGACGATGTAGCCGAGCTCGACGGCCTCGCGCCGGATGAGATCTCCGCAGCCGCCGAGGCGGCCTGGGACCGCGGACTCGAGGGGTGCTACCTCCTCACCCTCGTGCTTCCGACCGGACATCCGGCGCTGGCCAGCCTGACCCGGCGTGACGTTCGGGAGCGGCTCATGCGCGCGTCGCGGTCACGCGGCATCCGCGGCGGGCATCACGACAACCGTCAGCTCGTTCGCGACATCAGCCGCCTGCGGGCCGAGCGTGCGTCGCTCCTGGGTTTCGAGTCCCATGCTGCATTCGTGACCGCCGACCAGACCGCGAGGCTTCCTGAGAACGTCGCGGCGATGATGGAGTCCCTCGCCCCGGCCGCCGCTCGCAACGCCCGTCGGGAACAGGCGGACCTGCAGTCGCTCGCCGATGAGGGCGAGAGCCCGCACGTCGTCGAGAGCTGGGACTGGGCGTACCTCACCGAGCAGCTCCGGACGAAACGGTTCGCCGTCGACACCGCTGCCATGCGTCCTTTCCTCGAAGCGGAGCGGGTGCTCGCTGACGGTATCTTCTTTGCCGCCGAACGGTTGTACGGCATCCGTTTCACCGAGCGCGCCGACCTCGTGGCGTACCATCCCGACGTGCGGGTCTTCGAAGTGACCGAGGGAGACGGGGTTCCGGTCGGGTTGTACCTGCTCGACCTGTACACGCGCGATACCAAGCGCGGGGGCGCGTGGATGAACCCGCTCATCTCGCAGAATGCTCTCCTCGACCAGCCGACGGTCGTCGTGAACAACCTCAACGTGCCGAAGCCTCCTCGCGGTCAGCCGACGCTGCTGAGTTTCGACGAGGTCACGACCTTCTTCCATGAGTTCGGGCATGCGCTGCACGGCCTGCTCGCCCGGGTCACCTACCCACGGTTCGCAGGGACGAACGTGTTCCGGGACTTCGTGGAGTTCCCGAGCCAGGTGAATGAGATGTGGATGCTCTGGCCGGAGGTGCTCAGCAACTACGCGGTGCACCACGAGACCGGCGAACGGATGCCTCAGAATCTCGTCGACAACCTGCTCAGGTCGGCCTCGTTCAACGAGGGATTCCTCACCAGCGAATATCTGGCCGCCGCGATGCTCGACCAGGCCTGGCATCGCATCTCTGCCGGTACTGTCGTCGACGACGTCGCCGCTTTCGAGGCGGAAGCGCTCACCTCCGCCGGGCTCGACAACCCGGCGGTACCCACCCGATACTCCAGCACCTATTTTGCCCATACATTTTCGGGTGGCTACGACGCCGGCTACTACTCGTACATCTGGAGCGAGGTGCTCGACGCGGATGCCGTCGAGTGGTTCACAGAGAATGGCGGGCTGTCGCGCGAGAACGGCGACCGCTTCCGTGCGCTGCTGCTGGGTGTCGGTGGCAGCAAGGATCCGCTGGAGGCCTACAGGAACTTCCGAGGGCGCGACGCCCGCATCGAGCCGTTGCTGGCAAGGCGCGGGCTGGAGTCGTAAGGCGCGAGCTGTGTGCGACTGCTCGATCACTAGCGGCTGTTGCTGTGGTCGCTCCGACAACAACGGTCACGAAAAAGCGAGAACTGGAGCCACAAGTGTCCACGCCACGAGATTCGGGACGTCTCGCGAGCGATGGGACTGTGAAGGGCGAGCCTCACCGCATCGCTCAGACTGAGCGCAGGGACTTCTCTAGGCCGACTTCTCTAGGCCGACTTCTCCTGGCGACGCGGCTTGTGAGGAACAATCGTCGGCGCGGCGTTCTCCAGTACAGACTCGCGCGTGATGACCACCCGCGCGACCTCTTCGGTCGACGGCACCTCGAACATGACAGGGCCGAGCACCTCTTCGAGGATCGCGCGGAGGCCACGGGCACCGGTCTTGCGGAGAACGGCCAGGTCGGCGATTGCCTCGAGGGCACTCTGCTCGAACTCGAGTTCGACGCCATCGATCTCGAACATGCGCTGGTACTGACGCACGAGCGCGTTCTTCGGCACTGTGAGGATCTCCATCAGCGCGTGCTGGTCGAGCGGCGTCACCGTCGTGACGACGGGAAGGCGCCCGATGAACTCAGGGATGAGCCCGAACTTGTGCAGGTCTTCCGGCAGCACCTCGCTGAAGAGGTTCATGTCGTCGCCCTTGGAGTGCAGCGGGGCGCCGAAGCCGATGCCCTTCTTGCCCGCGCGCGACGAGATGATCTCCTCGAGACCGGCAAACGCTCCGGCAACGATGAAGAGCACGTTCGTCGTGTCGATCTGGATGAATTCCTGGTGCGGATGCTTGCGCCCGCCCTGTGGGGGAACAGATGCGACGGTTCCCTCGAGAATCTTGAGCAGCGCCTGCTGCACGCCCTCACCGGACACATCGCGGGTGATCGACGGGTTCTCGGCCTTGCGGGCGATCTTGTCGACCTCATCGATGTAGATGATTCCGGTCTCTGCGCGCTTGACGTCGTAGTCGGCGGCCTGGATGAGCTTCAGCAGGATGTTCTCGACGTCCTCGCCGACGTACCCGGCCTCGGTGAGCGCCGTGGCATCCGCAACCGCGAACGGCACATTCAGCCGCTTGGCCAGTGTCTGGGCCAGGTAGGTCTTGCCGCACCCGGTCGGGCCGATCAGGAGGATGTTGCTCTTGGCGATCTCGATGTCGTCAGAGATCGAATCGGCACTGGCGAGGGACGTGCGTGCACGGGTGCGCTTGTAGTGGTTGTAGACGGCGACCGACAGGGCGCGCTTGGCGGGCTCCTGGCCGATGACGTACTCCTCGAGGAAGTTGAAGATCTCTTTCGGCTTCGGGAGTTCGAAATCAGGGGCTGCGGCCTCGCCCGCCTCGGCGAGACGTTCCTCGATGATCTCGTTGCACAGCTCGACGCACTCGTCACAGATGTACACCCCGGGGCCTGCAATGAGCTGCTGGACCTGCTTCTGGCTTTTGCCGCAGAAGGAGCACTTCAGCAGGTCGGCACTCTCACCGATTCGAGCCATCAGTCCACACTCCTTTTGCTGGCCGGCCTCTTGCTGTCCGGTTGCGTAGTTCGAGCCTAACCCGAACCGGCGACATCACGCCGCAAGAGCGTCTCCGGGTGTCGGAAAAGTCCGCAGGCATCCGACTTCCATCATGCAAACGCAGATGAAAAACGGAGCCGGGGTCTCCCCCGGCTCCGTTCTCGTCGATCAGTGTCAGGATGCGGCGATGGCACCTGACGCGGTCGTCGACAGGGTAGGCACGTGCTTGCGGCTCGTGAGGACCTGGTCGATCAGGCCGTACTCGAGAGCCTGCTCCGCCGACAGGATCTTGTCGCGATCGATGTCTTTGTTGACCTGCTCGGCACTCCGGTTGGAGTGAGCAGCGAGGGTCTCTTCGAGCCAGACCCGCATACGCAGGATCTCGGCGGCCTGGATCTCGATGTCGGATGCCTGCCCCTGGCCGGCCTCGCCGACGGCGGGCTGGTGGATGAGGATACGCGCGTTCGGCAGGGCGAGACGCTTGCCCGGCGTGCCAGCAGCGGTCAGCACAGCGGCAGCGGACGCTGCCTGACCGAGAACAACCGTCTGGATGTGCGGACGGATGTACTGCATCGTGTCGTAGATCGCCGTCATCGCGGTGAACGAGCCACCCGGTGAGTTGATGTACATGACGATGTCGCGGTCGGGGTCCATGCTCTCGAGAACGAGGAGCTGGGCCATGACGTCGTCAGCAGACGCGTCGTCGACCTGGACACCCAGGAAGATGATGCGGTCTTCGAACAGCTTTGCGTACGGGTCCTGGCGCTTGTACCCGTATGCCGTGCGCTCTTCGAAGCTCGGCAGGATGTAGCGCGAGTTGGGCATGGCTGCTGCCGTCTGGGCGAAGTTGCCCGCGGCGCGGAAAGTGGGGGTTTCCATGTGTTCTGTCCTTTTGATCTCTCGACGCCTAGAGGGCTTCGGTTCCGCCGCCGCCGGCGACGTCAGTGGCCGACTCGCGGATGTGGTCGACGAAGCCGTACTCGAGGGCTTCCTGCGCGCTGAACCAGCGGTCGCGGTCGCCGTCCTTGTTGATCTGCTCGACGCTCTTACCCGTCTGAGCAGCGGTGATCTCGGCCAGTCGGCGCTTCATGTCGAGGATGAGCTGAGCCTGCGTCTGGATGTCGCTCGAGGTTCCACCGAAACCGCCGTGCGGCTGGTGCAGAAGCACCCGCGCGTTCGGGGTGATGTACCGCTTGCCCTTGGTCCCGGCGGTGAGGAGCAGCTGGCCCATCGACGCGGCCATGCCGATGCCTACGGTCACGATGTCGTTCGGAACGAACTGCATGGTGTCGTAGATCGCCATGCCTGCCGTGATCGAACCACCGGGTGAGTTGATGTACAGGTAGATGTCCCGCTTGGAATCCTCAGCCGCGAGCAGCAACAGCTTCGCAGCGATCTCGTTCGCATTCTCATCGCGGACCTCCGCGCCGAGCCAGATGATGCGATCCTTCAGCAGTCGGTCAAAAACACTGTTGGGCAGTGTCAGTTCGGCCATGTCGCGCTCCATTTCAGTTGTTGCGTGTTTCGAATCTATCGGAGCCAACGCGCGGGAACCGCCCTGTTCGCCGTGGGCAGATATCGCGCCGCTCCCGGTTAACGACGGATGCCCCGGAGTCGACTCCGGGGCATCCGTCTGGAAGAAGTGAAACTACTTCTTGGCCGAGTTTTCGTCGGTCGCGGCCTCGTCGGTCGCTGCCTCGTCGGTCGCGGCTTCGTCTTCCTCGGTGGGCACGAAGCCGGTGAGGTCGACGGCCTTGCCTGCCGTGTCGACGACGGTGGTCTTGGCGAGCACGACGGCGAGGGCCTTGTTGCGGGCGACCTCTCCGACCATGGCCGGGATCTGACCGTTCTCGTCGAGAACCTTGATGAACTCGCCAGGCTCCATGTTGTACTGCGCTGCACCCTGGATCAGGTACTGGGTCAGCTCGTCCTGGCTGACCTGGACGCTCTCGGCCTCAGCAATGGTGTCGAGGAGAAGCTGCTGCTTGAACGTGGCCTCGCTCGAGGTGGTGACCTCTGCACGGTGCTCGGCGTCTTCGAGACGGCCTTCGCCCTCGAGGTGACGGTGCACCTCGTCTTCGACGAGCTTCTCCGGAACAGGGATCTCGACGAGCTCGACGAGCTTGTCGAGCAGCTTGGTGCGAGCCGCGGTGCCCTGGCCGAAGGCCTTCTGGCGTGCGACCTGCTCCTTGAGGCTTTCCGTCAGCTCGGCGATGGTGTCGAACTCGCTGGCGATCTGCGCGAAGTCGTCGTCGGCCTCGGGCATTTCGCGTTCCTTGACGGCACCGACGGTGACGGTGATCTCAGCGTTCTCGCCCTCGTGGTCTCCACCGAGCAGCGGAGCGCTGAACGTGGTGACCTCACCGGCGGTGAGCGATTCGAGTGCCTCGTCGATACCCTCGATCAGGTCGCCTGAGCCGACCTCGTATGAGATGCCCGACGCGTTGTCGACCTCGTCGCCGTTGATCGTGGCGATCAGGTCGATCTGAACGAAGTCACCAGTGGTAGCCGGGCGATCGACGGTAACCAGGGTGCCGAAACGGGTGCGCAGCTTGTCGAGCTCCTCCGTGACATCCGCGTCGGTGATCTCGGCCTCGTCGACCTCGATGGTGATGTCGTCGTACGACGGGAGAGTGATCTCGGGACGAACGTCGACCTCGATGGCGAGCTGAAGGTCTCCGGAGAAGTCCTTGTCGCTGGGCCACTCGACGATGTCTGCCTCCGGGCGTCCGAGGGTACGGATGCTGTGCTCTTCGACGGCAGCACGATAGAACCCGTCGAGGCTTTCGTTGACCGCGTGTTCGAGGACGGCGCCCTTGCCCATCCGCTGGTCGATGATTGCCGGCGGAACCTTGCCCTTACGGAAACCGGGGATGTTGACCTGCTCGGCGATGTGGCCGTATGCGTGGGTGATGCTCGGCTTCAGGTCCTCTGGCGTCACCGAGATGGCGAGCTTGACTCGGGTGGGGCTGAGCTTTTCGACCGTGGATTTCACGTTGGTGAGTTCTCCTGTGTAGTGGATTTTCTCCTCGAATGAGGAGGACGGACTTGTCGGGGCGACAGGATTCGAACCTGCGACCTCCCGGTCCCAAACCGGGCGCTCTACCAAGCTGAGCTACGCCCCGGTAGCACCTACCGGCAGTGGACTCACACGCCAGAGCTAAAGAATGCGCCGGGTGGAAGGCCTCAGACAGTCTAATGCACGAGCGCGGCGAAATATCCGACGCAGGGGGGTGCGGCACGAGCGACCCTCGAACGTGTACTACGATATTCGGGTGCCGGTCTTCGTTCTACGGGATCGTCACACAACTCAATCCGAAATCCCGGCGGAAACCGTCGGATTCGGGGCTGTAGCTTAGTGGTAAAGCCTCTGTCTTCCAAACAGATGATGCGAGTTCGATTCTCGTCAGCCCCTCCAGTATGAAAATCCTCCGCGCTTACTCGCTGTGGACGACAGCGGGAGTGCTCCTGTTCGTCGTCGGCGGGTTCGCGCTCGGAACCGGCCGATTCGGTGTCGGTGTCCTCCTCATCGCCGCCTCAGCCCTCTGCCTGGGCACCGGGATGGCATCGCACCGCCGCTGGCTCAGGAAGCACCGCGACAGGTAGCCCGATCACGCCGGTTCCGCATGGTGAGAGGCGTTGACCACATATCTCTCCGCATTTCGACGGATGCCGTCGACTTCCTCATCGGTGAGTGAACGTCGCACTTTCGCCGGAACCCCTGCGACGAGTGAGCGTGGCGGCACGATGGTGCCCTCGAGCACGACCGCACCCCCGGCGACGAGGCTCTCGTCGCCGATGACGGAACCGGAGAGCACAACCGATCCCATCCCGATGAGCACCGTGTCACCGATGGTGCAGCCGTGAACGACGGCGTTGTGTCCGACCGAGACGTTCCGACCGATCCGCACCGGCCATGCGGCGTCCACGTGCACGGCTACGCCGTCCTGGATGTTGCTGCCCTCACCGAGTTCGATCGACGCGTAATCGCCGCGCAGGACCGCGTTGTACCAGACGCTCGACGACGGGTGCAGGGTCACATCGCCGATCACACGGGCACCAGGGGCAACGAAGGCGTCGTTCACCACCGGGCCGGGAACTCCGGAGAGGCGGATGATGGAGGACAGATCTGGACTGGTCATGGCGACACATTACCCGGCGCACCGGACCGTCCACAGGCAGCTGTCGGCATCCCCAGCCCCGAACGGGGCAGCACCCCCTGTGCCCCGCTCAGACAGAATAGGGCAATGCCCGATCCCCAGGACCCGCGTCAGCCCCGCTGGTGGCCATCCGAACCGTCGCTCCTGATGAACACGGCGGTCTGCCCCGCCTGTTTCCGTCCGCTCGGCGGAACTCTATGTGCCACCTGCGGACTCGACCTGTCTGTACCGTCGGCCTCCGAACTGCTCGCTGCCGGCACCGAAGTTGTCAGCGCCGAGAACAGGCGCCAGGATCTCGTCGCCCTGATGCGGGTGGAACAGCGCGAGCGGGTTGACGCCGATGAACGCGTTCGACAGGAGGCTGCAGCCGCTGCGTTCCGCGCGAACCCTGCACCGTCCGTTCCCGGGCCTGCGGCTGCGCCGACGTCGTTCTCGCCCGTCGAGCCCGCTCCCCCGGCATTTGCGCCGCCTCCGCCCGTTCCCCACCCTCACTACCCTCAGCCGGCGTACCCTCAGCCGGGCTACCCGGGGGCCGCATACCCGCAGCCGCCGGTGCCGGCTGTGCCTTCCGGGCCGCGACGGAGCGGCATCCAGATCCTCATGCTGACGGTGGGCGTGATCCTCGTCTCGATCATGGCGCTGTTCTTTGTGCTGCTCGCGTACCTGGTCGCGAGCCTCGAGGTCAGGTCGGTTCTCACCGGGGTGGCGAGCGTCGTCATCTTCGGGGTCGCCGTGCTGCTCTACAAACGGCGACTGACCGGCACAGCAGAGGGGATCTCTGCGCTCGCGGTCGTGTTGTTCCTGCTCGACCTCTGGATCATCCGCGCCAACGGACTGTTCGGTTCAGACGGCGTCGACGGCTGGCTGTACACGGGAGTGTCAACCGCTGCACTCGCCGGGCTTCTCGCGCTGGCCTTCCGGGTCGTGCCTCTGAGAACCCTGTCGCTCTCCGCCGCAGTGCTCACCCCGATCGCCGTCTTCACCCTCACCCAGGGTGTCCTGATCGACGTCGATCCCTGGACCCGCGCGTGGACGGCTCTCGCGGCCGTCGGTGCTGCGTCCCTCCTCTCGACGCGCATCCGTCGTTCGGCCGAACGCACGCTGATTCGCGTCGGCGGGATGCTCGCGCTCACGTTCGCCGGCATCCCCGCGTTCGGTGCCTTCCCCGACGTCAGCGCCGGGGCGACTCTGGCATTCGCCGGTCTCGCCGTGATCTGGTTCTGTGTGCTCGTCGTCACACGGTCGCCTTCCGCGGCACCGTCACAGGTGGCATCATCACCGGCACCCGCAGCACCGATCGTTCCCGCGCCCCGGACGGATGCCGGCGGCGCGATCCCGGCGGTTCCCCAGCAGCCAGGACCGGACGCCTGGGCAACCCTCGCTGCGGTCGGCCTCGGACTCGCCGTCTCGGGTGCCGGGCTGTCGCTGTTCTTCCGGAGCGGGCTGGCCGACGCGATCTTCTGGCTGCCGGCAAGCGCCACAGCGCTCGCCGCCGTCGTTGTCGCTGCGCTGGTCCGCGTTCCACGGCTCGCACGCCTCGCTTCTACTCTCCGGGTCGCTGCGGTGATCCCGCTGACTCTTGCCATTCTGACGATGGCGCCGGCGCTGATCACGTCAGTTGCGGTCACCAGCTGGGGAGCCCTGACGACACCGCTCAGCCTCGCAGCGTTCAGCAGTCCGGAAGCCACGCTCGTTCCCCTCGATCCCGATGCGCCCGTCGCCGTACTCCTCGTGGCGCTTCTGAGCCTCGCCTGCCTCGCCCTCCTCGGGACGGTGAGACGCATCGGCTGGGCACCGATCGGGCTGGCCGCTTTCGCGCTCGTCGCCTGCGGCGCGGTGATCGGCCAGCCACTGGGCTCCTCCGCCTTCGTCGGGCTACTGTCTGCCGCGCTCCTCACCGCTGTTGCGTTCGTGAAGACCCCGCCGATCCGGATCGCTCTCGGCACCGTACTGTCGGTCTCGCTGCTCGTGTTCTGGACGATCGGTGTCAGCAGCACCGCCACGTTCCCCGTCGTCGTTCTCGCCGCCGTCGCCATGCTCGTTGCTGTTCGCGAGGTGATTCTCCGCACGATGGCGTCCGGAACCGCCGCAATCCTCACCCCCTTCGCGGTCGGTTCGGCGGTCATCGCAGTCACGCTCGGTGCGCGGCTCGTTCCCACCTGGATCGAGAACGTCACAGGCACCACGTACCCGACGGGCACGCCCGCTCTCTGGATGACTCTCGCTGCGCTGCTTCTCGTGAGCGTTCCGGTGTGGGTTCGGAGTGTGTTCCGTCGACAGGAAGAAGCGGTGCTCGCGACGATCGCCGCCATCGCCGGAGGGACCGGCCTGGCAGAGCTGGCGGCAGGGGGCGAGACCATTCGACTCGTCATCGCTCTTGCGCTGACCGGCGCTGTCGCGCTCGCCTGGCAACTCCGTGATCGGGTCTCGACCTGGCCGGAACGCTACGTCGCTGCTGCCTGCGTGCCCGCAGCGGTGCTCTGGGGCATCGGAGTGGCGTGGGTACGCTTCGCGCCGGCCGTCTCGATCGACCCGATCTCTGCGGCAGGAATCACGGTTGCAGCGGGCGCCGTCGTCCTGGCTGCCTGTGCGCCGTTCCTCTTTCGCCGGCCAGGGGCCGGATCCCACCCTGCGAGGATCGCCTGGGACGTTTCGCTGGCCATCGCCGCCGGTGCGCTCGTCGTCTCGGTGGCCGTCCGACCCGAGCTCGGCTGGATCACTCTCGTTCTGCTCGCCGTCGCGGCGATGCTCGTATCGAGCGGCGATGGAGACATCGTCACCGGCGGCTCTCCGAGACGCCACGTCGCGTGGGTCGGCTTTCCGCTCGCTGTTGCCGGACTCTGGCTCGGCGTCTTCCGCGCAGACGGAACGGTCGTGGAGTTCTACACGCTCCCGGTCGCCGGGTTGCTCCTCGCGATCCTTGTGCTTGTGCTGGTCCGTCACCCGCGGCCGGAGGGGCCCGCCACCGGGCGAACCGTGTTGCTTGCTGCAGCGCTCGCCGTCGGCATGCTTCCGTCCGCGGTCACGGCGCTCGGGAACGAGCCGTTCCGTGCGGTCGTCGTGCTCGTCGCTGCTGCCGGTCTGGTCGTCGCCGGCGCGCTCGCTCCACCGGTGCGGTGGGGCATCAGTGGCGGACTCACGCTCTGGCTGGCCGGATCAGCCGGTGCGCTTGTCGCCGGTTTCGGTCGGGCAGTGCTCACTTCTGACGCGCGCATCCCGTTCGAAGCCTGGTCGGGCGGAGCAGCGGCTGTTCTTCTGACTGGCGGGCTGCTCTGGCAGCACCGCGCGAGGCGACCGGTGCCGCTGGCCCCTGTGGTCGTCGGTGCGGCCGTCGTCGTGCTCGCCTTGCCGACGTTCGGCCAGGTTCTCTTCTCCGAGGTCGAGTCGTGGCGCGCTCTACTCGTGCTCGTGGCCGTCTGCGTCGCAGTGTTCGTGGCATCCGTGTACGACGCATTCCCGCAGGCTGTGCGCTGGGTCGCCTTCGCCTGTGCCCTTGTTCTCGGAGGCGCGCTGCTCGCCAGCGGCTCGGCGGACCCGTTCGAGCTCGCGACAGCGCCGCTCGCCATCGCGCTGCTCGCAGCCGGTGGCATCCGGCTCGCGCGTGACGCCCACCGCAGGTCCTGGGTCGAACTCGGCCCCGGGCTGGTGTTGCTCCTGCTGCCGTCACTGGTCGCCGACTTCGCCGTCGAGAATGAGCTCTGGCGCATCGTCGCCCTCGGAGTCGCGGCGCTCGCCGTCCTGGGTCTGGGGTTGGCGCTGAGGCTGCAGGCGCCGACCCTGGTCGGCGCCGTTGTCGTCGTTCTCCACGGTCTCGCACAGCTGTGGCCGTGGATCTCGGGGCTGTACGGGAGCGTGCCATGGTGGCTCTGGGCGGGGATCGGCGGCGTGATCCTCATCGTCCTCGCCGCAACCTACGAGAGCAGGATCCGTGATCTCAAAGCCGTGGCTCGCGGGGTGTCGTCCCTCCGCTGACGCGCTGAGCTGTTCTCACGGCCTCAGGTAGCGCAGTACCGCGAGGACCCGGCGATGGTCGGATGCGGATGCCTCGAGTCCGAGTTTCGAGAAGATCGCCGTGACGTTCTTCTCGACAGCACCGACACCGACGACGAGTCTCTGCGCGATTCCCTGGTTGGTGATCCCCTCAGCCATGAGCTGCAGGACGTCTCCCTCGCGAGGAGTGAGCGACGCCAGTGGGTCGCGTCTCTGCGCCAGCAGCTGTTGCACCACCTGCGGGTCGAGCACCGTTCCACCGGAGGCTACCCTGGTGATCGCATCCTGCAGTTCCGCAAGAGACGCGACACGATCCTTGAGCAGATAGCCGACGCCGCCGGTCGCCGCGCCGAGGAGCTCATCGGCGTACGCCGACTCGACGTACTGGCTGAGCAGCAATACTCCGATCCCTGGGTGCGATCGGCGGATCTCCACCGCCGCCCGCACACCCTCATCGCGGTAGCCGGGCGGCATCCGCACGTCGAGCACGACGACGTCGGGGCGGGACTCCAGAAGGCCGGCGAGAAGGCTGTCTGCATCACCGTACGAACCGACGGTGACGAATCCGGCTTCATCGAACAACCGCACGAGTCCCTCGCGGAGCAGAACAGAGTCGTCTGCGACCGCTACCCGGATCGTGGCTGCCGTGTCATCCTGTTCGCTCACCCGCCCAGCCTAGGAGGTCGGGTGCGCGCCGGTGCTGCAGTTCTGTACCGATGCTGCTCGTCTGCGCGGTTCCGGCGCACTCAAGCAAAGGGGACGGATGCCGTGGCGCGCGTTCCCGCACCGGCCGGGCTGTCGATTGTCAGTGTGCCTCTCAACCCGTGAAGTCGATCACGCAGCCCCTGCAGGCCGTGACCGCTCGTGAGGTGTGCTCCGCCGATACCGTCATCGGACACGGTGACCGTGAGCAGCTGACCGAACTCTGCTGGGTGCATCGACACGTCGACGGTGACGGTGCTGGCTCCGGAGTGTTTGGACGCGTTGGTGATCAACTCGGCAGCGACGAAGTAGCCGTTGCGTTCGATCTCGGCCGGCAACCGCAGTCGGGGAGCGAGCGAGCTGTGAACGGTCACCGGGATCGAACTCACCGTTGCCAGCGATTCGATTGCGCTCACGAGCCCGCGGTCACCGAGGATCGGTGGGGCGAATCCGCGAGACAGCGCCCGGAGTTCCTCAAGCGAGGCCTGCGCCTGCTGGCGAGCCTCGCCGATCAGGATGCGAGCGGCATCCGGTTCGGTGTCGAGACGGCGTTCGGCTGCCGCGAGGTCCATCTGGAGACGAACGAGTCGCTGTTGGGGACCGTCGTGGATGTCGCGCTCGAGTCGACGAACGGACTGGTCTTCCGCCTGAAGCGCTGCACCTCGCGAGGCGTCGAGAGCCGCCACCTCGCGTCTGAGGTCATCGCTCTGCCACCGCGACAGCAGTCCACGGGCGATGACGTGGTGCAGGAGTGTGAGCCACCGGGTGATGAACGGAAGGGTGACGACGAAGATCACGCCGGCGACGAGGTTGAACAGGGCGTCGGAGGTGAAGCGGTCCACGCCGAGCAGTCGCCCGGGGAAGAAGAACTCGAAGACGACACCACTCAACCAGAACCGATCAGGGTCTCCTTCGGGGATGAATCGGGCCCAGAACCAGTAGCTGACCCCGCCGACACCTGTCGCGAGCCAGGTGACGGTCACCGTCCACGACACGATGCTCACGATCGGGTTGATCACCAGTCCGTGCAGCAGGTAGGTCCAGTAGTGGCCATTCGCCACGGGGCCCAGGGCGGTTCGCCAGAACCCGGCGTCGCCTCCAGCGCGCGGCCACTCCGGGGCAGCGATGCTCGGATGACCCGCTGCGCGGAGCCTCAGCAGTTCGAGCAGCCCGAACCCGCGTGCGACGTACAGCGAGGCGACCACAACGAAAATGCCCACGACAAGGGCGATCATGCCGAGACCGGCGGAAAAGAGGGAAACCATGATGGTGAATCCGGTGAGGGCGATCGGCAGGGTGAGGAGCAGAAAACCGAGCTCACGGGGAACGTTCCGCCAGAGTCCGCCGTAACCCCGCGCCGCCGGTGGGGGCGACGGTACCTGCGGGGCGGGCTTATGCGTGTTCATGGAGCCCAGCGTGGCAGATCCTGCCTCGGTGCGAGTGGGGTGTTCGATGGCGTCTGTGCTCATGATCGGTTCCTTCGGTCGGGGCAGTGCCTGGCGTCTGTGTCCTTCCAGCTTCGCGAGGATCCGTCACTCGCGGCATCAGGCATCCCACCGGCTTTCCCGGGGGGAATACCCCCGCAGACACGAGGTAAGACGAGCCTTGTCTTGCTTGCGGAATGTCTGAGCGTGAGTAGCGTTGTTCCCACCAGCGCACCACACTCACGCGCAAACGAAGGGGAACCCCCATGACAGACATCACGACCGTTTCATCCACCTCCGTCAGCCCCGACGTCGCAGCCGGAGTCGCCCAGTTCCTGAGCCCAGTGGTCATCGACCTCACAGCCCTCGTCGTCAACGGCAAGCAGGCCCACTGGCACGTCCGCGGAGCAAACTTCGTCGGAGTCCACGAGTTGCTCGACACCATCGTCGCCCACGCCCAGGACTGGGCAGACAGTGCCGCTGAGCGCATCGTCGCTCTCGGCCTCCCCGTCGACGGCCGGCTCTCGACCGTCGCAGCGAAGACCACGACCGGCGAGCTGACCGCGGGATTCCAGCAGTCAGAGAACACGATCGCCGAGTACGTGGCCCAGATCGACGCTGCCCTTGTCTCGATCAAGACCGCCGTCGACGAACTCGACGGGATCGATCTCACCAGCCAGGACGTCGCCATCGAGATCGCGCGCGGCCTCGAGAAGGACCGCTGGTTCCTCGTCGCTCACGTAGCCCGGTAGAAGCCACAACACGTCGCGCACAGGGAGGGTCGCCATTCGGCGGCCCTCCCTGTCGCTGTTAGCAGGTCCGATTCGCGGATGGAATCACAGTCGCGAGAAGGTGTCCCGCCCGTTCAGAATCGTGGCGGCCACCGGCATCCGTCTGAGCTCGTCAGGGCTGGAGGCATACGGGTCGCGGTCGACGAGTGCGAGATCGGCGACCTGTCCTGCGGCGACCACCGCTGCACCTGAACCGGTAGATGCTGCGATCGCTTCGCGCACGGTGATCGACTGCTCCGGATGCCACGGCTCACGCCCGTCGCGCGCCCGCCCCACCGCAGACGCGATGGCCAGCCACGGATCCAGAGGAGCGACCGGCGCATCCGACCCCAGGGCGATTCGGCCCCCGGCATCGAGGATGCTGCGCAGCGTGAACGCACGGCCGGTGCGGCCGGCCCAGTGGTGCTCAGCAACGTCGCGGTCGTCCATGGCATGCTCCGGCTGCACACTCGCGGTGATGCCGAGCGCAGCGAAGCGGCCGACGTCCTCGGGTGAGAGCAGTTGGGCATGTTCGATCGACCCGCGCGCACCGGTGGCCTCGAATGCGTCGAGTGCATGACTGTTCGCGCGATCGCCGATCGCATGGATCGCCGAGTCCAGCCCGGCAGACCGGGCTCGCGCCATCAGCGGACCGAGCTCGTCCGGCGGCACGTTGAGCAGTCCGTATGTCGTCGACCCCGGATACGGGTCGACGCAGAATGCGGTGCGGGTGTTGAGCGAGCCGTCGGTGATGACCTTGAACGCGCCCACTTCGAGAAGACCGTGGGTGTGCGGGAGGATCTGGCCCGAGCGCAGCCCGTCGGCGATGGCGCGATCGAGATTCGCGCGGTAGATCCCGAATCGCACGCGCAGGGCGATCGTGCCTGCGGCGATCCGACGCGTCCACGCTTCGACGTTCCACGCCATCTCGAAATCGACGATACCGACGACCCCACGGGCGGCCGCAGCATCCGCTGCCGTGTGCACCCAGCCGTCGACGATTGCATCCTGGACCGTGTCGAGCGAGCGGTGCACGGCGAAGGCGTCTTCCTCCCTGAGGAGGCCGGTCGGATGCCCGGCATGGCCGTGTTCGGTGAGAGCGGCACTGTTCAGCCAGACACAGTGGAGGTCAGCGGCGATGAGGATGACCGACCGCCCGTGTGACGCCCGGTCAAAGGCGGCGAGATCGGCCGCATCCGGCCACATGGCGTCGCGGAAGCCGAAACCGACGGCAGGACCGTAGACCCCTGGCGGCGTGTTGCCGTCGACCGCCGCAAGCACCTCGGCAGCGGTCGACGTGCGCGACAGGTCGAAACGGCGCGACGTGTACGCCCACTGCGTGAAATGCACATGCGAGTCCCAGAGGCCGGGGAGCAGCCATCGGCCGTCTGCGCTGACCCTCTCCCCCGCGACACGCTCGCTTCCTGCCGGTCGAAGTCCCGCAACGACACCGTCTTCGAGAATGACGTCGACGGATTCGCTCCCTGCACCGGCGAGCCGCACATCGCAGAGGGTGCGACGGATGCCAGGGCCAGGACGAGCGGCACGCAACCGGAACTCGGTCATCGGCGGGCGCGACGCATCTCGGCAGCGAGCGCAGGGTTGGGGTACTCGGACCCGTTCTCGAGCTCGTCGATGATCCGGTCGACGATCTCAGCTGGTCGGTTCTGACTGAGTTTGCGCTTCGCGACGACCGAGGTCGGGGTGAGCCGGAAGCCGACGGTCCCGCTGCTGATCCGTGCCGCGTACTCGGCGTTGGCCGGAGTGCCCTCCATCAGTCGCGGAGTCGGCATCCGTTCCTCGAAGTGTTCGACAAGGTGGCCGAGCACCCGGAAGTTTTCCTCGTCACCGAGGATCTCAGGAACACCGGTCAAATGGGCGACGACGAAGTTCCAGGTCGGAACGGCTGGCTTGGCGTCGTACCAGCCGGGCGAGATGTACCCGTGCGGGCCCTGCACGATGACGAGCAGATCATGGGAGCCGAGTTCGAGGATCGCCTCGTCCGGGCGCCCGACGTGTCCGAGGATCGTCAGGTCGTCACGTTCGGGGTCGAGCACCACCGCGTAGTGCGAGGCGACCAGGCCGTTTTCCGTGTTGCTCACGAGCGTCACCCATGGGTTGTCCGCGATCAGCCGCCGCAGCTCCGGGATGTCCCCGAGCACGAAACTGGGATTCTGTCTCATGACGTCCTTCCGACGATCAGCGCTGGCAGTTGGGGCACCAGTACAGCTTTCGCGCACCCATCTCTTCGAGCAGGATGTGGGTACCGCAGACCCGGCACGGCAGGCCCTCACGCTTGTAGACCCAGTGCCGGTCGTCGCGGGATGCCATCGCTTTACGGTATTCCTCACCGTTGAGATCGTCCATCGTCATCATCTGACCGGTCTCGACGCCGATGCGGAGCAGTCGCGACCAGTCCTCCCAGATCGCGCGGACAACATCCTCAGGCACCAGTTTGGCTGGCGTGTGCGGGTTGAGCCGCGCGCGGAACAGCAGCTCGGCCCTGTAGACGTTGCCGATGCCGGCGACGACGCTCTGATCCATGAGAAGCAGGCCGATCGGGGTCGGCTTCCTGCGCACGAGCGTCGCGAAGCGATCGGATGCCGCCTGGCTGTCGTCGAGCAGGGGATCCGGACCGAGCTTCGCGATCACCTCACTGACACGGGCGTCATCGATCACCTCGCACGCCGTCGGGCCGCGCAGGTCCGCAACGGTGTTCTCGGTCAGCAGCCTCACGCGCACGGCGCCGACCGGTTCGGGCGGGAACGTCTCCTCCGATGATTCGGGGAGACCGGTCGTCTGTTCAGACATCCGGACCCGCGCGCGGCGGGGCGCTCCGATGGAGTGCAGCGAGTTCTCGCCGGCGCTGTCGAGGATGGCGTCGGTGAGATCCGTACCGCGCTGGTTGGTCTGTCCCATCCGGCCGTTGGCCGACGCGATCGT
The DNA here is from genome assembly GCF_015752285.1 of Mycetocola sp. CAN_C7. Lineage (NCBI taxonomy): Bacteria > Bacillati > Actinomycetota > Actinomycetes > Micrococcales > Microbacteriaceae > Mycetocola > Mycetocola sp. CAN_C7. Next base: position 563,013 of record NZ_JADOUY010000002.1, read on the forward strand.
GGCGTCTTCGGTGATCTGCCCGGCGAAGTCCCACGCTCCGTACATGCCGAGGTGCACACGCAGCCAGACACTGTCGTCGAAATCGATGAACATCTGTTTGCCGACGGCTTTCACGTCGGTCACTGTCCGGCCATCGAGGATTGCCGCGCCTTCAACGAACCGCCCCTGCGGCGACGACGCCGTCACGCGGTGGCCCTGGAAGTTCTGCCGGAACTGCCGCGCGATGCGGTGGACGGAGTGGCCCTCTGGCACGCTAACCCCGCTCGGAGTAGGAGTCGACGCCCTTGCCAGCGATCGTGCCGGTGCGCTCGTACTCGGCCAACTGGGCGATCCGCCGGACGTGACGCTCCTCAGCGGTGAACGGTTCGGCGATAAACGCGTCGATGAACGCGATCACGTCGCCGACCGGATGCTGCCTGGCCCCGATCGAGATGACGTTGGCGTCGTTGTGGTCCCTGGCGAGCTTCGCCGTGCTGAGGTTCCAGACCAGGGCAGCACGGACGCCGCGCACCTTGTTCGCGGCGATCTGCTCACCGTTCCCTGAACCACCGAACACCACACCGAGCGCATCGACCCCTGCTGTCTGGTCGTGCACGACGGCTTGCGCGGCATTGATGCAGAAAGCGGGGTAGTCATCGAGAGCGTCATAGTCGGCCGGTCCATGATCGATGACCTCATGGCCGCTGTCGCTCAGGTGCTGCTGCAGGTGCTGACTGAAGTCGAGGCCGGCGTGGTCGGTGGCGATGTGGATGCGCATGCGTCCATTCTGCCGTTTCCTGTGGCGCTGCCGCTCACCGGCGTTCTCAGTCGAAGAGGGGCCCGACGGTGCGGCTGCGCTTGATCTCGAAGAACCCGGGGTACGAGGCGACGGCGACGACGCCGTCCCACAGCCGCGCGGCCTCGTCACCCTGCGGAGACGGTGAGATGACCGGCCCGAAGAATGCGACGCCGTTCACGGCGATCACCGGTGTGCCGACCTCCTGGCCGACCCGCCCGATCCCGTCGAAATGACTCGCCCGCATCTGCGGGTCGTGCTCGTCTGTCAGCGAGTACTCGGCGAACTCAGGCGGCAACCCGACCTCGGCGAGCGCCTGGGCGATCACCGTGTCCGGGTCGGTGGACTCGCCCGGGTGAATCTGCAGGCCGAGTGCGTCGTAGAGCGGTTTCACGATCGCCTGGCCGAACTTCTCCTGAGCTGCTGCGACGAGTCGGGTGTAGCGAAGAGCACGGGGGAAGAAGGCACGGTACTCGTCCGAGACATCCTGGTCTTCGTTGAGTACCGCGAGGCTCATCACGTGCCAGGTGACCTCAAGGTCGCGCACTCTCGCGACCTCGTCCACCCACCGGGAGGTCATCCATGCCCACGGGCAGGAGGGGTCGAACCAGAAGTCGACGGCGGTCGGTGCGGGGGTCACGGTATCGGTGTTCATACTCTCAGGTAATCACGGATCGACGCCATGGCATTCCCCGTTGCGGTTCCGGCTGCGCTCTGAAGCGAAGGACTACGCTTGCAAGTCGGACACGATCCGACCCATCAGCACCCATCGCACAAAGGAGTTCCGCGTTGCCTGGAGAAAACCTCACCCGCGCCGAAGCACAGGAACGAGCCTCGCTCGTCTCCACCCAGAGCTATGAGATCGCCCTCGACCTCACCACAGGCCCGGAGACGTTCCGGTCGACGACCACCGTGCGATTCACCGCGACTCCCGGGGCGTCGACCTTCATCGACGCGATCACCCGCACGGTCCACGCGGTGACCCTCAACGGCACGAGCCTCGATCCTGCTGTCGTGAGTGACGGCATCCGCATCGCCCTCGACGACCTGCAGGCCGAGAACGTCCTCACCGTCGACGCCGACATGATCTACATGAACACCGGAGAAGGACTTCACCGCTTCGTCGACCCGGTCGACGGTGAGGTGTACCTCTACAGCCAGTTCGAGGTCCCGGACTCCCGACGGATGTACACCGTCTTCGAGCAGCCGGACCTCAAGGCCACCTTCCAGTTCACCGTCACCGCCCCTGACCACTGGGAGATCATCTCCAACTCCCCCAGCCCTGAAGCAGTGCGGGCCACAGCTGGCAGCAAGACCTGGGCGTTCGAGCCCACAGACGTGATGTCGAGCTACATCACCGCGATCATCGCCGGACCGTACGACTCCGTGCGCAGCGAACTCACCTCGAGCGACGGACGCACCATCCCGCTCGGCGTGTTCTGCCGCAAGAGCCTCACGCAGTACCTCGACGCTGACTACATCTTCGAAAAGACCCGCCAGGGCTTTACATACTTCGAGTCGAAGTTCGACTACCCGTACCCGTTCCCCAAGTACGACCAGCTCTTCGTTCCCGAATACAACGCCGGAGCGATGGAACACGCAGGTGCTGTGACGTTCACCGAGGCATACATCTTCCGGTCGAAGGTGACGGATGCCATCAAGGAGCGTCGCGTCGTCACGATCCTGCACGAGCTGGCGCACATGTGGTTCGGCGACCTCGTCACGATGAAGTGGTGGAACGACCTCTGGCTCAACGAGTCGTTCGCCGAGTGGGCGTCGACGATCGCCGTTGCCGAGGCCACCGAGTGGACCGAGGCCTGGACGACCTTCAACGCCATGGAGAAGAGCTGGGCATACCGTCAGGACCAGCTTCCGTCCACCCACCCCATCGTCGCCACTATCAACGATCTCGAAGACGTCCAGGTCAACTTCGACGGCATCACCTATGCCAAGGGCGGTTCGGTGCTCAAGCAGCTCGTCGCCTGGGTCGGGATCGACGCGTTCTACGCCGGAGTATCCGCCTACTTCAAGAAACATGCGTGGGGCAACACCGAACTGGTCGACCTGCTCACCGAGCTCGAGACGGCATCCGGTCGTGACCTCAGCGGTTGGGGCAAGCTGTGGCTCGAGACCGCAGGCGTGAACACGCTGCGTCCCGAGATCGCTGTGGACGACGACGGTGTCATCACCGGCTTCACGGTGCTGCAGAGCGCGGTGGCCGAGTACCCGACGATCCGACCTCACCGTCTCGCGATCGGCTTCTACAACCGGGTCGGCGACAGGTTGGTCCGTGAGGACAGGCTCGAACTCGACGTCGACGGCGAGCGGACGGATGTTCCTCAACTCGTCGGCAGGAAACGCCCGGACCTCGTCCTGCTGAACGACGACGACCTCGCCTACGCGAAGATCCGACTCGACAAGGACTCACTGGCCGTCGCCACCTCGTCGCTCTCCGCGATCGAGGACCCGCTCGCCCGCTCTCTCGTCTGGGCTGCGGCGTGGGACGCCACCCGCGACGCCGAGACGGCCGCTCAGGACTACGTTCGTCTCGTGCTGGGCAACATCGCAACCGAGACCGAGTCAACGACGATCAGGACCACGCTCAACCAGCTCGTGCTCGCGGCGACGCAGTACGTCACCCCGGATGCACGCGACCGCGTGGTCCGTGAGGTCGGCGACGCACTCTGGACACTCGCGCAGGGTGCTGAGTCCGGTTCCGACGCCCAGTTCCAGTTCGTGAAGTTCTTCGCCGGTGTCGCATCGACCGGCGCGCACTTCGACGTCATCGGGGGGCTGCGCTCCGGGACGACCCGCCTCGACGGACTCGAGATCGACACCGACCTCGACTGGGAGCTGCTGACGGCGCTCACCGCTGGCGGCGCCGCGTCGAGTGATGATGTGGATGCCGCGCTTGCCGGCGACAACACGGCGAACGGAGCGAAGGCTGCGGCCCTCGCCCGCGCGGCAATCCCGACCCTCGAAGCGAAGCGTGCCGCGTGGGCATCCGTCGTCGACACCGACGCGGCGCCGAACGCGATCGTGCAGTGGACGGGTATCGGATTCCAGCGAGCTCGTGACAAGGACGTACTCGCGTCGTTCATCCCGGACTACTTCGAGATGTTGCAGCGCATCTGGGACTCGCGCAGCTACAAGATCGCCGAGTACCTCGTCATGGGCCTGTACCCGGCGCCGCTCGCCAACGCCGAACTCCGCGACGCAACAGTGGCCTGGCTCGAGAAGAACGTCGAGCCGCCTGCGCTTCGCCGCATCGTCGTCGAGAACCTCGCCGGTGTCGAGCGCTCGATCAAGGCGCAGGAGCGGGACGCGCAGGCGTAACATCACCACCCGCGAGTTGCTGGGTTTGACAGGGTCAGCCGCATGCTGCACCCCCTCAAACCCAGCAACTCGCGACAAAGGTCCAGCATTCGTCCAGTAGCCCCTCAGTAGAATCGTGGCAATGAACATGACTGACTTCTGGGCGATGGTCGACGCCTTCTTCCTGACTCCCCTTGGCCGGCTCGTTGCGATCGCCATCATCATCGTCGGCGCTTTCATCGCGGCCTGGCTGATGCATTTCGTCATCCGCCGCGTCGTCAACCAGATCGTGTCTGGTGTGAAGAAGAACCAGGGTGCCGAAGACACCCAGGCTCTCAACGTCTCGCCGCTCGCCGCTGTGCGCCTGGTGCAGCGGACACGCACTCTCGGCACGGTGCTCGGAAACATCGTCAACGTCACCGTGGTGATCATCACCATCGTGCTCGTCGTGAACCAGATCGACCAGAACATCATCGGGTCGCTTGCGCTGCTCACCGCCGCGCTCGGTGCCGGTCTGGGTTTCGGTGCTCAGAACATCGTCAAGGACGTGCTCAACGGCCTGTTCATGGTGATGGAGGATCAGCTCGGTGTCGGTGACGTCGTCGACCTCGGCCCCGCGACCGGTGTCGTCGAACGGGTCGGCATCCGCATCACCCAGGTCCGCGACGTCAACGGCACACTGTGGTTCGTGCGCAACGGTGAGATCCTGCGCGTCGGCAACATGTCACAGGGCTGGGCGCGGGTCATCATCGACCTCGCCGTGCCATACGACACCGACGTCGAGGCCGTTCAGGACCGGATGCTCGACGCCGCTTCCGCACTCGCCCAGGACCCGAAGTGGCGCAGCCGCATCCTCGAACGTCCCGAACTGTGGGGCATCGAGTCGATCTCGGAGGACGCCCTCGTCATCCGGCTCGTCATCAAGACCCGCCCGCCGGCGAAGGATGACGTCGCCCGCGAACTCCGCACCCGGCTGAAGGCGGCGACCGACGAACTCGGAGTCCAGCTGCCATCGCTCAAAAGCGTCGTGCTCGAAGGCTTCGACGGTGCGGCATCCGTCACCGGTGCACGCCCTCCGCGCACCAAGCCAGTCAAGGTCGTCAACGAGGCGCCGCCCGCGCCACGCAAGGCGAAGAAAGCACCGCAACAATCATGAGCGACCTTCTCTCGAGCACCTTCTACGCCGAGGTCGGCGGACGCCAGACGTTCGAGAAACTCTGCCGCGAGTTCTACAAGGGTGTCGCGGACGATCCGGTCCTCAAACCGATGTACCCGGAAGAGGACCTCGGCCCGGCCGCCGAGCGGCTCACAATGTTCCTCGAACAGTACTGGGGCGGTCCGACGACCTACAGCGACCAGCGCGGCCACCCTCGACTCCGCATGAGGCACATGCCGTTCAAGGTCAACCCGGATGCTCGTGATCGCTGGCTCCTGCACATGCGCGCCGCCGTCGACACCCTCGAGCTTTCGCCGCTCCACGAGGCAACCCTGTGGGATTATCTCGAGCGGGCGGCGCAGGCGATGGTCAACACGTTCGACGAGTAGCTGCAGGCAGCCACGCGCTTCTCCTAGCATGAGTGCACCGGCCGGCGATGGAGCCCCTGGTTGAAGGAGCTCACTCAATGCCTGCACTCTCGCCAACACCTACCTCCGCCGACGTGATCGTCGTCGGAGCCGGCCTCGCCGGACTCGTCGCCGCTGCGGAACTCTCCGATGCCGGCAAACGGGTGATCATCGTCGATCAGGAGCCGCAGGCGACACTCGGCGGCCAGGCGCACTGGTCGTTCGGTGGACTGTTCCTCGTCGACACCCCAGAGCAACGACGGATGGGAATCCGGGATTCGCACGCCCTCGCCTGGCAGGACTGGGAGGGCTCAGCGGGGTTCGACCGCCCTGAAGACGAGTGGGGCCGCCGCTGGGCGGAGGCATACGTCGACTTCGCGGCCGGAGACAAACGCTCCTGGCTGGGCGAACAGGGCATCGGATTCTTCCCCGTCGTCGGCTGGGCCGAGCGAGGAGCGGGAACCGCGTTCGGTCACGGCAACTCGGTTCCCCGATTCCACATCGTCTGGGGAACCGGCCCGGCCATCGTCGAACCGTTCCTGCGGCGGGTACAGGCCGGCATGGGCAGCGGTCGGGTGCATCTTCTGTCCCGCCACCGTGTCGACGACCTGATCCTCACAAACGGTGCGGTGACCGGTGTCGGCGGCAGGATCCTCGAACCGTCGAACGTCCGGCGCGGCGAGGCGAGCTCGCGAAAGGTCGTCGGAGACTTCGAGCTCTCGGCCGACGCCGTCGTCATCACCACCGGCGGGATCGGCGGCAACCATGACCTCGTGCGGGCAAGCTGGCCGGAACGACTCGGTACCCCTCCTGCGTCGATGCTCTCCGGCGTCCCGGCGCACGTCGACGGCCGGGGACTCGGGATCGCCCAGCGCGCAGGTGCCCGGCTCGTCAACGGCGACAGGATGTGGCACTACACCGAAGGCATCACGAACTGGGATCCGGTCTGGGCTGCGCACGGCATCCGGATCCTCCCCGGTCCGTCATCGTTGTGGCTGGATGCCACTGGGATTCGGCTTCCCGCTCCCCTGTTCCCCGGGTTCGACACCTTGGGGACCCTCGAACACATCGTGGCCACCGGTCACGACCACAGCTGGTTCGTGCTGACCCAGAAGATCATCGAGAAGGAGTTCGCGCTGTCCGGCAGCGAACAGAACCCGGATCTGACCGGCAAGGATGTGAAACTCCTGCTCAAGCGCGTCGCGCCGGGCGCACCGGGGCCGGTCGAGGCGTTCAAGAACAAGGGTGAGGACTTCGTCGTCGCCGACACCCTCACCGAACTGCTCGCCGGCATGCAACGGCTCTCCGCGGGCGCTCCGCTCGACCTGAAACGGGTGGAGAACGAGATCCGCTGGCGCGACGCCCAGCTCGACAACGACTTCTCGAAGGACGCCCAGATCACCGCGGTGCGCGGCGCCCGCTCGTATCGCGGCGACAAGCTGATCAGGGTCGCCAGCCCACACAAGCTGCTCGACCCGAAGGCCGGCCCGCTCATCGCCGTGAAATTGCACATCCTCACCCGTAAAAGCCTCGGCGGGATCCAAACCGACCTGTCAGGGCGCGCACTGGCCGAGAACGGCAGTCCGGTTGCCGGCCTGTACGCGGCCGGCGAGGCGAGCGGGTTCGGCGGCGGCGGCGTGCACGGCTACCGGGCACTCGAGGGCACGTTCCTCGGCGGATGTCTCTTCACCGGTCGCACGGTCGGGCGAGCGATCGCCGCGCAGCTCAGCTGACCGTTCGCCATACTGGAGGCATGGCCACGACACCGCCCGCCGAGGTCGACATCACCGCTGAACTCGTCCGCCGGCTGCTGGAAGATCAGCACCCCGACCTGGCGTCCCAGCCGCTTCGTCCTGAGGCCTCCGGCTGGGACAACAGCGTCTACCGCCTCGGTTCCGCCCTCTCGGTGCGTCTTCCTCGCCGCTCACTCGCGGCGGGTCTCCTGCTCAGTGAACAGCGGTGGCTGCCCACCATCGCCGCCCTTGTTCCTGTGGCCGTCCCTGCGCCGGTGCGGACCGGCATCCCGACTTCGTACTACCCGTGGTCCTGGAGCATCACCCCGTGGTTCCCCGGTGCGACCGTTGCCTCGGTGCCGCGCGAGGAGCGGTCGGCTTTCGCCGAGACCCTCGGCCAGGTCATCGTCGCCCTCGGCCAGCACGCCCCTCATGACGCCCCCGTCAACCCGTATCGCGGAGTGCCCCTGGCAGCCAGGGATGCCTCCGTGCGCGAACGGCTCAGCTCCGGCCTGATCCCGCACGCGGATGCCGCTGAGCGGCTCTGGAACGACGCCATCGCGCAGCCGACATGGTCCGGTGCGCCGCTCTGGGTACACGGTGACCTTCACCCGGCGAACCTGATCGCCGCAGACGGGGCATTGTGCTCCGTGATCGATTTCGGCGACCTCACCAGCGGCGACCCGGCGACGGACCTCGCCGCAGCATGGCTGGTCTTCGACCCCGCCGGTCGCGCGCGATTCCGCCTCGCGGTCGACGCAGGCCGACCGACCGACCTGACGACCTGGCGGCGTGCGGCCGGCTGGGCACTCGTGCTGTCCACGGCATTGCTCGTCGCCTCGGACGACGCACCCGTTCTCAGGCAGATCGGAGCCGAAACGCTGCAGGAGCTGTTGCGGGACTCGTGACGTCAGATGCCCCGTCCGACGCGAGCGAGCACGTGACCGCGGCGCGGGCTCGCCCTGATCCACCCACCGGACGCGTACAACGGAATCTCCTCTTCGCCGACAAGGAACCCGAGGCTGGCCGCGGCGAACGCGATACCAGACGGGGCTGCGATGTCGGCGAGAGGTCGCGCCCAGACCTCTGATCTGACCTTCTGCACGATCAGGTCTCCGGCGTTCTCGGGAACAGCACGGGCGACCTCGCCTGCTCCGTCGCGGGCGACGAGTTCGAGGGCGACGGAACTCACGGTACCGATCGCCTCCCACTCCCCGCGCGGCGGTGCGATACCCGACCAGCTGGTCCGCACGTCGTTGGGAGGGAGGGGTAACGACGGGCTCACCACATCGTCGCCGAGCAGCGCCAGCCTGTCTGACAGCGCTGCTGGGGCCACCACGCGGTCGAAGACGGCCCCGGATGCTTCGGCGAAGGTCCGCAATCCCAAAATGGTCGGGCTCGTGTCGAGCAGCCCGCGCGGATGCAGGACAGCCGCGTACACGGCGAGCACCCCGCCTCCGGCGATCACCCGCACGGCGGTGTCATCGAGAAGTCGGGCGCGCGCGAGGTAGACCCGGAGGTCGGCCGCGGCGTGGGCATCCTGCAGCGTGATCACGTCATTCATCTGCTGTCTAAACTACCTAACGGGCCGGTGCGATCCCGACCGTGCCCTGCCCTCCACGATCGGAGAACGATGACAGACCCCCTCGCGTCCCTGTTGCACGCACTCGACCTGTCGGACAGCGGCGCACGGACCAGCGAGGACATCTTCACCGGACCGTCGCAGTGGATGCCCGGCGGTCGTGTGTACGGTGGCCAGGTTCTCGCGCAGTCGGTCATGGCGGCATCCCGCACCACCGAAGAACACCGGGTCGTCCATTCGATGCACGGCTACTTCCTGCGCCCGGGTGATGTGAACCAGCCGATCACTTTCAGCGTCGATCGTATCCACGACGGGCGGTCGTTCTCGACCAGGCGCACCCAGGCTTACCAGAACGGTCTCCCGATCCTGTCGATGATCGCCTCGTTCCAGGACGTCGACGAGGGTCTCGACCACCAGACCCCGATGCCTGAGGGTTATCCGGAACCGGAGGACCTCCCGACCACCGCCGAGTTCCTGGCTCACGTCGACCACCCCGTTGCGCGCTCCTGGGCCGGCGACCGGCCATTCGACATCCGCCACGTGCCCTCCCCGATCTACCTGTCGGTCGATGGCGAGCACACGGCCACGAACGCCGTGTGGGTGAAGGCGATCGGCGAGCTCCCTGACGACGAAAACCTGCACCGCGCCGCACTCGCGTATGCGAGCGACTACCCGCTGCTCGAGTCGATCCTGCGGCGGCACGGCCTGCCATGGATGACTCGGGACCTCAAGGTCGCGAGCCTCGATCACGCGATGTGGTGGCACCGCTCGGTTCGGGTCGACCAATGGCTTCTCTATGTGCAGGAGTCGCCGAGCGCGTCTGGCGGGCGCGGACTGGCACAGGGTCGCTTCTATTCGCGGGAGGGGCAGCTCGTGGCCAGCGTCGCCCAGGAGGGCATGGTCCGGGTTCCGCCCGCCCTCTCAGAGGGTGAATCGGACTAACGCCGTTTGGCGAATGCCACCGGATCTTCGAGGTAGCGTGTCCAGGCGGTGCGCTCCTCATCGGTGATGCGGCGAGGCCGTGACGTCTCGGCGTCCACGAGCACGATCGTGCTTGTGGCACGCGCGTACAGCGGCTGGTCGCCTCCTGCCGGGCCGTAGACCTCGTAGTCGACCTCGAGGCTCGCCCCGCCGAGGTTGCCGATCCATACCTGAACGTCGAGCGGCTGGCGCTGGTACGGGATCGGCGCGAGGTACTCGACCTCGTGCCTGGCGATGAGCGTGATCGTATTCGACCCGGCTTCCGCCTCGATCAGGGCCATGCCCGAGTCCACGTCTCCGCCTTCACTGCCATCACGCCAGAACACACGGACGCGCGCCTCTTCCAGCAGTCGCATCAGCTCCACGTTGTTCACGTGGTTGTATGCGTCGAGGTCGCCCCAGCGGAGGTGGATCGGGACGTGGACCCTCATCAGTCCCTCGTGAGCTTCCGGTAGGCGGAACGGTGCGGCTTCGCGGCATCCGGGCCGAGTCGTTCGATCTTGTTCTCTTCGTACGACTCGAAGTTGCCCTCGAACCAGTACCAGTTGCCCGGCTTCTCTTCGGTGCCTTCGTAGGAGAGGATGTGCGTTGCGATGCGGTCGAGGAACCACCGGTCGTGAGTGATGACCACAGCACAACCGGGGAATTCGAGGAGCGCGTTCTCGAGACTGCCCAGGGTTTCGACGTCGAGGTCGTTGGTGGGCTCGTCGAGCAGGAGGAGGTTTCCGCCCTGTTTGAGCGTGAGTGCGAGGTTGAGCCGGTTGCGCTCTCCACCGGAGAGCACTCCGGCCTTCTTCTGCTGGTCAGGACCCTTGAATCCGAACTGCGAGACGTAGGCCCGTGAGGGGATCTCGGTCTTGCCGACCTGGATGTAGTCCTGGCCGTCCGAAACGACCTCCCAGAGGTTCTTGTTCGGGTCGATGCCGCCGCGACTCTGGTCGACATACGAGATGTCGACGGTCTCACCGATCTTCAACTCGCCGCCGTCGAGAGGCTCGAGGCCGACGATCGACTTGAACAGCGTGGTCTTTCCGACACCGTTAGGGCCGATCACGCCGACGATGCCGTTGCGGGGCAGAGTGAAGCTGAGATCCTCGATGAGGATACGCTCGCCGAAACCCTTCTGCAGCTTCTTCGCGTCGATGACCTGGGCGCCGAGACGAGGTCCGACCGGGATGACGATCTCCTCGAAGTCGAGTTTGCGGGTGCGCTCGGCTTCGGTGACCATCTCTTCGTATCGGGCCAGGCGGGCCTTGGACTTGGCCTGGCGGCCCTTCGCGTTCGATCGGACCCAGTCGAGCTCCTCAGCCAGTCGCTTCGACAGTTTCTGGTCTTTCTTGCCCTGGATCTGGAGACGTTCCTGCTTCTTCTCGAGGTAGGTCGAGTAGTTTCCCTCGTAGGGGTACAGGTGTCCGCGGTCGACTTCGGCGATCCACTCGGCCACGTGGTCGAGGAAGTACCTGTCGTGAGTGACGGCGAGCACGGCGCCGGAATACTTGGCGAGGTGCTGCTCGAGCCACAGCACGCTTTCGGCGTCGAGGTGGTTCGTGGGCTCATCGAGGAGCAGGAGGTCCGGCTTCTGCAGCAGCAACTTGCAGAGGGCGACACGGCGCTTCTCACCTCCGGAGAGGTTGGAGACCGGCAGGTCCCCTGGCGGCGTGCGAAGAGCGTCCATCGCCTGCTCGAGCTGAGAATCGAGGTCCCAGGCGTCTGCGTGGTCGATCTCTTCCTGCAACGTGCCCATCTCGGCGAGAAGCGCGTCGAAGTCGGCGTCTGGCTCTGCCATCGCTGCGGAGATCTCATTGAAGCGGTCGACTTTGCCCTTGATCGGCCCGACGCCCTCCTGGACGTTCTCCAGCACCGTCTTGGATTCGTCGAGTTCCGGCTCCTGCATGAGGATGCCGACGGTGTACCCGGGGGTCAGCTTCGCTTCACCGTTGCTCGGAGTGTCGAGCCCGGCCATGATCTTGAGGATCGTGGATTTTCCGGCACCGTTCGGGCCGACGACGCCGATCTTCGCGCCGGGAAAGAACGACATCGTGACGTCGTCGAGGATGAGCTTGTCGCCGACCGCTTTGCGGGCGCGAACCATCGAATAAATGTATTCAGCCATATTGCTACCAGTCTATCGGCCGCGTGCTTCCGATGAGACATGTCCCTGTTCCGAGCAGCGGGCCGACCGTCGAGTGGTAGCCGTTGACCGCCGCGCCATTCTGGCCGATCAGGCAGGAGTCGCCCCAGCGCACCGAGAACTGGATGGAGTCGGCAGCGTTGCCGATCGTCGTGGCATCCGCCGTCACCTCCATCGTCGTCTTGTCGAATCCGGCGGCGACGAGCCCATCGATGAATGCGCGGCCGTCTGCAGAGGCATTAGCCGCCAGCGTCGCCGTGTTGACGGTGTCGAAGAACAGGATCGCCTCGTCGGCCGGGGCATCCGGGTCGAAGCTCGGTGCCGCTGGCGGGGTCGCTGTCGGCGTGCTCGACGTGGGTGGTGCGCTCGGCTCCGCTGGAGTTGGCGAGCAGCCGGCGAGAAGAACGACGAGCGCGATACCTGTCATCGCGCCGCAGGCACTCATGGTGAACCGTGTCCGCATCCCTGTGTTCCTCCGTCTGCTCCGAGCCACCGGTCGATGCGCCCCTCTTCGATAGTAGGCGGCTTCGACGGCGGGAGGCTTCGATCGTAGGCCACCCGGTCGACAGGGAGGTGACCGCGAATACGAATGAGTGAGGGCGGTCGTCAGAACGGGGTCTCGCCCGCGGCGATGGGTGCCGCGAACTGTGCGTCAGGTCTGCCCGGTTCGGTGACGGGCCAGCTCGACGACGAAACGCCGGCGTCTGGGGGCGCGGGGTCGGCAGCGACGGCGTCTGGCAACGACTCAGCGACCGTCTGCTGACCGGACTCGGAAGCGGTCGCCTCGCGCGACAGGACTCGCGAGTACTTCGCCGTGCCCCAGACGAGGTCGTGACCGATGCTGTCTGCTTCGACGTCGACCGCGAGTCCGTTCTTCTCACCGGACTCCCAGCGCCTGATCCTCAACCGACCGGTGACGAGAACCCGGTCGCCTTTGTGAACGGATGCGGCGGTGTTCGTTGCGAGTGCACGGAACGACGTGACGGTGTACCAGTTCGTGTCTCCGGCGACCCACTGCGAGGTGCGCCGATCGAAATACCGCTGGCTCGACGCCAGCCGAAAACTGGTGAATGGGACCTTGTCTTCGCGGTCCACGGTGTAAGGCACTGTGGCGACGAGCCCCGTCAGGGTGATTGTGTCGGTCATGGAATGCTCCGTTTCTCAAGAGTGAGTGCGGGTGAATGCGCCGCAGCCGCGTGATCGCCGGCGCCGACCCTCGTGCCGGACTGCCGGCATCCGGCGATCACTGGTACGAGTGTTCCTCTGGCGCCGTAGTTGGAGGCAGTGATCGCCGAATCGGTGGAGAACTCCGCGGATCGAACGGGGTGTGGAGGCGGTCGGCGGGCTGCGTCTGGCCGACCGCGGTCACGAGCGAAGTCACTAGCATTGCCTCATGAGCTACGTTGCCTCCGAGAACCGATACGACACGATGCAGTACGCGAGAACCGGAAAGAGCGGGCTCCTCCTCCCCCGCGTCAGCCTGGGTTTCTGGCACAACTTCGGTGATGGCCGCAACTGGGAGACCCAGCGCGCGATCGTTCGCCGCGCCTTCGACCTCGGTATCACCCATTTCGACCTGGCCAACAACTACGGCCCGCCGCCCGGTTCTGCCGAACGGAACTTCGGTCGCATCCTCGCCGACGATCTCTCGGCACACCGAGACGAGATCGTGGTCTCCTCGAAGGCCGGATACGACATGGCTCCAGGACCCTACGGTGAGTGGGGCTCACGCAAGACCCTCCTCTCGTCGCTCGATCAAAGCCTCGGTCGGCTCGGCCTCGACTACGTCGACATCTTCTACTCCCACCGCCCCGACCCAGACACTCCGATCGAGGAGACGATGGGTGCGCTCGCCACGGCCGTCACCTCTGGCCGCGCGCTGTACGCCGGAATTTCCAACTACTCCCCCGAGCAGACCCGCCAGGCCGCCGCAGCTCTCGCTGAACATCGCATCCCTCTCCTCATCCACCAGCCCAGCTACTCGATGTTCAACCGTCACGTCGAGAATGGACTGCTCGACGTGCTCGACGAGGTCGGTGCCGGATCGATCGTCTTCTCACCGCTCGCTCAGGGAATGCTGACCGACCGCTACCTCGACGGGACGGTGCCGAGCGATTCACGGGCGGCGACCAGCCACTTCCTCTCCGAGGACCGGCTGAGCGAGACCTACCTCGAGCGGGCTCGTGCGCTCAACCGCATCGCGCAGGACCGCGGGCAGACCCTCGCCCAGCTTGCGCTCACCTGGGTGCTCCGTCACCCGCAGGTCACCTCAGCGCTGATCGGTGCCAGCTCGGTGGCACAGCTCGAGCAGAACGTCGCTGCCCTCGAGGCGCCTCTTCTCTCGGACGATGAGCTTGCGGCGATCGAGCCGTTCGCGGTCGACGGCACAGGCCTGAAGTAGAGCCTCGTCCCGTGCGCTGCACGGAGGTGCTGATGCGGTGATCGGATGTCAGTGGTCGCGCCTAGCGTGAAGTCATCAGATAGTCCGGGGCCGGCCGCAGGCGAGGAGGAACAATGATCACACCGATGTCCACACCGATCAGCCCATCGAGAAGCTCGATAGCGAGTTCGGCCACCCTGGGCCCGGCGCCGAAGGCGTCAAGTCGCATCCGTCGCACCACCGGACTCCGGCTCGTGCCGGTGACCAGCGACCTCTGGCGCGCGACCATCGACGACGGGCGCATCCTCGGCCACATCGAGCGCCGCGACGATCCGGCTGGAACAACATTCATCGCCAAGAGATTGGTCCCTGCCCAGGCGCGGTTTCACACCCTCGGCGAATTCTGGACGATCGACGACGCCATGGATTGCCTGCACTCGCTGTGAGCCCGCTTCAACCTGAGCCCGTTTCGACCTGAGCGGGCCTCGCCCCTCGCACGGTGCGCTCTCGGCCGAATTGCGCGACACGGCCTGCATTCCGCCGGTTTCGCGCGGTTGCCGGGTAATCTTCGGCACATGGAATGGTGGAATGAATTCGTAGCCTGGCTAACCGCAACTGACACCCGACCGGTCCTTTTCACGGCCGCCGTCGTCGCTGTCTCCATCCTCGTGTCGGCTCTCATCGCCGCCGCCGTGACGAAAGCCGCTGTTCGCCGACTGATCGACCAGCGTGATCGCGACCTGAAGGCATCCGCGATCGCTGCCCTCGTCGACGCGTCGACCGAAGCTGCCGTGTGGAACTCTTTGAGCCCGCAGGAACAGGCGGTCGCCGACCGCTCCGCCGGACAGGCCGACATCCAGTTGCGTCTCCTGCCCGTCAAGAGTGCTGCGGTCGCCGCCAACTGGGCAGCGCACCAGCTCGCCGAGATGAAGCGCAACTCGGCCACCTTCGGTTTCGAGCTCGCTCCAGCCGTATCCGAGTTCCGCGATCGGCTCGTCGAGTGGCAGGCCAGGCCATCCCGGACCCGCAAGGTGTTCGAGAGCGACCTCGAGCGTTGGAAGTTCGAGAACACCGCCTCAGAGAAGACGCTTCTTGCCGATCAGGATGCCTGGGCTGCACGTCAGCACCGCGAGCAGTTCACGTCGACCGAACCCGGCGAGCCTGCTGTGGCCCCCGCGGCTTTTTCCCGTGCAGACACCACCACCCAGAAGCTGATCGATGATGTCGCTGCCATGGACGTCAAGCGTGCGGCTGCAGACGACGAGGCTGACAAGAAACTCGCCTGAGCTTCCTCCTTCCCGACACAGAAGCGGTGCCGCAGTGCGGCACCGCTTCTGTCGCTTAACGGTTCGTGATCAGACTCAGTTGCGCCACCAGGTGTCGGCCGGACTCACCGGGGTCGCCCGCTTGTGCCGGGTGGCCATGAACCGCACCTCTATGGCCGTCGCGATCTCATCACTCACGGGTTTGCCTTCGAGGAAGTCGTCGATGTCTTCGTACTCGAGCCCGAGGTTGGCTTCGTCAGTCTGCCCGGGGTTGTGATCGAGCAGATCAGCGGTCGGCTGTTTCTCGTAGAGACGCTCGGGGGCCCCGAGGTGGATCAGGAGCTCGCGCCCCTGCCTTTTCGATAATCCGCTCAGTGGCAGAATGTCGGCTCCGCCATCACCGAATTTGGTGAAGAACCCGGTGACGGCTTCGGCGGCATGATCGGTACCGACAACGAGGCAACCTTCCTCACCGGCGATGGCGTACTGGGCGATCATGCGGGTTCGGGCCTTCACGTTGCCCTTGTGGAAGTCGGTGAGCTGGGCTCCTGCTTCGTCGGCGTATTCATCCTCGATCGCGTCGACCGCCTCGTGGATGTTGAAGGTGATCAGCCGTGACGGTCGGATGAAGTCCAGCGCGAGCTGAGCATCGTCTTCGTCGCGCTGCACCTGATAGGGCAGTCGCACGGCGAAGAACGTCGCCTCGTACCCTGTCGCTGCCAGTTGCTCGACGGCGAGCTGGCAGAGCCGGCCGGCCAGGGTCGAATCCTGACCCCCGCTGATTCCGAGCACGAGTCCCTTCGTCCCGGTGGTGCGCAGGTAGTCGACAAGGAAACCGACCCTCTTCGATACCTCGGCCGCCGCGTCGATGGACGGCTGTACGTCCAATTCGGAAATGATCTGCTTCTGAAGCGCTCGCATGGCGTTAACCTACCGCCGTCAGATGACGGGGATGTGTCCCCTCCCTGAGATCGACGGCGCTCGTCACCAACCCATCGTTCCCGGCGCACCCTTGAACGGGCCCACGATCCGCGAGGTCACCCAGCCGCCGTAGAAGTCACCATCCTGCGGCTGGACGGTTTCGTCGCCCACCTGGCAGGAATCCATCAGGCCAGGGTAGACCGCAACCATCCCGGCAAGGTTCTCGAAGCCACCGCGAGGCGACGGGTAGTGCCAGGCACCGCGATCCACCACGGACCGTCCGGCGGCGAGGTTGAAGTACCGCGCCTCACCTTTGAATTCACACCACGTCGACCCACCGACCGGCTCGAGGACGCCCGGGGCGACCTCGTCGATCGGCACGTAATACACCGGCGGATGACTCGTCTCGAGCACGCGGACCGCCCGACTCGATTGCGCGATCACCTCGCCGCCGAGACGAATGGTGATGCGGTCAGGAGAGGATTCGACCCGGGGCGGACGTGGGTAGTCCCACACCGACTCCTGACCGGGCCCTGCGGCGATCGGAACGGGACGGCGTTGCCTCGGTGCTGGGTTCATCGTCCCATCCTCATCGAGCAGGCTGGAGAACAGCCGTGCCATACGGGTCTGAGAAGCACCACGAGATCTCTGTTACCTGTGCCCCCGGCAGGATTCGAACCTGCGACCAAGAGATTAGAAGGCTCCTGCTCTATCCCCTGAGCTACGGAGGCGCGCTAGTTCAGATTACCGCAGCGCCCGGGCTCGTCGAGTCGCCCCGTCCGCCCGCACGGGAGGGTCACCGGTCGCAAGTAGCATGGGGGCATGAGTAATGTGAGCGACCTCCTCGTTTGGATCGACTGCGAAATGACCGGGCTCGACCTTGCTGTCGACGAGCTCGTCGAGATCGCCGTCGTGATCACCGACTTCGATCTCGAGCCGGTCGACGAGGGGATCAGCATCGTCATCAAGCCTGATGCCTCCGCGCTCGAAAACATGGGCGAGTTCGTCACCAACATGCACCGATCATCCGGGCTTCTCGACGAGATTCCACACGGCGTGACCCTCGCAGACGCCGAGTACCAGGCTCTCGAGTACATCCTCAGTCACGTCCCCGACGAGCAGAAGGCGCCTCTGGCGGGTAACTCGATCGGCACCGACCGCGCGTTCCTCGCGAAGTTCATGCCGAGACTCGACAACCACCTGCACTACCGCAACGTCGACGTTTCGTCGATCAAGGAGCTGGCTCGCCGCTGGTACCCGCGGATCTACTTCAACGCCCCAGCGAAAGACGGTGGCCACCGCGCCCTTGCCGACATCCTTGAGTCGATTCGTGAGCTTGCGTATTACCGCGCCGCCGCGTTCGTGCCGCAGCCAGGACCGACGTCAGACGAAGCAAAATCCGTCGCGGCGTCCGTGGTGCACAACTACGCCCCAAGTGTGTAATAGACTCTTCTAGTTGCAATCACACGGTGCAGATCGTGAGTTGCGCATGGTGGGTATAGCTCAGTTGGTAGAGCGCCTGGTTGTGGTCCAGGAGGTCGCGGGTTCAAGCCCCGTTACTCACCCCAAGTACAAACGCCTGGTTGTGGTGCCATAGCCACCCCGAGCAATTCCCTCGCCTCACGCGACGCAGAACGGTGCAGACATGATCGACATGGATGCCGAGACGTTCGAGGCCCTCGTCGGTGACGTGTTCGACGCCCTTCCAGACAACATGGTCGACGGCCTCGAGAACGTCGCCATTGTCATCGAGGATCGACCCGAAGACGGCTCTCTCGATCTTCTCGGGCTCTATCATGGCGTCGCCCTCACACACAGGGACCAGTACGGGTTCGGCGAGCTGCCCGACGTGATCAGCGTCTACCGCGAACCGCTTCTCACGATCGTCGAGGATGAAGCCGAACTGCGCGAGCAGGTCCACGTCACCCTCGTTCATGAGATCGCCCACTTCTACGGTATCGATGATGACGAATTGCACTCCCTCGGCTGGGGCTGACGGTCAAACACCACCGACGGGGTTAGCCTGAGGCCGTGACGATCTCAAGGGGTGTGCTGTGGGCGTAGGGCGCGGGCTCGGCATACTCGTCGGGACCGTGGTGATCCTCGGACTCGGTGCGTATGGGCCGGCCACCCTCCTCGGTCCGCTCCCCGCGGCCTCCGTCTCGACGATCGACCTCGATGAGCCGGACGCAGCGGTTCCACCTGTGCTCCCTGCGACGGGTGCCAGCGCCGTCATCGACGCAGCTGGCGATGCTCCCCTCGCGACGGCAGGCGAGGCGACAGCAGTTCCGATGGCGGCGATCACCAAGACGATCACCGCTCTTGTCGTACTCGACCGGCATCCGATCGCCGCCGATGGGGCCGGCGCGAACGTGCCGATCACCAGCGCCGACTACCTCTCCTATATCGACTATTCCCAGGCAGGCACGCGCACCGTATCGGTGTTCACCGCCGACGCGTGGACGGAGCGCGAGATGCTGCAGGCGCTCCTGCTCGGGTCGAGCAACAACCACGCAGACACGCTCGCCCGCTGGGCCTACGGTTCTGTCGACGACTACGTCGCTGCGGCGAACGCCTGGCTCAGCGAGCAGGGCATGCCGGACACGACGGTCGTGGACGCCACAGGACTGAGCGTGGACAGCGTCGGAACGGCCGCTGACCTCGCCGTTCTCTCCCGCCTTGCCCTTGACAACCCGGTGATCTCGAGTGTTCTCGCTGAACCGGTGACCGGGCTTCCGAGCAGACGGGGCATCACGAACACCACGACGTACCTGCCCGAGAGCGGAGTCACCGGAATTTCGCGGAGCTACACGGATGCCGCTGGAATCTGCCTGTTGTTCGCCATCGACGTCGAGCCCGAAGGCGCCACGGAACCGTTCCGGGTGTACGGCGCGTTCCTGCGCCAGCCAGACTGGGCTGCTCTTGAATCGGGTGTCCTCGCCCTCGTCGACAGCGCGGTTGCCGGGGTCTCTCCTGTGCCGGTCATCGCCGAAGGCACACCGGTCGCCACCGTCACCACGGCATGGGGGCAGACGGCACAGGGCATCGCCGGGCTCTCCGCCGATCGGGTGAGGTGGGGGCAGGCCACCCCACAGCTGACGGTGAATGCCGATCCGGTGACCATCGCAGGAGCTGGGACCACGATAGGCAACATCCTTATCGACGACGGCGCAGCCGAACCGACTTCCGTGACGCTCAAGCTCGGTTCGTCGCTCCACGATCCTGGCGTGCTGTGGCGACTCGCCAACCCGGTGCCGGTCATCGGGGCCCTGATCGCGTCGCTCTGACTCCCCTCTCGACCCGCCTCAGGCGAGGCGGAGTCGGATATCTGCAACGGCCTCCGGGTTCTCTGCCGTCACGAACCGCACGAACTGCTCCTGCCAGTCGTCCCAGTGCGCATCGAAGCCCCCGTCGTCCCTCGCCAGCGCCCGCTGCTTGCGCACAACATCGTCAGCCGCGAGCCAGATTCTCACGGTCGCCAGCGAGGCACTGAGACGGCTCAGCGCCCCACAGCCCTCGAGGATCATCGCGCGATTCGCCGGCACAGGATGCCACTCGGCCGGGGACCCACTCTCCCAGTCATGACGACGCCAACGGGAATCGCCGCCGGTCATTCGGGGCTCGAGCAGGTGCTCGTGCACGTGCTCGCTCGCCGCAGCGAGTCCACCCCACCCTGGATAGATGTTGTCCATCCGCACCAGCGTGACCGCACCGGGCCACTGAGCGATCAGCGCATCAGCAAGAGTCGATTTTCCGGCGCCGCTCGGGCCGTCGATGACGACCGTGTCTGCCGGGCCGCTACACCGGCGGAGAATACGCGCGACGGCTCCGTCGAGGTCGACCTCGACGGCGGAAGCACTCCGGTCATCAGTCAAGGACGAAGCTCCAGCTCCCTGCGACGACCGCAGCGGCGACGGAGAGGACGGCGATGGCGACCCCGATGACGATGAGAATTGCCTCAGCGACGCCGAACCGCGACGGTCGCGCCCAGGTGCGGGGAAGGTCTGAACCGAACCCGCGCGCTTCCATCGCCGTCGCCAGCTTGCTGCCCCGGCGGATGGCGAGCACGAGCAATGCGAATCCCTGGGTTCCCAACCGACGCAGCATGTTGGCGTCGCCGACCCCTCGCGCCCGACGAGCCTGACCCAGGGCGCGCCAGTCATCGATGAACAACCCGATCATTCGCATCCCGGCGAGCCCGCCGAGAACGAACCGTGCAGGCAGACGGAGGACCTGAGCCAGACCGTCAGCCAGATCGGTCGGGTCAGTGGTGGCGAAGAGCACGATGCTCGGCAATCCGATTGCGAGCACGCGGAGGGTGATCGCGAGCCCCAGCGTGAGTGAACCCTCGGTGACCGAGACGAAGCCCCAGGACGCGAGCACCTCTCCGCTGTCCTCGCCGTACAGCACCGTGGTGAGGCCGGCGAACGGTGCTGCCAGCCAGAGCGGCGCGGTGCGCAACCAGAACTGGCGGGCATCAAGCCCCGACCAGAACAGGAGAATCCCGACCAGGACGAGAGCCACGGATGCCGAAACGACGTCGATGGAGAGCAGCAGCGTGACGCTGAGAAATACCGCGACGGCAAGCTTGGCCACTGGATTGACTCTCGCGATCGCGGAATCCCGAATCTCGGGAAGAAGGGCACTCATGCGCGCACCTGGGACCCGGGTCCGAGAACACGTTCCGTGTCGGCGAATGCCGCCACGAGCGCAAGGTCGTGGGTCACGGTGACGACTGAGCTTCCCTCATCGACCAGTTCACCGAGCAGTGAGACGAGTTCGCCCCAGGTGACGGAATCCTGCCCGAAAGTCGGCTCGTCAAGGAGGAGAATTCGGGGGCGGGTTGCAAGCACTGTCGCGACCGAGAGCCGACGCTTCTCTCCACCAGACAGCGTGAACGGGTTGGCGTCGGCCAGATGGACGAGGCGCAACCGGTCGAGCAGATCGTCGACCCGTGAGCCTACCTCGCGATCGCCGAGCTTCAACGCGGCTGGACCGATCGCCAGTTCACGGCGCACAGTGGACGCGAGGAACTGATGTTCAGGCTCCTGGAAGACCGTGCCGAGTCTCGTCAGCAGGTCCCGTGATTTCCAGTCGATCGGGCTGGGACCCAACCCTCTCGCCAGGCTCGTGTCTGCGGCAACGGTTCCTCCGACGGGTTTCAGGAGTCCGGCCAGCGTCAGTGCGAGTGTCGACTTCCCCGCTCCGTTCGGTCCGGTGATCGCGGTTCCCGTGCCTGCAGTGAGCACGAGGTCGATGGAGGATGCCGCAACGGTGGGCGATGTCGAACCGAACGGGGTTCGGCCGACCGACAGCTTTCGGGTGCTGAGCAGCGGTGGGCCGGACGCACGCCGGTTCGTGCGTGGAGCGACAACAGGCGGGATCCCGGGAACCCAGACACCGGCAGCGGCGAGACGCGCGCCCTCGGATTCGAGGACCGCGGCCGCCGGTCCGTCAGCGAGCACCCCGCTTGCCGGGTCGAGCACGATGACCCGATCGACGACGTCCTGCCACACCGCGACACGGTGCTCGACGACCACGAGTGTCGCACCGGTCTCCGCCACTGCGCGATCGACGACGTTGCGGATGTCGCGGACACCGTCTGGGTCGAGGTTCGCCGTCGGTTCGTCGAGCAGGAGCAGACCGGGTCGCATCGCGAGGACCCCGGCGAGGGCCAGTCGCTGCTTCTGTCCACCGGACAGGCTCGATGAGGAATGGCTGAGCGGCAAGTCGAGTCCGACAGCTGAGAGCGCCCAGCGCACACGGCTCCAGATCTCGTCGCGCGGGACCCCGAGGTTCTCGCAGGAGAACGCGACGTCATCGCCGATGCGGGCGAGCACGATCTGCGAGTCCGGGTCCTGCAGCACGAGACCGGCCCGCCCTCGCACGTCGGACGGTCGTCGGCCATCAAGGAGCAGCGAACCGGTTTCGTCGCCTTCTTCCTCCCCACCGAGCACCCCGGCGAGAGCCTGGAGAAGTGTCGATTTACCCGCTCCGGATGCTCCGAGCAGCAGCACGCGCTCCCCCGGTTCGATGTCGAGAGAGAGAGAGGACACAGCCGGAGCCCGCCGCCCGGCGTGCTGCCAGCCCCAGTCCCTGATCCGCACCTGCGCACCAGGGACCGGGCGGGCGAATGAGCCGCCGGTCATCGACCGCCGGCATCCGCGATCGTTCTGGCCTGTTTGCCCGAGGCAAAGCGGCTGAGTGCGCCGGTCGCCGCGAGACCCCGGACGGCGAGCCACGACAGGAGGCCGGCGATCAGGACACCCGAGACGATGGCGCTGATGACGTACGTCACCTTCACGCTCACCTCCAGGGCGGCGTAGCTCGAGAACGTGGTGTCGAGCAGTCCGACGGCGAGCCCGGTCGATGCACCCGCGAGCAGGGCGACGCCGAGCCGCCAGTTGGTGTAGAAGAACAACGCGAAGATGATTTCGGCGCCGATCCCCTGCACGAGTCCCCAGATCAGGGTCTCGAAGCCCCACACCGTACCGATCAGGGCCGAGACCGCCGCAGCCACGAGTTCCGTGTAGAGAGCGGCACCCGGCTTGCGGATGATCAGCCCGCCGAGCACACCGGCGAAGAGCCAGCCTCCCGCGAGCAGCCCGGCGAGACCCGGGGTGAAGGCGAGGGCCGAGCTCAGCGGGCCCCAGGCGAGACCCCAGGCCCAGAAAATGACACCTGCGGCTACGCCGACGACGCTGGCCACGACGATGTCGACGACACGCCAGCGGAGGTTCCGCTTCGGTTTCGCCGTTGTGGTCGTCGCCGGAGCTGGAGAAAGAGTTGAATGCACGATACGCGCCCTTCTGTGGGCACGGGTAGTGAGATGAGTTGCCTCCCTGCGCTGGCATGACCCAGATCAGGTTCGACGGTCGAAGATTATGGAATCTTCCTCTCAGCCCGGTTCACCGGACTCCCGTGTTACTGCGTGCAGTCTATCCGATGGGTTTACTTCTTCAGCGCTTTGATGACGAAAGACAGCGCCTTGCCGACAACCCAGATGAACGGGATGCCGACAGCGACGAGCGAAACCAGGTTCGGTTCGAAGTGCAGCCCTTCGCGACCCTTCACGTAGGCACCGATCGGAAGCGCGAACCCGCCACCGCCACCGCCGGAGCCCGAACCGGTTCCCGACACGGTCTTCGAGGAGGTGTCTCCCTCGCCTTCTCCTTCTCCGGCACCGAAGCCGTACCAGGCGAGAGCGACGGGAACGAGCTTCTCGCCGTCGATGTCGACGGGGTCTCCGTACACGGAGGTCACTCCGACAGCTTTGAACTTATCGGCCAGTTCGAGTGCAAGTTTTGTCATACCCGCAACGCTATCGGGCCGCACGGACCGAGCAAAGGGGTTGCGCCCGGAAGTCAGTCCCGCGGTGCCCGGGTTCCCCCGGCGGTCTCGCCCCGCCCGCGGCCGAGCATCGATGCGCGGCGGACCGCCGTGCCCCCGAAACGGGCGCGCAGCGAGTCGATCGTCGTTTCGGCATCCCGCCATTCTTCATCCGGGTCCCACAGCGACGCCATCACCCCGTCGCCGTCGAGAAGCTGCTCGGCCCGCACACCGACGAGGCGGACGGGGCGACCCTCGATCCCGAGCGCGGTGAAGAGGTCGTTGGCTTCTTCGTAGAGTCGTCGGCCGACGTTTGACGGCTCGGCCAGTGTGTGCGAACGGGTGAGGGTCGTGAAGTCGTCGAACCGGATCTTGATCGCGACCGTACGCGCCGAGAGTCCCGCCTTGCGCAGCCTTACAGCCACCTGATCCGCCAGTCTGAGCAGTTCGAGTCGCAACCGAGTGGGATCAGTGATGTCTTCGTGGAAGGTGACCTCGTGACCGATGCTCTTCTCAGCCGTCGACGTCACAACCGATCGGGTGTCGCGGCCCTGCGCGAGCTCGTGCAATTTGACACCGGTGGCATTTCCAACCGCCTTGCGCAGCGTCGTGAGCGGGGTTGCCGCGACGTCCCCGACGGTGTGCAGACCGATCCGCAGGAGCGCTTCTTCGGTCTTCGCGCCAACACCCCAGAGCGCGCGGATCGACAGCGGATGCAGGAACTCCAGCGTCTGGGCGGGGGGGACGACCAGGAGACCGTCGGGTTTGGCCCGACCGGAGGCGACCTTCGCGACAAACTTCGTCGCAGCGGCGCCAACGGAGCAGGTCAGGCCTGTTTCGCGCTCGACGCGTTCACGAATGAGCGCTCCGACGGTGGCGGGCGTACCGAGAAGCCTCCGCGCGCCCGAGACGTCGAGAAACGCTTCGTCGATGCTCAACGGCTCGACGAGGGGTGTCGCATCACGGAAGATCGCCATCACCCGTCTGGAATAGTCGGTGTACCGCTCATGATGCGGAGGGAGCACGATTGCCTGAGGGCAGAGCCGCAGCGCCTTGGACACCGGCATCGCGGCACCGACCCCGAAGCGCCGAGCCTCGTATGTGGCGCTGGTGACAACAGACCGCCCCTCGGCATGCCCGATGATCACCGGTTTTCCGCGCAACTCAGGATGATCGAGCAACTCGACCGACGCGAAGAACGCATCCATGTCGATGTGCAGGATGTGGGCACCCTCATCGTTCGTGAGGTCGGTGGTCACCTGCCTCGCGCTGCCGTCTTGCCTGCTCATTGTTCGAATCTTCCGCCGTTGCTTCCAGAATACAGACATCTGTTCGATGCCGCAGCCTGCCGGGTCGGTGAGGAATCGAAGCTAGTTTCGCTTGCTCGCGGGCGGTCGGATCGAGACTCCGCGACGGCGGTGCCTGCTCAGCAGGAGCACTTCGACGGGGGCGGTCAGCCCGATCGCCAGCAGAAGAACGAACCACTGCCCGGTGGCGACGGTCACCCAGATTCCGGCGCCCAGGACCACGGCGGAGTAGACCCCGGCGAGAACCCAGGCACGGGTACTGATACCGCTGGCGGCGTCACGAGTGCTCATGCTCCCAGCCTAGACCGGACGCATGTCCCTGGGCTGGGCGAGCGCGTTCGGCGCCATCGACGCCACTCAGACGAGAGCGATCACGACCGGGGTCAGCCACTCCTTGAACGCCCGCGGATTATCGCGAAGCCGCTCGCTGATGATCACCGTGTCCGGAGCGACGACCCACGCCCCGGCATCCCGCACCGGGAGCACTTCGAGGTCCAGGCGGAACGAGCCGGTTTGTCGCCGCAACTCGAACTGGCGCCGCTGTACGAGTTCGTACGCATCGGCAAGCGGGTGTGCACGCGCGTCGACCGCACGCTGGTATTCGTCATGCCGTTCCTCCGCCCACATCATGGCCTGGTCGTAACTCAGATAGACCAACTCCTGCAGTTCGAGCGCGCGATCGAACACTTCGAAGTGCGGCGGTCTCACCTGGCTGATGAACGGGCGCGTGGCACGACGCACGATCCCGGCCCACCAGCCACGCCACTGCGCGGCGAGAGCGTCGCGATCAAGACCTGCGATGTCGACGGGTGTCAGTGGCGGGTCGACCGGCGGAATCTGTTCCTCACAGACATCCGTCAGGCCGCCGAGATCGCGGAACGCGAGGGCGAGCAGCAGATCCCAGGGGCAGTCCTCCGTGATCTGCCATCGGATCGAACCCTCGACGAGCATGGCAGCATCGTACTGCCGCATTTCGGGTCGCAACAGAGGCGGAGAGGCGCCATCCGGATGATCGGACAACACCTCCCCCACGATCAGCTGTTTGCGCGCTCGAGCACGAGTTCCCGGACCCTGGCCGCGTCGGCCTGGCCCTTCATGGCTTTCATGACCGCGCCGATCACGGCGCCGGCGGCCTGGACTTTGCCGTCGCGGATTTTCTCGAGGACGTCGGGCTGGGAGGCCAGTGCCTGATCGATGGCGGCGATCAGGGCACCATCGTCCGAGACGACCGCGAGCCCGCGGGCGTCGACGACCTCCTGTGCGGTCCCCTCACCGGCGATGACTCCCTCGAGAACCTGGCGGGCGAGTTTATCGGTGAGTGTGCCGTTGTCGACGAGTACAGCGAGACCGGCGACGTTCTCGGCGGAGACGAGAGAAGATGCTTCGACGCCGTTCGCGTTCGCCACCCGGCTGATCTCCCCCGTCCACCATTTCCGGGCGGCCGCGGGCGAGGCGCCGGCGGCGACCGTCTCGCTGATCTCTACGAGAAGTCCGCCGTTGACGACATCCTGGAACTCGAGATCGGTGAACCCCCAATCAGCCTTGAGTCGGCGTCGGCGGGCGGCGGGCGGTTCGGGCAGCGCCGCGCGCAGTTCCGCGATCAGCTCGGCGCTCGGCTCGACAGGGAGCAGGTCAGGCTCGGGGAAGTAGCGGTAGTCGTCTGCGTCGCTCTTCGGACGACCGGCGCTGGTGCGACCGGTGTCTTCGTGCCAGTGACGAGTCTCCTGGGTGATCGTTCCGCCCGACGCAAGGATGGCTGCCTGGCGCTGGATCTCGTAACGGATGGCGCGTTCGACGGAACGCAGGGAGTTCACGTTCTTCGTCTCCGTGCGGGTGCCGAGAGGCGCAGGTAGCTGTCCCTCCGGCGTGCGTGGCCGGAGCGAGATGTTGGCGTCGCAACGCAGGTTGCCGCGTTCCATTTTCGCGTCCGAGATCCCCAGCGACACCACGATGTCGCGGATCGTCGAAACGTACGCCTTCGCCAGCTCAGGAGCATCCGCTTCGGCGCCGTAGATGATGTCGGTGACGATCTCGACCAGAGGCACACCGGCCCGGTTGTAATCGACCAGTGAATACTCGGCACCCTGGATGCGGCCGGTCGAACCACCGACGTGGGTCAGTTTTCCGGCATCCTCTTCCATGTGCGCACGCTCGATCGACACCGTCACGAGACGGCCGTTCGGCAGCTCGACGTCGACGGATCCGCCGAAGGCGATCGGTTCGTCGAACTGCGAGATCTGGTAGTTCTTCGCCAGGTCAGGATAGAAGTAGTTCTTGCGGGCGAACCGTGACGACGGCGCGATCGAGCAGCCGAGCGCGAGACCCAGGCTGATCGAGTAGCGCACAGCCTGCTCGTTGACCACCGGGAGCGCGCCGGGAAGCCCGAGGCACACCGGTGAGACATTCGTGTTCGCGAGAGATCCGAACTCGTTCGGAGCGTGGGAGAACATCTTGGTCTTCGTGTTGAGCTCGACGTGCACCTCGAAGCCGAGCACCGGCTCGAACAGCTCCAGGGCCTTGTCGTAGTCCATCAGGGCGTCTTTCGCCATTATTTACCTCCCAGTGCCGGAGCCTGCGAGATCAACGTGTGACCCCACTGCTGCTCGAGCAGTGCTTCGATTGCTGCGCCGACGCGGTAGAGCCTGGCGTCTTCACGCACAGGCGCCATGATCTGGATGCCCACAGGCAGACCGTCTTCCGGCGCGAGGCCGATCGGGACGCTGATGCCGGGGATCCCGGCGAGGTTCGCCGGGATGGTGGCGATGTCGTTGAGGTACATCGCCATCGGGTCTTCGAGTTTCTCGCCGAACTTGAACGCGGTTGTGGGAGCACTCGGGCTGATGAGCACGTCGACCTGCGCGAACGCGGTCTCGAAGTCGCGCTGGATGAGCGTGCGGACCTTCTGTGCGCTGCCGTAATACGCGTCGTAGTAGCCGGCGCTCAGGGCGTACGTGCCGAGGATGATACGACGCTTGACCTCGGGGCCGAAACCGGCCTCGCGCGTTGCGGCCATCACCTGTTCTACGGTGCCGCCGCCCTCGGGCTGCACTCGCATTCCGAAGCGGACCGAGTCGAATTTCGCCAGGTTGGAGGACGCTTCGGCCGGGAGGATGAGGTAGTAGGCCGAGACGGCGTACTCGAAGTGGGGAGCGGAGACCTCGACCACTTCAGCGCCCTGCCCCTGCAGCAGGGCGACCGTTTCGTCGAACCGGCTCTGGACCCCGGCCTGGAAGCCTTCACCGGAGAGCTCGCGGACGACCCCGACCTTGAGGCCAGTGAGCACATCGCCTCGGGCACCGTCACGGGCGGCATCCGCCATTGATGGCCACACGTCGGTGAGCGAGGTGGAGTCGAACGGGTCGTGTCCGCCGATGACGTCCTGCAGAAGTCCGGCGTCGAGGACCGTTCGAGTGACGGGACCGACCTGGTCGAGGCTCGACGCGAGGGCGATCGCACCGTACCTGCTCACCGCACCGTAGGTCGGCTTCACACCGACGGTTCCTGTGACGTGTGCGGGCTGGCGGATCGATCCGCCGGTGTCGCTGCCGAGCGCAAGGGGGGCTTCGAACGCGGCAACGGCCGCCGCGGAGCCTCCACCCGATCCGCCAGGAATCCGGCCGAGGTCCCACGGGTTGCGGGTCGGTCCGTATGCCGAGTGCTCGGTGGACGACCCCATCGCGAACTCGTCCATGTTGGTCTTGCCGATCGGAACGAGCCCGGCGGCGCGTGCCCGGGTGACGACCGTGGCGTCGAACGGCGACATGTAGCCCTCGAGGATTTTGCTTCCCGAGGTGGACGGCATGTCTGTGGTCACGAGCACGTCCTTGACGGCGAGCGGCACACCGGCGAGTGGGCCCAATTCGTCACCGGCAGCACGACGTTCGTCGATGCGCTGCGCAGTCCCGAGTGCGTGGTCAGACACGTGCAGAAAGGCGTGAACGTCGGTGTCGACGTCGGCGATGCGGTCGAGGTGAGCCTGCGTGGCTTCCACGGCGCTGATCTCGCGGCTCTGCAGCTTCTGCGCCAGGTCAGAGGCAGTGAGACGGATGATGTCGGTCATTACTGCTCCTCCCCCAGAATCGCTGACACCTTGAAGCGGTTGTCAGCCTGTTCCGGTGCGTTCGCGAGGGCCTGCTCGATGGTCAGCGTTTCGCCGACCACATCGGGGCGGAAAACGTTCGACAGCGGAACCGGGTGGCTCGTCGCTGGAACATCGGGCGTCGCTACCTGCTGCACCTTCGCGATGCTGTCGACGATCTGGTCGAGTTCGGTGGTGAGACTCGAGATCTCATCGGGAGTGAGGGCAATGCGGGCGAGGTTCGCCAGATGCGCCACCTGCTCCTCAGAAATTTCAGACATGGGACTCCGTCACATAAGTACTGGGGTGTGCTCCCATTCTATTGGGCGATGCCGGTGCTCTCCGGCGCGCGCGACGACGAGCGGCGCCCCGATTAGAGTTGGCGGGTGACCGACACCTCTCCGCGTCCCTGGCTGTCCAGCTACGCCGCCGATGTTCCCTCCGACATTCCCGTTCAGCGCGGCTGTCTCGTCGACCTGGTCGATGCATCCGCCGCTCGGTATCCCTCCCAGGTCGCCCTGGAGTTCTTCGGGACCACCACGACCTACCGGCAACTCCAGCACGCGATCCGCCGCGTCGCCGAGGGCCTTCGCGAACTCGGCGTCTCCCCGGGCGATCCGGTTGCTCTCGTGCTGCCGAACTGCCCTGAGCACATCGTCGCGTTTTACGCGGTCCTCCGACTCGGCGCCGTCGTCGTCGAGCACAACCCGCTGTACACACCGCGGGAGCTCCGCCACCAGTTCGAGGATCACGGAGCCCGGGTTGCGATCGTCTGGAACAAAGTGGTGGCGACCGTGCAGGACTTCCCCGAGGACATCGCGGTACGTTCGCTGATCTCGGTCGACATCACGCGCTCGATGCCGGCGGCGACGCGACTCGCCCTGGCGCTCCCGATCACCAAAGCCCGCGAATCACGCGAGGCGTTGACGGCGAAGACTCACGGAACGATCCCCTGGTCGAAGATCAGCGCGTCGCGCACCATCGATC
The DNA here is from genome assembly GCF_015752285.1 of Mycetocola sp. CAN_C7. Lineage (NCBI taxonomy): Bacteria > Bacillati > Actinomycetota > Actinomycetes > Micrococcales > Microbacteriaceae > Mycetocola > Mycetocola sp. CAN_C7. The sequence continues at coordinate 593,360 of NZ_JADOUY010000002.1, forward strand.
CGTTCCATCCCCTGCCCGAGTCGACGGACGTCGCCATCATCCAGTACACGTCCGGGACCACCGGCGCACCGAAGGGTGCTGTCCTCACCCACGCGAACCTGCTCGCGAACGCGGTTCAGGCTCGTGCGTGGACGCCAACGATCACGCATGCAGGCTGCACCGTCTATGCGGTGTTGCCGATGTTTCATGCCTACGGTCTTACCCTCTGCCTCACCTTCGCGATGAGCCTCGCGGCGCGACTGGTGCTGTTCCCCAAATTCGACCCCGACCTCGTGCTCGCCGCCGCGAAGAAACATCCGCCGACCTTCCTCCCCGCCGTTCCACCGATCGCCGACCGGCTCCTCGCCCGGGCGAAGGAGAAAGGTGTGTCGCTGAGCGGACTGGAGATCGGCATCTCCGGGGCGATGGCGCTTCCCCACGAACTGGTCGTTCCGTTCGAGGAGGCAACCGGGGGCTATCTCATCGAGGGCTACGGACTCAGCGAGTGCTCGCCGGTGCTCATGGCCAACCCGGTCGCCGACAACCGCAAGGCCGGTACCGTCGGCTTGCCGCTGCCGAGCACCGAGGTCCGCATCGTGAACCCCGAGAATCCGGCCGTTGACGTCGAGCCTGGCGCCCCAGGCGAACTCATCGTCCGCGGGCCGCAGGTGTTCTCCGAGTACTACCTCAAACCCGATGAGACGAGCGAGGCCTTCGTCGACGGTGGCTGGTTCCGCACCGGCGATATCGCGACGATGGACGCCGATGGGTTCGTGAGCATCGTCGACCGGATCAAGGAACTGATCATCACCGGCGGATTCAACGTGGCACCCACGGAAGTCGAGAACGCCCTGCGTCAGCACCCGGCGATCCTTGATGTCGCCGTGGTCGGGATGCCGAGCGCCCACTCCGGTGAAGATGTGACCGCTGCCGTCGTTCTCCGCCCAGGAGAGAAGCTCGACAGGGAATCGATCAGACAGTTCGCCCGCGACAACCTCACGCCGTACAAGGTGCCGAGACGGATCGTCGCCATCGAGGCGCTGCCGACGTCGCTCATCGGCAAGGTTCTGCGCAAGCAGGTCCGTGATGTTCTGCTGCAGAAGGAGACCGGTCGCCAGGCAGACATCCTTCGCTGACCGTCAACCGGCGTCGGCGTCTCCGGCCGGTTCGGATGCGTCGTCGAGCGCACGCGGCCCCCGGGTCACGAGGAGCGCGAACTGTTCGGCGTCGATGATCCGCAAGCCGAGTTCTTCGGCTTTGCCGAGCTTTGACCCTGCCCCCGGCCCGGCGGCCACGAAGTCGGTCTTCTTCGAAACACTCGATGCCGCCTTGCCACCGGCCGCGAGAATCGCCTCCTGCGCTCCCTCGCGGGTGAAACCGTCGAGCGAGCCGGTGGCGACGACGGTGACCCCGGCGAGCACCCCTCCACCCGCGGCAGCCGCACCAGGCCCCGGGTGCCCTGGGGTGGAGAACTGCACTCCGGCTGCGGTCCAGCGGTCGACGATCTGGCGATGCCAGTCGACGTCGAACCAGTCGATAACGGCGTCAGCGATGATCGAACCGACGCCGTCGGTCTCGGCGAGCTGTTCGCGACTGGCTGCTCGGATGGCATCCAGCGATCCGAAATAGTCGGCGAGGGCACGGGCAGCGACGGGGCCGACGTGACGGATGTTGAGCGAGACCAGGATGCGCCACAACGGCTTCTCCTTTGCCGACTGCAGGTTCTGCAGGAGTTCGAGGGCGCTCTTCGACGGGACGGAGCCCTCGTTTCCGGCGAATTCCGTCACGTCCGGGTCGAAAGCACCGTCTTTGCGAAGGTTGCGTTTGCGTCTGAACGGTGTGACCCGCTTGACCTCGCCATCGTCACCGAGCTTGGGCAGCCCGGTTTCGAAGTCGAAGACCGTCACGGTCACCGGGAAGAGGTCTTCGATGGTCAGGTCGAAGAGGCCGGCTTCTGAAACATCGCCGTTCTCGTCTGCGAGCGGTGCCTTCGACGGTTCGAGCGGCTGGCTGAGAGCTGCCGCCGCGACCTCCCCGAGCCCTTCGACGTCGAGAGCTCCACGCGACCCGACATGTTCGACCCGACCCCGCACCTGTGCAGGACAAGATCGGGAGTTCGGGCACCGCAGGTCTTTGTCGCCCTCCTTCGCCGGGCGCAGCGGCGTGCCACACGACGGGCAGTCCTCGGGCATGACGAACGCGCGCTCCGTCCCGTCTCGCAACTCGACCACCGGGCCGAGGATCTCGGGGATCACGTCTCCGGCCTTGCGCAGCACAACAGTGTCACCGATCAGAACACCTTTGGCCTTGACGACGTCCTGGTTGTGGAGCGTCGCCTGGCTGACGGTCGACCCGGCGACGCGCACCGGCTCCACCTGCGCGAACGGAGTCGCTCGACCTGTCCGGCCGACACTCACCACGATGTCGAGCAGTTTCGTGTTGACCTGCTCCGGCGGATACTTGAACGCCGTCGCCCAGCGGGGAGCCCGGCTGGTTGCGCCGAGTTCGTCGTGGAGCGCCAGCTCATCGACCTTGATGACGATGCCGTCGATCTCGTGCTCGACGCTCGCCCGATTCTCGCCGTAGTGCTCGATGAAACCGACGACGCCGTCGATCGTGTCGAAGACGCGGTAGTGGGTCGAGGTGGGCAGCCCCCACTCCGACAGCACGCCGTACACCTCTGATTGCGCTGACACCGGTGGATTTGGCCAGGCACCCACCCCGTGTACGAGCATCTGCAGTCGCCCGAGCCGATTCTCCATGAGCTTCAGCTGGGCGGCGTTCTTGCTCTCTGCCTTCTGGCGCAGGCTGCCGCTGGCCGCGTTGCGCGGGTTCGCGAAGACCTTCTCGCCGGCAGCGAGCTGGAGTTCGTTGAGTTCGCGGAACGCCTCGACGGGGAAAAAGATCTCCCCACGCACCTCGACGAGGGCAGGATGCCCCTCGCCGGCAAGCCGGGTCGGGATCGATCTGATCGCGGCGACGTTCTCGGTGACGTCTTCTCCGACGACACCGTCACCCCTCGTCGCCGCACTGACAAGGCGCCCGTTCTCGTAACGCAGGTTGACGGCGAGTCCGTCGATCTTGAGTTCGGTGAGGTAGTGGACCGACCGGCCGGACGCCCGTTCCACCCGCTCGCCCCACGCACGCAACTCGTCTGCGGAGAAGACGTTGTCGAGGCTGAGCATGCGTTCGGCATGGGTGACGGGGTCGAACAGAGAAGCCTGCGCCCGCCCGCCGACGGTCTGCGTCGGGCTGTCCTGGCCCTGCAGTTCAGGGAAGAAATGCTCGAGCTGTTCGAGTCGGTGCATCATGCCGTCGTACTCGGCGTCTGAGACGAGCGAGGCATCCTGCTCGTAGTAGGCGTCGCGAAGTTCGAGGATGCGTGTGGTCAGCGCTGCAGCCTCGGCCGCAGCCGTCTCGAGGTTTTTCGGAGTGCTCTGCGCAGGCATGCTCTGGGCGGTCGTGCCGTCGTTGCCTGTGCTCGTCGTGTCGGTGCTCTCTGTCACCAGCCCAGTCTAGGGACAGCGACCGACAGCGCCCGGAGCCATTGACAGCCGACCGCCAACACGGGTTGTGCGGCCCTGCACTGGTCAGCGCACCGATCGGATCGGCACCACCGCCAGGGCCCCGAGGATCGCTGCGATCCCGGCCGCGACGAATAACGCCGTGAATCCTCCGGATGCTGCAACAGTGAACGCGCCGAGAAGCGGCGCGAACGCCTGCGGCACCGCTGTGGCAATGTTCATGATGCCCAGATCCTTGCCCCGATCTTCCTGCGCCGGGAGCACCTGTGTGGCCAGTGCCTGATCGACAGACAGGAAGCAGCCGTAGCCCAAACCGAGCAGACCGGCCGCGACGAGGGTGGCTCCGAAACTGGGCACGAATGCGAGAACAAGCGCCGCAAGTCCCTGCGCCGCTGCGGCAGCGAACACGAAGCTCTTCCGCCGGCCGAGTTTGTCGGACAACCGACCGAGGAAGACGGAGGCAAGGATGACGAAGAGCATGTACACGAGTGTGAGCAGGAGCAGGTCGTCTTCGGGGTGTTCGACCCGCAAGCCGTACTGAAGAAAGTAGAGCAGCAACGTCGTACCGAGGGCATTGCCGATGTTCACGAGGACCCGGCCCAGGAGCGTCCAGCCGAAGTCGGGGTGCTTTCTCGGATCGATCCAGAGTCCCGAAACGAAAGCAGTCACTGTCAGTGATCGCCGCCCGGATGCCGGTAGTGGTTCGTCGCGCAGCATCAGGAGGAACGGGAGAACCAGCGCGACGAGTGCGATCGAGACGAGCAGGTAGCCGATCACCTGCCCCAGCCCGAGGAGGGTGACGAGCGCGACACCGAGGATGATCCCGATCGCCTGTGGGGCGCTCATCCAGCCGGACACCAGCCCTCGCTGGTTCACCGGGACCTGGTCGGAGATCACAGCGGTGAGTGCAGAGGTCATCATGCAGAATCCCGAGAGTGCGCAGCACCAGAACACCCCGATCGCGACGATGTCACTCTGAAAACTGAGCAGCGCGAGCGACACAGCGAACAGGGCTGTGCCCGCTGCGATCCACGGCCGTCGACGGCCGAAGCGCGACGTCGTCCGGTCGGACAGCGCTCCGGTGAGGGGGAACACCACAAGGGCACACACCCCGGCGGCGCCGGAGATGAGGCCGAACGTCACGACGCTGTCGATCCAGTCGTCCGGCGAGACGGCGGCGTCGACCTGCAACGGCAGCAGCAGCTGGATCGGTGTGAGCTGAGCCATCCAGATCCCCAGCCAGGCTGCGGCGAAGAGGGCGATCCAGCGCGACGGCACACGCCTCGTGGGTTCGGAGAGTGTGGAAGAGCTGTGGGTCGTCGTGGACACGCCAGTCAAGATACCCGAGCAACCAGCCCGCAGGGGTGAATGTGATACCCCCTGTTCGTGCCCGCGACCTGCTGCCGTGCCGGTGAGGCCATACTGGCGAGGATTCGGCGGGTGGAATCAGGCGGTAGCGGGCACGGCGCTGACGGTGCGGTCGATCGTGCACTGACCGAGCACACGCGTTCCGACGTAGACGACGGCGGTCTGCCCGGGAGCGACACCGTCGAGCGGCGTCTCCGGTCGGATCATCAGCTCGGGTTCGCCGGTTGCAGCGTTCGGCTGGACGACGGCGACGGCGGGGACCGGATCCGCGTGGGCACGAATCTGCACGTCGCAGGCGAATGCGAGGTCCGGCTGATCGGGTGCCAGCCCGGCCCAGGTGAACCGTGAGCCGGCGATCTCGGCGATGGCGAGGGCTTCCTTCGGACCGACGACGACCTCATTGGTCTTCGGCCGGACCTCGAGAACAAACCGTGGGCGTCCGTCAGGGTCAGGAACACCCAGGTTCAGGCCGCGGCGCTGCCCGACGGTGAACGCGGCGGCGCCCTCGTGGGAGCCGACGACGGAACCTGTCCGGTCGAGGATCTCGCCCTTCTCCGCTCCAACACGCTCGGCCAGCCAGCCACGGGTGTCGCCGTCAGGGATGAAGCAGATGTCGTGGCTGTCGGGTTTGTTCGCGACGCTGAATCCGCGTTCGGCCGCTTCGGCCCGCACCTCTGCCTTCGACGGCGTCGCCCCGAGCGGGAACATGGAGTGGGCGATCTGCTCGGTGGTGAGCACGCCAAGGACATAGCTCTGGTCTTTGGCCCAGGCGCTGGCACGGTGCAGTTCCCGGTTGCCGTCTGCATCCGTCAGGATCGTCGCGTAGTGCCCGGTGCAGACCGCATCGAAGCCGAGGTCGATCGCCTTCTCGAGGAGGGCTGCGAACTTGATCTTCTCGTTGCAGCGCATGCACGGGTTCGGAGTGCGGCCGGCGGCGTACTCGGCGATGAAGTCGTCGACGACGTCGAGTTTGAACCGCTCGGAGAAGTCCCAGACGTAGTACGGGATTCCGATGATGTTGGCGGCGCGCTGCGCATCCATTGAGTCCTCAATGGTGCAGCAACCCCGGCTGCCGGTGCGGAGGGTGCCGGGCATCCGGCTGAGGGCAAGGTGCACACCGACCACGTCGTGACCCGCTTCGACTGCGCGCGCTGCGGCTACTGCGGAGTCGACCCCGCCGGACATTGCTGCTAAAACCTTCACCCGAGCAGTCTACGCGCCTGTTTCTGAGCGCCGCCTTGGCGGCGTCAGGCGCCGAGGCTGGTGCTGCGGTCGGCGAAACCGGCCCTGGCCGCCTGCGCGTACGCGCCAGGAAGGGCGGAGAGCAGTGCGTCGACGTCGGCGTCTGTCGTCGTGTGGCCGAGCGTCACCCGCAGTGCTCCCCTGGCCTCGATCTCACTCCTGCCCATGGCGCGGAGCACGTGTGACGGTTCCGGGATGCCGGCCTGACAGGCTGACCCTGTTGACACGGAAACCCCGGCCATGTCGAGGAGGAACAGGAGCGAGTCCCCCTCGCAGCCGGCGACGGCCACATGGACGTTACCCGGCAACCTGCCGGCGCCAGACGGTCCGTTGAGCGTCGCAGCAGGAACAGACGATCGGATGCCGTCGATGAGCCGGTCGCGCAACCCGCCCAGTCTCACGGCCTCGGCCTCCCGGTTTCTGGCGGCGTGGGTGGCTGCGACGGCGAACGCAACAGCCCCGGCCACGTCCTGGGTGCCTGACCGCACTTGGCGCTGCTGGCCGCCGCCGTGCAGCAACGGTTCGACGATGGCGGAGCGGGAGAGCACGAGCGCTCCGACTCCCACCGGTCCCCCGATCTTGTGCGCAGACACGCTCATCGCGACGAGTCCCGATCCGCCGGAGCTCCCCGAGGCGGAGCGGACGGCAGCGAAATCGGTTTCGAGGTAACCGTATGCGGCGACGGCGTCGAGGTGAACGGGGACCCCGGCGGCTGCAGCGTGTGCACTGATCTCACGGACGGGCTGGATGCTGCCCACTTCGTTGTTGGCCCAGAGCAGGGTGACGAGAGCGACACTGTCGCCGTGACGGGCGAGCGCAGCCCTCACGTCGTCAGGACGGACGAGCCCGTCCTCGTCGAGCGGGAGCCAGTCGACGATGGCCCCCTCATGCTGTTCGAGCCATTCGAGGGTGTCGATGGTGGCGTGGTGCTCACCGCCGGGGGCGAGGATGACAGGCCTCGAAGCTCCCCGGTTCCTGAACCACCAGATGCCCTTCACGGCAAGGTTCACTGCCTCGGTCCCACCCGACGTGAGGACGACCTCGATCGGGTCGCAACCGAGGGTGGCAGCGATCTCCTCGCGTGCTTCCTCGAGCATCCGTTTCGCGGACTGTCCCTGCGAGTGAATGGATGCCGGATTCCCGACGGTTCCGAGAGCGTGCGCGTACGCATCGATCGCTTCGAGGAGCATCGGGGTCGTTGCCGCATGGTCCAGATACACGACCATTCCGCTCTCCCGCCCTGTGTACTCGCGCCCTGTGCGCACTCACTACTCTAGAACGCATGACTCCGACCGACTCCCTTCACGACCTCGGTGTCCGAGTCACCTCGCACGGCGGCGAGCTGCGCGTGTGGTCGGCGAGTGCCGACCAGATGGAACTCGTGATCTTCGACGACACCGACCCGCACTGGGTGACTAAAACGGTCCAGATGAAGAGGGGCGCAGACGACGTCTGGGTCGGACGGTCGCGAAGCCTCCGCGTTGGAACCCGCTACTCGGTGCGGGTGTCAGGGTCGTCGTCGCCGACATCGGCCTTCAACCCGACGCGCGACCTCATCGACCCGTACGCGCGCGGGCTCGTGCGTGTCGGAGCAGGCCAGTACCGATCCGCCGTCGTCGACACCGACTTCGACTGGGGCGATGTTGCCAAACCTGCTGTTCCTCTCGACCGGACCGTCATCTACGAAGCCCATGCCAAAGGCATCTCCAAGCTCAACCGCCACGTGCCCGAGACGTTGCGCGGAAGCTACGCCGGCCTGGCCCACGATGCGTCGATCAGTTACCTCCACGATCTCGGTGTCACCGCCGTCGAGTTGCTTCCCGTTCACGCCTTCGTCTCAGAACAGCGCCTCATCCGTCAGGGTCTGACCAACTACTGGGGTTACAACACCCTCAACTTCTTCACCCCGCACGCCCCATACGCGTCGCGCGCCGCGCAGTCCGCCGGCCCTGCCGCCATCCTGCGGGAGTTCAAGGGCATGGTCCGGTTGTTGCATGAGGCTGGAATCGAGGTCATCCTCGATGTGGTCTACAACCACACGGCTGAGGAAGGCCGCGGCGGCCCGACCACGAGCCTGCGTGGCATCGACAACGACGCCTACTACCGACAGACGGCCACCGGCGACTACATCGACGTCACCGGCTGTGGTAACAGCCTCGATACCTCGCACCCTGCCGCTCGGCGCCTCGTGATGGATTCCCTTCGGTACTGGGCCAATGAGGTCCAGATCGACGGTTTCCGGTTCGACCTCGCAGTGACACTCGGCAGAAACGCGGAGCACGAGTTCGATCGCAATCACGAGCTCCTCTCCGCCATCGTGTCCGACCCGACACTCGCCGGGGTCAAGATGATCTCCGAGCCGTGGGACGTCGGGATCGATGGCTGGCAGACCGGCAACTTCCCAACCGGCTGGATCGACTGGAACGACAGGTACCGCGACCGCACCAGAAATTTCTGGTTGTCGGATGTCGACTACGCCAGGCGGGCAAGCACGGCGCCCGTGGGCATCGGCGGGTTCGCGACACGGCTCGCCGGATCGAGCAACACGTTCTCCGGTGAGCGGGGGCCGCTGGCATCCGTCAACCTCATCACCGCGCACGACGGCTTCACCCTCGCCGACATCGTCTCCTACGACGTCAAACACAACGTCGGAAACGGCGAGTCGAACCGCGACGGGACCGACAACAACCGGTCGTTCAACCACGGCGCCGAGGGCCCGACCAGCGATGAGACGATCCTCGCGACCAGGCGAAAGGCGATGAGGAACCTGCTCGGCACCCTTCTGCTCTCCGCAGGCGTGCCGATGCTCACCGCCGGCGACGAATACGGTCGGACACAGCGGGGCAACAACAACGCGTACTGCCACGATTCCGAACTCACCTGGCTCAGCTTCCCGGTCGACAAATGGCAGCACAACCTGTTCGCCCATGCCCGCAGGCTGACCGAGTTGCGGCGTGAGAACCCGGCGCTGCGGCCGGTGCGGTTCGGCCGATCCGGCGAGACAGTGCCGAGCGCCAGCCAGATGGACTGGTACGACCAGTCCGGCGCGACGATGAGTGAAGACGACTGGACGAGTGCGCGCAACCGCACACTGCAGTACGTCGCAGCAAGCACACCAGAGGTCGAGGACTTCAACCGCATCCTGCTCATCGTTCACGGCGTCGAGGCCGACGTGACCGTCACCCTCCCCCTGCACGACGGGGTCACGCACTATGAACTTCTGTGGCGAAGCGACGACGAGACCCCGCTCACAGCTGTGTCCACGTTCGTCCCGGGCGACACGATCGAGGTCGCGGCCACCTCCATGCAGTTGTTCCGAGCGATCTCAGCAGACTGACCGTGGCCAGAAAGAACGCGGCATCGACGCCGGCGACCGTCGCTCTCACCGCTACGGGCATCAGCTTCACCCCACATCCGTACCTGCACGACCCCGCTGCGGCGAGCTTCGGTCTTGAGGCGGCCGAAGCTCTGGGGGTCGACGCCGACCGCGTCTTCAAGACGCTTCTTGCCGACGTCGACGGAACGCTCGTCGTCGGTGTCGTCCCGGTGACGGCACAACTGGACCTCAAACTGCTGGCGATGGCTGTCGGCGGCAAACGCGCGGCCATGGCGGAACCCGCACTGGCCGAACGCCGGACCGGCTATGTGGTCGGTGGAATCAGTCCGATCGGGCAGAGAAGCCGGCTGCGCACGGTGATCGACGGGTCAGCGACGACATGGGCCAGCGTCTTCGTCTCCGGAGGCCGGCGAGGCCTCGACATCGAACTGTCGCCTCTCGACCTCATCACCGTGACCGGCGCGACGCTCGCCGCGATCGCCAGGCGCTGAACGACCGTCAGGCGACGGCGATGAGGCCGAGCTCTGCCGGACTGGCGAGCAGCGCGTTCTTCGGAACCACCCGCACGCTGTAGCCGAAGCCACCGGGGCGGCCGAGGCTCACCGTTCCGGAGAACAGCCAGTCGCCGCCGTCGCCGGAGTCGGCATCCGGGTCAGGGATCTCGGCTTCGAGTTCAGCGCTCTGCACGTCGCGGAGATCGTCGCCGTTCGCACCGCTGAGACCGTACACGACCTGCACGGACACATCGTCAGGACTCAGGCTGCCCAGCCTCACCGTCGCACGAAGGTGAAGTTCGTCGCCCACCTGCGGCGTCAGGTCGAGGCCGCCGGACTCGACGTGCGCGATGGCGACGTCCGGCCACGCAGCGGTGACCCGCGCCTTCCACTCGGCGAGGCGCCTGGCCGGCTTGTATCCGTCACCACGCAGCACCGTGGTGCTCGAGTATGCCGGCAGATAGAGCGATTCGGTGTACTCGCGAACCATCCGGTCTGCGCTGAGTCGCGGCGACAGCGTCGACAACGTGTGACGGATGCTTCGCAGCCAGTCGGTCGGGAGCCCATCGGAGTCCCGGGCATAAAAGCGTGGCGCGATCTGGTGTTCGATCAGGTCGTACATCGACTCCGCCTCGAGCCGGTCGCGCTCCTCGGCATCGGCTGTCGCCGCCGAGGGGATCGCCCAGCCGTTGTCACCGTCGAAGAACTCGTTCCACCAGCCATCGAGAATGGAGAGGTTGAGGACGCCGTTCAGGGCGGCTTTCATCCCGGACGTCCCACACGCTTCCAGGGGCCTGAGCGGGTTGTTCAGCCAGACGTCGGTGCCAGGGTAGAGCTTCTGTGCCATGGCGATGTCGTAGTTCGGGAGGAAGACGATGCGCTCGCGTACCCGCGGGTCTTTCGCGAACTCCACGATCTTCTGGATCAGTCGCTTGCCCTCGATATCGGCGGGATGTGATTTGCCGGCGATGACGATCTGCACGGGGCGGTCAGGGTGGAGCAGGATGCCACGCAACCGGTCGGTGTCGTGCAGCATCAGCGTGAGCCGCTTGTACGTCGGAACCCGCCGCGCGAATCCGATGGTGAGCACCCGCGGATCGAGCAGCGAGTGGAGCCACTCGGGGGCGACTCCCCCGGGATTCTGCTGCAGCCACGCGCGTTCGAGACGACGGCGCGCGTCTGCGACCAGTTCGGCACGCATGTCGTTGCGCACCGACCACAGCTCGGCATCAGACACCGCAGGTGAAGCCCAGTCGGCGTTGGCCGTGTCCGTGGTGCCGAGGGTGCGTGCCGCAAGCGCTGTCAGCTGCGGTGCCGTCCAGCTGGCGGGATGCACCCCGTTTGTGACGGAACCGATGGGAACGTCTTCGGTATCGAATCCGGGCCAGAGGTCACTGAACATCCGTCGGCTGACCTCGCCGTGCAACTGGGAGACCCCGTTGGCACGCTGGCCGAGACGCAGCCCCATGACGGCCATGTTGAACGCGCCGTCCGGTGGACTCCCCGCTTCGCGACCGAGCGAGAGAACGTCGTCGACCGGCACTGCCGGCAGCAGATCGGTCTCGAAATAGCGACGGACCAGGGCGGATTCGAAGCGGTCGATGCCGGCGGGCACGGGCGTGTGGGTCGTGAACACCGTGCCGGCTCTGACCACCTGCAACGCTTCGGTGAAGCTCAGCCCGTCGCGGATGAGGTCGCCGATCCGTTCGACACCGAGGAATCCGGCGTGGCCTTCATTGGTGTGGAACACCCGCGGCGGCCGCACTCCGGTGCGTTCGGCCCAGGCTCCGATTGCCCGGACACCACCGATTCCGAGCAGGAGCTCCTGCTGCAGCCGGTGTTCCTCCGCACCGCCGTACAGGCGGTCGGTGACGTGACAGAGCTCATCGGTGTTCTCCGGGATGTCGGAGTCAAGAAGGAGCAGCGTCACCCGACCGACCCTGCCCTGCCAGATCCGCGCGCTGAGAACCTGGTCGTCGGGCAGGCACAGGGTGACGATCACCGGGCTGCCGTCCGGCTGCCGGAGAACACGAAGTGGGAGGCCGTCCGGGTCGAGCACCGGGTAGGTCTCCTGCTGCCAGCCGTCTGGTGAGAGGGCCTGGCTGAAGTATCCGGAGCGGTAGAACAGTCCGACGGCCACGAGCGGGACGCCGAGGTCTGACGCACTCTTGAGATGGTCGCCGGCGAGGATGCCGAGACCGCCGGAATACTGCGGAAGCGCGGCAGCGATACCGAACTCCGGCGAGAAGTAGGCGATGGATTCGGGCTTCTCACCCTCCAGCTGCTGGTACCAGCGCGGCTCGTTCAGATAGCGGGTGAGATCGTCGCGAAGCGCATTCGCCCGGTCGACGAAGGCGTCGTCCGCCGCGAGTTCGTCGATGCGTTCCTGACTGATCTGCCCGAACAGGCTGATCGGGTCGTGCTGGAAATCCCGCCACGCATCCGGGGCGATGTCGGAGAACAGGTCCTGCGTGGGTTCGTGCCAGGCCCACCTGAGGTTTCCCACGAGGTGCTCGAGCGCCGAGAGCCGCTCAGGGAGCGCTGGCCGGACCGTAAATCGTCTAATCGCCTTCACGGTGTTCAGCCTAGGCGAGGGCGGTCTGCAGCCACCAACGGCGGGCGCATATTGGCTACGGGGAGTTTGGTCAAGCCAGCAACCCTTGCCCCCGATTCGCGGTACGGTCGGACTTGTGGCGAAGAAAGCAACGAGCAAGGCGGCCGGACCTCTCAAGGCCGCCCCCGCAGAGTCCATCGTTCGAACGACCCCCGGTATCGGCAGGATCCCGGTTCTCGGCCTCTCGCCGATCGTGTCATGTGGCCGATGGCCGGCGCGCGGTTTTGTCGGGGAGGTGATCCCGTTCCGTGCGACGGCGTTCCGCGAGGGTCACGACGCCATCGGGGTGGAGCTTCTGCTCACCTCGCCTGCCGGCGTGACCACGCGGCATCCGATGTCGCTCATCACCGTCGGGCTCGACGACTACGAAGCACTCGCGCAAGTGGATGCGCCAGGCATCTGGCGGTTCACGGTCCGTGCATACTCGGACGACTTCGAGACCTGGCACCACAACGCATCCATCAAGATTCCCGCTGGGATCGACGTCGAGCTGATGTTCACGATCGGTGCCCAGTTGCTCCAGCGTGCGGCTGGCGAGTCGAACCGTCCAGCAGACGAGCGCGCCTACCTCGAGCAGCAGGCGACGACGCTCGCAGCAACGGATGCCTCCCTCGAGACCCGCGCGGCGGTCCTCGACGATCGCCGTCTGCACCAGATCGCGTACGAGCATCCGATGACGACGATCTCGAGTTCGTCCGATGTCGCCGAGATCCGGGTCGAGCGCACCCGGGCGGGCCTCGGCTCCTGGTACGAGTTCTTCCCCCGTTCGGAGGGAGCGAAGAAACGTGCTGACGGGTCCTGGCAGTCCGGTACCTTCCGGACGGCAGCGAAGCGGCTCGCTCCGGTCGCCGCGATGGGCTTCGACGTCGTCTACCTGCCGCCGATCCACCCGATCGGGACGACCTTCCGCAAGGGCCCGAACAACACCCTCACCCCCGGGCCCCACGACCCGGGCTCACCCTGGGCGATCGGCTCGGCTGACGGCGGCCACGACGCCATCCACCCCGAACTCGGGACGGAGGCGGACTTCCGCTACTTCCTCGGCGAGGCCGCGAAAAACGACATCGAGATCGCCATCGACCTCGCGCTGCAGGCGTCGCCTGATCACCCCTGGGTCACCGAACACCCTGAGTGGTTCACGACTCTCCCCGACGGCACCATCGCGTACGCAGAGAACCCGCCGAAGAAGTACCAGGACATCTACCCGGTCAACTTCGACAACGATCCCGAGGGCATCCGTGCCGAAGTCCTCCGCATCGTGCGGCACTGGATCTCGCTCGGTGTGAAGATCTTCCGGGTCGACAACCCGCACACGAAGACGGTGGAGTTCTGGGAGTGGCTGATCGGCACCGTCAACGCCGAGGATCCTGACGTCATCTTCCTGGCCGAGGCGTTCACCCGCCCGGCCATGATGCAGGCCCTCGCCCGCGTGGGATTCCAGCAGAGCTACACCTACTTCACCTGGCGCAACACGAAGGAAGAGCTCGAGGAGTTCTTCACGAGCATCAGCACCGAGACCGCTGACTTCCTGCGCCCGAACCTGTTCGTCAACACGCCGGACATCCTCACCGAGTACCTGCAGTTCGGCGGCCCAGCCGCCTACACGATCCGTGCCGCGCTTGCGGCGACGGCAGCACCGGTCTGGGGCGTCTACTCCGGGTTCGAGCTGTTCGAGAACGTCGCCCGAACGGGCGCGGAGGAGAACATCGACAACGAGAAGTTCGAGTTCAAACCCCGTGATTTCGCCGCTGCGGATGCCGCTGGCCGGTCACTTTCGCTCTACCTCGGCACGCTCAATCGGATCCGTCGCGAACACCCGGCGCTCGGTCAGCTGCGCAACCTGCGGCTGCACTCGAGCGACGACGACGCGATCCTCGTCTACAGCAAGCACCTCGCCGCCGAGTTCACCCCGACCGGCGTCGCAGACACCATCCTCGTCGTTGCGAATGTCGACCCGCATTCCGTCCGCGAGACCACCGTCCATATCGACAGTTCTGCATTCGGTATCGCACCGGGCGCCACGTATCAGGTCACCGACCTCGTCACTGGCGCCAGCTGGCCGTGGAGCGAACACAACTTCGTTCGTCTCGACGCCTTCACCGAACCGGTGCACATCTTCCACGTTCAGGAGGCCACATCGTGACCGACCCCACCACACCCACATCGACTCCGTCCACCCCAGCGACGGAAGCGACGACACCAGACAGGAACATCGCAGTGCCCGCGGCCGAGCCGAAGACCGCGAGCGCACCAGCGGTTCGCGACACCCCACCGGAGAACGTGCTCGATGCGGTCTCCACCGGCTCGTACTACGACCCCCATTCCGTACTCGGCCAGCATCCGTCCGGTTCCGTGACGGTCCTTCGGACCCTGCGACCACTCGCACGGACCGTCACCGCGGTGCTCGGCGACGGCCAGCGGGTCGAACTCCACCACTTGTTCAACGGCATCTGGGAGGGCGAGCACACTGCCGGGTTCCCCGACTACGCGATCGAAGCTGAGTACGGTGACGACGTGGTGTGGAACACCGACGACCCGTACCGTTTCGGACCGACGATCGGCGAGCTCGACCTCCACCTCATCGGCGAAGGACGGCACGAAGAGCTGTGGAAGGCTCTCGGTGCCCGTCTCACCGAGCACACGGCGACCGAGAAGGCCGTCGCGGGCACATCATTTACCGTGTGGGCTCCTCACGCCCAGGCGGTTCGGATCATCGGCGAGTTCAACGGTTGGGACGGTCGCCTGCACGCGATGAGGAACATGGGCCCGACCGGTGTGTGGGAGCTCTTCGTTCCTGCACTGCCTTCTGGCACGTTGTACAAGTTCGAGCTGCTCAGCGCGGACGGCACCTGGGTCCGTCGCTCGGACCCGATGGCCCGCTTCACCGAGACTCCCCCTGCGACGGCATCCGTCGTCGGCAGCTCCAGCCACGAGTGGGCGGATGCCGCGTGGATGGAGCACCGCGCAGCCACCAACCCGCACAATTCCGCGATGAGCATCTACGAGATGCACCTCGGTTCGTGGCGTCCAGGCCTGGGCTACCGCGATCTCGCGGACCCGCTGATCGAATACGTGCGGGCGCTGGGATTCACCCATGTCGAGTTCATGCCGCTGGCGGAGCATCCGTACGGCGGGTCGTGGGGTTATCAGATCACCGGCTACTTCGCCCCGACCAACCGGTTCGGCCACCCGGATGACCTGAAGTACCTCATCGACCGACTGCACCAGGCCGGAATCGGTGTGCTCATGGACTGGGTCCCCGGCCACTTCGCCACAGATGAATGGGCACTCGCCCGCTTCGACGGGCAGGCCCTCTACGAGCACTCGGACCCCCGCCTCGGTGAGCACAAGGACTGGGGCACGTACATCTTCAACTTCGGCGACAGCCAGGTGCGCAACTTTCTGGTCGCCAACGCGCTGTACTGGCTCGAGGAGTTCCACGTCGATGGTTTGCGCGTCGATGCTGTCGCCTCGATGCTGTACCTGGACTACTCGAGGGAAGCCGACCAGTGGGTCCCGAACGAGCACGGCGGTCGTGAGAACCTGCACGCCATCAGCCTGCTCCAGGAGGCGAACGCGACCGCATACAAGCGCAACCCCGGCGTCGTCATGATCGCGGAGGAATCCACCAGCTGGCCGGGCGTCACCGCGGCTACGTCCGGCGGCGGGCTTGGTTTCGGCATCAAATGGAACATGGGCTGGATGCATGACTCGCTCCAGTACATCCAGCACGACCCGATGTATCGCTCCCACCACCACGGCGAACTGACGTTCAGTTTCGTCTACGCGTTCAGCGAGAACTTCCTGCTGCCGATCAGTCACGACGAGGTCGTGCACGGCAAGGGCTCGCTGCTCTCGCGCATGCCCGGCGATCACTGGCAGAAGCTTGCCAACATGCGCGTGTTCCTTGCGTTCATGTGGGCTCACCCCGGCAAGCAGCTGCTCTTCATGGGTCAGGAGTTCGGCCAGCCGTCCGAGTGGTCAGAGGCCAGGGGTCTGGACTGGTGGATCCTCGACCAGCCCAGCCACCAGGGGCTGTTCAACCTCGTCGGCCAGCTCAACCGCGTCTACGCCGAGAACCCGGCATTGTGGGCACTCGACAACGAGCCGGCCGGGTTCGAACTGATCGACGGCGGTGACTCGGCTCACAGTGTTCTCTCGTTCCTCCGGAAAGACAACGACGGCAACACGATCGCCGCCCTGTTCAACTTCTCCGGCGCGCCGGTTGGTCCTTACCGGATCGGCCTCCCCGAGGCCGGCGAGTGGGACGAGCTGCTCAACACGGATGCCGGTGAGTTCGGCGGGTCAGGAGTCGGCAACTACGGTTCCGTCGTCGCGGTCGACGAGCCGTGGGCGGGGCGCCCGGCGTCAGCCGAACTGACCCTTCCGCCGCTCGGCGCTCTCTGGCTGCGCCTCCGTCGCTAGCTTCCAGGAACACGAGAACACCCGTTCCGGCTCGAGGACACCCGTCACATCGGGTGCTCGCGACCGGAACGGGTGTTCTGTTTCGACCCGACCTCAGTAGAGGAGGTTGGTGAGGCGTGCACGGGCGCGACCGACGCGAGGGTCGTCGAGGCCGACGACCTCGAACAGGTCGAGAATGCGCGTGCGAATCGTGTTGCGGCCGTCAACATCCGCTGATTCGAAGAGCGTCAGCAGGCGATCGAATGCGTCCTCGACATGCCCGCCGGAGAGGTCGAGGTCTGCGACGTCGAGTTGGGCGTCGAGCCCCTGTGGGTCCGCTGCGGCGGCCGCGCGGATCGACTCGATCGTCTTCCCCTGCAGCCGGTGCAGCAGGCTGACCTGGGCGAGTCCGGCGACGGCCATCTTGTCTGCCGGGTTCTGTGCGATCGCCGTCGTGTATGCACGGATGGCGCGCGGATAGTCGGCCTGTTCGATCGCGTCGTACGCTTCGACGTGCAGAGGGGGAAGCGGGGGTTCAACGACCTCCGCCTCGTCTGCCTGCACCCCTGACACGGTGACCGTGCCGGTGACACCGCTCTGCGCAGCCGCCTGAAGGACCTGGTCGAATACCTGGCGGATCTGGTCTTCGGGGAGGGCGCCGGCGAACAGCTGAAGCGGCCGCCCGCCGATCAGGGCGACGGCCGCTGGAACGGACTGCACCTGGAAGGCCTGGCGGAGCTGAAGATTGGTCGTCACGTCCACGGTGACGAGCAGGAGCCGGCCTCCGTAGCTTTCGACGATCGCCTCGAGACCGGGAGTCGGCGAACCCGCCCACAGGTCCACGATGATCGGCACGGACGTCGACAGGTCGAGGAACGTGCCGAAGGTGGCATCCGTTGCCTCGGCGACGAGCGCAGGGACCTCGATCGGGCCGGCGGAACCGGCCGGAGCGGCTCCGGGAGCGGCTGGAGCAGCCGGCGTTGCCGCCTGACCGCGGTTCACCAGGCTGGAGAGGTCGATCGCGCCACGGAGGTGCTCGGCTGCTGGCTGCATTCCGCTCATCAGAGTTCCGCCGCCTTCGTCAGGCCCTGGCTGAACCCGAGCAATCGGATCTTCTCCGTGCTGCCGGCTGGCGGGACATAGAACAACAGCTGGTCGCTGTACGTCGACTGCACACCCTTCTCCGTTTCTGTCAGTCCGCTCAGTGCCGCGACGGCACCGGCGAGTTTGATCTTGGCTCCGGCCTCGACCGGCTTGACGACTTCGGTCTCGACGATGTCGACGGCGACGATCGCTCCGGATTCGTTGGTGGCCAGCGCAACAGGCGCCATCTTTCCCGCCGCCGTCGAGAACTCGATCGTTGCCGTCGTCGGCAGGTCTTCCTTCTTCGCGGCGCGGTCTGCAGCGATCGCGGTTCGCAACGAGTCGCCGTCGGCGTCGAACAGTTCGAAGAACTCGCTCTCTTCACCGTTCGTGATCACGTCGGTGTAGGCGGCGGCCAGCTCGTCGGGCTGCAGCACCTGGAACGTCGAGTCAGGAGGAAGCTGCGCTGTTCCGATCGTCGCCGGGGCGACATCCGGAATCTGCGCGTCAGGCTCGAGACGCACCGCTGACTGGATTTCGTAGTTCGCGCGGGGGCTGTCCTGGACGAGCACGATCGCCGTCGGCGCCACCGTGTCGTCTGCTTCGTCGTGGACAACGGTCATGACGGTGCGCGGCCAGGTGTCCGTCGCCTGAGGCAGGGTGAGACCGCCGGGAGCGGCCGGGATCGGCGTCGGCTGAGCGAAGTCGGTGATCGACTCGCGGATGGCGTAATTCGCGGTGCGTTCGGCGAGGGCGGGGCCCACGAAACGGGTAGCGGCGAGATCGGCGTCGAGCGCGGCATCCGCTTCGAGGGCGACAGCGGAGATGCGGGCAACGATGCGTTCCAGCTGGGGCGCGCTCACGGCAGGGGCCGGCTGGTCTTCGTCTGGAACGATGTCGGTCGCGCTCGGCGTCGCCGTCGGTGTTCCTGTGCCGGAGAAATCGGGCCAGAAACCGGCGGAGCACCCGCTCAGCGCAAGAGATGACACGAGGACGACCGGGAGGACGGCGATCATCGAGCGTTTGGACGCGCGCGGGCGTTTCGGAGCACTGCCATGCTGCTTGTCCGACTTGTATCTGGACGGCTTCGGAACCTTGGGCATTTTCTCCATACCCGGGCCGGCGGACAGGCTCTTGCGCCGGGGACCGCGTGATTTGCGCATGTGCTGGATCCCGAGCAGATAGAGCACGAGACCGGCGAGCAGGAGGATGAGGCCACCGACGATGAGAGGCCCCGCCCACGGGGTGGTGTTGTTCAACGGCCAGGAGACCTGAACGGTGTCCGGGGCCGGGTCGGTGCCGTTGGAAGCGATGAGCACACTGACGTCCTCCGGCAGGCTCACCGTTTCGATGAGCGCGTTTTCCTCGGCGAATTCGGCGAGCCAGAGGTCGCTGCCTGCCGGGTCGGCGAGAGCATCGGCCGCAGCCTGCTCCTCCTCCGTCAGCGGTTCGGTGTCGACGCGCGGGTCGGTGTCATCGGCTTCGGCCGCCTCAGGCGTCACGACGGATGCCGTCAGGCTGGCCGTTTCCGTGTCGACCGAGAGGGCGTTGTACGACGACTCCCCCAGCCAGGCAAGGACGTCTGCGGTGCGACCGTATGCGAGGAAGACCTCGTCGGAGCCGGAGACCGTCAGCGACTGCTGGCCGGGTTGAGCGGCGAGTTCCTCCCCGCTGATCACGGTGTACGGCAATTCGCCCTTCACCGTCGTCTCTACGGCGTAGGTGGACGGGCCGAGAAAAACCGTGCGTTGGGCGATGCCCAGCACGATCATGGTCGCGGCGACCACAAACGCCAATATCGCGAAAACGAAGCGCACTACATCTCCTTCTCGGTTGCGACCGCAGGGGCGGTGCACCCGGAAATCGTGACGATTTCGGGTCGGTAGCAACAGGACAGACGTTTCAGCGTAGTCGAAATCCCTGTGAGGCCGCTTAATGCGTCTGGGGACGGCCCGGAGTGCCGTGAGCCCTCCCCACGCCCAGTACGATTGGCTGACATCGCGCGACGGAGGGACCGCAGTGAAGATATCCAACCCGTTCCGAGTCGGGCTGATCGGAACACTCGGCGTTGGTCTCGGGCTGCTCATCATCTTCTCGATCGTCACGCTGCAGACGATTCTCAGCTATATCGGCGCTGCGATCTTCATCTCTCTCGGCCTCGACCCGATCGTGTCGTGGCTCGAGAAGAAGCGGTTCCCTCGCTGGGCCGCTCTCATCACGGTCATCGTCGGGCTTCTGACGCTGTTCGCCGGTCTGGTCTGGATGGTCGTGCCGATCATCATCGAGCAGATCTCGCAGCTGATCCGCATCATTCCCGGCCTCCAGGCGCAATTCCAGGACTATCCGCTCGTCGATGTGCTCTCCGACCAGTTCCCCGGACTCGACGTGCGAGCAATCATCGAGGATGCCGGCAACTTCCTCACCGACAACATCACGAACATCAGCTCCGGCGCTATCCAGATCGTCCTCGCCATCGGTTCGACGTTCTTCGGCGCCCTGATCATCCTCATTCTCACGATCTACTTCACTGCGTCGCTCGGTTCGATCAAGCGAGGCCTGTACCAGCTTGTGCCAGCCACCCGGCGCGCGCGCTTCGCCGACCTCGCCGAGCAGATCACCGACTCCGTCGGTCGCTACGTCATCGGCCAGGTGAGTATCGCCGCGTGCAACGGCATCCTGACCTTCATCTTCCTCTCGATCATCGACGCGCCGTTCCCGCCGGTGCTCGCGAGCGTCGCGTTCTTCTTCTCGATGATCCCGCTGGTCGGAACGCTCACCGGTTCGATCATCATCACCCTGGTCTGCCTCATCCCGGGTCTCGGTTCGCCGATCACCGCCCTCGTGGCCGGGATCTACTACCTGATCTACATGCAGATCGAGGCGTACGTCATCAGCCCGAATGTCATGAAGCGAGCGGTCGCCGTCCCAGGCGCGGTCGTCGTGATCGCCGCTCTCGCCGGAGGGTCGCTCATGGGTCTTCTCGGTGCGCTGATCGCGATCCCGACGGCCGCTGCCGCCCTGCTGATCATCAAGCAGGTCGTGATTCCGCGCGCCAACGAGCTGTGAAGCACGACGGCGGAAGCGAAGTTTTCGCCGCGCCTGGACGCTCCTCAGGCACCTGTGGGCGTGCCCTGCTCGACGTCCCAATGGGTCGGCAGCGGCAAGGCCTGCGGGTTCACAGCGCGGACGATCTCGTCGAGAACCCGCCTCGTCTGGTTTTCGCCCACCCAGAGGTGTTTACCGCCCTCAACAGGAATGAGAGTCATGCCTGGAACAGCAGCGAACTTCTCTGCGGCGGCATCGGGGCGCAGGTAGTCGTCGAACTCCGGAATGAGGGCGATGAGTGGGCGTTCGTCACCGTGCCACGCTTCGACGTCGGAGGGCTTCGCCCGGTGGAGCGGCGGAGAGAGCAGGATCGCGCCAGCGATGGAGTGCTGACGGCCGTATTTGAGAGCGAGTTCGGTGCCGAACGACCAGCCGACGAGCCAGGGCTGCGGGAGTCCACGCTCGGAGACGAATGCCATCGCTGCCTCGACATCATGCTCTTCGGAGACCCCGTCACCGAATGCGCCGTCGCTGGTGCCCCTGGCGGAAGACGTTCCACGCGTGTTGAAGCGCAGGACAGCGAGGTTGGCCAGCGCAGGGAGCCGGGCAGCCGCTTTGCGGAATATGTGCGAGTCCATGAAACCGCCCGCCGTCGGAAGGGGATGCAGCGTGACGAGCGTCGCAGCCGGTGCGGCGGAGATCGGCATTGCCAGCTCGCCAACGAGGGTGAGCCCGTCAGCAGTCTCGAGTTCGATCTCTTCACGAGCGGCCGGGAGTTCCATCCCGCCCTTGATCTCCTGCGTCATGGCATCCGTCCTAACCGAGTCGCCAACAGTGGGTGTGCCAGTGCCGACGTGCGGCGAGGTCGGCAGCGTCGCCGAGCACTCCGTCTGCACGCCAGACCACGAGGTGAGCTGTTCCCTGGGGTACGGTCAGTGAGCACGCGGGGCAGATGTAATCCTTCACAGCTCTGGCCGCGCTGACCGGCTGCACGTTCCATTCGGCTCCCCGTCTGGTTTCGGTCCGTTTCCAGCCGCTCATCAAGTGGGAGAGGTCGCCGCCGTCGTCTTCCGGACCCGTCCGTCTGCCACGGGGTCTGTTGCTGCGGGGCATGACTTCATCCTACGGAGAAGGCGGGGCAAGCTCAGGTACGACAGGCGGTCGCTCCGGACAGCGACATCGCTGCTGAAGAATCAGGTGGGTCAGTACCAGCCGACGGCCTGAGAATGGCCCCACGCACCGCAGGGAGTGCCGTAACGTCCGCTGATGTAGCCGAGGCCCCACGAGATCTGGGTTGCGGGATTGGTTGCCCAGTCGCTGCCTGCGCTGCCCATTTTGCTTCCGGGCAGAGCCTGCGGGATCCCGTAAGCACCGCTTGACGGGTTGGCTGCGTTCACACGCCAGCCGGACTCCTTATTCCACAGGGCAACGAGGCAGGAGAATTGGTCTTCGCCCCAGCCGCGGGAGAGAACCATATCGTGGGCGATGGCCTGGGCGGAACCGGGATCTGCGTTGACTCGGGGCAAAGCTGCTCCGCCGTCGCTTTCAGGTTCTTCGCTCTCTTCGACGACGGGTTCGACGACCACGGGGGGCGGCGGTGCGATGACGCTGTAACCGTCGCGGGTGAAGCTGTTCTCGTAGGCGCCGGCCACAGCGAGATCCTGGGTGGCTGCCCCGTCGTAGCGTTCAGCGACCTGGAAGTATGGCGAGGCGGTCGCGCCCGAATACGGGTCGACGACGTTCACGGCCACGAACGCGACTGCGGCGGTGAAAGCCACGAGGAAGAGCGTGAACGGGCTTCGCGATCGGGGTCTCTCAAAAGCCCTTCTGACCTTCGGAGCTGGTGCAGAGGACTCGAGTTGCGCTAGATGTTTACCCACGATTCGTCGATTTTAGCCCAGAACGGGGGCAGATGCGAGTCTGCCCACGCCGGAGTCACCGAACTGCGAGCATGACCTCGGTCACCGCGTCGAGCACCAGGTCAACCTGGGACTCGGCGTAACCACCCCGCTGAGCCCGGAAAACCGCGGTTCTCACCGCGTCAGCGCTGATCGGTGTTCCCTTCTCGAAATAGTCCTTGAGACGGTCGGCAAGAGCGTCGACATCGTCGACGTTGTACCCCTGCGCAAGAATGTTCGCACGCGAGAACCGGTGCCCGGGGTCGCGGTTCAGTCGGTTGAGAAGAACCTGTGCCGTCTCCCGCGCGGCTGTGAGCCACTCGCCCTTGCCCTGTTGCGCGAGTGCCCGCTCGCGTTCCCGGAGGGCGAAGGCGTCTTCGAGTCGCTCAAGTGCGGCATCCACTGCGTGCGTCGCATAGCCGCCGCGCGCCAGGTCGAAGGAGGTCCTTCGGATGTCACCCGACGTCATCGTCGGGCTGTCGCTGTCGTCGACGTCATAGGCGGCGCGAGCTGACGCGAGGAACGTGTCGACCTGTTCGCGGTGGTATCCGCGCAGGCGTCCTTCGGCGGTCGGGAAGATCGTGCTCACCCGGTCATCCTTTCACTGGTGCTTGCGCGCGGTCGTTGCAGCCGTCAGCCGGCGATCGGTGCGCCGCTGAAGAGCAGAAACAGGCCGAAGGCGATGGGAGCCGACGGAAGAATCGAGTCGAGCCTGTCGAGGAACCCGCCATGCCCGGGCAGCCACGAACTCATGTCCTTGATCCCGAGGTCGCGTTTGATCAGGGACTCGGTGAGGTCGCCCATCGTTGCGGTGCCCAGCAGGGCGAGTCCGAGGATCAGGCCGACCCACCAGGTGTTGTTGAGCATGAAAACCGACAACAGGATGCCGGCCACGACCGCGGCCAGGGCGGCGCCAGCGAAACCTTCCCAGGTCTTCTTCGGGCTGATCAGCGGCGCCATCGGGTGTTTGCCGAAGTTCAAACCGCTGGCGTATGCCCCGATATCAACAGCGATGACGATGATGAGGAAGGCGAGGGCCCACCACTCCCCCTCCGGCTGACGGACGAGAGTCATCGCGAAGCTCGCGAGGAACGACACGTAGACCTGCACGAAGACGGCTGCGGCGAGGTCACGGACGACGTCGAGCTTGCGGCGGGGTGCTGGATGCGCCATCTGCGCTACCAGCCGCCAGGCGGCGATGAAAACGATCGCTCCGACGAGCACAGACCAGCGGGCTGCCGGGTCGAGAAAATACCCCGATGCGACGATCGCCACACTCGAGACGACGGCGGGCCAGACATCGACCGCCCGACCGGCCTGACGGAAGGCGTGGACGAGTTCGAAAACGGTGAACGCGACAACCGCCGCGCCGAACAGGACGAAGATCTCCTTGACGACGATCAGGCTGAACAGCATCACCAGTCCGAGTCCGAGCCCGATCAGCGTGGCTTTGACGAGGTTGCGGCCCGCGCGCTCTTCGATGCGTGAGTTCGCCTCGTCGAACTGAGCTCGTGTCGCACGCACCTGGCGTTCGATCTCAGCCCGGCGGAACTTCAACTGAGCAGAGATGTCGTCGCGAGATCCGCGTCGTGGACGGGGACGCGATTCGGGCTCGCCCGTGCTGTCATCAGTGTCAGACACCGGCACACCCGCTTTCTCGGAACACAGGTTCGGCCCTAGATCTCGAGCAGCTCGGATTCTTTGCGCTTGAGGGCGTCGTCGATGGCGTCGATGTGGCTCTTGGTGAGAGCTTCGAGCTCTTTCTCACCGCGGGCAACGTCATCGTCTCCGACCTCGCTCTTGAGCGCGTCGAGGTCATCCTTGGCCTTACGTCGGATGTTGCGGACCGAGACCTTCGCGTCTTCGCCCTTGTTGCGAACGATTTTGACGTACTCCTTGCGACGGTCGGCGGTGAGCTCAGGCAGGGTGACCCGCACGATCGTGCCGTCGTTCGTCGGGTTGGCACCGAGGTTGGGAACGTCGCGGATGGCCTGCTCGATGTCTTTCAGCGCAGTCTTGTCGTACGGGCTGACGATGATCGTCCGTGCCTCGTTGTTCTGCAGCGACGCAAGCTGGTCGAGAGGGGTCGGGGTTCCGTAATAGTTCACCAGGATCTTCTGGAACATCTGCGGGTTCGCACGACCGGTGCGCACCGTTGCGAAGTCTTCTTTCGCCACATCGACGGCCTTGCCCATGCGACTTCCGGCATCACTCAACACATCCGCGATCACGGCAACTCCTTCTTCTTACGTGGTGTACCCACCCATTCTAGGCGGGCCGGTGGTGTGGGCTCGTGCTGAGGGTCAGTTACTGACGAGCGTGCCGATGCTGGCACCGAGGATCGCCTGGGTGACGTTGCCCGCCGGTTCCATACCGAAGACCTGCATGGGCATCCCGTTGTCCATGCACAGGCTGAATGCGGTCGAGTCGACCACCTTGAGACCGGTCTGCAGGGCTTCCTGATAGGTGATGTGGTCGATGCGCGTCGCGGACGAGTCGAGTTTCGGGTCTGCGGTGTACACGCCGTCGACGCCGTTCTTGGCCACGAGCACGATCTCCGCATCGATTTCGAGCGCACGCTGGGCAGCGACGGTGTCTGTGGAGAAGTAGGGCAGTCCCGCCCCGGCACCGAAGATCACGACGCGACCCTTCTCGAGGTGGCGCTCAGCGCGGCGGGGAATGTACGGCTCAGCGACCTGGGTCATCGAGATGGCCGACTGGACGCGAGTTTCGGCTCCGGCCTGCTCCAGGAAGTCCTGGAGGGCGAGCGCGTTCATCACGGTTCCGAGCATGCCCATGTAGTCGGCACGGCCACGGTCCATCCCCCGCTGGGAAAGTTCGGCTCCGCGGAAGAAGTTGCCACCGCCGACGACGATCGCGACCTCGACCGTTTGGGCGGCCTCAGCGATCTCGCGCGCGATCTGGCTGACGACATCCGGGTTGACACCGAGCGAACCGGCACCGAATGACTCCCCCGACAGTTTGAGAAGGACCCTGCGCTTCTTGGTGACTGATGACATCCGTATCTCGTCCTTTCCTGGACTCCTGATCAAACTACTGTGCGCGAGCTCATGCTGCAGATGGAACACGGCGCGCACATGAAAAAGGAGTCCGGATCACAGTGTGATCCGGACTCCTCTGGCGAACCTACGCGCCGACCTTGAAGCGGGCGAAGCCCGTCACGTCGAGCTTGGCATCGGCCAGAACCTTCTTGACCTGGACCTTGCTGTCGCGAGCATAGTCCTGCTCGAGCAGGGCAACCTGCTTGAAGAAGCCGGTCAGACGACCCTCGACGATCTTGGGCAGTGCAGCCTCAGGCTTGCCCTCGTTCTTCGAGATCTCGGTGACGATCTCCCGCTCCTTGTCGACGGTCTCTGCCGGGACGTCTTCGCGAGTGAGATACTGCGGGTCGAACATGGCGATGTGCTGCGCGATGGCGCGAGCCGTCTCAGCATCATCTCCGGTGTAGCTCACAACGACGCCGATCTGCGGGGGCAGATCCTTCGACGTCTTGTGGAGGTACGTGGCGAACTTCTCGCCCGAGACGAGTGCCACGCGACGCAGTTCGACCTTTTCGCCGAGGATCGCGGCCTCGTCGTCGACGAGCTGCGCGACGGTCTTGTCGCCGGCCGGAGCCGCAAGCGCCTCGTCGACCGATGCGGCACCTGAGGCTGCGACAGCCTGGAGCACCTTGTCGGCCAGAACGACGAACTTGTCGTTCTTCGCAACGAAGTCGGTCTCGCAGGCGAGCTCGATCAGCGTGGTCGTCGAACCGTTGTCCTTGGCAGCAACGAGGCCTTCGCTCGTGGAGCGGTCGGCACGTTTCGCGTTGCCTTTCGCGCCCTTGAGACGCAGGATCTCCGTGGCCTTCTCCAGATCGCCATCGGCCTCGACGAGGGCGTTCTTGGTGTCGACCATTCCGGTGCCAAGCTGCTCACGAAGAGCCTTGACGTCAGCAAGATTGAAATTTGCCATAGTGTGTTGCACTCCTCGTTCGGGTTAGTTGTTGTCGGCGGCCGGCTGCTTCTCAGCGTCGGTCGCTTCGGCTTCGAGGCGCTCTTCGGTCTTCTCGTCGCTCTCGACCTCGACGACCTCGACGGGTGCGTCTTCGGCGATGGCGGCGTTCTTCTCGGCAACCTCAGCGTCTGCATCGTTCTGCTCGACCGGTGCTTCGACCTTCTCGGCCTCGGCTCCGAGGAGCTCGGCTTCCCAGGCGGCGAGCGGCTCGACGGGGGCTGAACCCTCTTCGGGCTTCTGGTGGCGCTGGATCAGGCCCTCAGCGGCGGCGTCGGCGATGATACGCGTCAGCAGGCCGACGGAACGGATCGCGTCGTCGTTACCCGGGATCGGGTAGGTGACCTCGTCGGGGTCGCAGTTGGTGTCGAGGATGCCGATGACCGGGATGCCGAGCTTCTTGGCCTCGTCGATCGCGAGGTGCTCCTTCTTGGTGTCGACAACCCACAGCGCCGACGGCGTCTTGGTGAGGTTGCGGATACCACCGAGCGACTTGTGAAGCTTGTCGAGCTCGCGCTTCTTGATGAGGAGCTCTTTCTTGGTGAAGCCGGACTTCGAGGTGTCCTCGAAGTCGAGCTCTTCGAGCTCCTTCATGCGGGCGAGGCGCTTCGACACCGTCTGGAAGTTGGTGAGGAGGCCACCGAGCCAACGCTGGTTGACGTAGGGCTGGCCGACTCGGGTCGCCTGCTCGGCGATCGCTTCCTGTGCCTGCTTCTTCGTTCCGACGAAGAGGATGGTTCCACCGTGGGCGACGGTCTCCTTGACGAAGTCGTACGCCTTGTCGATGAAGCCGAGCGACTGCTGAAGGTCGATGATGTAGATGCCGGAACGCTCGGTGAAGATGAAGCGCTTCATCTTCGGGTTCCAACGGCGGGTCTGGTGCCCGAAGTGCACGCCGCTGTCGAGCAGCTGGCGGATGGTTACGACGGCCATGAGCCGTTCTCCTGTTCTGACGCGCCCGTTACCCGGGCAGGCGTCGATCGGTTTCTCAGGCGGCCGAATGGCCGCTTGTCCTGGTGCCCGGCGCACGTCCGCCTGCCTCCGGAGAGGAAGGACCGAGTGGATGTGTTGGCCGAATGGGCACGCGTAGTCATCCCGACACGCGGGATGCTTCCCCCATCATAACAGGACGGCGGAGGCAACAATCGTCCTCCCCGGCCCCGTGTTCTCCGGCCGGTGTCCACAGGTCGACGGGGATGCGATCGGTGCAGTGACCGCGCAGCGAGACTGTGGCGGGTGCGAGCGTCGCTGAATTTTTCGAGGCATCCGATCGTCTGGGTCGCGGTGCTCGTTGCGCTGAGCGCCACTCTCGTGTTCGGTCCTGCGCCTGCAGCGGCCGGCGAGCGAGCGGGCGCCGCCGCGGGGCTCGTCACCAGCGTCACCCCGATCGACTCCTGGGAGTGGCCGACGGCACCACCTCGGCCGATCCTCCGTCCGTTCGAGGCGCCCCCGACGCCGTACGCCGCAGGGCACCGCGGAATCGATGTTGCGGCAACACCGGGCACGGCTGTCCGGTCGCCGGCCGACGGTCTGGTGTCCTTTGCGGGCGTCGTCGTCGACAGGCCCGTGCTGAGCATCCGTCATGCTGATGGGCTGGTGTCGAGCATCGAGCCCGTGACCCCTGGGGTCTCGGCCGGCGACGCTGTCACGGCCGGTCAGCCGGTCGGGGTCGTGGCCAGGGACGGCCACTGCGATAGCCGGTGTGTGCATTTCGGGGTGCGGTTGTACGGAGAGTATGTGAACCCGCTCGCGCTGCTGTCGAAGATCGAGCGGGCGGTGCTGCTGCCGCTCGGCCGCTGACGGCACTTTATGCCCGCGGATGCGCCGTCCGGTAGCTCTCTTTGAGTCGTTCCATCGACACGTGGGTGTAGATCTGCGTCGTTCCGAGTGAGGCGTGTCCGAGCAACTCCTGCACGGCGCGGAGGTCGGCTCCCCCGTCGAGAAGGTGGGTGGCTGCGGTGTGTCGCAGCGTGTGCGGACCTGACGCCGATCCGCCGGGCAGCGAGCCGAGCAGCCGGCTGACGAGGTCGTACACGCTGCGGGGGTTCAGCCGTCCGCCGCGGGCACCGAGGAAGACCGCCGGCGGCGGTGACCCCGTACGCGCGGCGAGGGTCGGCCTCGCCTTTCTGAGGTAATCGACGAGCGCCGAGTGGGCGGGAACTCCGAACGGGACGACCCGTTCCTTCGAACCTTTGCCGAGCACGCGGACGGTGAGGCGGTCGAGATCGACGTCGTCGATGTCGAGTCCACAGAGCTCCGAGACGCGCAGTCCGCTGGCGTAGAGCAGCTCGACCAGCGCCGAGTCGCGGAGGGCGAGAGGGTCGCCGGTGGCAGCTTGGGTGCTGAGTCTGTCGAGCAGCCCGTCCATCTGGGGGCGCTGGACGACGTGTGGGAGTGACCGCCCGGTTTTCGGCGACCGCAACCGTGCGGAGGTGTCGACGGCGATGTGGCCGTTGCGGGCCAGCCAGGCACACCAGCCGCGAACGGACGCCGATCGGCGAGCGATCGTGGCTGCGCCGAGTCCCGACTGCGACGACTGCCAGAGCCAGTCCCGCAGCAGTTCGAGGTCGACGTCGACGACATCGTCGATTCCGCGTTCAGCCGCGAAGACGGTGAAGGAGGCCAGATCCGATTCGTAGGCGCGGGTGGTCGCCTCCGAGTACTGGCGTTCCACGGAGACGTGATCGACGTAGCTCGCGACGGCCGGTGGGATCTTCACTCTCCCAGAATCCCCCATCCCCGAACTCTTCTGCCGCAGACTCACCCGCGTCTCGCCGAGTGCAATGCCGGGGTGTGCGTTCATCCGTCACAAACGACGACTAGCCCCCGCCACACTCACCATTCGCGACGGACGAACAGACGCATCACCCACCGTCCGCAACTCAACCGTCACAAACGACGACAAAGCCCCACCACACCCACCATTCGCGACGGACGAACGACGGGTCGCCGCGACTCCCATGAGGGAGCGGCCACTTCGAATGCAGCACGCGCGGCGAACGCCAGCTCACGGCCGCTGCGGCACGAAGACCCACCCTTCGGGCTTCTCGGCGACGAGATCCCCGAGCTCGAGAAGCCCGAGGACGGACTGCACCGTGCCGACCGGCAGGCCCGACCGCGTGGCAATGTCTCCAGGCGACCGCGGTGACCTCACGCTGAGGGCGTCCAGGACCCGGGTTTCCTCCGAACTGCGGGCGGCGGCGTCTTCGTTGGTTTCGCCCGGACTCATACCGGCCAGTTCAGCCATCTCATCGACCGTTGTGACGCAGACGGCGCCGTATTCGCGGATCAGCCGGTGACACCCTGCCGACGCTGCACTCGTGATCGGACCGGGAACCGCGCCCAGCGGCCGGCCGAGTGCTGCCGCGTGGCCTGCCGTGTTGAGAGATCCTGATCGCCACCCGGCCTCGAGCACGATCGTGGCGTCGCCCACCGCGGCGATGAGCCGGTTCCGTTGCAGAAATCGCCATTTCGACGGGGCGCCGCCACAAGGCACTTCGGATACGACCGCCCCAGTGTCGATGATCCGTCCGATCAGGTTCGAATGACCACTGGGGTACGGGCGATCAACTCCCCCGGCGAGAAATGCGACCGTCGTGCTCTGCGAGGCGAGCGCGGCGCGATGTGCCATACCGTCGATGCCGTATGCCGCACCGGAGACGATGACAAATCCGCGGTCGGCAAGACCGCTGCCCGCCTCCATCGCCACGTGCTCTCCGTATCCGGTCGCCGCCCTGGCGCCCACAAGGGCGACGGAGTGTGCGGTGTCCCGAAGGGCATCCGTGCGGCCCCGCAGCCAGAGCGCCAGCGGTGCGTGCGGGCCAAGATCATCGAGACGCTCGGGCCACGACGGATGTTCCGGCGTGACGAGGACAGCCCGGCAGGTGGCGGCGAGCGTCAGTTGACGCACCGTCGAACGAGAATCGAGCCTCGGCAACCAGCGAACCAGGGCGCGGTCGAGCTGCGTGGCGAAAGCCGCGGTATCCACATCCACCATCGACTCGCGAACGATCCGGTCGGCGGACCAGCGTTCGACGAGCATGGCCAACGCCGCGGATGCGCCCACCGCTGAGACCAGGAATCCGGCGGTGCTGTCGCCCGGCTCCGCAATACCGCTCCAGGCCGCCCGGGCAAACAGGTCGACGATGTCGGTCGCAGCACCGGGTGGGGCAACGTTCTCCACACTGCGCCTCACGACGTCTGCATCGAGCCCGAACACCGGGTCGCGAAACATCCGTGTCATCTCAGATCCCCTTCCTCAGGAACAACGCCCGCCCGATCTGTTCAGCCTCCGGGCGATCCAGCCCGTTCAAATCGCACAGGGTCCACGCCACACAGAGGACTTGTTACCAACATACTTATCTCATGAGCGAAACTGACTGGGGCACGCTTCCCACCCGTGAGATCTGCCGACACGATGATGTAACGGGCGAACCAGTCACTCACGACTGGCACGAAGACCGCATCGACACCAACGGCGAGCCGGTAAGTGCATGCATTTGGTGCGGCATCACAGACCGCGACCTCTCGCGCGTTGCCTGTGCAATGGTGGCATTGTGACCCGCGCAGCGCTCTACTTCCGCCAGTCCCTCGACGTGCAGGAGGGCATTGACCGCCAACGCGAACGGTGCCGCGCTCTTGCCGCAGCGAAAGACTGGGATGTCGTAGGCGAGTACGAAGACAATGACACGTCAGCGTCGAAAGCACGAGGCAGCGGAACCGCCTGGGCTCGTCTCGTCGCGGATGCTAACGATGGCAAGTTTGACGTAGTGATTGCGGTGGACCTCGACCGGCTGCTGCGAACGGTGCGGGATCTCGTCACGCTCACCGACACCGGGGCCAAGGTGCTGACGGTAGATGGTGAGATCGACCTCACAACGGCAGATGGTGAGTTCCGAGCAACGATGCTCGCAGGAATCGCCCGGTTCGAGGCTCGACGCAAAGGGGAACGGCAGAAGCGCGCCACGCTACAGGCGGCGGAGAAGGGCAGGCGTACTGGTGGCCGACGACCGTTCGGGTACGAACCAGACGGCGTTACACTCCGACCAGATGAAGCCGCAGCCATAGAGTCCGGTTTCCGTGAGTTCCTCTCTGGCGTCCCTCTCGCTGCCGTTGCTCGAGGTTGGAACCGTGCGGGACACGTCACCGGACAGAAACGGTACTCAGAAGCGCACAGAGGTGAACCGTCACCGTGGCAGGCGTACTCAGTCCGACAGGTGTTCACCAACCCGCGTTACATGGGGAAGCGCTCCCACTTGGGCGAGATTATTGCGGATGCAGAATGGCCCGCGATTGTGGATGAAAGCACATGGCAGGCAGTTAACGCCGTTCTTCGGAACCCGGCACGCCGAAGCTCTCCGCGGCGTGGACGTTACTTGCTTTCCGGCCTCGCTGTCTGCGGCGTCTGCGGCTCAACTGTGCACGCCGGGGGCAACGCTCGCTTAGGTGTCCCCGGATATCGATGCAGCGGCGCAGCGGGCCATTTCGCCCGTCGTTCAGAGCCTGTCGAAACTTATGTGCAGAGCGTCATTGTTGGTCGCCTGTCTCGCCCGGACGCCCGCGACCTCACCATTGACCACACCAAACCGGACAGTTCGGCACTGCGACATGAGGCTGTCGGCATCCGGGAACGCCTGGATACGCTGGCGGTGGACTTTGCTGACGGATCGCTGACGGCATCGCAGCTTAGAACCGCTACAGGACGGCTACGCGCTCGCCTGACGGAGCTTGAGGCTTCTCTCGCAGACGCGGGCAGGGTCGATGTTCTAGGGCCTCTGGTGAACGCTGGCGACGTACGCGCGGCATGGGACGAACTCACCATTGCACGCAAGAGAGCCGTAATCGGCATCTTGGCTACCGTCACGCTCTATCCACCGGGGCGCGGCGTCAGGAACTTCAACCCTGAAACTGTCGGGATTGATTGGCTGTCATAGGCCACCGCTAAAAAGAAGAAAGCCCCCGGACTGTTCGAGCAGCACCGGGAGCGAAGTTCACAACCCACCGAAAGAGGAAATCATGAACACCACCCAGATTACCGCACCGTCACTCGCGGCCATCGCCCACGCCGCGGCCCACGCAAAGTCGCCGTGCCCGGAATACCTCTGGTGCGCCGGGCACCACCCGGATCACCTCGCCGACCTGGAAACCGAACGATTCCACTGGGGAGAGTTGCACGATCTCTGCGCCCTCACTGCTAACGATGTCGGCCGGAACGAAAAACCCCCGGCTGTACGAGTCCAGCAAGAAGCCGACTCTGACCAACCGGGCGGGAGAGCGTCAGTGCAAATCAATCTCGACGCAAGCTACGACCGCGAGGGGCTCCGGCGTCTAGCTGCTGAACTGGTGAGCGCAGCCGACGCACTCGTGCAGTACGGCGCGACCATGGACCGCGCCGAGTAGAACACCAGCAGGTGGCGCAATTGCGCCACCTGCCACCCGCCTCTGTAGCTCAGCGGACAGAGCAGAAGGTTTCTACCCTTCTGGCCGCAGGTTCGACTCTTGCCAGAGGCACACGCGAGAACACCGAAGGATTGGAAACGCAAATGCAAGATAATGATCTGGACCACTTGCTGCTGTCCCTTCGGGACTGCGATGTGGCGACTCGTTCCCAGCGACAAGAAGAGTTCAATGCTGCTCGAGGCACCGACCATGCGGAGCTGACCCGCCTACAGCACCTGCCTGAGCTGATCGAACTCGTCAAGAGTCGCACGAAGAAGTCCATCCAACGCACACCGTCGATCCCCATCCTGTGCGGCAAGGAGCTAACTGGTGAGTATGTCGCGTTCCTACTCAGGGACGGCGCTGTGCACCTTGCGTTGCTAGATGGACTGCCGACTGCAGACCGCGGCTCAGGTGAACCGTCAATGGACTATGCACGCATTTTGACCGAGGAAGCGGCCGCGGTCCCGCACACTTTTCACCATTGTTACTTGGGCATGAAGGCGCGGAAGATGACCCACTTGGAGATGTTTACCCTCGCGGCACTCGCGCTTACCAGCAAAAACCGACACGCCGGCATCCAGCTCCACACTTAGACCCCATGTTGTAGTAGCGTGTCGATTACATGGTCGCGGTTGCCTCGGATTCCGCCAAACAGAGGGCCCCAATAGGGGAAATTGCGTAGAGCTCCCAGTCAAGTAGCAGAGAAATCTGCACTCGCTAGGGAGCTTTTTCTTGCCCCAAACACCCATCGAAGCCCGCAGTGCTTTAGGGGTCGCCGCCCGTCGCGGTGATCCTGCCGAAATCGCTAAAGCTCGCCGCAACCTCGCCACCGAGAATATTGCCGCCTATGTCGCACGTGTCGTAGCTACCGCGCCGCCACTCACGCCAGCACAGCGCGACCGAATCGCTGCATTGCTGCGTCCCTCAGGCGGTGCATCCGCGTGAGGGGTAAAGAAAACCCCGGCTGGGAAACCGGGGCAATCAGAAGTTCCGCTGATGAGCTGAATTCTTATCCCATCGTACCGCAGACCAGCGACATTCTCCCGGAATCCGACCCCGGCGTATTCTTCCGCAACAGTTACGCCGTTCTCGTTCGCGGGAAGTCCATACGCCGGCACCTCTACTTCAACCTGCCGGCCGCTGCTCGCGCTGTGAATCGAGCACTCGCACGCGGCGATAAGGCGGATCTCGTTCTCGTTCGGCTCGTGCCAGTCGATGCACGCCACCTCGACCAGAGCGAGGCCATCGAATGACCGTGACCATCCAGGGGGTCGCCGCGACCCGGCTTATCGAGAAGCTCGAAGCAGTCAAATCGACTGGTTCAAATAAGTGGATTGCCCGTTGCCCCGCTCACGACGATGGAAGCCCCTCGCTGTCCATCGCCGCCGTGCAAGGTCGCGCGCTCGTCTACTGTTTCGCCGGATGCCAACCGCCTGAAATTGTCGCCGCGGTGAACCTGACCATGCCTGACCTGTTCGACTCGCCCCGCGAACTGGAATACCGGTATGACAACGGGCGGGTGGCGAAACGGTATTACAAGCCGGACGGCAAAAAGGGATTCAGCCAGTCACACACCGACGCCGCACCGGAACTTTACAAGCTCGGCAAGGTACGGGCAGCGGTTGCCGCTGGACACGATATCTACGTCTGTGAAGGCGAAGAGGACGTGCGCGCCCTCGAGTCACTCGGAGTCACCGCGACTTCTGCGCCACAAGGCGCTGGAAACTGGCAGAAGGCCGACTACAGCGCCCTGGTGGGTACCTCTGACGTGTTTATCATGACCGACGACGACAAGGCCGGAATGGACCGTGCACGCGGCCTCTCGGAACACCTCGAAACGATTGGCGTGAGGTTTGCCGGGGTGCTCACCGCTAAAACCGGAAATGATGCCGCCGACCATGTAGCGGCAGGTCACGGCCTGATGGATCTCATGTCCGTGGAGATGCTCGACGGTTCAGACGGTTCAGACAGCTTCGACGGTTCAGACAGAGGGGCACAGCTCATACCTCTCGACAGTTCAGACAGTCAAGACGGTTTCGACGGTTCGATATTGGGGGATGCATTAACCGTCGTACGGGCATGGTTTGGACGTTTCGTCAGTGTGCCCGACGATCTCGACCTCGACTTGCTCGCACTCTGGGCGGCACACACTCATGTTGCGTTCGAGACGTACTCAACCCCTCGCCTGGTACTCGACTCCACAATGCCAGGAAGCGGTAAAACGACCGTTCTCGAACACATGCAGCGGCTGTGCTTTGCCCCGGTTCAGGCCGCGTCGATCTCGTCCCCCGCGCTACTCGCCCGGATGCTCTCAAAGGGAATCCGAACAATCTTGATTGATGAGGTTGATAGATCCCTCGACCCAAAGAAGCCCGGCGTCGAAGATCTCATTGCGATCCTCAACAGCGGCTACAAGCGCGGCGCAACACGGCCTGTTCTCGTGCCGGCGAAAGGTGGCGAGTGGGAGGTTGACGAAATGTCTACGTTCTCCCCCGTGGCAATGGCTGGCAACGCTCCACACCTGCCAGATGACACCCGCTCGCGCAGCATCCGCGTGCTGTTGATGCCTGACCTTTACGGAGTAGTCGAATCCTCCGACTGGGAAGAGATCGAAGAGGATGCGGCCGACCTGGGCCTGACCCTGGCTAACGCTATGGAAGCTGCACGCGAGCACATCCGGACAGTACGCCCGCCGCTCCCCGACGGCTGTGTAGGACGCATGAAAGAGAAGTGGAATCCACTCAAACGAGTTGCCGCTGCTGCTGGCGGTTCATGGCCGGAAATCACCGACCGACTTATCGAGCGCGACATCCAAGAGGCAGAAATGGAACGAGAGGAAGGGCTCATGAAACTGCCCCCGCAAATGGTCATACTCACTGATCTTTACAAGATCTGGCCCGATCATGAAACATTCGTCAGCTCGAACGAACTTGTCAGGCGACTCGTCGAACGGAACCCCGATTACTGGGACGTGTCGAGTGCATACGGTCGCAGTCTCACTGTGCAGCGTATGGGCCGCATCCTGGCGCAGGTCAAAGTGCGTGCGTCGAAGAACTCGCAAGATCAGCGCGGGTACCAGCGTTCACAGTTCGATATCGCGTGGCGACGGTCTGGCATCACCCCCAGAAGTGAACCGTCTGAGCCGTCTGAGCCGTCGGAACCGTCTAGAAATTCACTCTCGACGGTTAGCGAACCCCTCCATAACAGACCGTCGAAACCGTCTGAAGCGTCGGAACCGTCTAGCGCGACTCGAACGTGGGTCGGCGTTGGGATGAAAGGAGACGAGCAAAAATGACGAAATCGCCTTTGATCAGGGATTCACAACACATACAACAGATTTACCCAGAGTTTCTCACGGAAACCGATTCCAAGGAATCACTGGGTAAACGTGTTGAACGTGTTGTGACGGACGAATCTGGGCACCGCTGGCCCACAACTGGTTACATCTGCGACACATGCAGAATGCCCCTCCACGCCTCACAAGCCGTATACGGAACACACCCGTTATGCGACATCGGGGCGACCGCATGAACGCCCACGGGTACGCGCTCTCGCTCATGGCAGAAGCCGCCGCGCACGGCATCGAGATCCTGTTCAACCATCGCGAGATCGGGCTTAGCACCCGCCGATCAAGCTGGGAGCCATTTCCCACGGAACTGCTCGAGGACCTCGACACCCATGCAAATGAAATCTGGGCAATCCTCCACGGCTACCGCGCTCCGATATCCGAGGCCACGTCATGAGCGCCGCATCCAGCGCATACACCGCGCTGCACAACGCAATGCACGCCACCACCCCCGAATGCCACGACGACGGCCGGTTCATCCTCGACGACCAGCCCATCGAATCCCTCGCCTATATCTGCCAGCGCTGCCCCCTGTTCGACCTCTGCGCCACATACGCGCAGCTCGAGCGGCCCACGGGCGGCATCTGGGCAGGAAAACGATACCGAACCATCAAGAAGGAGAACTGACCAAATGCCCCGACGTAACTACACCCGCGGCCGCATCCGACCACAGCCCCACGGCTCCCGCCTCTTGTTCCTCGCGCTCACCGAACAGCTCCACCAGGCGTGGCAGAAACCCCTCACAAATAACAACAACCGAAAGGCAACATCATGAACCACATCGATAAGAACCACCCCGTTCGATTCCTCATCGAGTCGGCAGCAAGCGGCCGGAAGCTCACAGCCGGCGACCTCAAGATCCTCGCCAACGCCGACCTTCCCGAAGGCGAATCGCTCACATCATTCTCGAGCGCCGTTGACCGTGCCGCACGCCGTGTCGCTGCAATCGGCATGACCGGAGAAAGCAAAGCAGCCCGCGACACCGCAGAACAGGAATGGTCACAGATCGCTGCATCGATGACCGAGGACCAGCTCGCAGTCAAGACCACCGAAGCGCCATGCGCTCGTCAAGTTTTTGAGACAGTTCGATGTGTTTTTCTTCTATGCCGCAGCCAGGTGGCGGCGGTCTTGGTAAGCGGCGAGTGCGGCGGCCG